>NZ_RCFQ01000009.1 GCF_003665155.1 Mariprofundus sp. EBB-1 | reverse complement strand
AGCAGTCGTATCAGCTACTGTTACTGTTTGTGTACCAGTTGAAGTCAGTCCGTTGCCGTCTGTTGCTGTATAAGTAACCGTCGTAGTACCCAGAGCGAATATTGCTGGCGCATCGTTGGCCACTGTTGCACCAAAGAGATCTGTTGCAGTAGCTGTGCCGATAATAACCGTGCTCAACACGCCGTTGGCTTCGATACTGACGTTTGCAGGCACAGTCAGAACAGGGACGGTGGTATCCACGACCGTGACGACCATCGTATCGCTGGCACTGTTTCCTGCACAATCGCTTGCAGTTACGCTTACTGTATTGGCACCGAGTGAATATGTTCCAATCGGGCTAATGCTGGTGGACACATTACAGCAAGTATCCGAAGCACTCACCTGTGCGGATACATCGTAATCCGCACCGGCTGCACTGGTCGCTTCTACGATCACATCCGAACCCGCATTGACCGTTGGAGCGGTTGTATCTTCTACCGTCACCGATGTGTTTGATGTCGCAGTTTCTCCATTACCGTCATCAACAGTTAGTGTCACTGTAGTTGTTCCCAGTGGGAATGAGGCAGTCGGGCTTAAACCCGTGGCCGAACCACCGGTCCATGACCATGCATAAGTCAGGGTATCACCATCCGGATCGGATGATCCTGACCCATCCATCGCGACGTCAGCGCTGGATATGCCCGTACACTGTGCAGTCTGTACAGCACCAGCATTGGCTGTCGGAGCTGCATTGGCTGGTGGGATTGCCTGAATCGAGAAGTCGTCAAATTTGACGTTAACACCGGCGAAGAAGACGCGCCCGGCGCCAGCTGCGAAGTAATATTGACTGGCATCCACTGTCGGGCCGAACTGCACGCCGTTGACAAAGAAACTGACCATGCCGGCAACGTGATAAAACTGCAGAACGTACGGGCCGAAACCGGGGCCGACATTCGATTGGTTGGTAATTTCAGTGCCATGACCTGGAAATGCGGGTATGTCATTGGTCGCAATCGTCAGGTTATTAATATTGGCATTAGCCGAACAGGTTCCTGCCCACATGGTGATATGCCTGAGCAGAGCCACAGGTCCGTCCAGCGGATAACCGCCGGTTCCGCCGGTGCCGGCTTTGCCGAGTCCGAAATAAACCTCGTCACTGCAGGTACTCTGATTGTGCGCCACGACTGTGACCTCAGCAACGAAATCGATCGTGTCATAGTTTGTTCCGATGGTAGCCACGAGCTGCTTGGGAACACCCCATCCACCAGTGGTTGTAACGTTGGCCCCACTCAGGTTCACAGATGCACCCTCAAGCTGGGTGAGATTCGGGCCCAGCGTGTTGGAATTAAAAGTTTCGAGGAAATATGGCGGCACAGCGGCAGGTGCTGCAATCCATTTTGCATGCATTTCATTGTAGAGCGCGGAAAAATTTCCGCCGAAATCGGTGCGGTTGTTGTAAATACGCAATTCAGCAACCTGACCCTGAAATGTTTGTCCACCGCCACGATGAAAGAAATTGAACAGCTTTGCCGCAGTATAAGAAACAGCGCCTCCACCGGAAGCATTGGCTGTCGGGCTGTTGACATATAGCTGATTCAGTGAGGAATCTGCAATCACAACATCCCATCCACCGGTTCCCGTACCGGCTGCCTTGGCACCGCCGCCGCCACCATAGTTGAGTTCATAGTTGAAAGCGGGGTCTATCCAGAGCATTGGCCTGGCGCCAGCGCTATCGTCGGCCAGATTATGGTAGGCATGGATATTTGTCGGTTTGATGACCGCCACAAGGATCCAGTCCCCGCCTGCAGCCGGCAAGGTAATATTGTTACCCATATGATCGCTTCCGTTAAACTCCACGGCCGGGCTGCCATTGGGCGTTTGGGCGCTTAAATAGGTTGGCGTGCCAGCGGCAGACTGCCCCCCCCAAGCCGACACAACCGCACCGTTGGTTAAGGCAAGGGTACTGGCATCAAAACTTACGACCGGACCGGCGGCCTGTGCAGGAGCAGCAACAAGAGTCGCCGCCAACATGGTCAAACATAGTGCGGCCGGTTTTGCATGATCCGCCAGACCGGATGTAAACCGGGCTAATGATCTGTTTATGATGCCAACTTGCCAAGTGGTGCTGTTGCAAAATGCAGGTAGCAACGCCGAATAGAATAGTCTGTGATTCATTTTAGCCCCCAATATTCTGATATAAAATCAGTGATGATGAATCAGAAGCTTTACAGTTAGCGCAATCAGCTCGTCCGGAACATCATCAATTGCTTATGATAAGCCGTCTAAATAATTGGGGCAGACAGACAAAGGTACTAGGACTAGTCCTTTTGTACTATAGGGTGAGCCTATTTGGCAGCTTAGTAGAGGGGATCAAGCGATTATAGATCAATCGAATACTGATCAGGAGGGCAGGGCGGTCCTGCGAATGGGTGAATCAAATTTAACCAACAGTGGTGGTGTTCTTCTAACTGTGCGTCATGGAGCGGTATAACTCAGTCGTTTAAGCTTGCCTGAGCGTATGAGCTCCAGCTCTATCGTTGAGGCGTTGCGCATGCCGTTGTATAGAACATCAATCTGATTCGCTTTAACTAACTCTATACCATTGATGTTGCGAATAAGATCACCATTGTATAAGCCAGACTTGTGATAAATCGAATTGACGACAATGCCAGTGATGACAAAACCATCTGCCTTATCTCCATCGTGATGCAAGACCAGCTTTGCCTGTGTCATCAGCGTTGATAAATCAGCTGTAGTATTTGCCTCGCCAGTTACGTTGGCATGCAGTCGTTCGCTATATTCCATGATGATCCGTTCAAGCTTTCCCGCACGTTCAACCACCATTGCATTGGCATCCACATAATAGAGCTTCACTCCGGGCTGAATGAAATCACCGACAGTAAAAACCTGTTGTTCGCTACCTTCTGAAAGTGAAAGAATCACCGATGAGGCTTCACCTGCCACAACCGTACCGAGCAGACGAAAAGTCAAAGGTTTGATGATAGCCACAGCCACCTGTTGTTGCACTGGCGCAGCTTTTGGGACGTGTGGTGGAACCTTGCCAAACAGGGGAACTGCAACAAGCTCCGCCAAATCCGGTAGCGCTTCAGAGGAATGCATGCTTTGATCCAGCGGCTCGATAGGTGTAACGATATCATCGGCTGGAAACATCCAGTTGAATAGCAGGTATGCAAGCAACACAACCAGTCCTGCTTCTATCCACACGGGCGCTTTTCCAGCATGCATTATGCGCAGCTTGGCACTAAATTATTCATAACCAGACCAGATAGAGAGGTGAGATCATCATGTAAGATGTAAATTGAGCAGGCCATGGATTTAACATACCTTGTTGGAGTTATTAGTCATCATAAATTTAAGTTGCTGCCGCCCGGTTAAGAAATAAGTCATAAGAAAAGGTGGCAAGGTGCTTGTTTCGTGCATTTTCGAAGTTTCATTTAAAACGTTGCGTTGATCATGTGGCAGTCAATGACAGCATTGCAGAAATGCATTGAGTTTAACTCTATCGATACCGATTTATGACCAAAAAAACGGCCAGCGCAAGCTGGCCGTTTCGATTAATGATCATGTATTCACTTTATAGCCAAAAGGGAAGTCTCCGCTTTAGCTGATTCACTGAGGTATCAGAATGCTCGTACCGGACGGAAATATAGAGCTGCCTCATTCTGCTTCTGCTGGCCTGTCTGGTTGCCGTCAAAAAAGTGGTACTTAATTCCATATGCCGCACTCCACTCAGTGGAGGTGTAATACACCTGGGTTGTAATTCCAAGCGCACTTTTTTCTAACCGCATGTAAGATGACTCAGTCGTACTAGGCAGGAACCATCCGGTTGACCCATTCGGAGATACATACGCATCAGCAACGCGAGCAGCGATGCCAGGTGTTGCACAACCTGCCAGAATGGCCGCTGTATTAGCCGCTCCTGAACTAGTGTGTGCTCCAGCTATAGGTGTATTCTGACAGCCCCAAGTAGCAGGGCCCATCTGAGGACCAGCCTCAAATCCATTGAGTCCGCCATTGGTAATATAAAACACAGTTCCGCCTGCCGGCCCTGTATCGCCAACAGCATAAGGGCAAATTGCCGGCCTGGCTGCTCCGGCAGCATCGTAGAGCGCGCAGATTGCCGCATTCAACGCTACAGGATCAGTGACTCCGGTAGATCCTGCAGGACCTTGTGGGCCCTGAGGGCCTGTTTGACCAACTGCACCGTCAGCTCCGTTAAAACCTACGGCACCATCAGTACCATTTGTGCCATTTGTACCATTCGTACCATCAACACCTGCCAACCCTGCTGGCCCGGTTGCACCATCAACACCGTTTGTACCATCAGCACCAGCCAGTCCTTGTGCACCAGTCGCGCCTGCAGCGCCAGCTAAACCCTGTGGGCCCTGAGCACCAGTTGCGCCATCAACACCATTTGTGCCATTAGCACCTGCCACTCCTTGTGGACCCTGAGGCCCGGGTGTGAGTTGAATTGCAGCAATTGCTGCTTTATTGACTGCAATATTTGCAGCATTTATTTTCTTACTGATTTTCTGTTTTTCTATCTCAATATCATGCCTGTTTTCACGCGCTTCATCTGCCCAGGCAACATTGCTGCAAAATGCAATCACTACTGCCGAGCATAATATTTTATATTTCATTTTATCCCCCTATATGGATCTGTGATGATAAATCAGCAGTTCTGAGCCATTTTTTTAGCTCGTATGAATCATCATTCAAGGTGTATTCTACGTTGGCCAAATAAAAGGGGCAGACAGACAAAGGTGTTATACCTAATACTTTTGTACTATACTGGTTAAACATTTGGGCTGGTTTACATTAGGAGAGTGGGGGTCAATGATTGGTGTCATGAATATCCTTATTGCTGACGATCATGCCTTGTTTCGTGACGGGCTCAGTGTGCTGTTGCAGGGACTGGGGCCAGTGCATGTGGCTGAAGCCAGAAATCGCCGTGAGATCGAGGCACATCTAAAGCGTGAAGATCTGTTTGATCTGTTGCTGCTGGATCTTGATATGCCAGGTATTATCAATTCCGATGGCGTTCGGCATATCTGCGCATCAGCACCGCAAACTGCGGTGGTAGTGATCTCGGGCAATGATGCCGGTTATGTGGTGAAAGGCTGCCTGGATGCTGGTGCGATGGGTTTTATTTCAAAGTCATCAGCGAGCAAAGTGATGCTTGCCGCGATCCAGATGGTGCTTGCTGGCGAATGTTATGTCCCGTCAAAATATTTTAACAACAGTTCTGAGCATTCACCGGAAGCAACATCGGAAGCCACGTCCATTTCACCGCGTCAGCAGCAGATATGGCAGATGTTGATCGATGGTAAATCCAATAAAGAGATCGCTATTGCTTTGGATCTGACCGGCAGCACTGTGAAACAGCATGTCTCAGCCCTTTTTCGCAAGCTCGGCGTCAATAGTCGCACGCAGGCCGTCCAGAAAGCACACACGATTTAGACATAGAAACGAAACGCGAATACCCTCAAGGTACTATCTCTCTCGCAAGCTCAATTCACCTCGCAGTACACGCTAATACACGCGAATTAAAAAACAGCTCCAAACCGGGATATTCTCTCTATTTGTTTTTAGCCTTTGGCTTTAATTCGTGTGTATTCACGGATTGCTTTCTCTCTGTTTTAATGCGAATTGGATCAATGCACGCAAACGCACCGCTTTAAGGGGCTTGTGCAATACTTCAAAGCCGGCCACTTTCATCTCGTGCAAACGGGCTGGTTCTGTATCACCCGTGATGATGATGCCCGGCAGTTTGGGATCCCCAGCAATGTTTCTTACTGCCCTAATGGCTTCGACACCGGTTTGATCATCGCGCAGGCGGAAATCTGCAACGACCAGATCAGGGAAATCCCCATTTTTTAGTAGATCGGTGGACTCGCTTATAGATTGAGCTGTTAATACACGGCATCCCCAGGTTGATAACATCCTCTCCATGCCTTCGAGAATGGTCTGATCATCATCAATGACCATGATATGGGCGACGAGTTTGTGCCTCACCTCAGGCATGGCTGCGGCCACATCGGTTGCCTGGCCTGACGGAACGCAGATGGTAAAGCTGCTGCCCTGGCCGGCGACTGATGTGAAACTAAAAGGGTGCTCCAACAGATGGCTGAGGCGCTTGACGATGGAGAGACCAAGACCAATGCCCTTGCTGCGGTCACGTTCCGGGTTGTCGATCTGATAGAACTCATCGAATATTTTTTTCTGCTCATGAGCTGCAATTCCTATGCCGCTATCACTGACACTGAGGACATAGCTACCATTCTGGTGCTGGCAACTCAGGGTAATCGTACCTGTTTCAGTGTATTTTATCGCATTGGATAACAGGTTGCGTAGGATATTCTCCAGCAGTGCAGGGTCGGAATCAATGATGCATCGCTCCAGCAGTGCGGTATCGATGGCTGTATTGAAGTGTAAATGTTTATCGTTTGCTTGCCCTGAAAACTCTTCCTGAAGGTTAAAAGCCAGTGTAGCAAGTGCAAAAGATCGCCTTTCTACACGCACCAACCCTGCATCTAGCTTGGACATATCGAGCAATGAATCGAGCAGGCTGGCCATGGAACCCACCGAATCACGCATTTTACTGAGCAGTTGTTGCTGTTCCCCATCTTTTAGTTTTTGTTCCAGCACATCGGCAAATAGGTCAATGGCATGAATCGGTTGGCGCAGATCATGGCTGGCAGCAGCCAGAAAGCGGGTCTTTTGGCGGTTGGCGCGTTCAGCTTCATCTTTTTTAATTTCGAGTTCTTTCAATAGCGCTTTGTTTTGCAAAGATTTTTCTATCGATTCGTGCACCAGACTTGAAAAATTTTTCGAAGCCATCGAGGCGGCAACAAAATAAATCAATAGCAGCGGAGCATATTCAATTAAACTCTCTTCAATGGCCAGACGGGCATCCAGCATCAGAATAGCAGGGGTGGCAAAGGCGAAAAAAGCTAAGGGGTAAGCAGAGTTAGTGCCGATGGATGCCGATACCAGACCGCATGTGATCACGATCAGAGAAATGACAATAAATGCAGAGGAGGCATCCATCACGATCCAAGGCAGCATCCCCAGAACAATTCCGTTGATACCCGAGCCCAGAGCAAAAAGTCTGGCCCAGAAATGGATGGCTGGATCATTCGCCGTTAATTGTCGAAACTGATGAAGCGTCCAGGTTTGCGCCAATAGGACAGTCGCCATGCTGGCCAGCCAGAGCAGCAGTAACAGGTGCGATCCGCTGGTCCAGAAGAGGGCGGCCATCGCCAGATAGGTAATCGCGGTGCCAATACAGATTAATCCTGCATTATCAAAGAGCAGTTTGATTTTTTCATAGGCAAGCTGTTTCTCAAATGAAGCATCATTGATGCTATATATCTCATCCATGCCAAAAGCGTATCAATTTCAATTGGGATTAGCGAATACTGATCCCTCACTTTGAACGTGAGCGTTGATCCGGCCGGCCATTGCAGAAATAGTCAAGTCAGGCACCTTTTAACAAGGGCATCACAGAAAATGGGCTGCGAACAGGATGACGGCGATGCTGAAATATTTTACTGCCAGCTGCTCGCCGTGGTTGAGATTAACGTTGCATGATGGCCATGATTGCAGATGACTTATCTTGATATAAATCAATTTTCTTCCATTATTGCTAAATAAACCCGTTCAATAAACCGGAGGGAAAGGTGATGAAACGCATATTATTGTTTGCATTGTTGATGATGAGTTCGCCGGCTTGGGCAGTGGAGTTGGAAGGGGTCAGTGTACCGGATCGTGCGACGGTTGCGGGTGAACAACTGCAACTTAACGGGGCCGGAGTCCGGTCTAAATTTTTTTTTGATATCTATATCGGAGCACTCTATTTGCGTTCATCGGCCACCTCTGCACAGGAAGCTATCTCTGGCGCACTGCCCAAACGGGTGACAATGGATATTCTCTATGATGAAGTGGATCAAGAGAAATTAACGGGTGGCTGGACAGCCGGATTTAAAAAGAATCAATCAGCTGAAACATTTGCCACGCTTGAGGAACGCTTGCATCAGTTTAATGCCATGTTTGTTGATGCGCATGCAGGCGATCACTTCATATTTGATTTTTTGGGTGATGGATCAACCCGGGTGATACTCAGGGGTAGGGATGCAGGGCGTATTCCCGGATATGATTTTCAGAAGGCTTTGCTGGCTGTCTGGTTGGGCAAGAAACCAGCTGACAATGACCTTAAGCAAGCGATGTTACACGGGCATTGACCTGCTGTTAGGCAGTGTTGCACAGAAAGCACTACAGCGTGGAACAAACGTTTCCTTTTAAACTTAAACTAGAATGCATCACGCCATGGCTGTTTCATGCGTAGGTAACAGGTCTATTGTGTCGGCCTGATGAATTTGTTGCATGCGTCGGTGGGTATAGAATTTTTGAATTGCCGGAGATGTGTGAAAATTGCGATGCTGCTAACCTGGATGCAAAACGGAACGATGCGAGGCGCGGGCGCTTAGTCTGAACCAACACAGTTTTTGCATTCAGTTCTTTTTCGGATGATGGAGAAATATGCTGCTGTGATGGAAGCTGACCATTCACAAATGCTGATTTCTCCAATAAACGGTATGAGCGGCACATATCTACAATACCGACGATTAAAAATGTCATTACAACCAATTGAATTAACTCCATGTCAATGTCACTCCTTGTGGCGCGAACTTTAGAAATGTAGCGGTGGGCAGATGTGACATATATCACGTTTCGCTAATATATGCTTTTTCGTCACATGACAAATATAAAGGAAGATGATGCGTGGTTGTTTTATAGCCATATCGATGGATAAGGAAATAGCGCTACAAGGTGGTTCAATACATTGTTTTCATTGGCAAATTGATATCATGCAGGGGTTAGGATTGCATACGATATTATTGTAGTTAAGAAGCATGGATTGCGCGTGAAAGAGAGAAGGGTGCGGGGGTGCTTGATGGATGAACAGAGGTCAGTGTAAGTTATTTTGCATCTAAATAAATCCATCGAGGATCTTATTCGCGATGATTTTCGCATGATCGGCACGCAATGAAATCGCTTCAAATGCGCACGTATGTTAGTACACCGACCAGCTTATATTGACGGATTCAGAATCCGCCTAATGTGCCAGAGCAAGGCCCACTGCGCAGATAATGGCATGCCCTTCTCAAGCAGGGTAACACAGCGATGGTGCATTAGTCGGACTCCCTTCGGGCGGGTCGAGAAAGCGCCATCTGCGTTGTTGAACTCCCTTGAATGAGCTATGGCTAGTCCTGCGGTCGCTCGCCTAGCAGCTAACGCCTTCTCGACCCGCTGTATCCGCCAATATAAGATGGTCGGTGTACTAGTTTGCATTTATAAATTATATGCTTTCGCATTACCGCAGGGAGAAAAGCAATGAAGCAAAGCGTCATCTTCAAATATCGTATTTCAACCGGAATCAATTTGTTGGTGCTTTTCATCTTCTTTGGCGTTGTGATCTATGGCATATCGGTATTGAAAGAACCGGCACTGGAAACCTTGGCCAGCGCCGAATACTGGGGAATGGTTTCCATAGCTTTGATCGGAGTAGGTTTGATGCATGTCTATACTTTAAGGAATGAAGCTACATCCATCGAGTTTTCCGCAGATAAAGTCCGAATCCACCGCCTATTCTCACCTGCGCTTCGATTCCAATATGATGACATTCGTTCCGTATGGCTCGATCCTGATGACAGCGAGGTGAGCTTTGATGCCCTACCAGATGGCAAACTGACGCATCATGACTGCCCGGGAAGCCCGGTGCAGCAGGAGCAACTCAAGGAACTACTACTCTCACATGGTTATGTAGCCCGTCCTGACAGTGCCAATCCATCGGTTGAACTGCTGCGCAAGCCCGACGCCGGGTAATTTTTCAGGCCACCTTAATAAGTGTGTAAGCGGTAGCCATCGATCCCTGCAGTACGCTAAGAAATTCGCACAATGACAAAAAGAAACAGTTTTACCAAAGAGCAAGAGGGGATGTTTAATGCGATTGCCCTAGTGTTTGCATTTGTTTATCTGGTCGAAGATTTGCTGTTGTAATATAATCCAATCTCCAGCGATTACCTCTTAATGAAGGAGAACTGATGCGCAGAGTCATTCATTACGCCGCTTCAATGATGATTGTTCCGATTTACGGAGTGCAGGTATGTCCCTTTATCGAAGGTTTATCGGTATTCTGGGTGGTGGCACCGATCATCATGTTGTTTCTGATCCAGTATGCTCTTGGAGCTCAGTTGTGGAATCGCTGGCTCAGTAGCAAGGCACTGGAAGATCAGGTCAGATCTGCTTTTAATTTGGAGATGGCACTTTTTATGGCGACAGGTGTGCTGCTAACAGTGTTTAACAGCATGATGTTTGATTTTCCACTGGGCAGCGGACTGAAGATGATTGTTGGCATCACCGGTCTCGGTTTTTTTGCAGCAGTTGATCTGGCACTTGAGGCGGAACGCAGTGTGGCAAAACAGGTGATTGAACAGGATATTGTGATTGACCCTTTCCTGAACTATTTTCCGCTCACCTCGAAAATGGCGATCTTTGCCAGTGCGAGCCTGTTACTGGTCATTGGCGTATTTATGTTACTGGTCATCAAAGATCTGGATTGGCTGGTGAAGGTTGGCGATAGCATTACCCTGGTTGAAGGGCGTATTGATATTCTTAAAGAATTTCTGTTTGTGCTGGCCGTGATTTTGCCGCATACATTGAATGTCGTTTTCTCCTACTCACGCAATATTCACGCTGCATTTGATGCACAAAACAGACTGTTAACGCAGGCAAGCATGGGTGACTATTCAGGCAGTATAGCGATCAGTTCAGCCGATGAATTCGGTGTGATGGCCAAACATACCAATTATGTAGTCAAAGTGATTCGGGACAGAACCGAGGAGTTACGCTGCACACGTGATGTTAGTATTCTGGCTCTAACAACACTGGCTGAAGCTCGTGATAATGAAACCGGCGCACATATTCTACGTACCCAGCGTTATGTGCGCGCACTGGCTATTGAGCTAAAGAATCAACAGAAATTTGCAGATTATCTGGATGATGAAACGATTGATCTCTTATACAAATCGGCACCGCTGCATGATGTGGGGAAAGTGGGTATTCCAGATGCTATATTGCTAAAAAATGGTAAACTCACCCAAGAGGAGTTTGAGATCATGAAGACCCATCCTCAGATCGGTGCCGATGCACTCTCTATCGCAGAGGAGGATCTGGGTACGAATTCGTTTTTGACCTTTGCCAGAGAGATATCCCTGACCCACCATGAGAAGTGGGATGGTAGTGGCTATCCGGCAGGCTTAAGTGGTGATGCTATTCCTTGCTCCGGTCGCCTGATGGCAGTTGCTGATGTCTATGATGCCTTGATCTCAAAGCGCGTTTATAAACCTGGCTTTTCACATGAGAAAGCGAAGGCTGTTATTCTGGAAGGCCGAGGCACCCATTTTGATCCGGATATTGTCGATGCCTTTATCGCCGCTGAAGAAGCGTTTTGTGTGATTGCCAAGCAGTATGAAGACAGTCCTACACAATGATCCTCGTCTTGAATCAATAGAGTCTGACTCTACCGATGATGACGCTATGAATTAATGGTATGCGCGACGAACGTTAATGTATCCGACAACTAATAAAGTAATAATAAATGCTTGAATAAATTCCATGTCAAAGTCACTCCTTGTGGCACGAACTTTAGAAATGTGGCGGATAGCAGATGTGACACATATCACTTTTTGCTAAGGTGTATCTTTTTGCCACAGAATAAATGTAAGGGTAGTTGAGATATGTGGAGGATGTTTGGAATCCAATTCGATGCATAAGGAAATAGTGCTAATGATATTCTTCATAAAGACCTATCGGCGAAATCCGATATTTATCTTTTCATTCTATAGTTAGAAATGAAACACCTACTGTACCGGGGCGAAGGCAAACGGGACGTTCCCCTTTAAAGATACAGTATAATTGACGCTATAGTTGATTGATTATCCCCGCTAATGCTCTATGGGTGAGGTTATCATTATTGGATAATAAATTTGATTATTGGATAGAATCGGATAATATCGGATAAAAGGATTACCAATAACCGCTATGAATATGAACTTAACGAACCTGATAATCACCCCTGAACTGTTGAGAACCATCTCAGAGATTGATGAGTTTAATGGTGGGTGGAAGGTGCAAAATAACCTTAATCCTGACTATCTAACAAAACTTCGTCATGTAGCTACTATTGAAAGCATTGGATCTTCTACCCGCATTGAAGGCTCAAAACTTACGGATGATGAGATTGAATCTTTATTAGGGGAAGTAGGCCAAGGCTCTTTTGCCCATAGGGATGAACAGGAAGTTGTTGGTTATGCTGAAGTCATGGAAACAGTGTTTGAAAACTTTGAACACATTGCTATTACTGAAAATTACATCAAACAGTTGCATATCAGCCTGCTTAGGCATGCAAGCAAAGATGCACGTCACCGAGGCGAATACAAAAAACATTCTAATAGTGTTGAGGCTTTTGATGGGGCCGGTAATAGTCTGGGCGTAGTTTTTGAAACCACTTCAGCTTTTGATACACCAAAACAGATGCAGGAGTTGGTGTACTGGGCGAGGGAGTCATTAGAAGATAAAAGCTATCACCCACTCATTGTGATAGCTCTGTTTAACGTGGTCTTTTTAGCCATCCATCCGTTTCAGGATGGGAACGGTAGACTTTCCCGTGTTTTGATTTCTCTACTCATGCTCAAGGCAGGGTATGCATATATTCCTTACAGTTCACTAGAAAGTATTGTTGAGAAAAACAAGGATGCTTATTACTTAGCCTTACAGAGAACACAGAAAACGCTTAAAGGGGAAACTGACTGGTTACCATGGTTGGGTTTCTTTTTGCGCTCACTTAAACGGCAGAAAGATCATTTGAAAGCAAAGACAGACAGCCTGGAACAATACAGTCACCTTTCTCAAGAGTGTGTTATTATCATGCAATACCTTGATACGCATGGAAGGATTACTATATCTGAAGCTTATAAAATCATTACTAATGTATCCAAACCTACGGTGAAAAACAGAATGGCTGAACTCTTAAAGCTTGGTCTTATTGAACGTCATGGTAAGGCTAGAGCGACTTGGTATAGTAAGGTTAGCAAAGCATAGGACGATGAATTCTTCGGATTGTGAGGTAAACGGATATTTCCCTTTAATTTGCTTTGTATGCGGTGGTTTGAATCTTGAGATGATTATGAATCCTAATTCATTGACGGATTCTACTGTGATTTTTTTGATATCTATTCTGGTTTAATGCTGACTTCAAAACAGGCACCATGTGTGTTTTCTGAAATATAACGCACATCGCCGTGATGTTGTTGGGCGATCTTACGCACTAAGGCCAGACCAAGGCCGATACTGCCATGCGACTGCTCACCCGTGCGGGCTTGATAAAAGGGTTCGAAAATCTGTTTCTGTTCAGATACTGGAATACCGGGGCCATCATCGCAGACGCGAATAAGGGCACAATGGGAGCTGCCACTGACTGCAATCGAGATAGGGGCTTTGGCAGCATAACGGGCTGCATTTTCCAGCAGATTACGCAGCAGGCGGCGCAGCATCTGTTCATCACCTGAGATGATGACCGGATTGCCTGAAACATCCGCGTGATAGTTGGATGCAACTTCAGCAGCCAGCGCCAGCAGGTCAATTTCTTCAAATGGTTTCACAGCACTACCGGCATCGAGTTTGCTGCTCAGCAGCAGTTCATCGACCAGGTTGTCCAGTTCGAGAATATTCGATTCCAGTTTTTGTTTGGTATCGCTGATGGATGTCTCTTGCATCAATTCAATGGCCATGCGCATACGGGTTAAAGGTGATCTGAGCTCGTGAGAAGCACCACTCAACATATGCTTCTGGGCTTCGATCAGTTTTTCAATGCGATCAGCCGTATGATTGAATCGTCTGGCAAGCACAGCAATCTCATCTTTTCCTTTGATATGAGCTCGGGCTTTCAGATCTCCATGGCCGAATGCATCAACCTGTTTTTGCAACTGCTCCAGACGGCAGGTAAGCCGTTTGGAAAGCGGGTAGGCTGCAAGCCCAAGTACACCCAGCAGCAGGATGATGACCACAATGGCACCGGGGAAACGTCTGTCCCGATGGGAGACAACCAACCAGCGCCCATCACTCAGATGCAACACAAACTGGCCACCTTCACGGCTGTGATTCCAACCGATTTTGAGCTGTTCTTTGGGTAGTGGAAGCCTGGACGAAGTTGAAATAAGGTGTCTGTTATCGCGACTGTAGAGGCTGAGTCGAACGTTAAATTCGCCAGCCAGTTTGAGCATGGTCTGCTTTGATTTTTCGATGGCTGCATGTTCAGGCAAGGCTTCTGTCAGCAACAGGCTCAGCCCTGATTCGAAGTGTCTGTTTTCATCCACATCTCCCATCACTTTCCAGGTAATGCCGGCCAGTAGGGCAAACAGCAACAGACCGCCGAGAAAGGCGACATAGATCTGCAGGTAGAGTTTATGGCGCATGGTACTCTTCCTAATCCTGCTGCCGGGCGAAGACATAACCGGTGCCGCGAATGGTGAGAATGCGACGTGGTTTTTTCGGATCATCTTCAATTTGGCCGCGAATGCGAGAAATATGCACATCAATACTGCGATCAAAGGATTCAAGCTCATGCCCTTTGAGCGCATCCATCAGTTGATCGCGTGACATCACACGGCCTGCATGGTTCACCAGCACAGAGAGCAGATCAAACTGGTAGCCGGTGAGATTGATCATCTCTCCATCAAGATATACCGCGTGTGCATCCGGATGGATTTCCAAACGGCCAAAACGCAGCGCACTGCTCTGGTGAGTATGTTGTGTGCGACGAAGAATGGCACGCAGACGGGCCAGCAGTTCACGCGGGTTAAAGGGTTTGGGCAGATAATCATCGGCACCAATTTCAAGCCCTATAATGCGATCCATTGCATCGCCGCGAGCAGTCAGCATCAGTATGGGCAGTTGCGAGAAGGTTCTGACCTGTCGACAAACCTCAAAACCATCGATATCAGGTAGGCCGACATCGAGAATCAGCGCATCAAAGGGTTCATCGCGCAACAGAGTCAGACCATCAATTCCTGTGGGGCAGGTGATAATTTCCATATGTTCACCCGATAGATAATCGGAGAGCATTTGCGATTGCTCTCTGTCGTCTTCAATAATCAGAATGCTTGGCATGGGTATATGTCGCCTAATGGATCACCTGTGGTCATGCTGCCAGTATATGTTTGAACCGGCAGCATGACTATGGGATTTAGTGTGAATGGTGAAATTCAGCGAATTCAGCCGCCAGAGTCAGGCGCTGCTCGTGTGTTAACACATCTGCAATATCGGCCAGCATCTGTATGACTACTTTACTGTTTTTATTCACTAAAGAGAGTGCATCCTGGCGTACATTTTCCAATTCAGCTCTGTTGATATGTTCCTGTGTGAGTGTCTTTGTAAGTTCGTTGCGACTGTTCAGATGACCTCCTTTCATGGTCTGGATTTGAGGCAGGTAGCTGCTGGTGATGGTCTTGATCTGCTGCTCTTGGGCGGGAGTGGTATCGACATGCTCGATAAGTCGCTCTGTCATCCGATTCATCTGTTTGGCGGAATCGACTTCACTCCAGTGATGGCCGCCATGATGCCAACCCGCATATCCGCACGATGAGCCGAAAGCAGCACCCGCCAATGCAACAATGCCGACAATTGCTAAAATACCAAATATGGCTCTGCCTAATCGGCGACACTTATGATGGCCTTTACAGCATTTTTTGGATCTGTCTGTTTCGTGTTGATGCTGTTCTGTTTTCTCTTCTGTATGTTCTGTCATGATGATTATCTCCTGTGTTTTTTATTGTTTGTCTGAAGCACAGGGGGAATATTAGAGCTACTCTGTTTCCTGAAGATTTCTGTTATGTAAAGATTTGTGAACGGTTATCATGTCAGACTCCTGAAATAAGGAGCGAAGAGTCGTATTGATTTGACGATTTTATGCTTTTGCAGTACGTTGATTGGTATATCACGAGGGAGGATGTCATTGACGAATAACAGTGCGCTGAAGTCGCTGACCAGCCTTGATATGTTTTATCAGGAGCTGCGCAGAATTCCCAAGCTGGACAGGCAGACAGAAGAGGAGCTGGCACGCAAATGGCATCGTGACCATGATCTGGCATCTGTTCAGGAGTTGATCAATGCCAATCTGCACAGCGTGGCAGCTATCGTGCGTGAATATCGCCATTTCGGACTGCCTGAGGAAGATCTGATTCAGGAGGGCACGCTGGGTTTGATGCATGCCGTAAAACGCTTTGATCCCGAGCGTGGTTTCAGGCTGAAAACCTTTGCTTCTTACTGGATACGTGCCTCGATCCACGATTTTATTCTGCGCTCATGGAGCATCGTCAAAATGGGTACCAATAAACTGCAACGGCGTATTTTTGCAGGCTTGCAGAAGGCTGAACACGCCATTGCTGCACTTGAAGGCAGAGATCTGGAAACGGTGGCCGAGTCACATGGCACAAGTGGTAAATCGTATCAGGCCATTGCCTCTTCTTTTTTACAGCGTGATTACTCGCTTGATGCGGCTACAGAAGAGGATGGGCATGTGCTGGAATTGCCATCGCCTGCAGATACACCTGAACAACTATTGGCTGACAAGGATTGGGGTGATTCTACCCGTAATCAGTTGCAGCAGGCGATGTCGGTGTTATCAGCTCGGGATCGATATATTATTCAGCAGCGCCACCTGATCGAACCACCTGCAACGTTAAAACAGTTGGCAGAGGAGTTTGGTATTTCGATAGAGCGGGTGCGACAACTCGAAGCGCGCTCCTTAAAGAAGATGAAACAGTTTAGTGAAGATATGACAATTGGGGAGTAGGCGGGGTTGCTACCGGCTCGTTTCACAATAACAGAGTGTTGAGATAAATTGATATAAAAGGTTATGTGGGTCTAAAGCCTGTACGCTTTGGGTTTAAAAATATTGTATGCGCTGCATTGGAATAAGGATAAGACAGATTATTTTTCGTCTGTGTTTAATTTATATATCTGTGGCCAAAAAGGATTAAAAAATGAACGCGAAAATTGGATTTATTACCGTTTCAGATCGAGCCAGCCGTGGTGAGTATGAGGATCTGGGCGGGCCTGCGATGCTGGCCTGGTTTGAGCGCGTGCTGACATCAGATTGGCAGGCTGTGAGCCGCGTTATTCCTGATGATCAGGATGGTATCGAAGCCACTCTGAAAGCGTTGGCGGATGATGAGGGCTGTTGCCTGATTGTGACCACCGGTGGTACAGGGCCGGCAGTACGCGATGTCACGCCTGAAGCAACTGAAAACGTATGTGAGAAGATGATGCCGGGCTTTGGTGAATTGATGCGTCAGGAGTCACTCAAGTTTGTACCTACGGCGATTTTATCGCGTCAGACAGCTGGTGTTCGTGGCAAGTCATTGATGATTAATCTACCGGGTAAACCATCGGCTATTGATGATTGCCTGAACGCGGTATTTCCAGCGGTACCCTATTGTATCGACCTGGTTGAAGGTCCATTTCTGATTGCTGATCCGAAGCAGTGCAAGGTGTTTCGACCTAAGAAAAAGTAATCGAATGATATAGTTTGTTGATTCCTGTGAAAGCAAGAAAAAGAGGTGGAAGCTTTCGCTTCCACCTCTTTGGTGGCCACCCCATTCAGAAGGGGGGGAGGGAGAAAAAGGGTGGCCTAAAGAAGCACTGAATAAATCAGATTTTCCTTAATAAATATAGTACTTTGCACTCAGAGTAAACATGCTTGATTCGAGCCCTTTAAAGTTGGTGTTGATCGTTGTAGCAGTAGTTTTTGGTTTGCTCAGCATGTGAGACCATTCAGCACCGATGCTGTAGTTGTCTGCAATGCGATACTGTATACCCGCTCCGTAGGCATAACCGGTACGTGTCTTTTTCTGCTTAGGGAATGCTCCCTGGCTGTAACTTGCTTTAAGTGTTGCAACGCCGATTAGGCCATATGCCATCCACTGATCATTGATATCATATTTGGGCTTAATAAATGCAGCACCAAAATAATCAATACGGGTTCTTGGCTGAGCTGTTAGCTCTTCACCTGTTTTACCAGAAGCACCAAGGCGTAGTTCAGCCCCAACGAATTCGGAAAAATCATCACCTACCTGAATATAACCACCTGCAACAGCTTTTTTGCTAATGCCTGTACCCAGATTAAATGCGCCAAATCCAGTGCCTACATAAGGATCTGAAGCATGTGCTGCTGTTCCAAATGCAAGCATCATGCACAGTGTCAGGGATGATTTTATTGTTTTGTTCATATATTGAATGCCTCTTGATGTATTAATGTATATGCGAATACTTGTCGTTGAACCTTAAACGAACCTGAAAGTTAATAGGGTGATGGGGCGCGGGATTATTGAAAAGTGATTAAAGGGTGGAAAAAAGTATCTGCCAAATAGCTTCGATGATTGATGCGCTTAGTTTAATTGCCAGGCTATTTTGCATTTTTTACAGACAACACCTGAGCCTGCCTCAAAAGCGATATGTTTTTTGCATTTGGGACAGGAAAGTTCACGCAGACATTTCTTGTTTAAGACTACAAAAATGACAATGGAGATGATTAAACCACCTGCAAACCAGAGCCAGTTTTCCTGCCAAATAGATAGACCGGTAGCGGCTAGCATGACCAGACCTGCTGAAATCATGATGATGGCATAGGTATATAAAAATGGGTTGTCAGGAAAATCTCTGTTCTTCAATTTCATATCAGTACCTAAAGGCGATGTTTGTAGCGATGGGCTCAATAGATGTGACGCTGTTATTTTCTACTTGAGTAGCCGCAGAGTAATCAAGAGCAGGGGATTTGGCTATTTCATTTATGTGGTAGTGATTTTTTTCTGACAGCGTTTGTTTTAGGGGAGGGGCATTTGCATGCATTTCTTTATACGCATTGAACGGTGGTTAGTGCTACGACTGTCCTGTCAGAAGTGGAGAACCAGGACAGCCGTAGGCTTAGCTAAGCTCGGTGTAGTCATTATCTACGGCTATACATATCTTTAAGTGTGCTATCCTGCGTTAAGATTGGTGAGTTGTAGTACCAGTTACCAACGGTTCCATCGGCACATGTGCAGCTTCCATCGAGATCATCTTGGATGGAAGCAAGCTTCTCCTTATCTCCAGGGCATGCGCCCATAGTGTCACCATGAGCAAGGTGGTCATTGATCGCTGATTGATTGACATGAATGGTGTGTCGTACATCGTACTGGTTAGGTGGAATGTGACAAACAGCATCGTCATTAGCAGCAGTACAGTCGCAAAGCGATCCTAACATTAACCGCTCATTGTTGATCTCATCAGCTGTGGATGCCTGTGATGTAATAGGGGTGATGAAAAACGCAAGTGTAGCGAGAATCAGTACAGTAATTAAATGAAAGAGTTTTTGTGTGAATGATATCTGTTGTCTTTTAGGACGATAGTTTTTCATATGGACTCCTTATCTTGTGTACCATCGGAAGGGCCAAGCCTTCTATATGGATATTCTAAGGGGCCTGAAACAGTGAAATGTGTCATACATCACTAGTGTGTTGAAATGCATCATTAGTGTGTTGAAATGACTCACTCCTTTTGTCGCACCTGAATAGGAGATATTACCCGGGCTTCTAAATATGGTGAACCTATGTTTGATATGAGCTAAGGAGATGTCGATGAATGGCTTGCTGCCAGTCTAATTAGCAGGGAAAAGTATAGGCACGGTTTGTCTTGTGCTTACGGGAAAACCCTTCGTTTATATGGCAAGTAGTAAATTTGAAAACAGCAATAATGAGATAGCTATGCTTACACAGGCGAGCAGAGCCAGTTTTCTACCGAAACTGCTGAGCAAGGTTATCGGGGGCAGTCGTTCGTGATATCTGTTGTGCTCTTCTTTGCTCATGTGGACCATTACGAGCTTTCTAGGGCCAAAACGTAGATATATATAGAAGCCACCGGCACTATTGATAAACAACAGTAGTGCCAAAATCATTATCGTATCATACATGATGTATCATCTGGCTATCTGTTATCATGTGAATCAGCGTACTCCTCAATATTGATCTTATAGTTGAGCCAGCCTGATTCAGTGGCAGCTTTAACATTGCGAATCGAAATAATTTAGTATTCCGAATAATTCAATGAAAGCAATGCCAATATAACGCTTATCTGCAATGCACACACTATATTCACAGAGAGGCACGAAAAGGTGCCTCATTAGTTATTATTTTGTCAGTAGCTTCATCTGAGCTTCAAGTTCTGCAATTCTCTTTTCCAGAATGCTGAGCTCATCCCTGGCTTTTCCAAGCATCGCTTCCTGAACTTGCATGCGTTCATGGGTAACCACATCGAACTGGGATAGTGCACCTTCAACAATGGTGCGCACTTGAGCCTCAGCGCCCTGTTTAAAACCACCTAGCATGCGTAGGCCACCGGCAATTTTTTCTGCGATATCATCCATGGATTGATTATTTGATGTCATGTGTTGCTCCATATCTCTTTTTGATATTTATCTTGAAACTGTTTTATGGTGACCGAATTCACCTTGAACATAGCCTGACTCACCCGATGGTAGTGCTACTGTTAACCAGCCATCCACATCACTTTTACTTGCATCAAGCATTGCCCCGGGACGAAACCAACCGAGATGTTGTGATGTGGTTGACGGCAGCGCCCGTAGATCTTGATAGGCAGCGAGTTGAAATTTGGCTGTTTGGATTTGATTCTTTAATGTGGTTTCTACCATTTTGATGACGGCATCTTCAATTGACTCCTCACGAGTCATAGATTTAACGCTGATCTTGATGGTGGTCAGGCTTTCGGTTTGTTTGATTAAGGTGATTTTACCATTCAGCTTTTTATTGTTAAAGGCAATGCCATAGCCGCCGTCCGGTTGAATTTCCAGTATGTCGATAGCAAGACGCATGCTTTTAAGACTGTCTTGTATTGCTACGAGACAGGCGCGGATACTGTATGGAAAGCTGACTTCTTCACTGGAAAATTGATCGGAGACTGCACCATAAAGCGTACCTGGTATTGCAGAGACTGCCGTAACTGCTGTGCAGCCGGATAGAGCGCATGAGAGTAGCAAGAAAAGGGTCAAGGGGGTGTGACGGAGTGATTGGTGCGGTTTTATTGCCCCCATTTCTTGGCCTCCGGATTATGAATATCCAGATGATCAAGAATACGATCAACCAGGAAATTAATAATATCATCGAGGGTTTCAGGCCTATGATAAAAACCGGGCATGGCGGGAATGATATGTGCGCCCATTTGAGAGAGTTTGAGCATGTTTTCAAGATGAATGCTGGAGAGCGGAGTCTCTCTTGGTACAAGAATGAGTTGCCGACGTTCTTTGAGTATGACATCGGCAGCCCGTTCAATCAGATTATCTGATGCGCCACATGCAATGCGTGCTAATGTACCCATGGAGCAGGGCACTACGACCATTTTTCTGATGCCGGCAGAGCCGGATGCGGTAGGTGAGAACCAGTCGTTCAAGCTGTAACAGCGTATAGATTCGACAGGTATGTTGAGGTGACCGGCCAGTGACAGGGCTGTGGATGCGGTATCATCAGGCAATTGGAGATCAGCTTCTTGTTTGAACACGACTCTGGCCGCATCGGAAAGCAGTATGTGTTGTAATACACCTGCCTGAGACAAGCGCTGGATCAGGCGCAAGGCATAGGCGCAGCCAGAAGCGCCAGTGATAGCGACTACAATGGATTGTTCGGCCTGTGGTTGTTTTATCACTGTGTATGTTTCACTCCATAATCAATGCCACAACGCTACAAGCTTGTGTGGCATGAGGAAATCATTGTTACTATTGTGAATTATAAACAGATACTCACATTGAAAAACTTTCACCCAGGTAAAGCCTGCGTGCATCGGGATGATCAACGATTTCATCAGGTTTACCCTGAATGAAAATTTTACCGTCGGCCATAAGGTAGGCGCGATCACAAATGGAGAGGGTATCGCGTACATTGTGATCGGTAATCAATATGCCGATGCCCTTGCTGCGCAGATCAGCAATGATGGTTTGAATATCTTCCACGGCAATGGGATCCACGCCGGCAAAAGGCTCATCTAAAAGTAAAAATTTTGGTTTGGTGACCAGTGCACGAGCAATTTCTGCACGGCGACGCTGACCACCGGAGAGGGTGAATGCCTTTTGATGCTGTACAGCTTCAATGCCAAAATCGACTAGCAGTGATTCCAGTTCCTCTTCGATTTGGCTGTCAGACAGCGCCAGTGTTTCAAAAATGGCCAATAAGTTCTCGCGTACAGTAAGTTTGCGGAAAATACTGGCTTCCTGAGGCAGATATCCAATACCTTTTCGGGCACGGATGTGCATGGGGTGGTGCGTGATATCGGTGTCATCCAGCGAGATCTCTCCACTATCGGCCTGAATGAGGCCACAGACCATATAAAAGCTGGTGGTTTTTCCCGCTCCATTCGGGCCAAGCAGGCCAATGCATTCGCCGGAAAAGATATCAAGGTTAACATCTGAAACCACTTGTTTCGTACGGTAACTTTTATTCAAGCCATGGGCAGAAAGATGATGAGTGGTACTCATTTTTTTGCATCCCCTGCATGTTGTTTCTTGCTGGGTTGGGCAGAAGGGAGCATGGCATTGCCATCATCGCTGGATTCGATGGTCATATGTGTGCGGCCACCTTTAACAGGGAATACCTGTGTTTTTTCAAGGCTGATATCATGAATGATTTTGTTACCTTCAAGGCGGTTACCATGCTGTTCCAGCAGAGCATGGCCGATGAGTGTGAGCGTATTGCTTTTTTGATTGAGAACGGCTTTATCAGCACTGCCTGTCACTTCGCCTTGCTTGAGTTTGATGTTGCCGAACGCTTCAGCGCGTTCAAGGTCTTTGTCATTGTAATAAGCCACTAAACGATCGGAAAACAGTTCAAATTCATCACGTATTAAGTGCACGTCCTTGGTGAATTCCACCTGATTACTTTTGTGCAGTAGAACCATTTTTCCGGATTCAATCTGTATGGATCCTGCCCAGCTCTGCAGTGGAAAACAGACAATGGAGAGGATGAGAAAAAGTTGAATATGGATCGTTTTAAGGCCATTTTGTTGAAACATTTATTGTGCCACTCCTTGCCATTGTGGTTCAGAATCTTCTATCCAGATTCCTTCATCTACAGTGACCTGTTCACTGTCGCGGTGCAAGTGCATATTTTTCCCGTGAGCTTGAATGCTTTTACCCCATATTTTGAATGCGTTCGGCATTTGAAGCTCATCAGAATCACTAATATACAATAAAAGATCAGAGGAGGCGCTCCAAACATTATAACGGATGAATACATCCTTTTCGAAACGCAGATTTCGCGTGATGGGGTTGAACCATGCCTTTTGACTGACAATGATGATCTTCTGCTGGTTTTCGGTATAGAGCTCTAGGGTCGGGTGTGTGAGTTGCATATTACCATCGAGCTGTTGATTGGCTTCCTCTGCCCGCAGTGTCCAAACCACATTGCCGTCTTTTCTTTCGACCATCACCGGACTTTCCACCTGGGTGTTCGGTTCTTCTGTTGCGGTTGTGGAGGTAGCCTGTTCCGGGCCAGACATGCCCAGTAGTACAATGGCCAGCACAATACTGGAAACAGAAATGCCCAGACTAATCCATTTGATGCTGCGCCAGAGTGTTGGTCGCATTTATGCTGAGTGCTTTAACATTTCCAGCCGCACGCGGCCGGAGTAATATCATAACGGGATTTAACAATTTCATCCCATTTCCCTGCTGCGATAATCAGACCTTCAGAAGCTTGTCTGATGGCACCACGGCCACCGGCGCAATCGGATACCCAGTCGGCATATGAAAGCACAGCATGATGAGCATCTGCTGGAGTCAGGCTTAATCCACATTGATACATAGGAGGTAAATCCAGTACATCATCTCCCATCATGGCGCAGTGATTGGCAGTAATACCACTCTGAAGCTCCATTTGGCGTAAACCTTCTGCTTTGTTCAGACAGCCCTGAATAACGAATTTTATGCCCAGATCATGTGCGCGTGCTGCAACCACAGCAGAGCTGCGTCCTGTAATGATGCCTATGCTGATCCCCGCGCGTTGTAACATTTTGATACCGTGACCATCACGAACATTGAAAGCTTTTAGTTCATCACCATGTTGATCCATGATGATGCAGCCATCTGTCATGACGCCATCGACATCAAGAATAAGCATGCGAATATCCAATGCTTTATCAAACGGGAAATCGAAGCCTGAATTCTGTGTTAAATCGGTCTGTTGATGATCGTTCATCCTATACCCTCCTGCAGAATATCATGGATATGAATAATTCCGATGGCTTGCTGTGCGTTATTACAAACGAATAGCACTGTGATTTTCTCAGTCTCCATAAAATATAAAGCTTCACTGGCCAGTTTACTTGATGTGATCGTAGCAGGTTCAGGGTGCATAAGCTCATACACAGGTACATTGATATCGATCTGTCCAGATTCCAGAATACGGCGCAGATCACCATCCGTCAGGCAACCAATTAATTTGCCTGCCGCAGTAATGCCTGTAATGCCCATGCGGTGGCTACTCATCACCATAATGGCTTCACTCAGCGGGGCTTCTTCTGATACAAGCGGTAACTCATCACCCTGATGCATGACATCGGCTACGCGTAATAATTTTCGGCCCAAACTGCCGGCCGGATGTACGCGCGCAAAATCCTCTTCCTTGAATCCACGTTGTTTGAGTATGACTACCGCGAGGGCATCACCGAGAGCCAGGGTGGCCGTAGTGGATGCGGTAGGCGCCAGGTTTAATGGACATGCTTCCAGGGTGACTGGAATGTGTAATACAATATCCGCATGCTGGGCTAGAGTTGATGTTGTTGAGCCGGTAATGGCTATAACAGTTGCACCCCTACGCTTGATTTCAGGGAGTAAACCACAGACTTCGGTCGTTTCGCCACTGTGTGAGAGAGCAAGAACCACATCGTGGCCGGTAATCATGCCAAGATCACCATGTTGGGCTTCAGCGGCATGCACAAAAAATGCAGGGGTGCCGGTGGAAGCAAATGTGGCAGCGATTTTCTTGGCGATAATACCTGATTTACCCATGCCAATGACAACCAGTTTACCATGGAGCTCAAGTATTGCCTGTACTGCTGCTATAAAATCAGCACCCAATACATCCTTTTGCGACTGGATTGCCGCAATTTCTATATCCAGCACCTTATGTGCTTTTTTGAGCCATCCATGTTGCTCAGTTGTCATACTGATGTTCTGAGTATTGGTTTCAGCATCTTTTTGCATTCTTTAATTAACCCCAGCTTTGATCGTGTGTCGCGTCTTTTAACATACCCATTAAAGGGGCTGTTTGTTGTCTGAAATGGGCCATCTCTGATTTGGGTACCGGAGCCGAAGGATGCTTAAGTTTCACTGTCAATGGATTCACGGCGCGACCACGGGAACGGAATTCAAAATGCAAGTGAGGGCCGGTAGCAAGCCCTGACATGCCAACATAACCAATCACTTGTCCCTGTTTTACATAGGTGCCTTTTTTAATACCACGGGCAAAACTGCGCATATGTGCATAGGCGGTAGAATGTTCACGTGTGTTATGTTGAATAAGGATAAAACGGCCATAACCACTCTTCCAACCTTTGAATTTTATTCTTCCATTTCCCAGTGCGTGAATCGGGGTGCCACTGGGGGCGGCATAATCTACACCGCGGTGGGCACGCGTATAACCCAGAATCGGATGTTTACGTTTGGTGCGGAAACGGGAAGAAATGCGTGAAAATTTCACTGGTGCTTTGAGATATGTTTTTTGCATGCCTTTGCCGTCA
Source organism: Mariprofundus sp. EBB-1 (assembly GCF_003665155.1). Classification (GTDB taxonomy): domain Bacteria; phylum Pseudomonadota; class Zetaproteobacteria; order Mariprofundales; family Mariprofundaceae; genus Mariprofundus. The sequence continues at coordinate 67,542 of NZ_RCFQ01000009.1, read as the reverse complement.
GGTGTGTAATAATCGACTTTGCCTTTGGCATTTAAATAGCGAACGGATTCAAATTTTTTGCCCTGATTGACGAATTCGGCAGCAAAAATGCTGCTCTCCAGCATATTACCTTCATCATCAAAACGTTCTTCATAAACCACACGAAAGCTGTCTCCACTGCGTATATCACGAGCAAAATCGATATCCCAGGCAAAAATTTCCACCAGATTCATAGTGGTGCGTTGATCCATGCCAGCTTTCTCGGCACTGGCAAACAGACTTCCGTGAATGGCACCTGTTGCCAAGCGGTGGCGCGTAAGGATTTGACGTTTCTGTATCTTACTCTGCCAGTTACTTTCGCCACTGTTCTGGTGTAGATACAGTTGCTTCTTAGCATCAATATTATAGAAAACATCGGTGCCGGAGTTACTGTCTATGCGTTTGAAGGCATTACCAATATTAATATTTTTTAGCTTATAACTGGATTTGGCAGCGTTCACAATATAGTGAGCATCTGTTCTGGTGAAGCCGAGGCGTGTAAGAACGCTAACCGCATTATCACCAGACTGGACACGTACTAGACGTTCTTGTGGCGATTGATTGTTCACGGTGCTTACATCTGCAGTTAGCCATTCGGTATGTTCAATGCTCATGCGGGCACGGGCATCCTGACCGGCGCCACCAATAAAGAGCAGGATAAAGATGAATCCTGCCAAGGCACCAAACAGGGGATACCAGCGTGGAGATGGCAGATGTAGATGTGGTATTTTCAGGCCTTTTGTCTTAGGCAGCCGTGTGCGCGACTTGTGGGCCGGCACTTGATCTGAAAAGTCATGTTTGAACGCGTTGGACAAGCTGTATCTCCTTTGCTGACGCGAATCTAAGTGCGACGCATTGCTTGTCAAAGATTGAAGCGGCACAGTTTGGCATTAAAGAGATTTGATAGAGGGGTTATTATGCCGAGTTTTGATATTGTTAGTGAAACAGATATGCAGGAAATGACGAATGCAGTGAATCAGGTGGATAAAGAGATCACCACGCGTTATGACTTTAAAGGTAGTAATGCCAGCATAGAATTGGGTGAAGATTCTATCACGGTTGTGGGTGATGATATTAACAAGCTCAATGTTGTGACTGAAATCTTACGTGCTAAATTGGTACGCCGTAAACTTGAGCCATCATGTCTGGAATATGGTGACCCGGAAGATGCCAGTGGTAGCACCAAACGTCAGCTTATTACAATCAAACAGGGTGTGAGCACTGATCTGGCTAAAAAAATTGTTAAACTTATCAAACAGGAAAAGATGAAAGTGCAAGCCTCTATCCAGGGTGATCAAGTGCGTGTCACAGGAAAAAAACGTGATGATCTACAGGCTGTGATGGAGCTAACACGTGGTATGGATTCGGATAGACCATTATCGTTTACGAATTTTAGAGACTGATCTTTGTCTGCTGCAATAGCTGGAAAAGAATTGCCGCAATAAATTAAATGAGTGTCTGTATCGTAATACTGTTGCCTGCTTTATAGGAAATTATCCGGAGTGAGGGTTTACGAATGATGAAACTTTCAGTATGTTTACTGGTTTTTGGTATCATCATTATTGGGGGTGCATGTTATGGACATTGATGTGATTATTATTTCCGTGTTAATTGTTATTGCAGTGGGTTCAGCTTGGATTCTTTTACGGAGCGGGGCAGAAAAAAATATTTATGATCCGAATGATGTGGATTTAAGCACTGATTATGATCCTAAACATGATCATTTCAGTAAAGAACATCTCGAAAAGTTAAAGCAGCAGGAAAAGAAGAAGCCGGGTTCTACCAAAAGAAAGATTACTCCACCGGCGGCTGTAGCTGTAAAAAATCGCGAATCAGAAATTCACTCTTCATTTGAAGGGTTGGATCATCTGAAAAAACCGGTGCAGATAGAGTCTCAACAAACGAAGGGACATAAAAATCGCAGAGAAAGTGTAGATCGTCGGGTTGAAGGGCGGAGACATGGTGAAAGGCGCTCTGCTCAGGACCGTAGAGCCTGAGCGTTGGTTTTTATCCAGGGAGATGCTGAATTTCAGTATTTCCCTGTGAAAATAAGCATAAGCTGAATATCGTTTACAGAATGAGTCTATCTTACCTGCAGATATTGATTTCAGAGTGGTTACTGTGAATAAATGGTGGGTTGAAGATATTTCATCCGTTTACAGGAAAATGACCACTGCGCTGGAGTAGGATGATGCCCCCAATAGTACCGGATGAATTTCCACTTGATAATGATCTACTTTATCTCAATCACGCTGCGGTTGGTGTTTGGCCGAAACGTACGCGTGATGCAGTCAAGGCATTTGCCGATGAAAATATGTATCGCGGGGCAGCAGATTATCCAGTTTGGATGAAGACCGAACGTGCGTTAAGAGGGCGCCTCAAACGTTTATTGAACGCTGCTTCATCTGACGATATTGCACTGGTCAAAAATACCTCGGAAGCACTCTCCCTGATTGCCTATGGGCTGGATTGGAAGCCGGGCGACAATATCGTTTCCACCAATCAGGAATTCCCTTCCAATCGTATTGTGTGGGAATCCCTGCATGGTGTGGGTGTAGAACTTCGCTTGGCGGATGTCAGTGCCAACGATAATCCGGAAGCAGCCATGATGGCCCGGTGTGATGAGCACACCCGTTTGATCACAGTCAGCTCCGTTCAGTATGGCTCAGGTCTGCGTATGGACTTGAACTGTTTAGGGGCATTTTGTCGGGATCACCAGATTCTGTTTTGCATAGATGCGATCCAGAGTTTAGGGGCGTTAGCGTTTGATGCTCGGGCATGTCAGGCTGATTTTGTGGTGGCTGATGGTCATAAATGGATGTTGGGGCCGGAAGGGCTAGCGGTGTTTTATACACATCCTGAATCACGTAATCTATTGAAGTTGCATCAATATGGTTGGCATATGGTGGAACGGGCAGGGGATTTTGATGCGCTTGAGTGGAGTGTTGCCGGTTCCGCCCGCCGTTTTGAACCGGGTAGCCCCAATATGTTGGGCATCTGTGCACTCAATGCCAGCCTTTCTCTATTTGAAGATGTCGGCATGGTCGAGGTAGAAAAAGCATTGCTTGAAAATGCAAGATTAGTGATGGCATGGGTGGAGTCAGAACCGCAGCTTGAATTGATTTCACCAGATCAAGAGGGGCGTTTTGCGGGCATTGTGACGTTCCGAAATGTTGATCTGGACAAAGCAGGGCATGCGGCCTTATACCGTAAACTGATGGCATCCGGTGTGATCTGTGCCAACCGGGCAGGCGGCATACGTTTTTCTCCGCATTTTTATTCTGATCTGAGTGCTATTGCGTCTTTGAATTTTAATATAGTCAACAGTGAGGGAAACCCTCAGTAAATGGCACAGCGTTTGCTTTTAACCTGTCATCGTCTGTTTAATCAGGGGGATTGAATGGAAAAAAAGAAGTGCGATAAACAAGGACGTCGAGAATTCCTGAAAACATGCGGTAGCATGGTGGCAGGTACTGCTGCGACGTTGGCCTTTCCTGGTATTATCAGTGCACGTGACAGCAAACCAACGATTCGGGTGCTTGGCACACATGTGACGCTTCAGGAACAACTGCGTCAAAAAGCCGAGAAAGACCTGGGCATCAATATCGAATTCTATCCCGGTGGCAGTGCCGAAGTAATGCTCAAAGCATCAACTGATCCCTCCTCTTTTGATCTGTATGAGCAATGGTCCAACAGCATCAATGTGTTATGGCAGGCAGATGCGATTCAGCCTATTTCAATCAATAAACTGCAATACTGGAATGAAATTAATGACCTGACCAAGAAGGGTAAAATTTCTCCTAATGCGAGAATCGGACTGGGTGATGCCCCATACAAACTACTTTATGTGCAACCCGATGGCTCGATCGGTCCAAATCCCACAGGTGAAATCAGCTTTTTACCCTATGTTCATAATACCGACTCCTTCGGTTATAACTCGGCAGTGATTCCTAAAGGTCTTCCCTATGAAACAGAAAGCTGGGGCTGGCTACTGGATGAACAGTACAGTGGAAAAGTAGCAGTGGTGAATGAGCCGAGCATTGGCCTGTTTGATATGGCTCTGGCGGCAAAAGCGCGCGGCCTGATGGATTTTCAGAATATGGGAAATATGACTCGAGCAGAGCTGGACGAGTTATTCAAAATTATGGTCGATTATAAAAAGCGCGGTCATTTCAGAGGTGTGTGGTCTTCTGTACCTCAGTCTGTTGAATTGATGAGACGTGGCGATGTAGTGATTCAGAGTATGTTTTCACCCGGCGTATCAGCACTGAAAGGCATGGGGGTTCCATGTATCTATGCCGCGCCAAAAGAGGGGTACAGAGCCTGGCATGGTGTGATGTGTTTATCCCGCGAATCGAAGGGTGAACGACAGGAAGCAGCCTATGCCTTTATGAACTGGTGGTTGTCAGGTTGGCCCGGGGCATTTATTGCCAGGCAGGGGTATTATATATCTAACCCCGATCGGGCCAGAAAACATATGTCCGTGGCCGAATGGGATTACTGGTACGATGGCAAGCCGGCAATCGAAGCCTTGCTTGGAACGGATGGAAGAATATCCGTGCAGCAGGGAGAAATAAGAACCGGTGGTTCATATATTAAACGCTTTGAAAATGTTGCCGTATGGAACACGGTGATGGACACTTATGAATATTCGCTCCTCAAATGGAACGAATTTGTGATGTCGTGATGTTTGGTGCTCTGAAGCTTAAACAGAAAGTATTTGCCAGTTTTTTTATTGTCGGACTGTTTGCCACGGCTATCGCAGGACATTCGTATTATTCATTCGATAATGTGTTGAATAATTTCAAAGGTTTTGTCGATTTTTCTAATCGGGCACAAGTGAACCTGGAGCTGGTACGTAATGTTTCTGAAATTCAACGCCAGGCACTGATTTATACCTATGAAGGTCATCAGAGTGCCGCCGAACAGGTTCATACCTTATATGACGGCATGAGGCTTACACTTCATGGAGGTGAAAACCTTGAATCGGTTCATGCAGATTTAATCAGAAAGCACCTTCAAAGCTATATGCAGGCATTTGAACAACTGCAAAAGCAAAGAGACTTGCAGCCAAGTTGATTAATCACGACTTCAGTGAGGCTGCCAGCAAAGCCGAGGGTTATTTCAGCCAACACATGCTGCAGGGAAACAGTCATCTCCATGGTCATGAGGTTATGCAGGAAGAGCGCATTCTCAATACGCTGCTGGAGATAGAAAATGCGGCTATGCATTATTTTGATTCACTGGATCCGAAATATGTTAAAAACACCAAAGCAAATTTCAGCCAAGTCCGAGCACAGATTGAGAACTTGAAAGAACACCTCAATCAACAGGGCGGTTCAGATGAAACACAAAAGGCACTGCAGAACATTGATACATATGAACGCATTTTTCTGGAGGCGGTACAGCGTACGCGTGGGTATCTGTTTCTGGTCAATGTGGTGATGTCAGCTGAGGCGTATGAGGTTTTATATCATGCACAAAAAATGTCCGAGCAGGTTGTACAGGAGATGGGTGCTATTGAGCAAAGCACTTTCTCCATGTTTGAGCAGGTTGTTACCCGCATTGTTATTGCCATTGTAATTTCGCTGCTGCTTGTTGTGTTATTCTCCTTGTTAATTGGTCGCAGTTTAACCCGTCCATTGGTGAGATTGACGGCGGCATTTAATGCGCTATCGAAAGGCGCACAAGATACAAGAATTCCACCATATCAGGTTAAAGATGAAATTGGCGATTTGACCCGCGCTGCGGCGGTGTTTAAGGAAAAAAACCTGCAGACGCATTCACTGTTAAAGCAGGCAGAGCAGTTGACGGTAGAACTGATGGAATCGGAAGAGAAGTATATTGACCTGTATGACAACGCACCGGATATGTATGCATCGGTCAGTGCAGAAACAGCTGAAGTGCTCCAATGCAATCAGACCGTGGCTGATAAACTTGGCTACAGTAAAGACGAAATTATCGGTCAGCCCATCTTCTTCCTCTATCACCCTGATTGTATGGACAGAGTTCAGGCCGCATTCGAATCATTTGTCGAAACCGGTGAGGTGCATAACGCCGAATTGCAGTTGAAAACTAGGGACGGCCGCAAGATTGAAGTGAGTCTGAATGTCACATCTGTTTGTGATGAAAATGGCAAGGTTTTACATAGTCGTTCCAGCTGGATGGATGTGACAGAGCGTAAACAGATTGAAGAAACAGTTAGGTTATATTCCCAGGCCATGGAGCAGTCGGGCGAAGCCATTGTCATTGCGGACCCAAAGGGGATGATCGAACATATCAACCCTGCCTTCACAAGTATTACCGGTTACACAGAAGAGGAAGCCGTGGGCAAAAAGACCAGCCTGTTGAACAGTTGTGGGAAAGTATTACTTACGGGCAGACATGGCAGGGGAAAGTGATCAATAGGAAAAAGAACGGTGAATTTTATCCCGCTATTCTGACGGTTTCACCGATCAAAAATAAAGCAGGAAAAACCACTCATTATATTGGAATCCAGCAGAACCTTGAGAAATTTGAAGAACTTGAAGCACAGTTTCATCAATCGCAGAAAATGGAAGCGGTAGGTACGCTGGTTGGCGGTATTGCACATGATTTTAATAATACGCTGGCGGGTATTACAGGTAACCTGTATCTGGCAAAAAAAGCGGCATATGGGTTGCCCGACGTGGTGAAACGTCTGGGTGTGGTAGAGAAGCTGTCATTCAGTGCTGCCGCAACGATTCAGCAGTTGTTAGCATTTTCTCGTAAAGGCATTGTTGAAATGCATCCGCTTTCGATTGGATCCTTTTTAAAAGAAACCATCAAAATGCAGCAGGTTTCAGTGCCTGAAAATATTCATCTGGAACTGAATATTACTGGGTCGGATATGCAGGTGAACGGTGATCTCAATCAGTTGCAACAGGTGTTGATGAATCTGATTAATAATGCCTTTGATGCTGTGCAGGGGGTGAAAAACCCTTCCATTACGATTCATTTAAATCGCTATCTTGCGACAGCTGAGTTTTTAGCCAAGCATGAAGATGTGGATGCCGTTGAGTATGCCGTGATTTCAGTGGTTGATAATGGTTGCGGGATTAAAGATAAGTATATGGATCATATCTTTGAACCGTTTTTCACGACCAAAGAGCCGGGCAAAGGGACGGGCCTGGGGCTGGCAATGGGCTATGGTGCATTGAGAACACACAACGGTGTGATTGAAGCAAAATCTTCGGGTAAGGGCACTACAATGAAAGTCTATCTGCCATTGATTGAGTCTGATGGAGAAATGAACATAGCGATGAATGAAGATGCCGTTGTGAATGGAAAGGGCGAAACGATTCTGCTTGTAGATGATAACAAGACTGTGCTGGAAACAGGTCGCGATGTACTGGAGGGCTTGGGTTATCGTGTGCTTGTCGCGGAAGATGGCCTTGCAGCCATTGAGGTTTACAGTGAACAACAATTCGATATCGACCTGCTTATCCTTGATGTTGTTATGCCGAGATTGGGTGGCGTGGAAGCACTGCAAAGTATCCGAGAGATAAATCCGGATGTGAAGGCCATGTTTGCAACCGGTTATGATAAACTCAGTGCGCTTGGTGTCAGAGGAGAAAACTCTAAAGAAAAAGTCATTAGTAAACCGTTTGCTGTCAGTGAACTAAGCCAGGTTGTGCGAGAGATCCTGGATCGTTAATCCGTTACGGGTGTTGGATTGTACATCATTGCTCTTCTTGACCTTTGGATGGGAGTTGTGGGTAAGGTTATAAGCATAGGTTGGCGTAGCCAGAGATAGTATAATGGTCCGTTGCTGAAATTTATTTAATTTAATGATGATGAGGTAAGCTAAAAGATGCTCTGAATACCGGTGAGTGAGAAGCGTACGGCAAGCGCAACGATGAGCGCAACACCGATGGAGAGTGCAATCGAGAAGAGTGCTTCCTTGCGCCCGATGACCCGCAACATGACTGCGAAAGTGGATACACACGGGATGTAAAACAACAGGAATACGAGGAAAGTGCTGATTTGAATGGTATCCAGCATCATGCCGACTTCGAAGGTGCCAAGGGCTTGATAAATCATTACCAGTGATAGCTCTTTCCTAAGTACACCAAAAAGAATGGGTACTCCCAATACAGCAGGTAATCCCAGAGCCCAGACGGTTATCGGGGCAAGCGCCGTGTTGATGGCTTGATCGAGACCAGCAAATTGCAATAGGGCAAGGATTACGCTGCCTGCCACCAAAAGCGGTGCAACAATGGTGAGGATATCACTGGTGCGGTTCCAGGTAGAGTGCAGTAGCGGTGATAGTTTGGGCCAGCCATAGGGCGGAATTTCCTGAATCAGACCGGGGCTTATCTCTGGATAGCGGCGTGATAGTAATCGCCCGAGTGTTGCGATCACCAGTAAGCTCAACATAAATAGTAACAACACACCGATAGCACCGAGATATTTTGCTCCGAGCGCTAATACAATAGCAGAGCGGGCAGAGCAGGGCACAAAGGTGATCAACAAGGAAGAGACTACCCGGTCACGGCCACTTGTTAGCCCCTGGGTGGCGGCAATGGCGGGCACGTTGCAGCCGAGCCCTAACAAAAATGGCACAGCGACTTTGCCATGCAGGCCGATGGTATGAAAAAAACGGTCCACGACAAAAGCAATGCGATGCATGATACCGCTCTCTTCGAGTGCAACGAGCATCAATACCAAAGGCAACATATAGGGCACAACAATACCAATCAGTCCGATTAAGCCATCGACTACCGCACGCCCGACAACAGCTGTAGCAGTTTCCGGTTGCCAGCCGGAAATCATCTCAGCCAGTCTGGCTGCAGACATGGCATCGAGTGCAGTGCTCACTTCAAAGACCATGAATAGAACGGCGGCAAATACAGCCAGTGAACCGACCAGACCCCAGCGGGGGTGCAAAAATAGCATGTCTAGTCGGTCTTCCCAACTCAGTTTCGGTTTATGGATCAGTTTGGCGACGTCATCAAACATACTGATGGCACGATGATGGCGATCTGCTTTGACCTCTTCGGTTAAAGGTCTTGGTAATTCCTGATTGGCAGACGCATGCAGAGCAAGAATAGCTGGCACAGTTTCAGGGAAATGACTCTGCATTTCCGAAAGTATATATGGATCTGCTTCCAGTAAATTCATGGTCAGCATATATTTGGGCATGGCAAAAGCAGCCTTGATGTCCGGCTGATCAATCAGTTTGTGCATCTTTGCGGCCCAATGTTGAATATGCTGGCTGGCTGGTTGCGTTAGGGGACAAACTGGTTTCCTGCCAGTTTTTAATACTTGTTCAAACAGTTCAGATAGACCATGTCCTTTTAAGGCGGTGGTTGGAATAACAGGAACACCGAGTCTGTTTGACAGTAGTTCGACATCGATTTCAACACCTTTGCGGTGTGCTTCATCCATCATGTTTAGCGCGACAACTACGGGTAACCCCAGCTCTGATAGTTCAAGGCCAAGTTCCAGACTTTGCTGCAGTGCACTGGCATCAATCACATAAACAAGCACATCCGGCCGGGAAAAAGGAGCCGGAGGAGCTTGCTGTTCGTGAAGGGAAATCAAAGGGCGTGCATCGCCCCAGAGTAGATATTTTAGTGCTTCAAGGTCATCACCCTGTAAACCACGCAAGGAGTTCAGGTCAGGCAGATCAACCAGATGCACTTCATCTACGCCAATTTGTACCGGACATTCGGCATAGGGTTTATGTGTGCCGGTAAGCTTTCCTGTGCGGTAACGGGTGCTGGCAACAGCGTGGAAAATGGTACTTTTTCCACTATTTGGTTGGCCAGTCAAAGCCACGCGCAGGCGATTTTCACCGCGATAAACATGGCCGTGCAGGGTGACCGGTTGGGTAGGTATGGAAGACGTGATTGGATTCAAAACAGAATGAGACTGTGAATGGCTGGCTGCAAGTCAAGAATATCATGCTGAAAGCTCTTGTTCACTGGCGAGATACAGACGGTTTCCAGGGGCGTTTATCATTGTGCGTGTTTCATGGAGGCTATGAATAATCGTGCAAAATGTGAGATATTAAACTATATATGATATATGAATGTTTTTGTATGATGGTGGGGGGAGTTTATCTTGGTGCTGTGTTTTATTTGATGTTCTAAGTGGCGGAGAATAAGGTCGCTTTTCCGTTTAATAATAAGTTTGTAATCGAGGAGAGCAACAAGGTGATGATTGGTTCAGGAAGCAGGAACTTACTTTTGAGAATGCTTAGAACTGCGTGTCTATGCTGTGGAGTGAGCGCATGAAAGTAGTGAAGATCTCTCTTCTATTGATGATGTTTGCGATGTTGCCGGTGAGTGGATTGACGCAAGAGGTGAGTCATAAAGAGACAGATCGTTTTGAGGCGATTTCGAAGAGTATGGAACAGTACTTTGAAGCCAGTTATGTCACGGCACTTGGAGGCATTGATCAGACTGGAAATATCAATCAAAATGATCTCTTTTATGAAGGTCAGATTTACATGCATCTTAACTTGTTGAATGGAGATTCCTTTCACCGTTGGTTTAACGATGATTCGGGCAATAGTTCCAGCTTTTTTAACCAGCATATCTTTAGTGTCTATTTTCCAATCCGCATTCAGATGCGGCAGCTACAATCGAACTCTTCGCCAGTGAGAACTCCGAGCTATAATCCCGGTATTCGCCTTTTTTACACGAACAGTGCTTGGCTGAATAGTGAAAACAGAGAAGCTATGCGCTATTTATCACTGGGGTTTCATCACTATTCCAATGGGCAAAGTGGGTTGCATACCGATCCGGTTACCGGTGCTATTAACACCATCGATGGCAGTTTTTCTACCGATTATGTTGAATTCGCTTACTATCATGTTACTGATCTGCCTCTTCTGAAGTGGGCTAAGTTGAATGTCAGACAATATCTGACCGGCTTAACCTGGGAACAGGGGCAAAGTGATTATTATCAGACAAATGTGGTGACGGTAACCGGAAAAACAAAAAAACAGAGGATCAGACTGCCAGCGCTGGGAAGATATGATATTTCCGCTACCGCGCATTTGGGCTACAAGTTTGGCAGACATTTTATATCACCCAATGTAAGAGCAAAGACAAAAGATAATGTTCAGTTTGGTCTTGAATGTGAATTTGTACCTGTCGGGTGGAGTGATTTGGGACTATATGCCCGATGGGACTATGGATATGATTATTACAATATCAATTATCGCAACAAAATAAATCGCCTGCAGTTTGGTGTCGTGCAGGTTTTTGGCAAAGGAAAGTCAGAGAAATAGTTGGGTAGAAAAAACATGGAAATCACACTATGAGGCATGTAGAGAACAATTAAAGGCAGATGGCTTGTTGCGCGATGATGAAGTTCAATAGACCCACTCATCTGAGTTCCAGCGTCAGTTGGCCTCAATATTATGGAGGAAAATGAGCATGGCGAACGCAAGGATTAAATTCATCCTGATGACCATCGGTTTGGTATTGCTGGCATCATGCAGTTCCAACCCGGCATGGATGAAGCCAACTGGAAAGGCTGCTTCTGTACCTGACGATTCGGTTGCGTTTTCAACCTATGCTGAAGAGAGCCGTGAAAACATTCAATCGGTTTTGGATGATCTTCGATTTCAGAATGGCGCGGCTACTTCTCCTTATCTTGGAGGATATAGTAGTAAAGAAATTGCAAAAATGCGTGGCCCTTTTCAGGTGCCGGCAGAAGATAATAACATGTGTTGGGATTCAGCTTTGGGTGGTGGAAAAGGTTTTCTGCTGATTCATGGTTTAACGGATTCACCTTATCTGATGAGAAATATCAGTGACTCTTTGCATAAAGCCTATCCGTGCGCATTAATCCGGGCGGTGTTGCTGCCTGGTCATGGCACGGTCTCAGGCGATACCTTGGACATGACATATAAAGATTGGGTGCGTATTACAAGCTATGGTGTTCATAGTTTTCAGAAGATGGATAAGATTAAGGAACTCTATCTGGCTGGTTTTTCTACCGGCACAACATTGGCCCTGAACTATATGAAAGAGGGGAGCAACACAGAAAAAATTAAAGGACTTATTTTATTATCGGCGGCAGTTAAAGCCAAAAGTAAGTTTGCTTTTCTATCACCATATTTGAGAGGAGTGATGGATTGGGTGGATAAAAAAGGCGAGCGAGATGGCGCGCGATATGAGTCGTTCTCTCTCAATGCCGGCGCTGAATTTTATGAACTCACTAAAAATCTCACATCCAGTATCTATACACTGGATGTACCTGTCTTGATGGCTGTCAGTGCCGATGATGAAACCATTGACCCGTATGCGGCGCGCGACTTTTTTTGCGATAGAATGGTTTCTGAGCGCACGCTTATCTGGTATCAATCCCGCTTTACTGAAAAGCAAGCATTGCCATCTGCTTCATGTGAGAAAGATATTGTAACACGGCAGATGAAGGATCTTGATCAGAATTATAATGGTACCAGCTACAGGTTTACGAACTTTGCCCACACAGGTATTTCAATGGGGCCGGGAGATAAACATTATGGTGTGAATGGCAAATACCGAAGCTGTAAATATTACGAGGGTAAGGAAGATGGCTCCTTTAAAAAGTGCCAGAATGAGTCGCAGCATAGTTTTTTCGGAGAGACAAATACCAGATACTTAACTGATCAGGGGAAGCCCGGTTATCTATATCTTCGCAGAGGGACATTTAATCCTGATTACGAAAAGTTAGAACAGGCTATGATATGCTTCACAACAGAGGGATGTGATTTGAAGCGTGTCCTGACTGTTGATGAATGATACTTTAGATGATGAATACTGGAGAAAGGCTCGCGAAATGAGCGAATAATGATCACGCAGCTTTAAATAGGGGTGATGCTAATCAGGTCAATATTGTCTGGGAAAGCGCTTTTGATACATGATCTGGTTTAGTGAAAAAGTCTTTAGAAATGCATACAAGTGATATTGAGGTTGAAGATATAATGCGCCTGATTGAGAGGTGAAACGTATGTTTAAATTATATCGTGATGTTAAAGGTGGCATGCCGGGCTATCTGGTACGTCATTATTGGTGGGCATATCTCTGGCCCAAAGCAGTGTGGTTTTTTGATCATCAGATGATCATTAATGCTATTTTATTTGGGCAATATAAAAAGCTGATGGATGCTACCTTGCTGCGATTAGAGCAAGCTCCACTGGAAAGTGTCTTGCAACTTACCTGTGTTTACGGCTCTCTTACTCCGAACTTAATCCAGCGGATGAAACCTTTATCCTTGCATATCACAGACGTGGCACCAGTGCAGCTGGCGTTAGCTAAAAGTAAGGCTGCCGATCAACATGACTTGCTGGCTACACGCATGAATACTGAGTCTTTAGCTTATAAATCCGACAGTTTTTCTGCCATTGTATTGTTTTTTTTATTGCACGAAATGCCGCATGAAGCGCGTGCTCATACATTATCTGAAACTATGCGTACATTGCGCGCAGGTGGTTCATTAATCATAACAGAATATGGTGTGTTGCCTGAAACACATTTGTTATATCGTTTTCCATTGACGCGTTGGCTTATTACGCGATTAGAGCCCTTTCTGAATAGTTATTGGCATGAAGATATTGAAGCTTTATTGAATAGTGCGGCTTGCATATTCGGGAAGCAGGTAGAGGTCGTGTCCCATCAAAATATTTTTTGTTCGTTCTACCGGGTCACTGAATTCAGAGTAATGGATATCTCTGAACGATGCGTCGAAAAACATGACGCTTGAGGGTTGAAGAATCAGTGAGGTGGCGTGCTCACAGCCGTCAGTACGCTTTTTGCAATGTGTAAAAGCAGTCGATAAAGCTATATGCATGAAATGATGAAAAATGCTGTGGAAAGTTCGAGGTATGGCTGATGAGCAAGGGTAACAACTACGGATAGATACGAATTTACAAAGCCAGGGCTTTGATTACACCTGCATGGCGTAGTTCTCCATCCCATGTGTTTACGCCTTGGGCCAATGCGGGGTTAGCGGCGATGGCTTTTTCTAAACCCAGAGTCGCCAGTTCTTTCAGATAGGGAAACGAAGCTGCCCCCAATGCTTCACTGCTGCTCTGTGCAACCGATGCAGGCAGGTTGGGCAGGCAACAATGGATGACTCCTTCTTCTTCATAGGTGGGGTCATCATACGAGGTGGCACGGCTGGTTTCACTCATACCACCCTGGTCAATCGCTACATCAACAAATACGCTGCCCTTATCCATCATCGCTATCATCTCACGCGTTAACAATTCAGGTGCATGTTCTCCCTGCACCAGGGCTGCACCAATGAGTACATCGCATCCTGCCAGCTTTTCCTGCAATGCTTTCTTGCTGTAAAGCTGGGTTTGCAGCTGGCCTTGAAACAGAAGGTCCAGGTGTTGCAGGCAATGTTCATTTTGATCAAATACAATGACATCTGCCGCAAGCCCGAGCGCCACGCGCGCGGCATGTTGGCCAACATTACCACCGCCAAGAATCACAACGCGGGCTGCTGGGATGCCTGCAATACCTCCGAACAGTTTCCCTTTTCCTTTGAATGATCCCATACAGTTTTTTTGCAAAAAATGCGCTGCAAATAGCATCGCCACCCGACCTGCGATCTGACTCATGGGAGCCAGTAACGGCAGACTTCCATCAGCCAGACATACCGTTTCATAGGCTATGGCACGTACATTTTTATTTAGCAGTTCGGTGGCCAGATCCGGCTCTCCGGCAAGGTGCAGAAAGGTGAATAGTCCTAATTCGGGACGTAGATACTGAAATTCCTGAGGTAGTGGTTCTTTGACCTTCACAACCAGATCCACATTCCATGCATAGGCTGCATCATCAACCAGTTCAGCCCCTGCATCGATATAGGCTTGATCGGTAAAGCCACTGCCTGCTCCTGCCAATGTCTGCACGACAACGCGGTGTCCATCTCCTACCAGTGCTGCAACACGGAGAGGGGTTAGTGCGACACGAAATTCACCATTTTTAATCTCTTTGGGTAAACCAATGTTCATCGCATGAACCTCCGAAGGTTTAAAGGTATAGTGATCTGTTTATTCAATGAAGGTGCGTAAATAGCAGGGATGCTTATAATCTCAGGCGACCCTTTCACAAGCATGTACAATCTCATCTTTTAAATGATTCACTGCAAGCCAATCAATAGCTTCATCCAGGCTGCGATATACATGGGAATCAATACGGGCTTGTGATGCGATGGCTGCGTAGGCACGCGCTAGCCCATAGATATGATCTGCATCATGGGCTACAACAATTGCACCCAGACCATTAAATGTGCGTGGGTGGTCTTTTTCCATGCTGGCAGAAAGTACAATGCCATTTACATTCAATTCAGAGACATCCGTTAGATACCTGCAATCAGCCAGTTCAGTTAACGCTGATTCCTTCTCATTTTCCTGATGCATTTTAATGACGTGTTCAGCAAGTTCAGCATTGCTTAACTTGCCATAAATAAGGGTTAGTACGAAATTATGTTCGCGATAATAGATACGTTCAATTGCCATGGATGAGATTGTAAAAGATGGCACTGCACAAGACAACTGCATCATATGTTATGCGCTTTACTCATCAGCTTGCCGTTGCCGATGATGTGTAACTAAATTATTATCTCATCAGTCAACCGATTTGAAGGAGGGGATAAACAATGATGTATGCCCCTGCAGTATAATGAACAAGTCACCTCTACCCGCACATATTCAGGCTATGTTTTGCCCTGAAACATACCCGCATGAAGTTGATGATATTGAGATGATTCAGACCCATATTTCATGGGTCTTTTTAACAGGTGTTTATGTTTATAAGTTAAAGAAACCGTTAAACCTCGATTTCCTCGATTTTTCTACACTGGCCAAACGCAAGTTTTACTGTGCGCAGGAGTTAATACTTAACCGTCGGCTGTCAGCGGATATTTATCTGGACGTAGTGGCACTGACCAAAAAGGGTGAACGTATAGAACTGGATGGCTCGGGAAAGGTACTCGACTATGCTGTGAAAATGCACCAGTTCGATCAATCAGGCTTGCTGGATCAGCGTTTGAAAGATAATCAATTCGATCCGGCATGGATGGATGTGCTGGCCCGGGATACGGCGGCTTTTCATGCTGGACAGCAAAGCAGAGCGGAATTCGGTAATCCGCAGATGTTAGCTGATCATATTCAAACCAATCTCGATATTGCTGCACAGCATATTGGTGATGCACTGGATGCAAAGATCATGCTTGAGCTGAGGCGCTTTGCGACAGAAGTACTGGATAATCAGAAAGAGAGGTTGATGCAACGACAATCCGATGGGTTTATTCGGCCATGCCATGGTGATTTGCATCTGAAAAATATCACCCTGATCAATCATGCGCCGTGGATCTTTGACTGTATCGAATTCAGTGATGATTTCCGCATCATCGATACCATGAATGATGTCGCCTTTCTGGTGATGGATTGCGATGCACATGGCCATCCTGATCTGGGCTTCAGATTTTTATCACGATATCTGGAACATTCCGGTGATTATGCCGGGCTCAGCCTGCTCAATCTCTACCTGTTCTATCGCGCCACAGTACGTGGCAAAGTATTCATTTTATTGGCTAGGGAGCTGGCAGATGAAACCGAACGTCAGCAGCAATATGAAGAGGCCCGGAAATATTTTGATCTTGCAGCGCGTTATAGCCGATCATCACCAGCGATACTGTTTGCTGTTGGTGGTCTTTCTGGCAGTGGTAAAAGCCATCTGGCATTGCAGGGCTGTGGTGTGGAGCGCGCCATTATCATTCGCTCGGATGCTACCCGCAAACGCATCGCCAGTGATTATCCTGATCTGGATTTGTATAGCTTTGAGATGCATGTCCATACATATCAACGCATGTTTGCTGATGCCCGGACAGCACTGGAGGCAGGATTCTCTGTGATTCTTGATGCTACCTTTTTGGATTCGGAATCCCGTCAGCAGGTGAATGAATTGGCGCAGACATGTGGTGTGCAGATGCACTTCTTTTGGCTCGATGTTGAAAGATCTGTATTGGAACAACGGGTCAAACAACGCCAGAGCGCTGCCAATGATATCTCTGATGCAGACCTGCGTGTGCTTACCCTACAACTTAGCCAATATCGACGGCCCGATGAGCCCTGGCTTGAATTCCTTAGTGCCAACAATGTATGGCCCTGTTTGAATAAAGGCCATGAATAGAAACTTTAGCCCTTAATGCGGATAAATTACTTGTTTGAATGATGTTGATACCAGCTCGTTCTGGTTGTTACTCGCTGACTGAGTTATTGTTTCATTATTTAAATCTGGAGGTTCTGATGCTACGAATATTCACAGTGTTGATTGCATTAACATTTATGAGCGTGACTTTTGCAGGTAGTAGTTACGCTGATTCTAATAGTAAACAACATGATAAATATGAGAATAAAGATGATGGTTCTGAGAAAGATCATGATAGATACGGTGATAAAGATGAACACGACGGTCGGGACTTTCGTCATGAGCAGAATGATAATCGGTCGAATACCGCAGGTAGCTCTGCACATGGCCCGGTAAGCAATAGCCTTAATCACGTGGGTAACACGCTGGATCAAGCTGGACGAAAAATTGACCAGGCACGCGAGTGGTGGCAATTCTGGTAAGAGCCATTTGAGCCATGCAGTAGGTTTGAAAAAGTCGGGTGTTTGATCATCCGACTTTTTTATTGCGCAGTTTTTATTGGTATAAGAGCATGGATGTATAGCACTTGCGTATAAACCACAGAGGGGAGATTCACTATGGGAAGAATCATGATATTTATGACTATCTTTTTGTGCTTCAATCTATTTGTAGTGCCCAATGCATGACCAGCCGACAATCGTATTGATCCACGGGCTATTCGGGTTTCGTAAGCTGCTGTGGATTGAATATTTTCAGGGTGTACGGTCGCTATATGAAAGCATGGGCTTGAGAGTGATTGTGCCAAGGCTCCCGCCTGTCGGTAGTCTGGAACAGCGTGCCAAATCACTGGCACTTCAGCTTGAAGATGAAGCCGGCCCCCTGCATCTGGTGGGGCACTCGATGGGCGGGCTTGATGCGCGCTATTATATCAATCATTTGCATGGCGCGGAAAAAGTAGCAACGCTTACCACGTTGGTAACGCCACACCGAGGCTCCTCCGTGGCTGATTATGTATGTGCTTGCAGATCACCCTTTAAATTGTTGGCTGGTGTGCGCTCCCTGACTACAAAAAACATGCAAAGGTTCAACGCGCGCACCGCTGATTTGCCGGGCGTTGTCTATAGAAGTTATAGCGCCACGCGTAAGCTTGATGAGCAACCGTGGGTTGTACGCAGGTATGCCCGTTATATTCAAAGTCAGGAGGGAGATAATGATTCACAAGTATCCATTGTCTCCGCCGAATGGGGAGAGCATATAAAGACACTGCCCTGCGATCACTTTGAATTGATTTCTAAGAATCTGTGGTTGAATCCATTTCGAGTCAGAAAACCTTACAATCCCATGCGCGTGTACCGCGATATCGGTGAATGGGTGCTGCATTTTGAGGGCGGAAGAAAGTAGCTGTTCTGTCGGGAGATGCCATTCAAAACAATAGCGTGGGAGATGGGATTCAGTAATGGTGTGTTATTACACCAGGTTATTGAAGTGCCAGACGCAAAAGTGATTTATATTATTCATTTGTGTCCATCATATATGTGCTCGTCGTATTGACACAAGATCTGTTTAACTGGATATTTCAAAACACTTTTTTATGTTTATGTGTTGTCTTGAAGAAGAACTATGCCATGCAAATAAGTGAGGGAATCTTGATGAAGAATGATGCAGTTGAATTTTTCGAAGTGTTTCCCTGGAATGCGAACTTTGAAACCGGTGTTGCGCTCATTGATGAGCAGCATAAGCAGCTGGTTCATCTGTTAAATTTGCTCGCTGCACATTTAGCGCATCAATCTGCGCCGGTTAAATTAAATCAGGTCTTTGATGAACTGGCAGCATACGCTGACTATCACTTCAAAGCAGAAGAGGCTATCTGGCAACCCTATTTCAAAGCAGATAGTAGATTTATCAGTCACCAGCATACCCATGACTCTTTTATCACACAGGTACTTAGATTAAAGGAAGAAGAGGGTACAAAATCACTCGATGAGGTGATTGAAGATGTGCTGAAGTTTCTGACCCACTGGTTGGCCTATCATATTCTCGATAGCGATAAGCGCATGGCCAAGACTATTCTGGCTGTAGATTCCGGTTTGACACTGGAGCAGGCAGTGCAGCAGGCGGATCGCGAAATGAGCGGCTCTATGAAGCTGCTGATTGATACCGTAATGAATATGTACGATACGCTCTCATCGCGCACCCTGGATTTGATGAAGGAGAAAGCAGAGCGTAAACGATACGAGAAAGCCTTGCAGAAAGCGCATGATGATCTGGAACTGCGTGTGGCTGAGCGTACTGCCGAGCTTAGAAAGACAGAAGAACGTTTTCGTTTAATGATCAACTCTGCACCACTGCCCATGGCGGTAAATGATAATGGCCAGAACATCACCCTGCTTAATGAGAAATTTGTAGAGATGTTCGGTTATACACTGGCTGATATTCCAACCCTGGAAGCGTGGTGGCCACGTGCATATCCGGACCCGGAGTATCGGCAACAAGTTATGCAGGGGTGGGATGATGCTATTGAAAAGGCGCGGCATAGTGCCGATGCATTTGGACCCTTGGAATTCAACGTTACCTGCAAAGATGGAACCATACGCGATATTCTTTTTAGCATGGCAAAGATAGATGATAACTCCAGCCTTGTTATTTTTCATGACCTTACAGAGCGCAACAAGATGGAAGAGGCGTTGGCAAAGAGTCAGGAACAGTTTTATCAGGCGCAAAAAATGGAAGCAGTAGGCACGCTGGTGGGCGGTATTGCGCATGATTTCAATAATATGCTGGCCGGTATCACCGGGAATCTCTATCTGGTGAAAAAGCGCACTCAGGATATGCCCGATGTAACACAAAAATTAAGTGATGTTGAAGCGCTCTCATTCAGAGCCGCCAACATGATTCAGCAGCTACTCACGTTTGCCCGCAAGGGTGAGGTGGTGATGAAACCAATAGCATTGACACCATTTGTGAAAGAGATGGTGAAATTTATGAGATCATCAATTCCTGAGAATATTGTGGTGCATCAGGAGCTTTGTTCTGACGATATGCAGGTGATTGGCGATGTCACCCAGTTGCATCAGGTGTTGATGAACTTGATCAATAATGCCCGTGATGCAGTAGAGGGTGCAGAGAACCCGTCGATTACTATTAAATTGAACGTCTTTCATGCCGACGATCGCTTTGTAGAAAGTAATCCGTATTTTAAGGTGGGAGATTATGCACTGCTTAATGTTGAAGATAATGGTTGTGGCATTGGCAAAGATCAGCTTGATCATATTTTCGATCCGTTTTTTACGACTAAAGAACAGGGTAGAGGTACAGGACTTGGCTTGGCCATGGTGTTCGGGGCAATTAAAATGCATGAGGGTTATATTGAAGTAGAGAGTAGCCTGGATATTGGTACAGCTTTTCATATTTATATGCCGATGCAGCAGTTAAAAGAGATTGTTGCCGATGCGTCTGACAGCCCAGTCATGACAGGAAATGGAGAGGTAATCCTCATCGTTGATGATGATGAGATGGTGCGTGCAAGCAGTAGAGAGATTCTTGAGAGCATGAATTATCAAATCTGTGAGGCATCTGACGGTTTGGAAGCGATCGATGTGTTTAAGAACAATAAGCATGATATCGCTCTTGCGATTGTTGATGTGGTGATGCCAAAGCTTGGTGGTATTGATGCAGTTAAGCGAATCAGAGAGATTCAGCCTGATGTGAAAATTATTTTTTCAACAGGTTATGATAAGAGTGAAGTGCTGAGCCATGATCAGGCGTTCAGTGGAGATGTTGTGATTTCCAAGCCTGTAAATATTGATGAACTTGGTGAAACGATACGCCAATTACTGGATGAATAGCCAGTGTCTACCCCGTAAAGATGGCGTGATAGTGCTGTGATACGGGGTATGGTGACGTGGAATTAGGCGCGTTCCATATATTCGCCGGTTTCAGTGTTTACTTTTACTTTAGTACCTGCTTCCAAATAAGGTGGAACCTGGATGGATGCACCAGTCTCCAACGTACCCGGTTTATAAGATCCTGTCGCGGTTTGGCCTTTGATAGATGCATCACATTCAACCACTACCAGTGCAACAACCATGGGTAATTTTACATTTAGCGGGCGCTCTTCATGGAACTCCACCGTTACCATGGTTTCTGGAAGCATGTAAGGTAGTGCGTTTTCCAACATATCTTCAGGCAAGGTAATCTGGTCATACGTTTCAGTATCCATGAAGTGAAAATCTTCACCATCGGAGTATAGGTACTGCATTTCACGCTGGCTTAAGACAACACGCTCAACCTTTTCAGTCGAGTTGAAGCGTTTATTGGTTTTGGTACCAGCTTCGATATTACGCATTTCCAGCTGCATGCAGGCCACACCTTTACCCGGAGTAACATGCTGAGTTTTCATGATACGCCATAAGGCATTGTTCCATTCGAGGATGTTTCCAACACGAACAGCGGTAACATTGATTATCATATGAATCTCCAGAAAAGCATGAATAAGATATGCAGCGGACGCGGAACATAGCCATTTGATGCTTTTCCGGCAACAATTGGCGCATGTGTAACTATTCAAACCTTTTACCGATGTCGCTATGAGCCGTTTACCTATTCTACAGGAAAGCATGGATGCTTTTATTCAAAGTCTCACGGTTGATCGTGAGACAGACTCTCAGATGTTGACCCATACTGAACAGTGTTTTGAGGCGCTGGCTCAATATTTAATCCATTTCTCTGACCTTTTTAAAGACCAGGATTTTTCCGATAATGAGGAATATGCTGAATGGGAACAGGGGTTGGAAGAGCATATGAGTAAGCTGCTTGATGGTGATGTGGAGCCTGCTTGCGATCTGGGTCAGTTGGCGCTTGAGAAGCTGGATCCGGAACATTTACGTGATTTTCTTGGTTGGTTTGTGTTGCGTGAAACCAGTGATGCGGACGTGTTGCATGCTTACGCAAAGGTATTAATAGATTGGGTTGAGTTTATGCATCAGCGCGGTTCGTTGAATCAGAGTGAGTATCTTGGATTTAGTGAAATTCTTGCTGATGTAGGTCCTGCTTCCGAGAGAACGGCCCGCGTATCGCAGGTGCTGTTCCATTTTGTACGCTCAGGTACAGGGGTGTCACCGCGATTGCGTGCGCAGCGGTTTTCCCGGTTTATAGAAGGTCATGCGCGGGCATCAGCGATTGAGAACGGTGCCTTGCATTTTAATTTTGAAAATCAAGAGGAAGAGATCGGCCCTGTAGTATTGCCTCAGGTAGTGCTTGATTTGATTGAAGAGGGCGATGTATTTGATATTGAGCTGGGTTTAAGAGGCGACAGCTGGGTGATGGTAGATGTTGGCCCGGTTTACCCGGAATCGGTATATATTGAAGTGGAAGAGTATCCCGGCTTAGAGAAACTCAGTTAATGCCATAAAAAAAGGCAGGGGATGAGCCCTGCCTTTTTAAAGAATCTTATGATTTTTTAGTCTAGATGTTCGTCGATGAACTCGGAAAGTTTGGCCTTGTTAACAGCACCAACCTTGGTACCTTGGACATTACCATCGTTAAACAGCATCAGTGTAGGAATGCCACGCACGCCATATTTACCCGGAGTGTTTGGATTATCATCGATGTTGATTTTAGCGATAGTGACTTTGCCTTGCTTCTCGCCTGCTACTTCGTCCAGAATTGGCGCGATTTGTTTGCAAGGGCCACACCAAGGAGCCCAAAAATCAACAACAACAGGACCGGAAGCTTTTAAGACATCGGCATCAAAGCTTTCGTCGCTAACATGAATAATTAAATCTGAAGACATATGTTTTCCTCGTTTGTTGGTTGGAATAGTCGATACGTTAGTTCGAGGGGAGAAAAGCGTCAACCATGTCAGAAGAAAATAGATTAACAGATATCATCCACCAACGCATAGACAGTGCTGGTGGATCACTTCCTTTTGCGCAGTTTATGCAGGCAGCACTGTATGAGCCGGGTCTGGGTTATTATGATACCAAGACCGTGTTTGGAGAGCAGGGCGACTTTGTTACTGCATCCGAATTAGGACCATGGCTGTCACTGGCGATGGCGGATCTGGTTTTTGATGCATGGCAGCAGATGGGTGAGCCGAAGCAGTGGACGCTGATTGAGCAGGGTTCCGGTTCAGGACAGCAGATGGCTGCACTACTGGATATTCTTTCGCAATTTTCCATGCACCAGGCTGTAGCGGTTATTTCAGTCGAACATTGTAGCCAGCTTAGAGAACGTCAATCGCAATTGTTTGCAGAACGCGGGCTGGATGTGCGGCTGGTGCCATCACTGGATGAGATCGATGCTGCTGAACATGTGATCTATTATAGTAATGAGTTGCCGGATGCTTTTCCTGTGTCGTGTTTTCATTATAAGAATGGTAATTTTTTTGAGCGTTCTGTTGCCATGCAGGGGAATGAATTTTGTTGGTCTGATGCTGATGAGCCTATGCAACAAGCGCCCGACATTGCACCTGAACTGATTGAGAACTGGCCGGATAGTTACAAAAGTGAGTGGAATCCCGCCCTGAATGGATGGCAGAAGCAACTATCGCGCGTTATAAAAAGCGGATTCATATTTACCGTGGATTACGGTTATTCACATCAGGAATATTATAGGCAGGCACGCGTGGAGGGTACATTGTTGGCGCATATTGGTCAGACAGCGACTGACGAGGTGCTAACGCTACCCGGTAGCAGTGATATTACAGCCCATGTGGATTTTAGTGCACTGGTTAAAGCCGGTAGTGAATGTGATTTAAGAGCGTTGTTATGGATGTCGCAAGGTGGCTGGTTGGCGCAATCACCTTCGGTGCAATCCTTGATTCAATCGCTGGCAGCACAGAATGATGCGGTGAGCATGCATCTACTGGCCCATGCCAAGCGTATGTTGATGCCGTATGGTATGGGAGAGGTGTTTAAGTTATTGGTACAGTCGAAAGGTATAGAAGCCAGAAAACCGGCCTACCTCAATCAATTTGATCATTTGGATGTGCTCTGATGGCAAAGATATGTTTTGAGAACGAACGGGATATTCTGGAAGATGATTTAAAGCAGTCGCTGCTGGATATCTCGCTTAAGCATGCGATACCCCATATGCATGTGTGTGGTGGCAAGGCGCGTTGTTCAACCTGCCGGGTTTTGGTGTGTGAGGGGGCGGAAAACCTATTACCTATGAATGTGGCAGAACAAACATTGGCCGAGAAAAAGGGGTTGGAATCCAATATCCGCCTGGCCTGTCAGGCACGTGTGAAGGGTGATGTCAGTGTGCGTCGTCTCGTACTGGATGATGAGGATGCTGAAACGGCCATGTTTGAGCGACAGGCAACTACAGGGCGCGAGCAGAATGTGGCCATTCTGTTTAGTGATATTCGTGGATTCACGCAATTTTCTGAACGCCATCTATCCTACGACATCATCCATATTCTCAATCGCTATTTTCAGGAAATGGGGGAAGTCGTGTTGGCCAATCATGGATATATTGATAAATATATGGGTGATGGTTTGATGGCACTGTTTGGCGTGGATGAACAGGATAATTCAGCTATCTGTATGCAGGCTGTGACTGCTGCATTGCAAATGGATGAGGCGTTAAAACGCGTAAATGGTTATTTGAAACAAAATTTTAATGAGCAGTTTGAGATTGGTGTAGGTGTTCATATTGGTGAGGTAGTGCTTGGCAATATTGGTCATCGCGATAAAGCCCATTTCACGGCGATTGGTGATGCCGTCAATATGGCTTCCCGGGTTGAAAGTGAGACAAAAATGATTGATTCGTCCATTCTGGTTTCGCAGTGTATATATGCGCATATCCATGCCCAGGTTGAAATTGGACAAACGGTGAACACGCAGTTGAAAGGAAAAAGTGGTGACTATTTATTATACGAAGTGCTGGGATTGAAGCAGGGATGAGTGGATTGGAAACATGTGAAGGAATGGTGGAGAAGCTGTTACCCGGTGGTGAAGCCTTGGTGCGGGTCGATGGTCTGTCTGTATTGGTGAGCAATGGTGTGCCCGGAGATCTGTTGCAGCTCGAAATGCAGGGTAAGCGGCGTGGTGTATTGCGGGCGGAAATTAAATCTGTGACTAAACCATCTGCGCAGCGGGTGCAGTCGCCTTGTGCTGTGGCAGGAGCCTGTGGTGGTTGTGCGTTGCAGTGTATATCCAGAGAGCAGCAGGCGCTTGAGAAATCGAACTGGGTTCGTGATGCATTCAATCGGGTGATGGATGAACATACAGTATGGATGGCTGTTGATTCGATTGAACAACATTATCGCAGACGGGTGCGCTGGTTTGTCGGCGAGGATGAACAGGGGAAATTTTTAGGTTTTTATGCGCCAGCCAGTCATCAGGCGGTGCGCCATCAACACTGTATGGTGGTTACGGCTGAATTGAATGCCATGCGATTGTTGTTGGAGGAGCATGTCGATCTGGATGGTGTAGTCAGTGTGCAGGCTGTGCAGCTTGATGATGGCATGCATGTGATTGTAGAGGCTGATCATCGCCCGGAAGCAATCCCGGCAGATTACATGGATGTCATGGGTACGCTATCCGTACAATGGTGGTGGCGGGATGAGCATCATATTACCCGGCCATTGCAAAAGCCGGTGTGTTATTTTCACGATATATTGCCTGCGGCCGGCAAGGCAGTTCAGTTGACTGTCGGGCCTGATGATTTTGTGCAGGGTCAGCGCGAGGGGAACCGGGCATTGATTGGCCAGATTCAGGCATGGGCCGGGCCTGTACACAGGATTGCAGATCTGTTTTGTGGTATCGGGAATCTGTCATTGCCATTGGCTGCTGCGACCGGTGCAGAGGTGTTTGGTGCTGAGCTGAATGCAGCCAGTGTGCGGGCAGCTTCAAGCAATGCCGGGGTAATTGGTGTAAAAGCTAAATTTGTGGTGGCGAATCTGTTTGAAACCTTTGATCAGGAGCCTTACATTGGTGCGGATGTGTTGATCCTTGATCCACCACGTCGCGGTGCAAAACGATTGTGTAATCAGATGGGTAGATTACTGCCGAAGAAGATCATTATGGTGTCGTGTGATGTGGCTGCCGGAGCTCGTGACGCAGCAATATTGAAGCAACAGGGGTATTGTTTAAAGGTGTTGCGTGGCCTTGATCTGTTCCCTTTTGCAGGGCATGTTGAGGCGATGAGCTTATGGGAAAAGAGGTAGTGAATCGATGATGCGTGCCGGATGGATGCTTATCTGCTGCACTTTGTTGCTCGGTTGTCAGGCAGTAGAGCAGGAGAAGGGCGTGCTGCGTGTTGGCTTGGCGCAAATGCCGATTACCTTAGATCCCCGTTTTGCTACCGATGCCGCATCCACGCGGGTGCAGGATTTTGTACATCGCGGTCTGTTGAAGTTGGATGATCATTTTAATGTGCAGGCTGATCTGGCGGAGTCCTGGGATCATCCTGAACCCTTGTTATGGCGCTTTCATTTGCAGAAAGGGGTGCGTTTTTCAGATGGTTCCAGCGTAGATGCGGCCGATGTCGTGGCAACACTTGAGGCAGTGTTGGACCCTGCTCTGAGCAGCCCTCTGAAAGCGAGTTTCGCAGCCATCGCATCGGTGCAGGCGGAAGGAGATGATGTCGTGTTGATCCGCTTACATAAAGCTGATGCCTCATTGTTGACCCGCTTGAATCTGGGAGTGTTGCCTGAATCAATAGCGCATGCGCCGCATCAGGCCCATTTCACGATTGGTTGTGGAGCGTTTCAACTGCGGTCATGGACGGAAAGCGCGCTTACATTGCATCGCGTTGCCGATTTGAAAGAGAATGTTGAAGGAAAAGCCGAGACGATTCGTTTTTCTGGCGTAAAAGATCCGGTGACGCGTATCCTCAAGCTGACCCGTGGTGAACTTGATTTTGTACAAAATGATCTGCCTCCACATTTGCTCGCCTATATCAAAGCGCAAGATTTGCAGATTCAGACCCGACCATCGACTACGTTCTCTTATATCGGTTTGAATATGCAGGATGAAACACTGAAAGATGTGCGGGTGCGGCGTGCGCTATTTTTGGCGTTGGATCGCAATACATTGAAACAGGCGTTGTTCGCTGATCTGCCTGAATTGGCAGAGTCGGTTTTAACGCCTGATCACTGGGCCTCCTCAGCATTGCCACATATAGCCTTTGATCCTAAGCAAGCTGAATCCTTGTTGGATGCGGCAGGTTTCCCTCGGGATGCTGATGGCACGCGTTTTACCATCAACTACCGTACCAGTACCGATCCAACCCGTTTGAGGCTAGCCACAGCTATAGCTGCAATGTGGCAAGAGGTCGGTGTGAAAGTGTCGATTGAATCACTGGAGTGGGGCGGGTTTTATGCGCGCATCAAGCGTGGTGATTTTCAAGTCTTTTCATTGGCATGGGTGGGTATTACGGATCCGGATATTTACCGTTGGATTTTGCATTCCGAGATGTGGCCGCCCAAGGGCGCGAACCGTGGGCGCTATAGCAGTGCGCAGATGGATGCGTGGCTGGATGAGGCTGCATCACTCTCTTCTCAGGAGGAGCGCAAGCGCTTGTATGCATTGATTCAGCATAAAATGCAGGATGATATGGTCTATATTCCCCTGTGGTATGATCCTGTTATTGCCGTTTCAGGCCCACATGTTTCGGGGTTTGAAGCCAAGCCGGATGGCAGCTTGTCTGGTTTGATGAATGTGAGATTATTGCATTAACACGCATTGGCATAATTTGCGTTGAAAATGGTGTGTCAGGGTTGAATAATGCATCTTATGCAAGTTGGGTCACATTGTATGGATGACGAAAGCTACATGATTCGACATAATGCGCGTCCTTGATTTGTATCGGTTGATTTTGATGCAAGGTGTACAGGTCATTTGATCGTACTTTTTAATTATCTCAGGAGTTTACATGTCTGATCGCAAGCAGTTTTTTAACGCCCCTCTGGCGGATACAGCCGTTCAGGAGGCCATAGCAGCGGAGCTTGGTCGCCAGCAACATACACTGGAGCTCATCGCCAGTGAAAATATCGTCTCAAAAGCGGTCATGGAAGCACAAGGTTCCATTATGACCAACAAATATGCCGAAGGTTATCCCGGACGTCGTTATTATGGTGGCTGTGAACATGTCGATGCCGTGGAACGGTTGGCTCAGGATCGTGCGCGTGAATTGTTCGGTGTGAAGCATGTCAATGTGCAACCGCATTCCGGTTCGCAGGCGAATATGGCTGTGTATATGGCCGCGTTGAATACCGGCGACACGGTGATGGGTATGGATCTCGCCCATGGTGGTCATTTGACACACGGTTCATCGGTGAACTTTTCAGGTCGCTTGTATGAGATTGTCGCCTATGGCGTACGCAAAGATAATGAACTTATTGATTATGATGTGATGCAGAAGATTGCGGAAGTGCAGCGTCCCAAAATGATTATTGGTGGCGCCTCAGCCTATGAGCGTGGTATTGATTTTGCCCGTATGCGTCAAATTGCTGATTCTGTAGGTGCAATTCTGATGGTGGATATGGCGCATTATGCCGGTTTGATTGCGGCGGGTGTGTATCCAAGTCCTGTAGGCCATGCACATGTGATTACCACAACCACCCATAAAACATTGCGTGGCCCGCGTGGTGGCATGATTATGACTGACGATGATGATCTGGCTAAAAAGATTAATTCGCGTATTTTCCCTGGTATTCAGGGTGGCCCCTTGATGCATGTGATTGCTGCAAAAGCAGTGGCGTTTGGTGAAGCGCTGGGTGATGACTTTAAAGCAGATCAGAAACAGGTGATCGTCAATGCCCGCGCTATGGCAGAAACCTTAACAAAAGGTGGTTTCCGTATTGTTTCCGGTGGTACCGATTGTCATATGTTCAGGCTTGATGTGCGCCCGCAGGGTATTAATGGCAAACAGGCTGAAGAAGCCTTGGAAGCTGCTGATATCACAACCAATAAAAATACTATTCCGTTTGATCCTGAATCGCCGTTTGTTACCTCCGGTATTCGTATCGGTGCTTCTGTGATTACTGCGCGTGGCATGAAAGAAGCGGAATCTCGCCAGGTTGGTGACATGATTTTGCGTGTGTTGAAGGCGCCCGAAGATGCGGCTGTACATCAGGCTGTTGCCAAAGAAGTACGTGCGTTGACCGATCGCTTTCCTGTTTACGAAGGTTGAACGTAAATAGTTGCAATAGCATATGTTCTGTCCATTTTGTGCCAATGATGACACCCGTGTGGTGGACTCTCGTGTTGTAGAAGAAGGGCGCGCTGTGCGCCGCAGACGCGAGTGCGAGGCCTGCGGTAAACGCTTTTCATCCTATGAGCGGGCTGAATTGCGATTGCCTCTGGTCATTAAAAAAGATGGAGCACGCCAATCATTTGATATTGAAAAAATCAGGGCGGGTATGCAAAAGGCGCTGGAAAAAAGACCAGTCTCGGCAGAACAGCTGGAGAAAGGTTTGAATGATGTGCTCAGAGCTGTGCAGGAAACAGGCCAATCGGAAATTGTGGCCGGCAGTCTGGGCGAGTTTGTTATGGAGCAGTTGCGTCGTCTTGATGGTGTGGCTTATGTGCGTTTTGCTTCGGTGTATCGTGAATTTACAGATGTGGATGAGTTCCTTTCTGCGGTGAAAACTGCAGTAGGACAAAAGGAGTAGGGGATGACTATCAAAATTGCAGTGTTACCGGGTGACGGTATAGGCCCGGAAATTGTCAATGAGGCTGTCAAAGTACTGGGCGTGTTGAATCGCTCTTTTGGTCTGAATGCCAGTTGGCAGGAGGGCACGATTGGTGGTGTCGGTTACGACGTTGACGGTGCTCCATATTCTGAAGCGACACGTAAACTGGTACATGCATCTGATGCAGTGCTGCTTGGTGCTGTTGGTGGTCCGAAATGGGAAAAACTGGATAAACCGCTGCGTCCGGAAGCAGGCTTGTTGCGTATCCGTGAAGATCTGGGGCTGTTTGCGAATTATCGGCCGACCAAGGTGCACTCGCAGTTGCTGGATGCTTCAACCTTGAAACCTGAAGTGATTGATGGTGTGGATATCCTTGTTGTGCGTGAACTGGTTGGCGGTATCTATTTTGGTCAGCCGCGTGGCATAGAAACAGTTGATGGTGAGCGTCGTGGTTATAATACGATGGTTTACAGCGAGAGTGAAATTCGCCGTATTGGTCGCACTGCTTTTGAAGCGGCGCGCCTGCGTTCAAATCGCGTTTGCAGTGTCGAAAAAGCCAATGTGCTGGATGTATCAGAGTTGTGGCGCAATGTGATCATAGAGCTGCATGAGAGCGAGTACGCTGATGTGGAGTTATCACATATGTATGTGGACAATGCCGCCATGCAGTTGATCCGTAATCCGCGTCAGTTTGATGTGATTGTTACAGGTAACCTGTTTGGTGATATTTTGTCGGATGAGGCATCCATGCTGACGGGTTCGATTGGTATGTTGCCATCGGCTTCGCTAGGTGAAAAATTCGGTATGTATGAGCCGATTCATGGCTCTGCGCCAGATATCGCCGGAGAAAATAAAGCTAATCCGTTAGCGACAATTTTGTCGGTTGCGATGATGTTACGTTTTTCACTGGATCGAAATGATCTGGCTGAAATAGTAGAAAAGGCAGTGGAAAACACCTTGGATGCAGGTGTGCGCACAGTGGATCTCGCCTTTGGTGGGGAAGCATCGGTGAGCTGTTCAGCGATGGGTGATGCGGTGTGTGCTGCATTGGAGGAATTAGCTTCATGAGTGAGCGCTTCATTGAAAAAAAAGAGGGATATAAGGTTGCTGTCGTTGGTGCTACCGGTGCCGTCGGACAAACCATGCTGGAGATACTGGCAGAACGAAAGTTTCCCATAGCAGAGTTGATACTTGTGGCATCAAGCCGTAGTGCAGGTTCTGTAGTTGCTTATAAAGGCAAAGACTATGTAGTTCAGGATCTGGAGACATTTGATCCGAAAGGTGTCGATATTGCACTATTTTCTGCCGGTGGAGACACGTCTAAAACCCACGCTCCGCGTTTTGCTGAAGCGGGCTGTTATGTAGTGGATAACTCCAGTGCCTGGCGTATGGACGAAGCGATTGCGCTGGTGGTGCCGGAAGTGAACCCTGAGGCGTTGGAGATGGCGCGCGAGAACAAAATTATAGCCAACCCGAACTGTTCAACGATTCAGATGGTGGTGGCCTTAAAACCATTGCATGATGCTGTGCCGATTGAGCGTGTGGTCGTTTCAACTTATCAGGCGGTAAGTGGTGCCGGTGGTAAGGCGATGGATGAGTTGGCCAAGCAGACTGCTCAGTTACTCAATGCACAGAGTGTGGATGTGAATGTGTTCCCTGCTCGTATTGCGTTCAATGTCATTCCGCATATCGATGTATTCATGGATGACGGATACACCAAAGAAGAACGTAAAATGATGGATGAGACATGTAAAATCATGGGCTCGGATATAGCGCTTACAGCAACGGCTGTTCGTGTGCCAGTATTTTATGGTCATTCTGAATCCATCAATATCACATTTGACGGCCCTATGAATGCCGAAAAAGCGCGTGAGCTATTGGCGAACTTTGATGGTGTCTGTGTGGTGGATGATCCTGCCTGTGAAGATTATCCAATGGCGACTGAAGCGGCTGGTACGGATCCTGTTTGGGTAGGGCGTATTCGGGATGATCATTCGTGCCCTAATTCTTTGCATTTATGGGTTGTTGCCGATAATGTGCGTAAAGGTGCGGCTCTAAACGCTGTACAAATAGCGGAAATTTTGATTCGATAGTATCCATAAAAGCGCAGTAACTCGAGAAGGGGGCATTATGAAGGGTCAGATAAGGCATAACGGAGGGTGGCGCAGTTGGCGTAACGCTGCTGTTGCTTGTCTTAGCACGGCTTTTCTACTGTTTTCAAGCAACGCCCAGGCAGCTTCCTTAGAGAAAATTGAAGTTGCTAGTGCGATCGGCCAGCCATTATATGCTGAAGTTCCTCTTTTGCTTGAGGGCAATGAACTGGCTTCCAAGGTGTTTATTGAAATCGCTTCGGCGGCTGATTACAAAATTTTCGAAGTATATCGTGACCCTATTCTAAACAGTATTCGTGCCGATGTAGCCAGTGATGAACGTGGTGCACGGGTGAAACTTACTTCGCGGACTGGCATTAAGACCCCATTCTTTAATCTGGTGTTGAAGGTACGTTATGGTCGTGTGTCTCACTTTAAGAAATATTCGGTTTTCCTCGATTCTGCAAAATCCATAGAGCGTATTGTTGCCAAAGATCCTTTACCGGAAGTTCACGCTGCCAAAGCTATAGCACTTGAAACAGGTGAAGGTGTCAACACTCCTCCGGTCAAGTCAAAATTGACTGAATCCGCTGGCAATGCACTGATTACCAAACAGACTAAAGACTATGCGAAGCAGCAAGCTGAACTACAGACTGAAGTGATACAGAACGCTCCTGTAAAAGCTGCTTCATGGGCAAGAACTGATAAATATGGGCCGATTGTTCGCGGTGATAGCCTTTCAATTATAGCCAAACGCCTGCGCACAGATGCTCGCTACAGCAATAACCAGGTGATGGTTGCTCTGTTTGAAAGAAATAGAAGTAGTTTTGAAAAAGATAATATAAATCTGATTAAGGCCGGTTCATATTTATTGACGCCAAGCGAGCAGGAAGTTGAAAAACTGGATCGCTCAGAAGCAAGTCGTGTTGTAGCTGATCAAGAGGCCGCATGGAAGGTGCAACCGAAATACCCTGCTGAAGCAGAAGCGCAGCGTAACCGTTATACCAATCGTGTAAGCTTCGGTGAGCAAGCCGAAGGAGAAGCATTAGCTGTAAAACCTGTTGAAGCGACACAGGATCTGCTTAAATCTCAGAAAAAAGATGCAGCTGCTATTGCAAGTCCATCCGCTATCAAAACAGCAGTGCCTGCTCAGAGTAAAGGTGCGAGCACCCCCAATATTGAACAGTTTTTGCAGGTGCAGTCAGAAACAAACCAGCTTTTGTTAGCCTTGCAACAGAAGAATGAAGAGCTTCAAACGCAATTGCTTGCCAACAAAGCTAGTGTTGACGGACTTAAAACGAAAGTGGATGAAGGTTCTTCGGCAGCGTCGGATGCGCGTATTGCGAAGCTGGAGATTTTATTAACGCGACTACAGGCTCAGCTGGAAAACCAGGTGAAGCCTGCTGCTGTAACGCAAACAAGTTCTACATCCGAGTGGGTCACATGGCTATTACTCTCTTTGGTGATTGTTATGCTTGGTATCATTGCCATGCGCATGCGCAAAGAACCTGTGCACCCTGCCTCTGATCAGCACTTATCTGAAACTATAGCAGAACAAACAGCGCATGATGAATCATTCGAGGAAGTGGTTGAAGAAGCCGTTGATAGTATTGAAACGGATGAAAGTAAGGGTATGGATGCCAACACAACGGCTTCGATGGCTTCTTTCTCAGATGAGTTAAGCGATACCGATACGGCTGAGCTCGAAGCGTTTGATGTAAATGCCAGCCCGGAAGTAGATCCGAATGTGGATTATTTATCTGAAGCTGATGTTTATATTCGTTATGGTATGGATGACGAAGCTCTACAGCAGTTGGATCTGGCGTTGCGTGTAAACCCTGCAAATACCGAAGCGCATGTGAAGAAATCTGAAATATTGCATGGCAAACATGATCAAAGTGGTTTTGCTGCAGCTGTAACTGCCGCTTCAGTGGCGTTGGCTGGCGTAGCGTTGCAACAATATAAAGCGGCGGTTGAATCGTTTGGAGGGGCTTTGGAAGCGCCATCTGCAGCTTCTGAGGCTGTTCCCGAAGCAGTGACTGAACCTATGGTTGAAACCACTGAAATAGAGTCTGCACTTACTATTGCGATTGATGATACTGAAATTGATGGTCTGGACTTCGATTTGGGTGGTTTAGAGATGGCTGGCGCTGAGCAAGTGAAGGCGGATGTCGATAACCATGCAGATGCGAATCTTGAGGCTACGAATGAACTGAACTGGTTGAGCGATCCTGCTTTTGATGATGAGAAAGATATTGAAGGCGAACCTGATCTTTCCATGGGCTTTGAAACAGATGGTGATGCGAAAGAAGAAGCGCAGGATTTTGCTTTTGAAACAGTGGATGAGCAGGGCGCTGATGTCAGTGATACAAGCGATCTCGAGTCTGAAAATATGTCTCCAGTTAATCCTGATGATAGCACTGACTTATCATCCGATACGATTGTGTTGGGAGCAACGCAGGAATTAGGTCACTTATTTTCTGAATTTAATGAGCCGGATAGTGTGGTCGCTGCCTCATCAGATGCAGATAAAAAACCTCTGGTTGAAGCCGCTGAAGAGATAGGCCTTAGCGATACGCAAGAGCTAGGTAACCTGTTATCCGAATTTACAGAACAGGATGAGACCGCATCAACCAAGCTTGGAGCGGATGCAGAAAAAGGGGAAACAGACCATAGCGCTACCCAGCATCTGGATTCATTGCTGGGTGAGTTTTCTGATGACGATGAAGACCTCAGCTTTTCCAGCTTAGAAGATGATTTCGATATGGCTGCAGTGATAGAAGAAGGAAAAGCTGCTCCAGCCTCGGGCGTTGAGCTTGGCCTTGATATAGATCACTGTGCTACGCAGGAACTTGATGGTCTGCTGTCTGAGTTCACAGATGACGAGGATGATCTTGGCGTCAGTTTCATCGATCCGACTGAGACTCCTGAAACAAGCCAGTCAGATTCTCCTGATAATGATGTAGCGTTTGGTTCTACACAGGAACTTGATTCACTACTTGGTGAGTTCTCTAATAAAGAGGAGAGCAATGTGAGTAAGTCAGACGATAATCATAGTGCTACGCAAGTATTGGGTCACCTGTTGGATGAGTTTAACTTCGATGATGACGGGGATGACAAGAAAAGCTGACCCATCGCCTCTTTCAACTACGGTGTTCGATCGGGCAGAGCGTGTTGTTGTTTGGTTCCAATAAATGAAATTGTTTACAATGTATGATTGCTACCCGGCTTCCAGACTGTTGCTTGGCTCCGGGTTGCTGTTCATGGCTATATTTACCCAATCCATGGGTATATCACTTGTACTGCTTATCTTATCAATTGTGATCATTCGTATACTGGATGGGCATCCATTGACCATTATCCGATTATTGCGATTACTACGCTGGTTTGTCGTGCCCATTATCGTGTTGCACGCTCTGTTCACTCCAGGACAGTTACTATGGCCTGATTTTTTTATTGCTATAAGTCGGGAAGGTTTGCTGCATGGTGGCATATTAAGCCTTCATCTAGGAACAATGTTCTTTATTGCTATGGTGATGTTTCGTCTGTTGAAACGGTTTGAATGGATACGATACATGCTGGCAATACCTTATGTAGGCAAACGCTTGGCGATGTATGTGTGGATGTTGAGCTGTATGAAAATGGGTAATATGGCATTGCTTGGGGATTTGCGTTTGCAATTTACATTACGAAAAGATATTAAAAAAATGCCGCTGTTGTTGATGGCCGCTTTCAGGCAATCGCTGGCTGATGCCACGGATCATGCCTGTGCACTGTGGTTGCGTTGGCCTGATCATATGATGTGCCAGACACATCCATCCATTCAGCAGCGCACTGCTGTAATGCCTGCGTCGCTATTATTGGCAGGTATCGGATTGTTGGCATTTCTATACCCCTGGATAATATAACGCTATGCAATTGAATGAGACGGATATGAATACAGCCAACAGTGATTTGCCGGAAAAGCAACGTATTGCCATGGTTGTGGAATTTGATGGTCAGCCTTTTCACGGTTGGCAGCAGCAAAATAATGCATGTTCGGTTCAGGCAACCATGCAGGAAGCATTACAGAGAATTGAAGGGGGTAGTGTCGTGGTAACCGCTGCCGGGCGTACAGATGCTGGTGTGCATGCTGAGGCAATGATGGTACATGCGGATGTGAGCGCAAGCCGCTGGCAAAGGTCACATCTGGCATATGTGCATGGCATCAACAGTTTTTTACCACTTCAGATCAGGGTCATTGGTGTGAGAGCCGTGGATGCCAATTTCCATGCTCGTTTTGATTGTCGAGGTCGTTCTTATCGTTATCAGATTTGGAACCGAAGCACTGCATCTGCCCTGCATCGATGGCAGCACTGGTGGATGCCAAAAACACTGGATGTGGAAGCCATGCGGGAGGCTGCTCAACACTGTATGGGCCGGCAGGACTTCAGTGCGATCAGAGCATCTGGTTGTCAGGCATCGAGCGCCACGCGCTGTATTCACACATTAACCGTCGAACAATCAGGTCATTGTATCACTATCTCAGTGTCGGCTGATGCATTCCTTTACCATATGGTGCGTAATCTGGTTGGTAATCTTGTGGATGTGGGCTGTGGAAGATCAACGCCAGATGCTTTTGCTGCGTTATTAGCAGGCAAAGACAGAAGTTTAGGGGCAGCTACAGCACCGGCTCATGGCCTCTATTTTGTTGATGCCCAATACGATGATTTTTCCAGTCAGGCTTTGATTGGTTCCTTCTAAGCTATTTGGCTAAGGTGTTGATAACGGCATCTTTCAACTTATCCATGTTGATTGGTTTATTCAGTAGTGTGACATTATAATCAATAGCTTGTAATAATTGATGGTCTTCACCGAAGGCTGTAATCATCACAATAGGCAGTTTCTCATCAAACTGTCGAATATGCTGAATTAACTGCAAACCATCCATGACAGGCATTTTATAGTCAGTGATCACCAGATCAAATGGATGATCTGGTTGTTGCAGCATTGCAAGGGCCTCCTGGCCGTTTTCTGCTGTATCGGATGTGATCTTTAAATGGGTGAGCATGGCCTGATGGATTTTTACAATATCAGCTACATCATCTACCACGAGAGCATGGTCGCCACCTTCATAGGTAGTCTGTTTAGGCGCTGATTGTTGTTTGAGGGCGGGCGATTCTTGTTGATGAGTATGACTTTCCTCTTCCTTAGAAGGGGGAATATAAGGTGGTAAATGAACAGTGAAGCTGGTTGCTTGATAGGGTGTCGATGTGACATCAATACTGCCGTGGTTTCGTTTGATG
The DNA here is from genome assembly GCF_003665155.1 of Mariprofundus sp. EBB-1. Taxonomy (GTDB): domain Bacteria; phylum Pseudomonadota; class Zetaproteobacteria; order Mariprofundales; family Mariprofundaceae; genus Mariprofundus. The sequence continues at coordinate 30,386 of NZ_RCFQ01000009.1, read as the reverse complement.
ATGCGTTCAACCATCGTTAACCCAAGCCCTGAACCGCCTTCAGTGCTTTTGGATGTCCAGAATGGTTTGAAGATGCTGTCGATATGATCCGCCGTAATACCAGCTCCATTATCAGTCACCCGAATACATAGACATGGGTGTCCGGGTTTGGCCAATTTGTTATTGGGTTCATTACGAATATCTATAGCAATCTGCCCATTCTCTGAGATGGCTTGAGTGGAGTTATTGATGAGATTCAACAGGATCTGTTCAATTTCAGTGGTGCTGATGCTGACATCATGCAGCGGTTCTTCGATATGAGATTGTAATTGAATATAAGATGGTAACTGCAAGCGGGTGAGGCCAATAATATGCTCAAGTGGTTGCGCTAGGGTGTGGCCCTGGGTGAAGCTCATTGCAGGCTCACTATCATTGGGCATATGTCCGAGTTTTAACAAGTGGGAGGTGAGTTCAGAACCACGTTCACCGGCTGCTATGATGGCTTCAAGCTGTTCCCGATCTGAATCCTTGGTGCTGTTCATTTGCATGACTTCAGCATAACCAATCATATTGGTCAGTACATTACGAAAATCATGCACAATACCAGCTACCAAGGTGGACATGTAGGCATAACGATGCACGGATTCCATCTCTTCCTGAGTGGTTTCACGTTGTGTAATGTCCATCATAAAACAGACACCAATCCAGTGATCTCGCCAGCGCATGCAGATAGTAGAGAGCATGAGCTTTAAAATATTGCCAGATTTGTCTCTACCACGAATATAAAAGTTGTTTGCTGTCGCATTGGTTTCCCTGTTTTTCTGATCAAGTGCTTGCCTGCAAAATTCCAATATCTCCTGACTGTCTTCTGCCAGCACAAAAATATCGACAGGCTCGCCAATCAATACCTGGTGATTGTGCTGGAACATGTGATTGATCGTATCGTTGGCATAACGCACTCTCGGTGTGCCCCGCTGATCCAGATCGTAAGTGAATACTGGCAGAGGCCCCTTATCGAGCAGGTGAAATGAAGTTTCTTCAGCAATGTTTTTATCCTTGATGGCTTTTTCAAGTTTCCGGACAATTAAATAGACATAAAACGGTACTGCGAGAAGTGTGAATATTTGCCACGATAGGAGCGTAATATCTACGGGGATTTGCATCAAGGTATAGGCATAGCTGGTGATGGTTGCCAGTCCGATGAGGCATAAAACCTGAGTGTAAATGAGCATTGGATTGCCGAAACGCAAACCGTTACCAATGATGATGACCAACAGCATGAAATAAACGCCACTGGAGTGACCGCCATCAATGAGCATGCCGAAGCTGACAATGATTACATCCAGAACCGGATAGGCCAGGTTTTCAAATGCAGAGAATGTTGTTTTTCGCAGCTTGATGAGTGCAACGAAGTTGGTTGCAAAGTAGAAGAACGCGAAGCTAAGTGCTTCGACCATAAAATAATCGAAATAATCACCGTGAAGTATGATGTAAGAGAGGCTGGCACAAGTGAGCAGGATGCGGGCCTTGGTTTGCTGAAGTTGTGTTTCTGCAAGTGAAGCGTCACCTGTATGGTTATGAAGCAATTGATTGAGGTTTTTCACCTTGAGCATGAACACTCCATTCACGATTAATGATAGCAAAGACGGAACCGACATCATGCGTTTCCAGTAAATAAGTGTAGTGCTATTTTTGCTTGCTGCAAGCAGGCAGACGAAAGTTGCTGTTGCTTAGTGTATTTAAATGGATATAGCAGTATTTGAAGGGAATGACCTTGTAACCAGTATTCACTAGTAGAGTAAGTAATGATTGCAAATAGAGTATGTTATCATGCGATAGTCTTGGGGTGCTAAACTCAAAGGTGCTTTTCCGGTTGCCGATGTGCTAATGTTCGCGGCCATTTTCACGTTCTTTTCCAATGAAAATCACAAAGTTAATTTCAGGAGTCACCAATGTTATATGTAGCTGTCCGGGCTGCCAGACGAGCCGGAGATATGATTGCCCGAGCTTATGATGAGCGTGATGGAATGAAAATCACTCAGAAAAGTGATCGGGATTATGTCACAGACGTAGATCAGCGTGCTGAAGATTTGATTGTCAGAGAAATTGCACACCATTATCCTGATCACGGTATTGTTGCTGAAGAGATGGATAAACATCTGCGTCCTGATGCGGATATTCAATGGTATATTGATCCTCTGGATGGAACAACGAACTTCATTCATGGTTATCCGCATTTTGCGGTATCCATTGCTGCATGGAAAAATGGCAAACCTTTGCTGGCTGTGATTCATGATCCTATTCGGGATGAAACCTTTGAGGCTCGCAATGGTGGTGGAGCATTTTTAAACCGTCGTAGATTGCGTGTGAGTCAGGAAAAGAAACTTGATCATGCCTTGTTTGCATCCGGTATGCCGTCGTACCAACGTGATACCATTGATCTGTTTCAGAAGCGTATGGATGTCTGTATGCGTAGCATGGATGGATATCGTCGTGGTGGTTCAGCAGCGCTGGATCTGGCTTATGTGGCGGCAGGCCGTCTGGATGTGTATTGGGAAGCAGGCTTGCGTTCATGGGATATTGCCGCTGGTTACTTGTTGGTGCAGGAAGCTGGTGGGTTGGCTACCGGGCTGGATGGTTCAACGGTTGATCTTAAAAAAGGTGATATTCTGGCTGCAAATCCTCATTTGCACTCCTCGGTCACGCGCTTGTTGAAGGTCTAAGGCCTCTCAAGCAGGTAAGTGATGGGTGATTGTAAGCGAAGAAGGTGTGGCGTTTTCTACGGTGTTTTCTGCCAGCACAAAAAGGCATGCTGTATTTAGAGTTAGTTGCCTTCTTTTTTCAGCAATAAAAATATAGCAACACCACCAAATACCAGACTGGGAAGCCAGGCTGCGTATGAGGCTGGTATATGTTCGCTATTGGCCAGCAGATAGCTGGCATTACTCAAAATGTAATAGGCCAGGCCGAGCGCAATGGTGAGGATTAATCCCCATGATGCACGGTTGTTCCGGTCACCGGAATGCAGGCATAGTGCAGCTGCCAGAATCACCATCAACAAGCAGGAGAATGGAGCCGAGAACTTTTTATGCAGGGCATAACTATAGGCGCTGTTACTTAAGCCTGCATGTTCAAGATCCTTAATGTAATGATACAATTGAGACGCATGCATGTAGCGAGGTTTAGGTAGTTCTGTTGCTTCAGGGCCTGCGGTGGATCTGATGGTGAAGGTTTTATGCTGCTGCATCTGCATGCCCTGATCTGCTGAAGGGGTGCTGATGTGCACATCATGCAGAAGCCATGCACCATTCTTGTATTGCGCTTTACTGCTGTCGATACGCTTCTTCCAGCTTCCCTGTTTATCTGTTTCAAGCATGATCAGGGCGAATGTGCTATTACTCAGTGGCGTTAAGCGGAAAAAACGATGGCCGTCTTTTAACCATTGAACGCCTTGTTTTTGCGCTTGTTTGTGCTGGATGTGAATACGTTCGATGGTATCCAGTCGTTTGTTGGTGGTTGGTGTTACCCATTCGCCAATAATAAAGCTGAGCAGCGCAGCCAGTGTGGCAACCATTAACAGTGGCGTGAGTATTTTATTGATGCCCAGACCTGCCGCACGAACGGCGACCATTTCATGATGGCGCGAGAGTTCTATGAGATAGACGCTGCTGCCAACCAGAATAATGATGGGCATAAACTCGGAAACCATGAACGGGATTTTTAATAATATGTATTCAATCATCAGGTTGCTGCTAAGCCCGCTACCAAGATGGCGGGCTTTATCGAAAGATTCAATGATGATGTAAATGGACAAAAGTACCGTCATGGTAAAGAGCGAACGGCTCATGCAACCGGAAAATATCCATCTGAAAATTACAGGCATGGCGATAATCTAGGTATCACAGTCAGGAAAGGAAGTACCTGATATTCTTGACGCTTTCCGGGCATGAATAATATGCGCATTATTTTGATATCTATTCAGCGTGGCGTTGATCAATCCTAATGTGTTGGGAACAATATTTACGTATAGAAAACCTTTTTCTGGTAGCACGCTATAAGGCTTGCAGACGTGGCTGGGTGATGTTTCCTGATAAGCTGAACTGTCTGTTTTTATTGCCCAGAAGGGCTGAAAGGGTGGGCTCTTTTTGATCGGCCTGAGCCTGCACCATGCCGTCGATGGTCCAGGCTGTCGGATTAGGCGCGGAGGTGTTCAGCTTACCTTTGCCATCGAGTGTTAGTGCTGTGCCGCCACTAAGATCCCAACTCCAGGCTTTTTTAGCATCATCGGTTTGTAGGGAGAGTGCATAATCACCAAGAGGTAATTTCATTGGCGGCATATCTACTACGGCAGTATTCCAGTTGACATCTATCTTGCCGAGCAGTGGCTGTCCGTTGAGGGCGTTTAAGAGGATGTTGCCATTGATCTGGGCTATGCCCCCGAGATTTAAAGGCAGAGGAAGGCTTTTGCTCAATAAAGGCTGTAGTGCTGCAATATCAAGTTCTGCATGTAGTGCCTGTAGCTCTATATTATCGGTGCGCTGAATAGCTATAGCACTGGCCTGTTGACCATTCCAGATCAGATGCATTTGCACAGCAGGGTTACCACTAAACAGTGAAGACCAGGCTGGACTCAAACTCAATCTGTCCAGTTTGACCGGCTGAGGCATTTGTATTGTCTGAATAACTACTTGATCAAGCTGTATGGTAAAACCATCCGTTTGTAAGGCTTTGTAGGAGATATCAATGCCGTACTGTTGCGATTGTATATTTATTTGCGCTTGAAGCCATGCTTCAGGTTGCCAGCGCATTGCCACAAATAGCAATAGGGCGATGACAAAAGTGATAAGCAATATGCGCCATGATGCATGTGACTGCTGGCTTGTCGTGAGGGATGAGGTCATGTGTGATTTTAGCGGATATCGTAGTGAATGTTCTGCAAACTACCTGCACGAATCAATTGGAGGTCTAGTGAAGGCGAGCTTTTTAGTTTGCTGTAGATGCCCATTGCCTGCTGTGTTCCGGTGATTTTTTCGCCATTGATACTGAGAATGATATCGCCATTTTGTAGGCCTGCCTGTTGATATAGCGATCCCTTAACAATATCGTTAACACTGAATCCATTGACTTTGCCATTGGCAAAATGAGGGGTAGCCCGCGCCTGGGATAACAGTGTCGGAAAATCTTGCAGCTGTCTTTGTAACTGATTGCGATCCATCAATTTATGCACGGGGGGCGTTGGGGCAAGGCGCATCGGTGCTGATGGAATGGCATCTGCAATTGTAGTGGAGGTCAATTTATTTCCCTGTTCAAGAGAGATACGTTGCAGATTACCACCCTGATTGACGATGATGGCATCAGCCTCAACCGTTTGCAGAATAACACCGGGCTGGATGGTGTCGTTCACAAAGAATACTTGTTCTTCCACACCAGTGCGAATGGCGATAATGGCTGCTGAGTTTTTTCCGGCAACTACCGTACCTAATAACTTCAAGGTCAGTGGGCGTTTGATAACAGGCTTGGGTTGAGCAACAACCGGGGCAACTGGCTTGGCTTGTTGAGGGGCCTGACCAAATAGCTTCACGGCAAGCATGGCACTTAATTCTGGTAATGCTGTTGTAGTCTTTTCAATGCTTTCCAGGTTGTTTGAAATTGGTGCATCGGATTGAGGGAGAAACCAACCTGCAACCATCCAGGCCAAAAGAATGACCAGTGCAAGTTCACTTAACAACGGTAATCGATTCAATGACGACAATACATGGTTCATCATGGTTCCTTCTTACATATTGATGCTATGGGACAACATTATCAAGTCAGCATCTATAAAGCGAATGCACAGTTTCATGGTCAGGGTAAGCGCATTAAATTTGTGTGTCGTAAAGGGTGCAAAAAGTTCAATGCTATAACCAAAAAAACCATGCAAAATGTAGAGTCGGATATAGATGCTTGCATTTGTTCTTGTTTTTACTTCGCGTAACTTTGCGTCCTTTGCGGTAAAATATTTTAAATATTTAATGCGATTGGCGTATGTTGTTTATATTGTCTTATGGCGCTGCTTACAGGGCATCGCTACACTGCCGACCCAATGAACAAGATAAAACAAACCCATATACGCAACTTTTCTATTATTGCCCATATCGACCATGGTAAGTCGACGCTGGCTGACCGTCTTATTGAAGTAACCGGTACATTGAGCGAGCGCGAGATGAAAACCAATCAGGTGCTCGATTCCATGGAGCTGGAACAGGAACGTGGCATTACCATTAAGTCGCAGACTGCGACACTCATTTATACTGCTCTGGATGGTGAAACTTACCAGTTGAATCTTATCGATACCCCTGGCCATGTGGATTTCACTTATGAGGTGTCCCGCTCCTTACAGGCTTGCGAAGGTGCTCTGTTGATTGTTGATGCCGCCCAGGGGGTGGAAGCGCAGACGCTGGCCAATGTATATTTGGCGATGGATAACGATCTGGAAATTATTCCGATCATCAACAAGATAGACCTGCCGAGCGCTGATATTGATGAAGCCAAACGACAAATTGAAGATGTGATTGGTCTGGATGCTTCGTATGCTATTCCAGTATCAGCTAAAACAGGCGTAGGTATTAATGATGTGCTTGAGGCCATTGTGAAACATGTGCCGCCACCGGAAAACCGTGACGATAAACCGCTCAGGGCACTGGTGGTGGACTCCTGGTTTGATGCTTATGTGGGTGCGATGGCCTTGATTCGTGTGGTTGATGGTGTGCTTAAAAAGGGTGATCGCTTCCGTTTGATGTCGATGCCGACAGCTGCCAGTTATGAAGTGCAGGATGTGGGGTATTTCGTACCGGCACCATTTTCGTCCCCCCTGTTGGCTTCTGGTTCGGTAGGATATCTTACCGGTGGTATCAAAAAACTAGCTGACTTGAAGGTTGGCGACACGGTCACCACACTGAAACATGGTTCAACGGATCCCTTACCGGGTTATCGTGAGCCAAAAGCAATGGTCTTTTCCGGTCTGTATCCGGTTGATTCTGCTGATTATAACGATCTGCGTGATTCGCTGGAAAAACTTAATATGAATGATCCTGCCTTCAGTTTTGAGGCGGAGAATTCATCGGCTTTGGGGCTGGGGTTCCGCTGTGGTTTCCTGGGCTTGCTGCATATGGAAATTGTGCAGGAGCGTCTGGAGCGTGAGTATGATCTGGATTTGATTACGACTGCTCCTAGCGTGGTCTATCGTATTCATACATCCGATGATGAAACGATTGAAATTTCTAATCCCAGTGAATTCCCCGATCCAACGGAGATTAGCCGAATAGAAGAGCCTACGGTGATCGCCAATATTTTTATGCCGGAAGAGTTTGTCGGTGCATTGATGAAGCTGTGTCAGGAACGCCGTGGCATACAGCAGGATATGAAATTTATCGGGCAGGGCAGGGTGATGTTGACCTACCGCTTGCCGTTGGCTGAAATGGTGATCGATTTTTATGATCGTTTGAAATCGGTATCGCGCGGTTATGCTTCGATGGATTATGAGTTGTCCGACTTCTCCGAAGATGATGTGGTGAAACTGGATGTGCTTGTGCATGCGGAACCTGTCGATGCGTTGTCGTTGATCGTGCATCGATCGATTGCTGAAACACGTGGGCGTGAGCTGGTGAAAAAATTACGCGAACTTATTCCGCGCCAACAGTTTGATGTGCCTATTCAAGCGGCGATTGGTGGCCGTATTGTTGCAAGAGAAACCATCAAGGCAGTTCGTAAAAACGTGACAGCAAAATGTTATGGTGGTGATATTAGCCGTAAGCGTAAATTGCTTGAGAAGCAGAAGAAGGGTAAGAAACGCATGAAATCCATTGGTAGCGTGGACGTGCCGAAAGAGGCATTTTTGGCAGTGTTGAAACTCAACGAATGATTGTTCTGTGTGGATGAAAAGATTGAATCTGAAAAGAGAAGGAATTGAATATGAGCGAAAATAAAAAACCGGTCTGGCAGGAATGGATTGAAAGTTTGATTATTATAGCGGTGCTGGCCATTGTGATTCGCAGTTTTATTGTGGCTCCGTTTAAGATTCCTTCATCCAGCATGATTCCAACGCTGGAGATTGGTGACTACCTGTTTGTATTGCGCTATCCCTATGGTTTTAAAATTCCCTTGACAGATATTCAACTGCTGTCGAAAGAGGTTGCACGTGGTGATGTGGCTGTTTTTGTTTACCCGGAAGATAAAAGCAAAGATTATATTAAACGCATCGTAGGTATTCCTGGTGATGTGGTGAAATACCGTGACAACAAATTGAGCGTGAATGGTAAAGAAATGCCTTTAACGTCCAAGGGTGACCGGACCTATTTTATGCAGGGCGGCAATGCCGATGTATCCGGTCTGTTTGAAGAAAACTTTAACGGCATTAAACATGATGTGTTGCGAAAACCGTTCTCCTTGCGTGATGGTCAATGGACAGTACCTGCAAGGCATTATTTTGCCATGGGTGATAATCGCAATAATTCACGTGATTCGCGTTTTTGGGGTTTTGTTCCGCAGAATTATATGGTCGGTCGCGCGGCTATCGTCTGGTGGTCCTGGGATCAGAATACGAATTCCGTTCGCTGGGATCGTATCGGGCACGTGATTGAATAAATCTGCGTATAGGGTTGCCGCGCGGTCTCATCCGAACGCGGCTGGTTTTTCAGTGTTTAGAATGCTGTTCTGGTTGGCATTGCTGGGCTTTGTGACGCTTAATGGTGCGCTGATCGCGCAGGCTTATTATAATAACAGTAAGGCGCAGGGTTGTTTTGAAAGTTTGAGTCAGAAAATGCCAACGGCTGATGAAGCAGCCATTCTGGCTAAAATGGATACTCTGTTTCATGTGCAGTATATTGATAAACAGGATTTTCCGCCTGCTTTTTATGATGAATTGGTAATTAATGCGACTGGTTTTGGCGTTGAAATTTCAACTGTTTATAATGTGACTATTTGGCCATTGGGTCAGGTTGAAGCGTTAGATGAGGTCGGAGCATATGATCCTGATGATCTGGAGGGGCTGGATGTGTTGAAGCATAAGTTCCGTATTGATTTGTCTTTTAACCCATATGCAATTTCAGCTGTCGGCGATCAATAATGTCTGAACATTTAGGCCGTTTAGAATCCCGAATTGGTTATCTGTTCTCGGATAAAAATCTGTTGCTGCGTGCGTTGAGACATCGATCTTCCAATCAGTCCGGAGATGGCAATCATATGGAGCGATTGGAATTCCTTGGGGATGCGGTGTTGGGTTTGGTTATCTCTGAGTATTTGCATCATCACTTTCCAGATAAGCAGGAGGGTGATCTTTCGCGTATGCGCGCAGCATTGGTGCGCAAGGAGAGTCTGCTGGTTGTAGCCGGGTTTTGGGGTCTGGTTAGTTATTTGGATGTAGGAGATAGTGAGCGCCTTGAAAAGGGTCGCGGTGGCAAAGCATCATCCATCATGCGTATTAAATCCCCGTCTATCTCGGCCAATGCAGTTGAAGCAGTGATTGGAGCGGTATTTCAGGATGGTGGCTGGCCAGCAGCGCATAAGCTGGTGAGAGAGGCGTGGCAGCCGTTGCTCATAGGCGTGGATGCATTGGATGCCCGTGATGCTAAAAGCCGTTTGCAGGAATTCACACAATCTAAAGGCTGGGGTTTACCAGAATATACGTTGACCGACAGAGGTGCGGGGCATTCGCCGCGTTTCGGTGCAATATGTAGGGTCAATAGTGATATGCTCGGAGAAGGGCATGGTGATCGCAAGAAAATTGCCGAAATAAAAGCGGCGGAGCAAGCATGGCAACATCTGAAGAAATAAAAGAAAAACCATTCCATTGTGGAACGGTTGCGTTATTGGGAATTCCCAATGTGGGGAAATCAACACTCATGAACCGGGTGATTGGGGCCAAGGTGGCTATTGTGACACCGAAACCACAAACCACACGGCACCGTATTCTGGGTATTCACACAGATGAGACGTGTCAGATGATTTTTGTTGATACACCGGGTATCCATAAAGGGGCGCAGCAACTCAACCGTAATATGGTGCGCATTGCTTATGCTGCGGCAGAAGAGGCCGATGTGTTGGCGATTATGCAGGATGCCAGCAAACCATTGGATAAAATGACCAAAACACTGATTGAACGCTTTGCGGATGGACGTTTGAAACAGCCTCGTATTCATGTACTCAATAAGGTGGATCGAGCTGATAAAGCCCGTCTGTTACCACGCCTACAGCAGTTGCAGCAATTGGATCCGGGTGCGAAAGCTCTGATTCCTGTATCCGCGCGTAAAGGCACGCAATTGGACAGTTTGCTTAAAGAGATTGCGAAATATCTGCCGGAGCAGCCTGCTATTCATGATCCTGACTGGTTTACCGACCAGAGTCAGCGTCAGTTGGCCGCTGAATATGTGCGTGAGCAGGTGTTTATGTCTATGCATCAGGAGATTCCATTCCAGACGGCAGTGGATATTGAACGCTTTGAAGATATGGGTGATATCATTGAAATTGAAGCGGCTATCCTGGTTGGTAGTGAGCGGCATAAACCGATGTTGATTGGTAAAGGTGGTGGCGGTATGAAGGCAGTCGGTACCAGAGCAAGACTCGGTCTTGAAGAGATTCTGGGCTCTCGAGTGCGTCTTAATATCTGGGTGAAAGTCGATGAAGACTGGTTTGATCATCCGGGAAAATTGATTGATCTCGGTTTGGGCACAGATAATTATTAAAGGAGTAATGCGTAATGGGTGCACCACTGCTTAAGGTTTCAAATCTGCATAAATACTTTGCTGCGGCAGCGGGCAAATTACATATTCTTCAGGGTATTGATTTTGAAGTGAATGAAGGTGAATTTCTCGCTGTGGTAGGAGAATCAGGCTCTGGTAAGTCCACCATGCTGCAGCTTCTTGGCACACTTGAGCAGCCTGATGAGGGAACAATCAGCCTTGATGGTGAATTTATTCATGCTCTCTCATCAAATAAGCAGGCACGTTTGCGTAATGAGAAAATAGGTTTTGTGTATCAGGCGCATCATCTCATTCCTGAGTTGACGGCACTGGAAAATGTAACACTGCCGCTGTTGATTCAAGGCGTGGAAACATCTGTAGCCGAGCAGCGGGCCCACGCATTGCTAGCGCGGCTAAATATGAGCGAACGGGCTGACCATGTGCCCGGAAAGCTTTCTGGTGGCGAGGCGCAGCGGGTAGCTGTAGCCAGATCACTCTCTACCAAACCACGTCTTTTATTGGCTGATGAACCGACAGGTAACCTGGATGAACGCACGGCTCAAGAGGTGTTTGAATTGTTACGTCTATTGTGCAGGGAAGAGCGTGCTGCAGTGGTGATGGTAACCCATAGTAAGCAATTGGCTCTGGACTGTGACCGAGTTTTAAAATTACATGATGGCAAAGTCGTGGATGCGGCCGTTTCATAAATAGCAACTGTTCGACGTTACTCAATCATAAAAAAAATAGCCACGAATACACACGAATGAACAGAAGGTGAATGGCGTAAAGCTCTGTCGTGCAACGGGAGCGCCGTTGCTTGCCCCACTGGGGGACGAATGAACACGAATAAGGCAATAATCATAGATTTTTAATTCGTGTAAATTCGTGTGTATTCGTGGCTAGATTTTCGATCAGGTCACAGCTCCCTTTTCCTCGTCTGCGGAAAGCAGCCTTCCCAGACTTCCGCGATGAACCTTGTTTTTGGATGACAAAATTCTTTGACAGATTAATAGGTTCTGATAATCTCCAGATGTTGATTCTAATAAGGCTGTCTAATGGCCTGATTTAATGTTTCTTTATAGGGTGAGGGACTGTGACCAAATCTGAAATTGCTAAAATTGTTCATGAACGAGTTGGACTGACAAAAAAAGAGTCAGCTCAAATTGTTGAATCCGTATTGAGTGTGGTACGTAATTCACTTGAAAAAGGTGAAAACGTAAAACTGTCAGGTTTTGGTCATTTTATTGTGCGTCAGAAACATGCCAGACGCGGTCGTAACCCTAAAACAGGTAGCGATATTACTATTGCATCACGTTCGGTTGTAACATTTCGTGCTAGTCCATTGCTGAAGCAAAAGTTGATTGGAGCGCATGAATGAATGCTCAACAGGCATTGACGAAAGCCGGTGTTCAGGTGCCGGAGCTTTCAGATAAACTGTTCTTCTCTATCCGCGAAGTGAGTGATGTGTGTGGAGTTGAACCGCATGTGTTACGTTATTGGGAAACCGAATTCAAGCATATCAAGCCGGTTAAGAAGAGTGGCAATCGCCGTTTTTATCGCCACCGTGATGTGTATGCCGTGTTACAAATTAAACATCTTTTATATGATCTGAATTTCACCATACGCGGAGCCAAGAAGCGTTTGCTTAATGGTGACCTTGAAGACATTGTGGAAACAAAAGATAGTCAGGCGATTCTGAAGCAGTTGAAGCAAGAGCTAAAAGAAGTTCATTCTCTATTGACCTGAATTCCGGGTCTTACCTTTGTTGAAATAATCGGGGCGTAGCGCAGCCTGGTAGCGCACCACACTGGGGGTGTGGTGGTCGGAGGTTCAAATCCTCTCGTCCCGACCATTTTTATGGAGCGTTCAGTTAAGATGAATGTTTTCGATAAATATCTGTTTGATTAAATTGAATGAGTGTTGTGATTCAAGCGCTTGAGCTGCGCAGCAGCGCTAATTAGGGTCTATAGGTGACTTTGGCAGTGCAGGTTTCTGAAATATCTATGCGGGAAACATGAATGCGATCATCATCCAGTTTACTACTCATGGTATGATACAATTCACGGGCAACATTTTCGCTCGATGGGTTAATGGCATCAAATGGTGCTACATCGTTCAGATTATAGTGATCCCAAGGCTCTAAAGCGGCCTTCAACTCGGTTTTCATAATTTTGTAGTCAATGCCAAGGCCTAGCTCATCTAGCTCTTCACAGACCACATACAGCTTCACATGCCAGTTGTGGCCATGCAGGCGGGCACAATCACCCGGGTAATCGCGCAGGCTGTGAGCAGCAGAGAAGTGGGTTTCGATAGACAGCTCAAATGTTGCGCTCATTGTTTTGCTCCGGGTAATAACATCGCTGCTGATACAGTGCGCCCCTCACCCACGAGAATATTGTAGGTGCGAGCAGCAGCACGTGTGTCCATGCATTCAAATCCAATATGGTGTTCTGCCATATAATCCAATATTTCATGATTCGGAAAGGCTGTCATTCGGCCTGTACCGAGCAAGATAACTTCGGGGGGAGAGGCGATGATCGGTGCCAGATCCTGTAGTCTGACATCAGACAGGCATGTAGGGCTCCATGGAGCTGTGATCACGTTAGCGTGAATGATCAATCCACTGTGATGAATCTGCTCATTCAGCTTGAGATAGGCATCATCATAGGCACTGAACAGCAGTGTGCCGGTTGGCAATTGGGCGCTGATATCTCCCTTCATGGATGTTTAGCCTTGTAAAAAGAGATAGTTACGGCCGTGCTTCCATGGCTTTGACTTCATCCTCATCGCTCTTGAAGCGTCCCGCAAGTGAAATCATTACCGGGCTGGCAACATAAATCGAAGAGTACGTTCCGACCACAATACCGGCAATCAGGGCAAAGGCGAAATCGTGAATGACTTCACCACCAAGAATAAATAGTGCCAGTACCACCAAAAGCGTGGTCAGAGAGGTCATTAGGGTGCGTGCCAGTGTTTGGTTGATGGAGTTGTTTACTACGGCGGTTTCTTCTTCAGGTTTTTTCCGTTTTCTGTTGGCTTCAAAGTTTTCGCGAATGCGGTCAAAGACCACGATTGTATCATTTAATGAATAACCAATAACCGTCAATAGTGCTGCAATAACAGGCAATGAGAACTCTTTTCCGGTCAATGCAAATAGCCCGACAACGATGGTGATATCGTGTAAAAGAGCAGCATCGGCACCGATCGCAAAGCGGAATTCGAAGCGGAAAGTAACATAGACAAGGATAGCCAACATGGCGACCAGCACAGCCATAATACCCGCGCGGGTAAGCTCTTCACCCACCTGGGGGCCCACAAATTCAACACGACGCATTTCAATGGCATCAGCACCGAACTTTTCACTCAAACCGTCAAGAATCGCGTTACTAATCGTGGATGACTCTTCAGATTCTTTATTTTGAACGCGGATCAGTATCTCTTCGGGAGTCCCGAATTCCTGAATCATTGCATTGCCATAGCCTTTAGGCGAAATGGCGCTACGCACATCGGCAATGCTTGGTGCCGGTGTGAATTTGACTTCAACCAGCGTACCGCCGGTAAAGTCGATACCGAAGTTAAGCCCTTTTGCCGCCAGAGCACCAAGTGAAATAAGAATCATGATGCCGGAGACCAGTAGGGCGAATTTGCGTTTGCCAATGAAATCATAATGAATGTCGGAACGTATCAGTTGCATAGTATCTACCTGTAAGCCTTAAATGCTCAGTTTTTCAATGCGGCCACGTTTGGCAGTTGAAACTGCAACGATGGCACGGGTAACAGTGATCGCGGTGAACATGGAAGCCAGAATACCGACAGAAAGCGTGATCGCGAAACCTTTGACCGGCCCTGAGCCGAACTGGAACAGTACGATAGCAGCAATCAGGGTAGTGATGTTGGCATCCACAATGGTGGAAAATGCTTTGTCATAACCACCATCAATAGCTGCCAATGGGGTTTTACCCAGTCGTAGCTCTTCACGGATGCGTTCAAAGATAAGTACGTTTGCATCCACAGCCATACCAATGGTCAGTACGATACCGGCAATGCCCGGCAGCGTTAATGTACCACCGATAATGCTCATGATAGACAGAATCAACAGCATATTGAAGATCAGTGCGACATTGGCGACAACGCCGAACATGCGGTAATACACGGCCATGAAGATCAGTACCAGAATACAGCCAACGATGATGGAGTTCATACCCTGGTCGATGGAGTCTTGTCCGAGGCTGGGACCAATGGAGCGTTCTTCCACTACCTTAACAGGAGCGGGGAGGGCACCGGCACGTAGAATGATGGCAAGATCATGTGCTTCTGCTGGAGAGAAACTGCCCGTAATTTGAGCTGAACCACCGGCAATACGTTCACGAATGACCGGAGCCGAATTGACCACACCTTCAAGAATAATAGCGAAGCGTTCACCGACATGTGCTGCAGTCAGTTTGTCAAATTTACGTGAACCTTTGCTGTTGAATTTCAGTGTTACGGCATATTCATTGTAACGTGAGTCAATAGAAACACGCGCATCGGAGATTTCATCACCGGATAATTCGGTGCGTTTCTTCAGCAAGTATGGTTGGCGGGATGTGTTGCCATTAACCGTCTGTTCAGGGCCATACATGATGATATCACCCGGTGGAATGCTGCCACTCATGGCTTTATCAAGATCACCTTTTTCATCTACCAGTTTAAATTGCAGCTGAGCCGTACGGCCAATCAACTGCTTGGCATGGGCTGAATCTTCATAACCGGGTATCTGTACCAGGATGCGATGCGTGCCCTGTTTGATAATCACCGGCTCTGTTGTACCAAGCGCATCAATACGGCCACGAATAACTTCAATGGACTGCTCAACAGCAAACTTGCGTGTTTCATCTGCCACAGACGCTTTCAGCGTCAATGTGAAGGTGTTATCTACAGCTGAAGACATTGCGTAGCTGTCGAATGTATCAGCTAATATTTTTTCAGCGCTGGCAAGGTCATCACTGTTTTTTATTTCAATGTTAAGGTTCATGCCCTCAGCAGATAATTTGCGATAGCGAATTTTCTCTTTACGCAAGGCTTGTCTGGCTGCATCAACATCTTCTTCCACACTGTGGTTAACGGCTTTATCGACATCAACGTCAAGTACCAAATGAATACCGCCCTTGAGATCCAGGCCAAGGCTCATGGGATGACTCAATGAGGAAGGCCACCAGGATGGTACTGATGTTACATTAGGTAGTGCTCCCATTGTGGAGACCACCAATACGGCTAAAATAAGCCAGATTTTCCAGCGAGGAAAGCTATGCATGGGTCTAATCCTTATGCTTTGTCTTTAGAGTCAGTTGAATCAGCGTCGCTGCTTTCAGCAACTTTTTCTTCAGTTACTGCTGCAGGGGTAGCTTTTACAGGTTTGGCTTTTTTTGCAGGTTTACCTTTGCTTGCTTTTTCTTTAGCCGGTCCGATATCAGTCAGGCCAGCAATGGTGTCGCGTTTTACATTGATGCGTACGCCATCAGCAATTTCAACTTTAAGGATATCTTCTTTCACATCGATGACTTTACCGTACAAACCGCCACCGGTAAGAATGTTGTCACCCTTTTTCAGTTCATCAACAAGGTTGCGATGCTCTTTCAATTTTTTCTGCTGTGGGCGGATAAGCAGGAAATAGAAGATGACCATGATCAGAACCAATGGAATCAATGAGGCGAAACCGCCACTGCCACCAGCCGCTGCTTCAGCGAAAGCCGGATTAATGATAGCCATGGCAGCAACTGCTGATGCGATCACGGTAGTGATTGGGGATAGAGAGATGGATGGGGATGTCATATGAATGGAACTCCTGAATTTTGAGAGGCGGCGATTATGCATTGCTATGGTAGCGTTGTAAAAACTGTTTTTTAAATTCGGGCCAATTTCCTTGCTCAAGGGCAGTTCTGGCGCGCTTCATAAGGTCACAATAGTAGTGAAGATTGTGCAGTGTATTCAATCTTGAGCTTAAAATCTCTTTGGCCATGAACAGATGACGCAAATAGGCACGGGAGAAGTTTTTGCAGGTATAGCAGCTGCAATCGTCCATAATGGGGCGTTTATCATCAAAATGTTTGAGGTTTTTGATGTTGATTTTGCCATCATCGGTAAACAGTGTGCCGTTGCGGGCGTTGCGGCTTGGCATCACGCAATCAAACATATCAATGCCGCGATCAATACCTTCGATCAAATCAGCAGGTGTGCCCACCCCCATCACATAGTGCGGTTTATCTTCAGGCAGATGTGGAGCCAGGGCATCGAGCATGGCCATCATCTCTTCTTTGGGTTCGCCAACGGAGAGCCCACCAATGGCAATGCCCTCAAAATCGATGTCAGCTACGGCTTTCAAACTTTCCAGTCGTAATTCGGGATACATACCCCCCTGTACAATGCCGAACAGCGCTTGAGTGTCGTTTACAGGCAGCGCTTCTCTGCATTCACCAGCCCAGCGCATCGACATCTGCATGGAGTCATTGGCTTCTTCATAGGTGGCGGGGTAGGGCGTGCATTCATCAAAGGCCATGACAATATCACTGCCCAGTTGGCGCTGAATCTCCATGCTCTCTTTCGGGCCAAGGAACACTTCGCGTCCATCAATATGAGAACGAAAACGCACGCCGTGCTCTTCAATCTTACGCAGTTCACCTAAGGACCAGACTTGAAATCCACCGGAGTCCGTTAAGATTGGACGATCCCAGGCCATAAACTTATGCAGGCCACCCATTTTCTCCACCAGATCTGCACCCGGGCGTAGCATGAGGTGATATGTGTTACCGAGAATAATGCTGGCTTCGATGTCGTCAGTCAGATCAGCCGGTGTAAGGCTCTTAACCGTGGCCTGAGTGCCGACAGGCATAAACACAGGCGTTTCTACGGTACCGTGGGGGAGTGTAACGCGGCCGCGACGGGCGTAACCGGTTTTATCTTTTGCGAGTATTTCAAATGAGAGTGCAGACATGGCGGGCAGACTGACGAGGTGATCATGTCACATCAAGTTATTAAGAGTGTTTTTATGCATCAATAATAGACCTGGCCCTCTTTGGTTTGAGCCTTTATTTTGAATAAAGACAAAAATCCTCGCCTTTCGGCGAGGATTTCGTCAAGCAGGCTAAAAGAATTAAGGCAGTGGTGGAATAATGGTGATTTGAGTAGGGCTAGCAAAAATTCCGAAATCATTATCATTAATCAACACGAGTTCATTGTTGTTTAGCAAGCCAATGCCTTCAACTTTGGGAGGTAAAAGACCGGGATAATCAACCGAAGAATCCATAGCCAATGTTTTAGAGATAGAGGCTATGCCAGCTGTGATTAAATTCGATTGCTCTAAAGATGGAAGCGTGCCAATTACATCCCAATTGGTTCCAAATATGTTTGTCGCGCCTGCTAGGTTGATGCGATATAGTTTGGTCGTATTACTCACGCGTTCCAGCACAATCAATTGATCCAACCCTGTTGCAACCATTTCGCTCAACTTCACGTTACTCTGCACCGTTGTTGCATCGGCACTAAATGTGGCTGGTAAATCAAGTTGATAGACATACTCACCTACTACAGTTTTCGTTACCAAATCAAACTTGAACAAACGAGCATTGCGTGATGTTTTATAGTCAGCAACTGCTGGATTTGCCAATGGACTTTGCATCAAAAAATATAGAAATTGTTCGTTAGGTGAAATCGCAATGTCTTCAATGCCACGATTTAGTTTTCGTTTACTTAAAATCGCAGGCAGGGAACCAACAACTGGGTAAGTAGCTGCAGCCAATTGCACTTCTACACCGGAAGGAACAAGGCGTTCGATCACACGACCTGTTGCTGATAGATGTAATATGCTTGGGCCGTATTCTTCGCCTACCCAGAACGTCCCATCTTGCATTTTTACAAATGCTTCTGGATCCAAACCATTAGGATCTCCTGCAAATGCCACAGCATTTTTGTCATAATTGGCTTCTGTAGGTAGCAATACGCTTGAAGGATTAGATACGCCAGTGATTGGCTTCCCTGCTGCATCTTTCATTTTGATTGTTTCTAGCAATGTCACACCAGTATGATCTATTTGCCATTTAAAAATAGATGGTGAAAAAGATGGGACGGGGAATATTTTGTTGCCAGTAGGACAAAAACCGACGGCTGCCCCAAAAACCTTAAATGAATCTTTACATTTAATGTTTGGGCCACGATCTGACATGGTATACACAATATTGGCAGGGTCTGTTTGTAAATGAAATGCAGCACTTCCGAATGCTATATCCAGCGGCACTTTTTTTGTTCCGCCAGAAAATAAAACAACATCTTGGGGTTGGAAGACTTTGAATTGTGGTGTGACTGTCGCTGTAGCAGCGGTGACCGCTGGTACAATCGTATTTCCACCATTACCACAGGATGAAAGGCCTGCTGAGGCAAGCAGTATAAATACCAAAAACCCTAATTGATTCTTATCCATGATGAACGCTCCTTTGAGTGACTTACGTTATGCATTCTATTGGTGGGATATGACAGTAAGGAGACAGGTTTGTGACAATGCGATGACGCTGTGGGGAAGGGGCTGCTCGAACCAGATTTAGGTATTAATTACTCAGGAGTAATGTCAAAATAACTGGTGTTGTAAGGGCTTAGATCCTCTTTTTTAGGGGGGCTGTAAGAAACTTTTGAAGCTGATCTATTACTCCAACTAAAGGTGGTAATGTTTATCTTCAAGGGTGATGTCCAGAAGTGTTTGAGGCTCAAGACCTGATTCGTGCAGGTCTTGTTCTATGGTAAAAATATCAATGTTGGCGGCCATGATTTGCGGTAACAGATGTTCCGGAATCAGGTTGTGCAGATCCAGTGCGCTGGCTGCAGTCAGTTCAATTTTCATGGGTGATTTTCCAGCACGTGTGATGTGAACATGCAAGCTCTTGGCGCTGCCTTTGTATGTTGGGGCGGGTTCGTGCGCAGCTTTAGGGAATTTCCAGAGCAGGGCGGTTTCAATATATTGCCCGCCTACAGATGCATCGAGCATATCGGGCCAGGAGAGTTGAACCTTCAGGCTCTCCAGTTGGTGTACCAGGCCTTGAAAGGTGCGCAGTACTAAAAAGAGATCAGCAGGACTGGCCGAGCGAAATTGCCAGCGTTGATCGCCGAGCAGATCATTAACCTGTTTTGATAGCTGCCACTGGGCAGTGTCAAAAGGTTCAGGCTGTAAGAAGGGGCGAAACAGAATCCTGGCCAGATCATCCAGTTCGGCTTTGATAGGCTCCAGTTTTTGAGCATCAAAACCCAATCCAACAAATGCATCGAAACTATTAAGGGTGGTTTTGCCGCGCAGGCCTAAAATGAGATTTAATAACGACATGCGGCGTGTGAAGGGGATATTTAACATGCATCCGAAATCGAGCAGGCATACTTGCGGTTGATCTTCATCATATTGAAACAGCAGATTGCCCGGGTGCGGGTCGCCATGTACCAAGCCAATTTCAAACAGGCTCTTCCACAAGGTTTGCATTAAGGTTTTACCAGCTTTCAGGCGCGCTTGATCAGGCCAGTTGCAGGCTTCAGAGAGGCGTTGCCCATGCATCCATTGCTGGGTAAGCACTTGTGCGGAGGATAGTTCGGGACAGACCTCTGCGACTTTAAGTCCTGGTACATGGATATGTTGCTGAAAGCGCTGTTGTTGTTTCATTTCATGGCTGTAATCCAGTTCATCATTCAAGGTGTTCTGTAATGTCTGTTGGTAGCTGTTCAGGTCAAAGTCCCAGCGTTTGACCGGGCCTGCTTTGGGCAGAAGGGCAGCTAAACTCAGTTCACTCTCAATAGCCTGTCGAATATCAGGGTATTGTACCTTGATCGCAAGATGCTCAGGCGTGCCGCTATCTGTGTTGCGTGTGCCCTTATGCACCTGCCCCAGCGAGGCGGCTGCCACACTCTCTTCAATTGATTCCAGTATATTGTTCACAGGCTGCTGCCATGCATGCTCAAGCACCGGGAGGATATCCTTGAGAGGCCATGCTTGAACACTCTGTGTGAGTTCGGTGAAATGGCTCTGGTCATCCATGCCAGCCATCGCCTGACCAATTTTCATGCCGATACCACGTTTGCTGCCAAGGAGTTGGGTTAATCGCTGCTGTGCGATCTGGCGCGTTGCAGCGTGTTTACTGCGACGGATTTTTTGGAGCAACCAGGTGCTATGCATGAGATAAATGAAGCGTTTTAACGTATTCAAAAAAGCCGGCTCCGTGCGTGGAATATTGGTGAGGTTCAACCATGGATTAAACAGATTCGTAATGCAATGAACCCTCCTGATAAGGCTAGGGTTATCGCATTAAAATGCATAAAAGCATTCACCGCAAAGGACGCAGAGTTACGCAAAGTAAAAACAAACAACAAAATGTTATTTTGGTGCTCTCTCATTGGTTTGATGATTTCTCATGTTTGAATGATTGTTCTTTCTGCTCCATGACATGCTTATTGAGTCCTGCAATACAATGTTTTTGACCTTCTTTGCGCCAAGGTGAATTGCGTTTGCGCAAGAGAAGGCACCCTGGGGTGAACTTTGCGTCCTTTGCGGTGAGAAATTAAACGTTCAAAAAGATAATGGTTGCTTCATGCAGATGTATTCGATTAATATTCGAATATTATTCGTTTTTATAGCGGGGTGGATATGCAGCGTCGAGAGAAACGTGAACTTCGAGAGCAAGAGATCATCAAGAATACCATTGAGCTGCTATCGCAGCGTGGGTTTCTTGATGTGCGTATGTCAGATATTGCCAAGGGAACCCAGTATTCAATGGGCACTATTTATTCTCACTTTGAGACAAAAGAAGATCTGCTGCTTGCTTGCGCCCATACCCTGGTACTCGAGCATAAAGATCTGCTGTTAGCTATTCAGAAACAAACGATTCCTGCTATAGAGAAAATTATTACCATGGTGCAATGCAGTTGGCATATGTCGATGCAGCACCCTGATTTGATCGAGATTGATAATCTTTCCATGATGCCATCGGTTTGGCGCCGGGCTACAGAGACACGCGCAGATAGGTTGAATCAATTGCATGTGGAACTGGCCAATATGTTTTTGGATATTGCACTGGATGCGATTGAAGAGAGTTTGGACGGTCATGCCGCGCTTGATAAGGATGAGACTGAGCGACTGGCGCATCATCTAACTCACGGTATGTGGGGGCTGTGTGTGGGGCTATCGAGCACTGCCCAGTCCGGATATGCCAGCACGCTGTGTCCTGAGAGCAGCGAAGGGAAATATACCCATTTCACCACCAATTATAGTAATTTTCTCAAAGGTTATGGGTGGCACGAAACAGACCCTGAAGCACTGTTCGAGCGCTGCAAAGCAGATGCGCATAAGGTGATGAATCAGACAATCTGGTTCAAAGACCATCAGACGGAGCAACATATATGAGAGTTTTGTACCGAAACATAAACGCACTGCTTGTGTCGTTGTTGGCGCTGGTTTTGACAGCCTGTGTGGTGGGGCCTGATTTTCAGCGGCCTGCTTCACCCAAGGTGGATCATTATTACAACAAGGGCTCCGATGTAACTTCTTCAGATGCGGAGCAAAGCAAGCTGGTGACGAGAGAGAACATCCCTGCGCAATGGTGGCAGCTGTTTGAATCACCAGCCTTGCAGCAATTGGTTGCGTTGGGACTGAAGGATAGTCCTACCCTGATAGCTGCCAAAGCCAAGTTGAAAGCAACGCAGGAAACATACAGTGCACAGAGCGGGTCAATTCTGTTTCCATCTGTTGATGCCAGTGCGAATAGTACACGAAAGAAAATTTCTGGTGCTGCCTTTGGTAGCACAGCCTTTGGCAGTCTGTATACCGTACATACTGCATCGGTGGATGTAAGTTATAGTCTTGATCTGTTTGGTGGTGAACGGCGTACGTTGGAATATAGTCAGGCGCAAGTGGATTATGATGCATTTCAGTTGCATGCCGCCCAAATTACGCTGGTCTCCAATATAGTCACCGCTGCTATCAATGAAGCCTCGTTGAGAGAGCAGGTAGAAGCGCTTAAAGAGATTATCGCATCTGAAACTGAACAATTGAATGTGACCGAGAAACAGTATGAAATTGGTGTGGTCGCCAAGGTAGAGTTGTTAAGCCAACGTGTCACACTGGCTCAGACACGTACACAGCTGCCGCTTTTGCAAAAACAGCAGGCTCAGGCCAAACATCAGCTTTCCATGTTAGTCGGCCGCACACCGGGCGGGGAAGCGCTGCCAGCGTTTAATTTGAGTGAACTGGTCATGCCACGGGAAATTCCGCTTACACTGCCATCTACATTAACACGTCAGCGTCCGGATGTACGCGCATCTGAAGCACTGTTGCATCAGGCCAGTGCCCAGATCGGAGTGGCGACAGCCAATCTTTATCCCAACCTCACGCTCAGCGGTTCTTATGGTACAGAAGCCGTTAAAATATCGGATTTGTTCAATGCCGGCACAGCTGTGTGGGGCTTAGGCGCGGGAGTGCTGCAACCGTTGTTCAGAGGCGGGGCACTGCGTGCCAAAAAAAGGGCTGCAATTGCCCTCTATGAGCAGGCTGCCGCACAATATCGACAAAGTGTTCTGACTGCGTTTCAGAATGTTGCGGATGCACTGATGGCACTGGATATGGATGGTCAGGGGCTGGTATTGGAAAAGCGGGCGGAAGGATTGGCATCTGAACGTCTGGAGCTGGTGCTTTTGCAGCATCAACATGGCGCCGTAAGCTATTTGGATCTGCTGAATGCACAGAAGCAGTATCAACAGGCGCGTATCAATTTGATTCAATCGAGAGCGATGCTCTATTCCGATACCGCTGCACTGATGTATGCGCTCGGTGGTGGCTGGTGGGATGGTGATGTGGCTGCACACCGGAATATGATAGATCAGAGCAATTTAGAACAGCCAGATTTAGAAAAGACCGATTTAGAACAGGATGATTTGTATCAAATCGTTATAGATCAGAATGTGAATGTGGAGAAACAGCAATGAAAAAACCTACGACAAAACGAATGACGAAACGCATGATCATCATGTTGCTGATGGTTGGTGTGCTGTTTGCGGCCATTATCGGGTACCAAATGTTTGTTGCCAGTATGATGGCCAAGTTTTTAGCGTCCAATACCCAACCCCCTGCCACGGTGACAGCGATGCAGGTTTCCAACCAATCGTGGCAACCCCAAATTGCTGCCGTCGGTACACTGCGTGCGATCCAAGGTGTGGATATCAGTGCTGAAACATCCGGCGTGGTGAAAAAGGTGCATTTCAAATCGGGTGACTGGGTTAAGCAGGGTGATCTGTTGATTGAGCTCAATGTATCCGAAGAGACAGCACAGCTACAGGCTTTGCGGGCAAGTCGTAAGCTCGCCGATATCACGTTCAAACGGGATAAACAGCAGTATAAGATTCATGCGATCAGCAAAGCGCAGCTTGATATTTCACAGGCTGAGTTGAGTAACAGGCAGGCACAGGTCGCTCAACAGCAGGCAATCATCGATAAGAAACGTATCCGCGCCCCTTTTGATGGCCGCCTTGGTGTGAGTCAGATCAATCCCGGTCAATTCCTTAATGTGGCGCAACAGATCGTGTCGCTGCAAAATAATCTCAAGCTATATGTCGATTTTAATCTGCCGCAGAAGTTTGTCGGTATGATCAAGCGTGATCAGGAGATTTCTATCTCTGTTCAACAACAATCCGGAGCGCTTAACGCAACAGCTACAAACAGTGTTGGGGTTTTCAAAGGCCGCATCAATACCATCAATGCCGTAGTGGACAACAGTACACGCAATGTGTTGCTGGAAGGTGTGATCGATAATGCGGATGGGGTTCTATTGCCCGGTATGTTTGCACATGTGAAGGTTGAAAGTGGAGCAGCGCTGCAGCTATTAACACTGCCTCAGACAGCTATCAGTTTTAATGCCTATGGCTCTACGTTATTTGTTGCGAAATCTGAAAAGGGTGCAGATGGAAAAGAGACACTTGTGGCGCAACAGGTGTTTGTGAAAACCGGTGAAAAGCGTGGTGATCAGGTGGCTGTTCTTGAAGGATTGAAGGAAGGTGATCGCGTTGTAACCAGTGGTCAGTTGAAATTGAAAAACGGTACACCGCTGATCATTAATAACAGTGTGCAACCGGCCAATAACGCTGCTCCGAAACCGCAGGAACATTAATAATGCGTTATACCGATATATTTATACGCCGGCCTGTACTGGCCACAACGATTAGCCTGTTGCTGCTGGTATTAGGGTTTCAGGCGATCATGAATATGCCGATTCGCCAGTACCCTGAAACACAAAATGCAGTGGTGACGGTGAGTACGGTCTATTTTGGTGCTGATGCTGAAACCATTTCCGGCTTTATCACGCAACCGCTGGAAACGGCCATTGCGCAGACAGAGGGCATTGATTATTTGTCATCAGTCAGTGTCAGTGGAGCCTCAACCATCACAGCGACATTGCGCCTGAATCATGACTCCAATCGGGCCCTGACCGATATCAGTGCTAAGGTGAATGCGGTGCTCAATCAGTTGCCAGCCGAAGCCCAACAGCCGGTGATTACCGTACAGGTCGGTGAAACGATTGATTCGATGTATATGGGCTTTTTTAGTAAAGTGCTACCGGCCAATAATGTCACCGATTATTTGCTGCGCGTGGTCAAACCTCAGCTTGATGGTATTGAAGGTGTGCAGCGCGCCGAAATTATTGGTGCGCGCCAGTTTGCGCTGCGTGCATGGCTTGATCCTGCCCGCATGGCTGCTTATGGGCTCTCTGCTTCCGATGTGCATGCAGCCCTTGCCCGTAACAACTATCTGGCGGCACTCGGTAGCAGTAAAGGACAGATGGTCAGTGTGGAGTTGAATGCTGCAACCAGCCTGCACTCGGTGGATGAATTTAAACAGCTGGCGATCCGCGAGCAGAACGGTGCGATTGTACGGCTGGAAGATATTGCCAACGTGGTGCTGGGTGCTGAAGATTATAATCTGACTACCGCCTTCGATGGCGAAAAATCGGTATTTATCGGAGTGAAGGTAGCCCCTGATGCCAATGTGTTGGAGGTGGTTGAGCGTGTGCGCAATGCATTCCCGGCCATTGTTGCACAAATGCCCAATGGCCTGACCGGCAAGGTGGTCTATGACGGAACCAAGTTTATCGAAAGTTCGATTGATGAGGTCATTAAAACACTGGTCGAAGCCCTGCTTATTGTTGCGTTTGTGGTATTTATATTCCTTGGTAACTGGCGTGCAGTGGTTGTGCCGCTAATAGCGATTCCTTTGTCATTGATCGGTGCCTTTTTTATTATGGAGTCACTCGGTTATACGATTAATTTGCTGACGCTGCTGTCGCTGGTGCTGGCCATTGGGTTGGTGGTGGATGATGCAATTATTGTGGTGGAAAATGTTGATCGCCATATGCATCACGAAGGAAAATCTCCATTTGAAGCAGCAATTCTGGCTGCACGCGAGCTTGGTGGCCCGATTATTGCCATGACCGTGGTATTGATCGCAGCGTATGTACCGATTGGTTTCCAGGGAGGGCTTACCGGTGCGCTGTTTAGTGAGTTCGCCTTTACTTTAGCGGGGGCTGTAACGATTTCGGCTATTGTGGCATTGACTCTCTCTCCAATGATGACATCCAAGATGTTCAAGCCATCTCAGCAACAGGGCAGTTTGGTCTTGTTTATTGATCGACAGTTTTCACGCCTGCATGGTGCTTATCAGCGTCGTTTAACAGGCACGTTGGAAACCTGGCCTGTGATGGTGGTGATGGGTTTGTTGCTGCTTGTTGGTGTGGTTTATTTGTTTGCCACATCCAAAGCTGAGCTCGCACCGCAGGAAGATCAGGGCATTGTCATGGCGCATATGGCTGGCGCTCCCAACGCCACATCACAACAGATGGGCGTGTATGCCGATCAAGCATATAAGATGGCGGCAGAGTTACCTGAATATGATCAGATGTTTCAGCTTACCGGCATGCCAACGATCAATCAGGGCATTGGCGGGGTGATCTTTAAGCCGTGGGAAGAGCGCACCAAGAGTGCTGCGCAGCTACAGATGGAGTTGCAGCAGAAGTGGAATACCATTGCAGGTGCCCATGTTGCCGCCTTCCAGTTTCCTGCCCTGCCGGGTTCAGGTGGTCTGCCACTTCAGTTTGTTATTAAAACCACTGAATCATTTGAAAACCTGAATGAGATTGTTGCCCGCGTGGTGGCTAAGGCAAAGGCCAGCGGTATGTTCTTTTTCATCGATTCAGATCTGAAAATTGATAAACCGCAGTCCACACTGGTGGTGGATCGGGATATGGTCACTGATCTTGGTTTAAGTCAGCAGGATGTAGGTGCGGCTTTAGGCTCGGCTCTCGGTGGCGGTTATGTGAACTATTTCTCTATTGGTGGGCGTTCGTATCGCGTGATGCCGCAGGTGGCGCAGGAGCACCGTTTGAATGCTGAGCAGGTACTCGATTATTATATTCGTACCCCAACAGGTAAGATGATTCAGGCATCTACGGTTGCTTCGATAACGTATGAAGTGGTACCGGAATCGATCAACCGCTTCCAGCAGCTCAATTCTGCCACCATTCAGGGTGTTTATGCGCCGGGTGTATCGCAGCAGCAGGTGCTCGATTTCATGCTCAATACACTCAATCAGGAAGCACCGAGTGGATATAGCGCCGATTATGCAGGTCCGTCACGCCAGTATATGCAGGAATCCGGTGGTTTTGTTTATACCATGCTGTTTGCGATTGTGATTGTCTTTCTGGCACTGTCGATTCAATTCAACAGCTTCCGTGATCCGCTGGTGATTTTAGTCTCTGTACCGCTGGCACTATTAGGTGCACTGCTGTTCATCAATCTGGGGCTGGCCACTATCAATATTTATACCCAGGTGGGGCTGGTCACCTTGATGGGCTTGATCAGTAAACATGGCATTTTGATGGTGCAATTTGCCAATGAATTACAATTGGCAGGCAGATCGAAACTCGATGCGATTATTGAGGCGTCCAGTGTGCGACTGCGTCCAATTTTGATGACTACAGCTGCGATGGTACTTGGTGTGATTCCGCTGGTGATAGCCAGTGGGGCAGGAGCTGCCGGGCGTTATTCAATGGGCCTGGTAATTTTTACAGGTCTGTCTATCGGTACCATATTTACCCTGTTTGTGGTGCCTGCTGTCTATATGCTGTTGGCCAAAGACCGTTCAGATGATCGTACGGTCAATGATCCTTCAGATAGCGAACAACGTGTCGATGAGGATTCAATGATTGTATCCGATGATAAGACTCAGGTGGTGATGGCCACCTCATGAATGCGGCTATTTCAGATGATCTGCTAACCTATTTCCCGGAAACTCCGGCGGCAGATGAAATACCCTCCATCATGCCCAGCCCATTTTCCAATGCACCACATCCATTGGCTGAAAAAGCCAGTTTGATGCTGCAGGAACGTTTGGCTGCTCAAACGGATCTGCCACGTGACTTTTTCTCTGCCAATGGCGGCAAAATGTTCGGTGTGTTGGTGGTTCGCGATCAGGGCGGTGGTGTGGGTTTTTTGAGTGGCTTTTCAGCCATGATGAATGGTGAGTGGATCATGCCGGGCTTTGTGCCGCAGGTGTATGATCAGGCCGGTCATGATGCATTCTTGTCCGAGGGTAATGAGCAGTTAGCCGATCTCACCGCACAGTTACAAGAGCTTGAAACATCGCAGCAGCGCGCAAGTCTGAAACAACAGATTGCAGCACTGATGCTTGCACGCGATCAGGAATTGAACGCACTGAAACAAAAACACAAAGCAGCAAAAGATGCGCGCAAACAACAGCGCCAGATATTACAGCAACGGCAGGATCTTAGTGATGCTGAGCGGCAGCCAACGATAGCAGCACTGGCGCTGGCCAGTCAGCACCATAAACGCGAAGCCACCAATGCCATGTTGATCTGGAGTGAACAACTGCAAGTGTTGCAGGATCAGTTGGCAGGGATTGAGACTGAGATCACAAGCATTAAAGAGACCCGCACAGAAAAATCACGCATCCTGCATCGCCGTGTATTTGAAACCTATGTACTGACCAATCATCTTGGTGAAAAGCACCCTATGACCGACTTGTTTGAAGGCATGCCGCCGGCAGGGGCAGGTGATTGTGCAGGGCCCAAACTGATTCAATATGCCCATCTGCATGGTCTCTACCCGCTGGCGCTGGCTGAATTCTGGTGGGGGGCATCACCTGCCAGTGGCATCCGTCATCATGGTCAGTTTTATCCGGCTTGTCGCGGGAAGTGTCATCCGATTTTACCATTTATGTTGCGTGGTTTAGAGGTAGAAGCAGAGCCCGATTTTGGTCTGGCCGTTACAACGGTTGGTGCCGATGAGCCACTGGTTGTGTTTGAAGATGATGATCTGCTGGTGCTCAATAAACCGGCCGGATTGATGTCCTCACCGGGTAAATATGTGAAGGACTCTGTTTATACACGGCTGATGGAACGTTATCCGGAGTGTCCTGAGTTAAAGCTGGTGCACAGGCTGGATATGGCTACGTCCGGCCTGCTGCTGGTAGCGAAAAATTTGCGTGTGAATAAGCAACTACAGAAACAATTTATCCAGCGCAGTGTGGAAAAGCGTTATGAAGCTCTGTTAAACAGGCGTTTGCCACCGGATATGCAAGAGGGTGATATTGATCTGCCCCTGCGTGTTGATTTTGATGATCGTCCACGTCAGGTGGTCTGTTACGAATATGGCAAAACTGCGCAAACGCATTGGCAGGTGATTGGCTACGAAGGCGAATCAACACGTATCTGGTTTTATCCTCACACCGGCCGCACCCATCAACTGCGCATGCACGCCTCACACAGAAATGGCCTGAATGCCGCTATCATTGGAGATGCCCTTTATGGTGAAGATGCGGAGCGCTTAATGCTGCATGCTCAACGCCTCTGCTTTAATCATCCGACTAGCCGAGAACGCATGGAGTTTGAAATTCCAGCACCGTTTTAAGTGATGGCTTCCGGGTAGCCCCATTTGCCAGGGCCAGCTTTAGACGTTCACATTTATCTAGTTCAAGTCCTGTTTGGCTTCCTATTCTGACTAATCCGGACAGCAATCAAATGACGTGATTTTAGTTGATTTCTATATGTTTACCTTTGTGAACTAAAAAAATAAGAGCCGCTTTTTTGATGCGGCTCTTATTTTCTGAACTTGCAATCTAAATAATGCACGCTAGTGCAAAAAAATATTGTCTAAAAAAAGCTTAGTTTCCTGCACCAAGATACATGACTTGTAGAGAAGTGTTTTCAGACAAATGCCACACAGTACCAGTGCTGGCATTCATAGTAATCATCGATGTTACTATAGTGCCTGGCGTTGTTACGTATATATATGTCGATTGATGAAGCGATTTCCATACTTGGTTACTATAATACGCCTGAACTCTGGAGACAGGTATGTTATCAGCTAGAATATCCATATATGCAGTACCTCCTAATCCTGCAATAATGGCTGCTGTCGTAGTAATTTCGTAAATTCCAACCTTCAACAATTCTATGCCATCTTGCACTAATGCCGACTGTTGTATCGCTGTATTAGCAAGTGGAGACTGTTGGGAAATGGTGTTTAAGCAAAGTAGATTGTTACCCTGAATTAGGGGGGAACTGTTTGCTGCACATTTGAATTTCACAAATGCCATACCTTGCACTGAACCCGCTGGGCCTTGTGGTCCTA
>NZ_RCFQ01000008.1 GCF_003665155.1 Mariprofundus sp. EBB-1 | reverse complement strand
TTTTATCACCTAATTGTTCATTCATCGCATCCGCACGCGATTCCACACTGCTAAAAAAACCTGCACTAGAGGCTGGAATGGCAAATGCAAACAAGCTGAACATTATTATAATAAATTTCATTTTCTCTCCTAAAGTTGATTGTATTGGGCTTTACAGCATCTGTTGATAAAGCATTAATCTATTCAGATTATTCCGTCATTTACTAATAAATCCAAGCGCTTTAACACTGATTTTTCCAATCATCGCGGACTATACGCCATACAGCTTAAAACATGTGTGAAATACTTCACACACAATGACATTATTTTATAGTCTCCTATCAAACACTGCTCGCAAAAGCCTCCATTCCACAGGATCATAGGACGGTAAAAAGTCGCCACGCAGTGGCGTGAGGCAAGGATGCCGACGACTGATGAAGGATTTGGTGCGAATAAAGGAACAAGTAAGCGCTCAACAGTATTTATGAATAATCCGGGTAAGCTATGCTTCAGCATATTTGTTTGTAATATACGCCCATGCCTGACTCTTCACATACACCACAACCCCCATTCGACAATGCAGATGCGTGGCGCAATGCAGCGATGCAGCGCACCTCTCTGTGCGATGCTGCTGAATCTGATCAGCGTAAAATATTAGCCGATGTCCATAACCAGAAAGAAGGCATCTGTGATCCGGATGTACTGGCTGACCAAATGCTCTATATTCTTGGTAAAATGGATGTCGATGAATATCAGAACTACCTGCTTTTCAAACACACACCAGCATCATAGCGCATGCCTGAACTTGATCTGTCCCTGATACTATACGGCTTGGCGGTTGGCATAGGCGCAGGTCTGTTGGGCGGTTTAATGGCAGGCCTTGCCGGTGTCGGTGGTGGCTTAATTTATGTACCCGTGTTTTACGCCTGTATGGCTGGCAACACCGAGGGCATGAGTGCATATATATTTGCCAGCATGGTGGCCATTATCATCACAGGCTTTGTATCCTCGCGCTCGCACTGGCGATTGGGGCATCTGGACAGAAGTGCGATGTTTTTACTGCTACCCGGTCTGATGATTGGAGCCGGATTAGGTTTGTGGAGCACACTGCATCTGCCTGCCGCATCGATTCTGTTTGCCTTAGCTGCATTGAATGCCTGGGTTGCGTTCGATTACAGTAAAAAACTACAGGCCACATCGCCAACACAAAAAATGCTACCATGGTTATCCGGGCCTATCGGTTATATTTCTGGTGTACTGGGCATTGGTGGAGGCACCATGCTGGTGCCTCTATTGCGCCGCTCAATCACACTGCGACATGCCGTCGGCACATCCGCAGCTTGTGGTTTCATCATGGCACTTGGCGCTATCGCTATGAACATGACGCTTGAATCCAGCTGGCGTGTATTGATCAGTGATCAGTGGCTGTTTCTTCTGCCGGCGTGGATCGGTATTATGCTTATTTTGCCCCATAGCGTCGGCTGGTCAGCCCGATTACATGACATCATGTCCGAGCTAGCACTAGGCGTGATACTCAAAACCATGTTCATATCCTTATCTGCAGGGTTTCTCCTCGCGGCTGTATTGACCGGATATCACTGATATTTCCTTTAAAAGCATTTACCACAGAGGTCGCAGAAAAACAGGCACAATAATCAAAAAATTTAGCCACTAATGGCACAGGCCACCCTCTCTGGCTCCGCCATTCACCTTATGGCTCGCTTGTCTTTCTGTCTTAAGTTAAAGGAGCGCGTTCTCTTTCTTTTTTGAGACCGTAAGACAACTGAACTCTGTACGTAATCAGGTCTGCGTTTGTCTTTACTTTGCGTAACTCTGCGTCCTTGGCGGTTAAAGGCATTGTTAGAAAATAAACTTATTCCGCTGTTTCGATTTTTTCTTCCGACGCAATACCCAACCACACATTCAATGCTTCTAAGGCACGATCAGATACCGAGCGACGACGTTCTGCTCTGGAAAAGCGGCGTTTGCCTTCGCGTTTTTTACCCGGTGGCAACAAGCCAAAGTTCACATTCATCGGCTGAAACCCTTCAACCTGTGTTTTAGAAATATGAGACAGTAACGCACCATGAGCAGTGATCTCCGGTGGCATCTCAGGCTCTTCACCCACGGCTATAGCAGCCAGAAAGCGACCAGCCATCAAGCCCATGGAAGCCGATTCCACATAACCCTCTACACCGGTGATCTGACCGGCAAACAGAATACGCGGATCAGATTTCAAACGTAGCGTGCCATCCAACAGTGCCGGTGATTTGATAAATGTATTGCGGTGCAAAGAACCCAAGCGGAAAAATTCAGCCTTCTCCAAACCCGGAATCATGCTGAATACCCGTTTCTGTTCACCATAGGTCATCTTGGTTTGAAAGCCAACCATGTTCAATAACGAGCCCATACGATTATCACGGCGCATCTGTACCACCGCATAAGCTTTTTCACCCGTTTCAGGATGATCCAAGCCAACCGGTTTCATCGGCCCGAAACGCGGCGTATCTTCACCACGCTCAGCCATCTCTTCAATCGGCATGCAGCCATCAAAGAATGGAATGTCTTCAAAGTCTTTGAACGCTACCTTCTCAGCATTCACCAGTTCTTTGATAAAGGCTTTGTACTGCGCCTCATCCATCGGGCAGTTAAGATAATCGCCAGCCTCGCCCTCTTCGACATTTTTGTCATAGCGGTTTTTCCAGTAACAGATATCCATATCAATCGATTCAGCATCCAGTACAGGCGCAATCGCATCAAAGAACATCAAGCGGTCTTCACCCGTTAATGTTTTGATCTGCTCATACAGCGCATCGGAGGTAAGCGGGCCGGACGCAATCAAGACAAGACCTTCAGATGGAATTTCAGTTACTTCGCCCTCAACAAACTCAATCAGAGGTTCAGCCTGCAATCGTTTCGTCACAAGCTCAGCAAACTGCTCACGATCCACGGCCAGCGCAGTACCGGCAGGAATACGTGTTTGGTCACCGCAATCCATGATCAATGAATCCATGCGGCGCATCTCTTCGTGCAGCAGGCCCACGGCATTTTCCAGATGATCAGCACGGAAGGTGTTAGAGCAAACCAGCTCGGCACAGCTGCCGCTATGATGAGCCGGAGTCATTTTCACCGGACGCATCTCATGCAAGCGCACAGGTACACCGCGCTTGGCCAGTTGCCAGGCTGCTTCAGAGCCAGCCAGGCCAGCGCCAATAATTGTTACAGTTTGAGGGGTAGGATTTGTCATGCCGGCACACTAATCGGAATTTCCGGTCAGGTCAGGCATCTCTTCATAAAAATAACGTAAACCAGTCAACGCTCTGCGAGCTACATGAAATAAAATACAACCATATTAAGTGATAAAATATAACAAAACACAAGGGGGTTTAGGCCGCAGTGTGCAACATTCAAGCCAATGTCGGAGCCAAAAAAATATTTATTAGACCTACACCATGACTACTGGCCTCAATGGGCTAAGATTTGCAACCACCCCTGAATTCATAAATTGGCATGCTTACTTTCCTTTGTGCGTTCGTGCCAAGGCGACAACTATTGCGTAAGATCAGGTGAATCGCGAAAGCAAGAGAGTACCCCCGGGGAGACGAAGAAAAAATAATGAAAAAGTATAAATCACTATAGCCGATTAAATTTCTTACTTAATACATATATAGGTAGAAAACGACTGCATACAGATAATCTTTTGACTTTCTTTGAATCTTCTTGGTTAGGCTTATTCAATCAGGCTATATAACAATTGAATTTCTTCAGGCCAGATGGTTTCGTCAATCGTTTCAAGCACCATTGGAATATCGTTGAAGGCATCATGGTTCATGATATAACGGAACACATCCAGCCCCAATTCGCCCTGTGTCAGGGAGTGATGACGATCCACACGCGAAGCAAACTTGGCTTTGGAACCATTGATATGCATGCCGCACAGGTATTGAAAACCAACCACCGCATCAAATTCACCAAATGTTTTTTCACAGTCTTCCGTTGTACGCATATCATATCCGGCCGTAAAGGTATGGCAGGTATCCAGACAGACACCCACGCGGGATTTGTCGTCCACCTGATCAATAATCGCGGCCAGGTGTTCAAACCTGTAACCCAGATTAGTCCCCTGACCACTGGTATTCTCAATCACGGCAATCACATCGTTTGTCTGATCCAGTGCCCAGTTGATCGATTCAGCAATACAGCTTAGACAATCAGCTTCTTCTATCTTCTTCAGATGCGAACCCGGATGGAAATTGAGCAGTTTTAATCCCAGCTGCTCACAACGCTGTAACTCATCAAGAAATGCGTTACGTGATTTGCTTAATGGTTCCTCTTCAGGATGCCCCAGATTGATCAGATAACTGTCATGCGGCAGCACATGTTCGGGTTTGATCCCGGCAAACTCCAAATTGGATTTGAACGCAGCAATGCTCTGTTCTGTCAGCGATTTAGCCACCCACTGGCGCTGATTCTTGGTAAATAAGGCAAACGCCTGCGCGCCAATCTCTTTGGCTCTGAGCGGTGCATTCTCAACGCCACCAGCGGCACTCACATGTGCTCCAACATATTTCACAAGGGACTCCTAAAACTGCGGTTCATTAACAAATGCCCGCAGCATAGCGCCTCCGCCACCCAATCAAAGTGGTGAATGACAGTTTTCAACATTCAACTTGGTCCGGCCTGATGAATCACCCCCTCGCCTCTTTATTCCAGATTCTGGAATACAGAATATATAATGAGCAGAGGACTGTTTCTGTCCCATTGGTTTTTGGTCAAAATTGATCCGCTCAATAAAATGTGTATAATATCCATAATTGATACACACGGGGCTAATGTATGCGTACAAATATCGTTCTGAATGAACAACTGATTTCCGAGGCTCAGCAACTGACCGGCATATCCACCAAGCGGGGCATCGTCGAAGAGGGCCTGAAAACCCTTATCCGATTAAAAAAACAGCAATCCATCAAGAGTTGGCGCGGCAAACTTGCATGGAATGATGATCTGGATGCCATGCGTACAGATTCCTGATGTTAGTCGATTCCTCCGTATGGATCGACTACTTCAACGGCCGTCAAACTCCGGAAACTGATGCACTGGATCGGGCGCTGGGCGTTGATGAGGTGATCATCGGTGATCTTATGTTGACCGAAGTCTTGCAGGGATTTCGTAAAGATGCCGACTTCCATAAAGCACACGAATTATTGAATGAACTCCCCGTTGTAACCATGCTTGGACCTGAAGCTGCGATAAGAGCTGCCGAAAACTACCGCAGTTTACGCAAACATGGTGTCACCGTTCGCAAGACTATTGATGTCATGATTGCCTCATATTGCATCGAACACGACCTGCCCCTGCTCTACTCCGACCGTGATTTTGATCCCATGGTTGAGATCCTTCACCTGCAAAGCGTTATTTAGGCCTGATTGTATTTACCTCCCCCCCCCCGGTAAACCGGTTCATGAAGGCGGAGAAATTATTACAAGTGTATAAGTCTGAATCATGTTATACTCTGTCAGTTGGGTATGGGAATATGCCCAACATGCATAAATAACAACTATATCGTTCTCGGAGAGAATCATGTCAAACAAGGACAAACCAATACCAACACAAAATCAACCAGAAAGAGATCGCCACGAGATGGTTGAAGTCGCGGCTTATTTTCTGGCTGAACATCGTGGATTCGAAGGTGATCATCAACTCTATGACTGGGTGTGCGGAGAAGAAGCAATCACTCATGCCTTTGGCCCCGATAGCTCGTATTAATCGACAGTTGCTAACAGGAATTGAATCAATCAAATAGCTCTGGCATACATTGAATCTTTATTGCTTTATGTTATTATTTACTGGTTACCATCAGGTACAGGCAAGGAAGAAGATAATGCTGAGCCAGTGCAACTCCAGCAGAAGCGAGAATATTAGCTGGGTAAGGTATGTTTTATAATCTGGAGAGGGTATCAAGCACCACCATCAATAAAAACATAATCACCAGGCCGCCAACAAACTGTAAGCTGATATAGATTGTGTCATTCATTGTATTCCTCCTTTGCATCATATTTGCTGCAAAGGTTAACAACCATCTAAGTCATCGATGTGGCACTAAGATGACATATTCATGACTTATTGATCTGTTTGAATGGCCGAATAGCTCTCAGCCTGCTTGGGCGTTATGATTCGATCACTTTCTAAAGTTGAATGGAGTTCTCATGTTACGCAAAGCTATTTTATGTTCACTACTGCTATTTTTACCATTCGGATCCCAAGCTATCGCAGGCAAATATTCATATATGATCGACCACGGCACGCCCGGTGTCATCGCCAGTGAATCAAAAATGGCTCGTCTGGTTGTGCAGGCCAATGGCGATTGTGCAGCGATTCCTTATGAAGTGATTGCAGACGGTGTGAAATCCGTGACAGGCAACATGAATTTAAGCAAAGCCCTCTCCATGCCGTTGGATATGACCACCGTAACCCTCTCCTGTAACAAAGATGGCGTGACGGCTGTTATCGATAATTAATCACGGTCGTGTTAACAACTTCCCTGATTAAACCCTGATCTACCCGTTCAGAATCATACCTTTGTGACGATAACGCTCTAACATCGTTGCATTGCCGATCAGGCCACCGCTATGCACATAAAGCACAGTGCCTTTTATGCTATCAATATGCTGAAGCAGGGTGTGCCACATCAGCGCTCCATAAATCAAATCAAACGCAATACCCGTATCTTTCAGTTCCTGCCATATTTTCAGCAACTCGGGGTACGGCCTGGCAAAGTGATGTTTTTTGTCACTCTCAAGCATCCTCAGGTTCTCGGGCACAGCTCCCAACAGATTCATCTGGGATAGCAGATACGCTTTATCACCCACAGCCGGTGTAGTCAGCACAGTGGCATTATTTAACGCTTCGGCAAGATAGAAGGCCGTAGTGCCCGTACCTGAAGGTGTCACAACATATAACGATTCAATCTCATGCTCTTGTTGCCATTGCGTGATCTCTGTGGCGAGTTGTCCAATACCAGCCCGAGCAATCGGATCAGCACCGCCCTGCGGTACAAACAGGCAACCATCCTCAGCCTGTGATTTCAAGACACTAATAGCAGCATCATAATCATCATGTGCCACCTCATGCAGCTGCATGCCCAGCTCCAGAGCCAGTTTTAAATTACCGGTCGGTTCTTGTTTAAGATGAGCAGGAACAGGTTTTGATGTGTAATGAAACTGCCAGCTCTTTTGATGGCACAACGCCGCAATGGAGAGCATGGCATTCGATTGCGTACCGCCATAAGAGAGAAGCTGCTTGTATTGCTGAGCAGGCGTGTGAATCAGGCTGTATAGCTTGCGGTATTTATTGCCGCTGAGCAACGGATCAATCAGATCATCCCGTTTAACAAGAAAACGATGGCCGCGAAACAGAAAAGGCTCAATGGCAGAATCTGCCAACATCGATCTAGCGGGTCAGCCGATTGATGATATCGCTATGCTGGGGAAACAGTTCCAACAGATACTCTCTGCCCGGCATTTCAAAATCGGCAAAATCAAACCCGGGCGCAACAGTGCAACCAACCAGTGCATATCCACCTGCTGATAGAGATGCTCCAAACCAGTCACCGGCTTCCACGACCTGTTGAAATGATTCACCCTCCTCAAGCTTAGACCCCAGCTTTTTCTCAGCATAAGCACCGGTTTTATCAATCACATGCACAGTTAGCCCATCCCCTGCATAGAAGTGCCATAACTCATCCTGTTTGATGCGGTGCAGAGCTGAAAATTCATCCCCACTCAACAGAAAATAGATGCTGGTGCAAAATGCTCTTTCACCATCAAAACGGGCAGGCAACCCCTCGGGTGGAACATTCTCAGACGAGCGGTAAATCTCTCTGTACCAGCCCCCTTCAGGATGTTTTTCCAAACCCAATTGTTCTATCCATGTCGAAACCTGTTCTGGTAAAGGTTGATGCGATTCATTCATGCCTGCATGATAACGTAACTCTGACTCTTGAGTAACCAAGCTAGGAACCACTAAGGCACAAAGACACAGAGAAAAAACTTTTGCAGAAAACATACAATGAAGATGAAAAGTCACTCAGAATATTGAAGAACAGGTTCCGGAATTTTGTTTTACGACGTGGTTTCCCTTTGTGTTTCTGTGATAAAAATAGATTATTACCCCAAGCTTTCGGCACATAGTACAGTTCATAAATGCGACTAGCCTTGCAGATTATTCAAAGCAGTTTCATACTGATCCAATGCGATATTTACTTTTTCTCTCACTCATACTTATGCCAACACTTGTTTCTGCCGAAGCACAGGGGCCAAGTGGTACACGAATCAACCTCAATGCAGCAGTGGAAACACAAGTGCCCAATGATGAAGTGGTGATTAGTTTCCGGGTGGAAAAAGAAGGCATCGATGCCCGCACTATTCGCCAGTATGTCAACAAGGTTGCCGCAGCCATCAAGAACCGTTTGGCGCATGAGAAGGGTGTAAAGCTCAAAACCACCGGCCGTAATATACAGCCAATATGGAAACATGTGAAAAACCAGCCCCGCCAGCGCACCGGCTGGCGCATGACCCAAACCGGTGAAATTGTCAGCCAGCATCTTGATGCTGTGCCCGGCTGGCTCGATGCCATTGAAGCCGAAGGGGCAAACCTTTCCGGTTTGCAGTTTCGCATCAGCGCTGACACCACCAAAGCCGTACAGGACACTCTGCGCCTACAGGCCATTGCTTCATTTAGAGATAAAGCGGCTGTTATTGCCAAAGGGCTCTCCGCGAAAACATTTAGAATCATCCGTTTGAATACCAGCAGTCATGCGCCCCAGCCTGTCCGATACCGCGCTGAAATGGCCATGATGAGCAAATCGATGGCTGCCGATGCCCCCTCCCTCTCATCAGGAGAGGGTAAGGTGAGTGTCAACGTGACTGGTGAAATTGAAACACCATTTATTGATTTCCCGACCCCCTGACGCCCCGCAATACCCCTTGTTTTTTGAGGTTTTTTCAGGCCTTTTCCTTGACCCTGTGCAATGACAGGTGCAGTTTTCCCAGCCTTCTATAAATACCAGTGAGTGCAATAATACAACCATGAAATTAACCGGCGCAGAAATCTTAGTTGAATGCTTAAAACGTGAAGGAGTGGATACCATTTTTGGTTATCCCGGCGGGGCTGTCCTGCCTATTTACGACGCGATTTTCAAACAAAACCACTTTAAACATTATCTGGTGCGCCATGAACAGGGCGCATTGCATGCAGCCAATGGTTATGCGCGTGCATCCCAGAAATGTGGTGTAGCGCTGGTCACCTCAGGCCCCGGTGCAACCAATGCAGTCACAGGCTTGGCTGACTCCCTATCCGACTCGATTCCAACCGTATGTTTCTCAGGCCAGGTTCCAACCAGCCTGATTGGTGGCGATGCGTTCCAGGAAGCCGATGTTGTCGGCCTTACCCGTTCAGCCACCAAACATAATTTTCTCGTCAAACATGTTGAAGATCTGGCACTGGTGATTCGCCAGGCGTTTCATATCGCCACCACGGGCCGTCCGGGTCCGGTACTTATTGACCTGCCGAAAGATGTCAGCAATGACATCTGCGAATTCGTTTGGCCTGAAGAGGTAAATATCCGCTCGTATCAGCCTGTTGTATCCGGCCACCCAGGTCAGATCAAGAAGGCGATCAGATTGATGGCAAAGGCCAAACGTCCAATGCTCTACACCGGTGGCGGTGTAATAAATTCAGTGGGTGGTTCCGCACTACTTAAGGAACTGGCACATAGCATCAACGCTCCGGTTACCAACACCCTGATGGGGCTTGGCGGCATACCTTATGATGATAGTCATTTTGTCGGCATGCTGGGCATGCATGGCACCTATGAAGCCAATATGGCCGTATCCCATTGTGATCTACTCGTTGCTATCGGAGCACGTTTTGACGACCGCGTAACCGGCCGACTGGAAGCCTTTGCGCCGGATGCCACTATTATTCATATTGATGTAGATCCATCTTCGATCTCCAAAAACATCCATGCAGACCTCCCTATCGTTGGTGATGTTGCAACCGTGTTACAACAGATTATCGATGAAATGGCCCGCAAACCATTCAACCAGAATCAGGATGCGATGGCTTTATGGTGGGAACAGATTGATGAATGGCGTTCGAAAGACTCCCTTGGCTATGTGCAAGATCCTGATGCGGTGATTAAACCACAAACAGTTATCTGCAAAGTTCACGAACTCACTGAGGGTAATGCCATTGTTGCCACCGATGTAGGACAACATCAAATGTGGTCGGCAC
Organism: Mariprofundus sp. EBB-1; assembly: GCF_003665155.1. GTDB lineage: Bacteria > Pseudomonadota > Zetaproteobacteria > Mariprofundales > Mariprofundaceae > Mariprofundus. Next base: position 87,023 of record NZ_RCFQ01000008.1, on the reverse strand, counting down.
AGTATTACGGCTTTAAAAAGCCCAACCGCTGGTTAACCTCCGGAGGCCTTGGCACGATGGGTTACGGACTGCCTGCAGCTATCGGTGCACAGATTGCCAAACCCGGTGAAAAGGTTGTGCTGTTTACCGGTGACTCCTCCATTCAGATGTGTAGTCAGGAATTCTCGATGGCCTTTCAATACAACCTTCCCGTTGTCGTGGTAATCCTTAACAACGGTTATATGGGCATGGTGCGTCAGTGGCAGGAGATGTTCTATGAGTCCCGTTATTCCAACTCTTATTTTGATTCCCTGCCTGACTTTGTAAAACTGGCAGATGCCTATGGCGGCCTTGGTCTGCGTGTGGATAAACTGGAAGAGCTGGAGCCTGCTTTGATCCAGGCACTGAACACCAAAGACCGCTTTGTCATTGTCGATGTTGCGATTTCAAAAGAAGAGAATGTATTCCCTATGGTGCCTGCGGGTGCAGCACTCAATGAGATGGTGCTATCATGAGACATACCATTACGATTTTGATGGAAAATGAATTTGGCGTATTGACCCGCATTGCAGGGCTATTCTCCGCCCGTGGTTACAATATCGAAACACTCAATGTGGCACCGCTGCCTGACCACAGCATCAGCCGTATGACCCTGGTTACGCGTGGTGATGAACGCATCATCGAGCAGATTAAAAAACAGCTCAACAAACTGATCCCGGTCATTAAGGTTGAAGATATTTCTCATGCCGTGCATTTAGAACGTGGCATGTTGATTGCCAAGGTAGATGCTGGCGCCGATCAGAGAGATGAGTTGCTTGCACTGATTGAACAGTATGGTGCCAGCATCATTGATGATCACCCTGACAGCCATGATATTCTGGAGTTCACTGGCCCGGTAGAGGTGCTCGATACTATTCTGCTTGAACTGGAACCCTTTGGCATTATCGAAACAAGCCGTACAGGACCTGTTGGTATGCGCCGTGCAGCGGATGGTTTTACTGTAGATTAAGCACTATATTGGAGCGCTACTTCCCTTTACCGCTTCAACAGTGGTCAGTAAGTGACCCGGGGAAAATGGCTTCTGCATAAAAGGCAGATCACCAATCTTCTCTTGCACAAATCGCCCTGACATAATGATTGTTTTCACATCCGGTGCATGAATATGTACAGCCATGTGCAGCTCATAACCATTCATCTTTGGCATATTGTAGTCGGTAATCAACATGGATGGAGTTATCGCGTTGCTTTGCATATGATCCAGTGCTGCCACCGGACATGTAAACACATGCGTCAGATAGCCCGCATCACTAAGTACAAATGCCATGATCTCACCAAGATCCAAATTATCATCAACGATATAAACTGGCACCGGTCTCCCTCTCACACGCTTAAATTGCGAATTATATAGCCTAATACCTGCTATTTATCAATCTGTGTTCGCTGCCAGAATAGATGCCACGGTAATAAACGAACCCAGTACCAGAAAATGGCCTTGCGGCTTACGCGCTATCTCTTGTTCTAAAACCACGACAGCGCCATCACGCAGCGAGGCATCATCATTACTAATGACCCGTACCGCATATTGCTCAAGCAAGGGCAACATCGCTTTCAGTGACCTGTCTTCACGGGTAAACACAACAATGGCATCAAATGGATCGGCCAGTGCCTTGAGAGATGGCAACAGCGCCTCTATGGCATGATTGTTATGTGCGGCATCAAGCCACACATCAGCCTCACCGATGGATAGATGCTGCAGACGGCCGGGCACCCGACATTGAAGGATCGCCTCATGTGCGGTGGCAAGGTCAATATCGATAGACTTTAAAGCGTTCTGGTCAGTTGCCATGGAGCACTGGGCCAAACGCTGCACTGCAGACCAGGCCAGTGATGCGTTGATGCGTTGATGCAATCCCGGCAGCGCCAGACCACGCCATGCCTCACTCCTGTCGCAGACAGCCACTTCAGCATTGAATGCACGCAATATCTGCATAACCGCATCATCTTGTGGAGCACTGATACAGTGCCTACAACCGGCCATGACATATGCCTTCTCTAGCGCAATCTCACCCAGTGTATCACCCAGCCAGTTCTGATGATCCAGCGCAATCGGCGTAATAAGCGCCATATCAGCGGCAACCGCTGTAGTGGCATCGAGCCTGGCTCCAACACCTGCTTCCAGTATCTCCACATCAACGGCTGCTCTGGAAAATTGATCCAAAGCCAGTGCTGTCGCGGTTTCAAAATAGGAGGCGCCCACATCCAGTGCAATCGGCATAAGCGTTTCCATGCTTTGCCACAGTTTATCTATTGAAACGGGTGTTCCATTGATACGAATCCGTTCATTAAACGACAGAATATGGGGAGATGTATAGAGGCCAACCTTCAGCCCACAGGCTTGCAGTGCTGCCCCCAACATAAACGATGTGGAGCCTTTACCGTTGGTGCCTGCCACACGTACACGCAAGCGTGGCTTCTGTTGTTGAATATGGGAGAGCAACTCCAGCAAGCGTTCATGGCCGGGCTTATAATCTCTATCAGCAGAAGGCTGACCTAAGCCCTCCAACCACTGTTCGATATGCTCAGGCTTATTGCCCATGCTATTTAAAAGACCCGAAGATTACCGATGCTTATTCAAGTATTTTGGCGATAAGAACGATCCGTCAAATGGGTTAGCATCACAGCCAGATGATTACGAAACTCGCGACGATCAACAATGTCATCAATCAACCCTTTCTCCAGCAGAAACTCCGAGCGTTGGAATCCTTCCGGTAGTTTTTCACCCACCGTTTCCTGAATCACACGCGGACCGGCAAAACCGATCAACGCATTGGGCTCTGCCAGAATAACATCACCCAACCAAGCCACAGAGGCCGAAACGCCACCCATAGTCGGATCAGTCAACAGGCAGATAAAGGGCAGACGTGCATCATTGAGTTTATTGACTGCAGCCGATGTTTTGGCCATCTGCATCAGAGACAACACCCCTTCCTGCATACGCGCACCGCCGGAAGCTGCCACCAACAGGTAAGGGCATTGGCGCTCCAGCGCATGTTCCATACCACGCACAATTTTCTCACCTGCTACAGAACCCATACTGCCGCCCATATAGGCAAATTCAAAAATAGAAGCAGCAATGGTGTGACCATGCACGTCACCTATATAGTTGCGTACAGCATCTTCAGGGCCGGCCTTTTTATCCGCAGCCTTGATGCGATCTTTGTATCTTTTTTGATCTTTAAATGCCAAGGGGTCTTTGGAGCGCAGTTCCGTGTCTTTTTCTTCAACGGTATTCTCATCAAACAGGATTCCGGCGCGTGCCGCTGCAGACATGCGCAGATGATGATTACACTTCTGGCAAACCATACCATTGCGATCAAGCTCTTTATTGTACAAGGCTTCAGAACAGCTCGGACATTGCACCCATACACCGTCAGGTGATGCCGTCTCAGATGATTTCAGAATATTCTTTGGTGTTTCAATCAGGCGCGTAAACCAACTCACAATATCATACCTCTATATTAATTTAACGACTGCTAAAAGTGCAATTCATCAGTTTGCGTTATCATCCGCAAACGCGGCACGTTCAATGCTTCCACTTCTTCAATCATACGTTGCAGTGATTCCGGCTTCATATGATACAGATAGACCGGCACCTTACCAAGTTGTTCAAATTTTTTCAGGTCTTTCATCATCGAAGCGGGTGTCATGTGCCCACTGATATCCGCCAGATACTGATTGGCATTGGTAAATGAACAATCCATGATGATCGCCTGCAAATTAGGCTGTGCATTGGCAAATTCCCACACACGATCGGTATTCGCCATATCGGCAGTATAGATCACCTGCTTACCATCCTGGTCAAGCAGGAAACCGGTACATGGCACAGGATGATTCACCGGTATCGCTGTGATGCGCACGCCATCAATTTCGAATGTCCGTTCCGGCTCAATATCATCAAGTATCAGAATACTATCATCGGCATTGGGAATCACCGTAAAATCAGGCCAGATATGACCATTGAAGAAATGGCGCATCAATATCTGATTATTTTCTGCCAGACTATGAATGGTGATATTTCTATTTTCCACATGGCCACTGGAACGTTTCACACAACGGTTATCTGCCAGAAAAGCGATATCCTTGATATGATCAAGGTGGGTATGAGACACACAGATATGGCGAATACGGTGCTGCTCTTCCAGTGTTAGAATTTCAGCCGGCGAACCTGCATCCAACAAAATAGAGTCGTTGACCAGAAAAGAGGTCAGTCGAAATCCAACCTGTTGACCGCCATAACAGCCCAGTACTTTAATCCTCAAGCTATTGCACCAACGGCCTTACGCATGCTGGCAGCAGATACAGACAAGGCGCCGCAAATATCAGCCTTGTTATCTGCTTGCGGGATATGGCCAACAAAATGACTACCGACAACCACACCATCAGAGAACGCAGCCACCTGCGTTGCCTGCCCTGGTGTTTTCACACCAAAACCCACACACACCGGCAAATCATTACTGATACATTTGATATGTTTCACTTTATCTTGAATGCCCTGCATATCCCCCATATCGGCTCCGGTAATGCCATTGAGAGAGACATAATAGATAAAACCACTGGCGCATGCACAAGCCAGCTTAATACGCTCATCGGTAGATGTCGGAGAAAGTAACATAATACGATCCAGTCCATGCTGTTTCAGACTGGCATCACAAATATTCCCCTCTTCAGCAGGAATATCGACAATCAACACCCCGTCAGCACCGGCTGCTTTTGCGCGCTCTGAAAAGATATCAAAACCCATTGCATACGGCACATTGGCATAACCCATCAAGACAATACCCAGGTCAGGGTGAGCATCACGCACCGTTTTGGTCAGTGCAAATACATCAGCAATATGCGTACCCGCTTCGAGCGCACGCTCGGATGCAGCCTGAATGACAGGGCCATCAGCCATCGGATCGGAAAAGGGCATACCTATTTCCAGAATATCGCTCTGCTCAGCCAGCGCCAACAACAGCGCTTCACTGGTAGGGACATCAGGGTCGCCAGCGGTGAGATACCCCACCAAAGCACTGCGCCCTTCTTGTTTACAACGCTCAAACACCGCAGCCAATCGTGAAGGCCTAGCTATCGGGTTACTCATGATGCGTCCTCCACCCAGCCCAGATGTTTGAATACAGTGTTCATATCTTTGTCACCACGACCAGAAAGATTAATCAGCACAATCTGATCCGCAGCCATCGATTTGGCGATACGTGCTCCGGCAGCAATTGCATGGCTGGATTCCAGCGCCGGAATAATCCCCTCTTTACGGGTAAGCAGCTGCAACGCTTCCATCGCGTCTTCATCAGTGCTGGCATCAAGCTCCAGACGGCCCTGTTCAAACATATAGGCCAACTCAGGCCCTACACCGGGATAATCCAACCCAGCAGAAATACTGTGTGTGCCCTGCACCTGCCCTTCATCATCTTCCAACAGGAAGGTTAAGTTACCATGCAGAATACCTGCTTTTCCTTTGGCCAAAGATGCCGCATGCTGGCCACTCTCAAGCCCGTAACCTGCAGCTTCCACCGCCACCAGACGCACAGAGGCATCATCACGGAACGGGTGTAACAAGCCCATAGCATTGGAACCACCGCCAACACATGCCACCGCCACATCCGGCAAGCGCCCGGCTTGATCCAAACACTGGGCGCGGGCTTCCTGACCTATCACCGTATGAAACTGACGCACCAATAGCGGATAAGGATGCGGGCCGGCAGCCGTACCAAAGATATAAAAAGTATCTTCACATGTAGCAACCCAATTTCGCAGTGCTTCGTTCACCGCATCTTTCAGTGTCGCCGTACCTGAATCGACCGGGATCACATTGGCACCGAGCAAACGCATACGAAGCACATTAGGCATTTGCCGGGCCATATCTTCACGGCCCATATAAATATCGCACTGCATACCAAACATGGCTGCAACCGTTGCTGTTGCCACGCCATGCTGACCAGCACCGGTTTCAGCGATCACACGCTTTTTGCCCATGCGTCGAGCCAGCAGTCCCTGACCGATGGTATTATTGATTTTATGCGCGCCTGTATGAGTCAGATCTTCACGTTTAAGGTAAATTTGTGCACCACCAACAGCGGCAGTTAGCTGTTTGGCATGATAAAGCGGCGTCGCTCTGCCAACATAATTTTTCAACAAGTCCAAACGTTCGGCATGAAAATCTTCATCCGCCCACGCTTCATAAAAGGCTTCTTCAATATCTTTAAGGGGCTGCATCAATGTTTCGGCTGCAAAACGGCCACCGAATTTACCAAAGTGACCACCCTCATCCGGAGCGTGCGTAATATCCAAATTGTACATGTTTATAGTCCTTTTGCTCTGTTCACCGCGCCCACAAAGGCACGCATTTTTTCGGCATCCTTGATGCCGGGTGAAGATTCGACGCCCGAAGATACATCCAGTGCAAACCATTGACGAATGGACATTGCTTCTTCGACATTTTCAACATTCAGTCCGCCTGCCAGCGTGAGTGGAAAATCGTGTTCAAAACTTTGCAACAGTGCCCAGTCAAACGATTTACCTGTGCCACCATAAACACCAGCAGGTGCTTTCGCATCCAATAACACCGGGCAATTAAACCGAGCGGCCTGTTTAAGATCACCCGCATCACTAACCGGCACAGCTTTCATTACGCGACGACGCTGAGCCGAGCAGAAGTCAGGGCTCTCATCGCCATGCAATTGAATCACACCAAGCGGCACACTCTGCAATACTTCCGCAATATACGCCTGCGTAGGGTTCACAAACAGACCAACAGCGGAGACAAACGGCGGCAATTGACGAATAATAGAAGCAGCCTTTTGCGGATCGATATACCGTGGTGATTTGTCATAAAAGACAAACCCAACAGCATCGACACCAAGCTCGGCTGCCTTAAGCGCATCCTCCAGACGGGTGATGCCACATATTTTTATACGGGTGCGAGCGTTATCTGATGACATAGACATTGCCATACCCTATGTAGTGCTAGAGAGGATGCCAATAGTGTTGCCATATTTCATAAAATCCTCATGCAAAAACACCATTGAACTAGCGCATCTGTCATCGCTTCTCTAAACTGCGGCGATGAACTCGATCATGAACACCTACGCACGCTTCCCGCTCACGCTTGTACGGGGTAAAGGCTCTCGTGTATGGGATGAAAAAGACAATAGTTACCTTGACTTTATTGCCGGCATTGCTGTCAACACATTGGGCCATGCCAACCCGGCTATGACCAAGGCGATAGCGCAGCAGGCATCTGAAATGCTGCACTGCTCCAACCTGTTTCATATTCCTAAACAACAGCTATTGGCAGATCAACTGACAAGCCTGTCAGGATTGGATGCTGCGTTCTTTTGTAATTCAGGTGCCGAGGCCAATGAAGCTGCTATCAAGCTGGCTCGGAAATATTTCTATGATCAGAATTCACCAAGAAGAGCCATTATTTCGGCCACGCAATCATTTCATGGCCGCCTGCTCTCAACGCTGACTGCAACCGGGCAGGATAAAGTAAAAATTGGTTTTGACCCGCTACCACCGGGATTTTCACATGTCCCGTTGAATGATATTAAAGCACTCAAACTGGCCATCAATGATCACACCGCGGCTATCTTGCTCGAACCATTGCAAGGTGAAGGCGGCGTGAATATTGCCGAGGCCACGTATCTGCAAGCAGTACGTGAACTATGTGATGAACAGGGTATTTTATTGATCCTTGATGAAGTGCAAACGGGCATAGGTCGTTGCGGCACGATGTTCGCTTTTGAACAGGCTGAGATTAAACCTGATATTCTGACGCTGGCAAAGGGACTTGGTGGAGGCATGCCGATTGGTGCGATGCTCGCCAGTGCTGCTGTAGCGCCCTCATTCGGCCCGGGCACACATGGCTCCACCTTTGGTGGCAACCCGATGTCGTGTACTGCGTCATTGACTGTGTTGCGTGAAATTGCCTCCAGCAAGCTGTTGGATAATGTCAATCAACGTGGCGAACAATTGAGACAGGGGCTGCAGGCTTTAGCGCCCTCCGTCCCGATCATTAAACAGGTGCGTGGTCAGGGTTTATTGCTTGGTGTGGAATTAAATGTAGAAGCGGCTCCATTCGTTGCCGCGGCAAGAGATAAAGGCCTGTTGATACTTATGGCGGGGCCAAACGTATTGCGTTTCTTGCCCGCGCTGAATGTATCAGCTGAAGAAGTAGATGAGGCGCTGACAACTGTTGCCGCTGTATTGAAGGAGTCAAAAACATGGGTATGAGACACTTTTTAACATTGCTGGATGTTACCGAAGAGGAAGCGCGCCATATTTTAGATCGTGCAGCGATCATCAAACGCAAATTAAAAGCAGGTGAGTCACATCGCCCGCTGGAAGGCAAAACGCTGGGTATGATTTTTGATAAATCGAGTACCCGCACACGCGTCTCTTTTGAAGTTGGTATGTATCAGCTTGGTGGTCACGCACTGTTTTTGCATTCCGATGCAACACAGCTAGGCCGTGGCGAACCGGTTGCCGATTCGGCACGTGTTTTATCCAGCATGTGTGATGGCATTATGATCCGTACATACGGTCATAACATTATACAGAAATTTGCCGAATACTCGAAAGTGCCTGTCATCAATGGCTTAACCGACTTAACCCATCCATGCCAGATTCTGGCTGATGTGCTTACATTTGAAGAGCATCGCGGATCTATTGAAGGCAAGACCGTCGCTTGGATCGGCGATGGTAACAACATGGCCCACTCCTGGATTAATGGCGCTGTCTCATTTGGTTATAAATTGAAATTAGCCTGTCCGAAAGGTTACCGCCCGGATGAAAAACTATTGGCCGCAGCACGTGAGCTTGGCGCCGATATTTCCAGATCAGATGATCCTGTTATCGCAGCCCATAAAGCTGATCTCGTCAGCACCGATGTGTGGGCCTCCATGGGGCAGGAAGAAGAACAAACCGAACGTGAAAAAGCCTTTGCCGGTTTCTGTGTCACTGAAGGTGTGATGACGCATGCCAATCCTGATGCCCTGTTCATGCACTGCTTACCAGCCCACCGTGGTGAAGAGGTATCGGCCGGTGTAATTGATGGACCACAGTCGGTGGTTTGGGATCAGGCTGAGAACCGCCTGCATGCCCAGAAGGCATTGCTGGAATTCCTTCTAAGCGATTAGAAACAAACCAGAACGTGCTGCTTTAGCCCGGGGAATGTTGCGTGTGACGCGGCTAAACCAGCACGCCAAAAACCTACTGAAAGCTATAGCATTCGGTAAAAGTCACGCTCACATCGCATCACTATGCGTGGCTTTAAAGCGCTTCATTTTGGCATATACCAAATTGGGATATTTCATGCGCCCCAACGAACCGTTATATGCACCCAAGGCCCGATCAAGCGTTTTAAATCGGTCGATATAGTGCCGGAGAATAGCACAACCATAACGTACATTCGTTTCAATCTTGAGCAAGTTATCTGAAGGGCTGCCCAACTCTTTTTTCCAGAACGGCATCACCTGCATCAAGCCAACCGCCCCAACATTACTGAGGGCAAAGTGATCGAAACGTGATTCCACCGCAATCACACCCAACACCAGTTCCGGAGATAACTTAAAACGCTGGCTGTTCACATACACCCAATGCGCAATTGTTTCCGCTTCCCCCTGATCTGGTACCCAGGGATGAATGGTTTGAACAATATCTTTGACCCATACCGTACGCTCAAAATCTGTTTCTTTTACTTCAGCAGCAGGCGCGAGCATCTTGCGCAGTTCCTCTTTCTCTTCCGGTTTAATATCAAGCAGGCCGATATTTTTCCCCACCATCTGCTTGACCTGACTTTCGGCTAAATGCTGCTTATCTTCCACTGTACTTTGCAACCAGACCGGAATCGTTAAAAAGAAACCGACCACAAACACGCCAGCCAAAATGGCTTTGGGTGCAATGCCACCCAAGCGACGCCTTAACTCGTCTGAGTTCAGTTTGTACATCCTGAAGGCTTAAGCCGATCAATCACAATATTGACTGCATCAGCCAAGGCAACTTCACTACGCTCACCTTTTCGCCATCCCATCTCAACCACACCCTCTTTCAATCCACGGTCACCAATAACAAGCTGCATAGGTAAACCAAGCAACTCGGCATCTTTAAATTTCACACCGGGACGCTCTTTGCGCTCATCCCACAGCACTTCAATGCCGGCATCCAGTAATTGATTATAAATCGCTTCTGATGCTTCTAACACCTCTTCAGATTTACCCATGCTAATCAGACCCAACTGGAACGGAGCCAGCTCTGCAGGCCAGACAATGCCAGCATCATCATTGCACTGCTCAACCACTGCTGCCATCAGGCGCGATATACCGATGCCATAACACCCCATCGTAGCAACCGCACGTTTACCTTCCTGATTCTGGAACATCACTTCCATGGACTCTGTGTATTGCGTACCCAGAGCAAACACCTGCCCCACTTCTATACCACGGGAGAGCTCAATAGCTGAGCCACATTTCTCACAACTGTCACCTGCACGTGTTTCACGCAGATCAACGAAACTGACCGATTTCAGATCACGAGAGACATCCAAGCCTGTAACATGCACATCTTTTTGATTCGCACCGGCCACCAAACCCGTCGCATCTATCAGGCTGTTATCCATCAACACCATCGCGTTCAGACCTTGTGGGCCGATAAAACCAGTGATACCACCGACAGTGGACACCTCTTCATCCGTTGCCATCTCAACAGCATCTGCAGCAAGCGCATGAATTAATTTAATCTCCTGCAACTGGTCATCACCCAACACACAGGCCGCCACAATCACACCATCATTTTCACCACCGGTAACACGATAAACCAGCGTTTTCAGTAGTTGTGATGTCGGTACGGACAACAACGCAGCCACATCTTCAGCCGACGTCGCATGTGGTGTATCCACCGTTTGTAAAGCTGAACACTCAAATGTTTGCAACGCACGTTGAGAGCTTGCCTTTTCAACATTGGCAGCATAATCACAACCGGAACAGTGGGCGATCAGATCTTCACCAGACTCGGCCAACACGTGAAACTCATGGGTTTTATTACCACCAATAGTGCCGCCATCGGCTTCAACCGGACGAAATTTCAAATTAAACCGTTCAAAAATGCGGCAATAGGTTGCAAACATATTATCATATTCAGCATTCAAACATGCATCATCGGCATGAAAGGAATACGCATCTTTCATGATAAATTCGCGCCCGCGCATCAAGCCAAAGCGCGGACGAATTTCATCACGGAATTTGGTTTGAATCTGATAGAGGTTCATCGGCAACTGTTTATAAGAGCGCAACTCACGGCTGACCAGATCGCAGATCACCTCTTCATGGGTCGGACCAAGGCAGGATTCATGACCATGGCGATCTTTAAAACGCAGTAATTCAGGCCCGTATTTCTCCATACGTCCCGACTTTTCCCACAATTCAGATGGTTGCACCATCGGCATCAGCAGTTCCTGTGCTCCGGCGCGGGTCAATTCTTCACGCACAACAGCTTCAATCTTACGCAGTACACGCAAGCCCATGGGCAGATAATCATATACACCGGAAGTAACACGGCGAATATAACCTGCACGCAGTAACAGTTTATGGGAGATCACCTCAGCATCAGCCGGATCATCACGCAAAGTAGGAATAAATAGTTTAGAATAACGCATGGCGGGAATCATAGCGGTGCTTTCGTGATGCAGCCACAGTAAAACATTATCGCAAGGCCAACTTCAACAAGAGTTCAGCTTTCTGAACCCTTAGCACATTGACGACACAAGCCGAACATCACCAATTGATGACCGGTCAGTGTAAAACCTTTTTCATGCGCCGCAGCCAGCTGTAGTTGCTCTATCGTTTGATGAGAAAACTCTTCGATATGGCCACATTCTGTGCATACCATATGATCATGATGTGCTTTATCGGCACGTTCATAACGCTTTTTATCCGCCAATTGAATGGAGTCGATCAACCCCTGCGATTCCAACGCGGCCAGACCTCTATACACCGTAGCAATGCCAATACTTTGGCCTGCATCAGACATGGCTCTTGCCAATTCATCCGCATCCCAATGTCGATGCGAGGCATTAATAATATCCAGAAGAGCTTGTCGCTGTGTTGTTAATTTAACCATGACATAACGATAATCGTTATCATCTATCTGTAAAGCCCGAAGTTCGATAGCTGCCGACTGATCGCATTGAATATAAAGTATTCCTTGGGCGGTTCATCATCGTTCAGACTAAAGTCAGGTCAATTTGGCCCTACTATACGAGCGTCGTCATTGATCTACTCTGCGGTAAACACTTACATGAATTCGACGAAGAAGATGCTGCCCTGAAATACCATTGTGAAACTCAGGCGATCCCGGAAGCAGTGGCTTCTCCACCCTCAGCAACGCCAGCACGCTCTTCTCTGTTAACGGAGACTTCACGTGGTGCATCAATGCCAATGCGTACTTGCCCACCCTTCACATTCAATACCTGAATCTGAATATTATCGCCGATTGCAATCGATTCACCTTTTTTACGTGTTAGAATTAACATGAATGTCCCTCTCTACACATTAGATAGACTACTATATCGGTAAATGCAAGATGAACATGACTTAGCAATATTAAGGCCAACTCCACATCAAGTCCGTGATAAAAGGTCTGATAGAATCATCACTATTCAAATATAGTGGTTAAATCCCTGTTTCCTGTTCCGCTAAATAGACAGTTACCAAACCACTACAGCTTATTAATCGGTGGATTCAGCACAAGGGCGCCAAAATTGCTGCATGGCATCGTTCAAGGTAAAATCAGGCAGCCGCTCAAAGCACTGGCGAACCAACGCAGCATCCTCGGCCATATTCAATATCCGGAAACCGGCGTCTCCATGCTGCCGCGTACCAATGGCATCACCACTACCACGTAGGGCAAGATCCGCTTCAGCCAACTCCAACCCATCATGGCTATGAACCATCTGTTTAAGACGTTCACTGGAGTTTGCTGAGACCTTTTCTCCGGCAACCAACATGCAATAGCCCTGCGCATCAGAACGACCCACTCGCCCTCTAAGCTGATGCAATTGTGCCAAACCATAACCCTCAGCCTGTTCAATAATAATCAAGCGTGCCTCGACAACGTTCACACCCACTTCCACCACAGTCGTTGACACCAGAATGCTACTTGCACCAGAGGAGAAGGCGTCCAGCGCCGCATTTTTTTCAGTTGCTTTCATGCGGCCATGCAGACCGGTCACATTAGCATCAGGGAAATAGTTGTGTAACAGTGCGACACGCTGATCTACAGAGACTCCATCCTCATCTTCATCAATACGCGGCACGATCCAGTAGATGCGCCCATCCGCATCCAGAATACGCCGCATGCCTTCAGCCAGCGGTTGCATTTTATTGGCGGCAATAACTCGTGTCTCAACAGGCTTTCTTCCCAGCGGCATGCCTCGCATAATGGTCAGATCCATATCTCCATAAAGCGACAGCGCCAGTGAGCGCGGAATGGGGGTAGCCGTCATACCAAGCAAATGCACTGCATGGTTACCTTGTTGTTTATCTGCCAGCCCCCAACGTTGACGTACACCGAATCGGTGCTGCTCATCCACCAGAGCCAAGGCCAAGCGATCAAACACCACATCATCGTTAAGCAATGCATGCGTACCCACAACCAACAGTATTTCTCCAGACGCTAAGCCGGCCAAAATGTCACGCCGCCGCTTTGCCTTGCAACTACCCGTCAATAAAACAATGCCAAAACCCAATGGCGCCAGCAGCGCTTGCAACGTTTCAGCATGTTGATTGGCCAGCACCTCTGTTGGAGCAAGCAGTGCCGCCTGATAACCGCATGCAGCCGCCTTGAGCATAGACAGCGCCGCAACCCAGGTTTTACCAGCTCCCACATCTCCCTGCAGCAGGCGATGCATACGCCGCCCACTATGCAGATCAGATTGAATATCATGCCATGCGGCTTGCTGAGCAGCGGTCAATGGGTATGGCAGAGCATCCAGCAACTGCTGACTTACATGTTCCTGATGCAAGGCATGGGCCGGACAATCCGCCTCTTTTTTCTTATGCCGCATCAGATGCAGGTAGATGATCACCTCTTCGGCTTTCAAACGCTTTAATGCCTTCTCCAACATCGACTGGTCAACGCTGTTGGGCATGTGAACAGAGATCAAAGCATTGCGCAGTGACGGAAGGCTCGATGCCAATGGAGCGTCCAATGGGCTAGAGGCCGTTACTGGCAGAAGCGATAACACATGCTGAATAAAACCACTCACACGTTTACCACCCAAACCGGCCACACTGCCATATTGTGCATGAAAGCCCGGTTGAAACTGCTCTGGCAAACACCAATCCGGGTGTGACATCTGCCAAAAACCTTTCCAGCGTTCAGCCACACCGCGTACGGATATCTCCCGCCCCTCACTGAGACGGGCATCACTCATCATGTAGCCGGAATGAAAGAAATGTAGTGAAATTTGACCGGAATCATCGGCTATATTCAAACTCACCTGGCGACTACGGCCATAACCACGCGCTTGCCTGCTTACAATGCGACCAACGATGCGGGCAGACTCACCTTCAACGAGTTGCGCAATCGGATGAATATGACGGTCATCAATATAATCCTTAGGCAGATGCAGGAGTAGATCTCCCATGCAACGGATATCACGAGCCATAAGCCGCTTTTGCAGACTAGGGCCAATACCGGGAACCGATGCAATCGATTGTGCAAACAGATCGTACATGGGCTGATAGTGAACGATGATCCGTGTGGGCTCAAGGTGAGAATCTTCAGCATAAAAAAAGGGCTGCAATGCAGCCCTGTTGTGAAAGTCAGAGTGAAACTCAGCCTTACTTGTTATGACCCCTGTGATGTTTCTTTGCAGCCATGAACTCTTCTTTACTTAATAAGCCATCTTTATTGCTATCGGCCTTATCAAAAAATTTGCCTGCGGAGTGTTTATAAGCTGTTTTTTTATCATCTTTGGTAATAAAACCATCTCCATTTGTATCCATACGATCAAATTTCTTTTGCGCATATGCGTTACGGGCTTCTTTAAACTCTCCAAATGAAACTTTGCCATCTTTATTGGCATCCATATTCTCAATATAATTGCACGTTTTTTTCGCTTGCGTCGGGCAGACCTTGCCTTCTTCTGCATAAGCCATCGCTGGCACGGACAGACACAATGCAACAACAGACAGTGATGTATGTTTCATAAACTCTCCTTTCATATGAATCGGTGGCTGAGTATTTCATCGGTGTGATGAATGTTTGATGAATATTCAGTTGCTCAACAGATCATTGAATAACAAACGCACCTTGACCATGCGCTGACGCAATGCATCCGGTGACGTGATTGCAGCATGGCGACGCATTGTCTCCCACTCCGTCGCAGATGCATCACCGGGCAATTTACCAATGGACGCCCACAGTTCCACACGCAAGATGTTTTCCATCTGACGATAATCCCGATAGGTATCGGCCAGAAATTGCGCCGATTGTAACCAGGCTTCTGGTGCGTCAGCCGATAGATTCTTCAGCATATCAATCACCCTTCGACTACCAGAGCCAAAAATAAGACGGGCATATTGTGCCAGAAACTCAATATCGACTAGGCCACCGGCATCCTGTTTAAGATTAATCACGGCATCTGATTTACTACCCAGATGATCCAGCATTTTGGCGCGCATCTCCACCACATCTGCAGCAAGTGTCTGTGCATTCCGTTTCTGACCCAATACTTCCAGAATCACCGCTTCCACTGCTGCTTTAGCATTTTCAGGCCCTGCAGCAGCCCGAGCTCGACATAAGGCCTGGTGTTCCCAGGTTTGCGCTTCATTCAATTGATAATCGTGAAAACCTGTCAAACTGGTAACCAACACCCCTGAACTACCGGATGGACGCAAGCGAGCATCAAACTCAAAACCTGCTCCAAACGGTGGTTTTCCCGACAGGTATTGAATCATACGTCGCCCAATGCGCTGGGCATGTTCACCCCGACTACGCTTGCCAACATGTGCTGCTGGTTCATCGTGCACCAATACAAACACCATATCGAGATCAGAAACCAGTCCCATCTCCTGCGAACCATGTTTGCCCATCGCCAAAGCCACAAACGGGAAATCTTTCGGCAAATCCATTTCAAACAGACAGAGACGCAATACTGCCGAGGTAGCTGCATCGGCCACATCAGCCAGCCATGCCCCTACCATCATCGCATCCGCCGTATGGGCATCAACGGCTAACGCACAAAGCAATCGCGCTTGATCCACTGACCGACCAATATCAGCCAATGTCTGTTCCACATCATCAAAAACATCCAGACCATCAAGTTTAGCACAGACCTGCTTGATATCCGTTTCATGATGCTCCGTCATCAGCGGCCACTCCAGCCACGATGGATCTTTGACAATATGATCGGCCAAATATTGACTGGCCGATAACACACCAATCAACCAATCCAATACCCCCTGATGCGTTGCCATCAAATCAATCCAGGTAGCACGACCGGAGATCGAACGTATCAATTTAGAGAATGATTCGAGTGCCGTGACCCCATTTTCATCATTAAGCCAGCGTGGCATGGCCTGCTCAAGAATACGCTCCACCTGCACGCGACTACGCTCAGGTAATGCCCCTCGTGACAGACATTCATCAACATACTGCAGCGCCTGCGACATGCGTTCGGCCCCTGCTTCATCAAGCGCATCAAAACCTTCTACTTTGCCGGACAACCAGCCCTGCACTTGCTGTTCATCCTCACCAACCGGCTTGATATATTTACGGAACGCTGTTTCAACAATCACTGCCTGAGCCCGCATCTCCACATCAATATTTTCAATACCAGTGGCTGCCGTCAGATATGCACTGTAATCATCCTGTAACTTATGTGTCTGCTCACCCCGACGTGACTGAATAGCGTGCTCCACCCTGCGCCAAAAGCGATATGCCTGTTTCAGAAGCAACACATCCTCTGCACCAATCGCTCCGGCCTGCTCTAACAGATCAATCGCCTGCATGCTTGGCTGCACTCTTAAGGCTTCATTTCTGCCCGCATGCAATAGCTGCAATGATTGAATAATAAATTCAATTTCACGAATCCCACCGCGCCCGCGTTTAACATCAAAACCCGCCGCAATGCCGCCACTACCAGCCTGCCCATCAATACGACGCTTCATATCAGCGAGTGCTGCCACCGTAGTGTAATCAAGGTATCGGCGATAAATAAACGGTACGATGCCATCCACAAAGACCTGACCAAGCAGTAGGTCTCCAGCTACCGGACGCGCTTTAATCAGCATGGCACGCTCCCATGTCTGGCCATATTCGAGATAAAAATTCACCGTCGCATCAATATGCAAGGCAATCGCAGCAGCATCACCACCGGGGCGCAGGCGCATATCCACAGGCCAGACCATGCCATCTACCGTTCGCTCACTCATCAAACGAATCAGCATGCGCGAGAGATGCATATAATATTCCTGCGCCGGCACCGATTGACGTCCACCAGTTGTTGATCCCTCGCCCTGCCAAACAAACAGAGGATCAACATCCGAACCCAGATTAAGTTCACGACCGCCGAGCTTGCCTAATCCGATCACACAGAATGATCCGCCTTCTATAGCCCCATAACGCGGCGCCACCAGTCGCTCAGCCATACGCAAGGCCTCATCCATCAAACCTGATGCAAGGTCCGCAATAGCACGACAGGATATATCCATATCACCCCGCAATCCCATCTCCCACCAGATCAAATGACGATGAGCACGATGTTTACACTTGCGCAGATGTGCCAGACAACCAACAAGGTCACTGCCTTCATACGTCGGCACCCAAACGTCACTACCATCCGGTAGCAGCGCATTGTCCTGATCCATAAACAGAGTTTGCAACTCCTGCTCTGAAACCGTGCGCATCAACATGGTAAATTGTTGAGAAATCTCAAACACCCGGCGCACATCCGCATGCAGCTCAGGTGAGGTTAGCTTAAGTATGGTATCAATCTGTTCGCTCATTGCATGAGTATAACTCGTCTGGAAAAAGTAAAAACCTTCGATTCACCATCAGAAAGTAAATATTTCAATGATTCGCGCCATAAAAGCTAAATATTACAGCATGCGTACCGATAGATATAAAACAGGCAGCGCACATGACATGCTACAACTCGAAGGAGGTCGCTATTGATGCAACAGAGCACTATTAAACTAACCGGAAGATCTCCTTTTGGTAGGGATTTCATTCGCAAAATGGGTAACCACTGGATCGTGAATAGTATCACCGCCCACGTACTCTTTTCCCAACATCCGGGCCCATGGATGTTGCTTGAACATGATCACTTTCAGCGCTGGGTGAATCTAAGCGCTGATCAACATTTTCTCGTGCGATGGGATGGATGGAAAAACGAGTGAACAACTAATACCGGCCTCAGTTATTCCCCTAAGGAAGCGCTGATTTATTCGGCACTCCCATTTTGCAAGCAAAGGAAAAACGCTTTAAAAACAGATCTGATAATTGATACTTATGCTCTCTTCATTCATGCTCTCTATTCACAGGAGTAGTCATGAACAAGAGATCATTGAGTAGCCTTATTGGCATTGAGCTCAATCCATCCAGTCATGTAGAAAAAATAGTTTCAGGTCTCGGGGCTTGTCTGGCGATTTATGCTGTCTATAGCATTAGCCATCAAATGCTGGCTGAGGATGCAATGCTGATTGTCGCCTCAATGGGCGCGGCAAGCGTATTGCTGTTCGCCGTACCACATGGTCCATTGTCGCAACCCTGGCCTCTGTTCGGCGGAAACATTATTGCTGCCATTATTGGGGTGACCTGCGCACAATGGATTCCAGATGTATATATTGCAGCAGCCGCTGCCGTAGGTCTCTCCATCACAGCCATGTATTATCTGAAATGCATCCATCCCCCTGCCGGTGCCACCGCCCTGTCTGCAGTCATCAGTGGGTCGGCAGTCAACGCATTGGGATTTAGTTATATTGTGACTCCCGTTTTATTCAATGTAGTCGTGATCTTCTGCATTGCAGTGATCTTTAATTACCCGTTCAAATGGCGTCGTTATCCGGCCAGTCTGATCAAACAGACAACTGAATCTACTCCTCCTCTTACTGTCGACTCTAAACAACTTTCACATGAAAGCATTGCATACGCGCTTAGAGAGATTGATTCATTCATCGATATCAGCGAAGAAGATTTGAACCGCATTTACCAACTCGCCAGCGAATTCGACAACGGGCAAAAACACTCAGTTCAGAAAACACATTCAGTTCAAAAGTAACAGCCCTCTCCATTGCTATCCTCGAACAATGGCATTTAAAATTAGCGCAAAAAAAAGCCACCCTTGCGGGTGGCTTTTTTATTCATTCGAATGGATGCTATATTAGCAGGAGTAGTACAGCTCCATTTCCATTGGATGTGGACGCATACGTACTTCGTTTACATCTTCCATCTTCAAAGCGATGTAAGCGTCAATCATATCGTCATCCATCACGCCACCGGTTTTCAGGAAGTCGCGATCGTTGCTCAAGTATTCCAGAGCCTGTTCAAGACTTTCACAAACAGTAGGAATCAATTTACCTTCTTCCGGAGGCAGGTCATACAGATTCTTATCTGCCGCTTCACCCGGATCAATTTTGTTCGCTACGCCGTCAAGGCCAGCCATCATCATCGCAGTGAATGCCAAATATGGGTTAGCACTGCAATCAGGGAAGCGAACTTCAATACGACGAGCCGGATCAGAGTTCACAACCGGAATACGGATAGAAGCAGAACGGTTACGATTTGAATAAGCCAGCATCACCGGAGCTTCAAAACCTGGAACCAAACGCTTGTACGAGTTGGTTGATGCATTAGTGAATGCATTCAATGCACGAGCATGTTTGATAATACCACCAATGTACCACAGCGCTTCCTGAGACAGGTTGGCATATTTATCACCGGCAAACAGATTTTTGCCATCTTTCCATAAGGACTGATGCACATGCATCGCAGTACCATTATCGTTATAGATAGGCTTAGGCATGAAGGTTGCAGTTTTACCGTGAGCATCAGCTACGTTATGCACAACATATTTATACCACTGTGCTTTATCTGCCTGTTCAATAAGTTCACCGAACTTCATCGCCAATTCGCACTGACCCGCAGTTGCTACTTCATGGTGATGACATTCCATATCCATGCCCAGGTCAGTCATGACCAATGACATGTCATTACGAATTTCGTGTAGTGAATCAACCGGAGGAACCGGGAAATAACCGCCTTTAATGCGTGGACGGTGACCTGTATTCTGACCACCATATTTCTCATTTGAATTCCATGCAGCTTCTTCAGAGCCGATTTCATAACCGGAAGAGCCCATTTCATTTTTATAGCGCATGCTATCAAAGATGAAGAACTCCAGCTCAGGCCCAAAATATGCTGTATCAGCAATACCAGCTGAACGAATATAGCTTAATGCGCGCTGCGCAACCTGACGCGGGCAACGATTATAATCCTGACCAGTAATTGGATCGATCACCTGAGCAACCAACACCAATGTGGAAGCTTCAAAGAATGGATCGATATTCGCACTCGCAGGATCTGGAATCAACGCCATATCGGAATTATTGATGTCACACCAGCCAGCTACAGAAGAACCATCGAAGGCGAAACCGTCTTCAAAGTTATCTTCACACAGCGTATGGGCTGGGAACGTTACGTGCTGCCATTTGCCTTTGGTGTCCGTAAAACGAACATCAACAAATTCGCACTCATTTTCTTTAAGTAGGTCAAAAACCTTTTGAATTGCGTCACTCACAACTGTTCTCCTCTCTATATATACAGAAAATCCCACCCGGCAAAAAATAGGAAGCGGGACTTTGTCATAAACGATCAAAAAAGGCAATACAGTGATGCCCTTGAAATGGCATTAAATCAATGCAGGCCTATCTACCGGATGACGCATGCAATCGTTGATTCTTTGATCCAGACTCACCACGTCACTTACCACCTTAAAAATACTGAAACTGACCAAACTTAGCAAAAGTAAGCAATGCCTTATCGGCATGACAAAAGCGGCATGCAAGACCAGATGAGTCCAAAATATTTCACTCGCGACTGCCTGTTTGAAACTGTTAAATTGTGTTGCTGATTTGTTCAGTCTTTCCCTAACGCAACGTCACCAATTCTTCCGAGCTGGTGGGGTGGATGGCCACGGTACGATCAAAATCCTGCTTCGTTGCACCCATCCTGATGGCGACTGCAAACCCCTGTAACATTTCATCCACATGCATGCCTATCATATGAAGGCCGATCACTTTTTCTTCGCGGCCCAGACATATCAGCTTCATTGTGGTTTTTGGTTTCTCCGTTGCAAAGGCGTAGTACATCGGTGTAAACCGTGTCTGATAGACTTTCACAGCATCACCATGGATCTCTCTGGCTTCATCTTCAGTCATACCAATGGTGGCAATGGGCGGATGACTAAACACTACGGTTGGAATATCGCTGTAATCCAGCTTGCTATCGGACTGCTTATCAAACAGACGCGCAGCCAGCTTTCGCCCTGCAGCAACAGCCACAGGGGTTAATTGAGCCTTCCCTGTAATATCCCCGATGGCATAAATACCTGAAACATTGGTGTTCTGAAACGCATCCACAGGAACGGTTCCATTTGGTTTTACTTCCACACCTGCCGCCTCAAGCTTCAGTTTCTCCGTGGCAGAGCTTCGTCCTATCGCCCAAAGCAGAGCGTCAACATGCAAAATTGTTTCATGATTGCTGCAGACAAGCTCCAGACAGCCATCATTCAGTTTTCGCACCGAGGATATCTGCGTATTGGGGATAATATTGATTCCCTGCTCCAGCATATGTGCTGTCAAAGATTCACGCATGCTTGCATCAAACGGGCGGAGCAGGTGCTCTTTCCTCAGTAGCATTGTCACTTCAGAGCCCAACGCATTGAACATACAGGCAATCTCAACAGCAATATAACCGCTGCCGACAATGGCAACTCTCTCCGGTCTTGTTTCAAGTTCAAAAAAACCGTCCGAGCTGATACCCAGTTCCGCGCCCGGAATATCCGGAATGGTTGGGTAACCACCTGTTGAAACAGTAATATGATCAGCACGATATTCTTTGCCATCCACTTCGACGCACTTCGCATCAACAAAACGGGCGAAACCGTGGATGACGTCAACAGCACTGTTGTCGAGCAGACGGGCATAGACACTATTCAGATTTTTCACATAGGCATCACGGGCCTGTTTGAGTCTGCCCCAGTCAAAACGCCATGCGTCGATCGTAAGACCGTAACCTTCGGCGTGTTCAAGGTTGTGAATAATGTCTGAAGCCGTCCACATGATTTTTTTGGGAACACAGCCAACATTAACGCATGTACCGCCAAGACGACTTGACTCAATGAGGAGCACACGGGCACCATATTCCGATGCTCTTCGTGCAGTAGCAACACCACCGCTGCCACCACCGATGACAATGTAATTGTATTCTGAATGCATACCTTCTCCATCAAATAGAACAGACAATATTCCCCATCCGTTCAGTCAATTTCATGTTTTCACGGTAATCGATGGGGACAACGATCAGGCTAGGCCCTTGCTCTGAAAATGCTACTTTAAGGGTCTCTTGCAACGCCACGCTTTCTTCTACTCTGTGCCCATGCCAGCCGAAAGATTTTGCCAGCAGTAACCAATGAGGATTGCCGAAACTTAAATCAGTGTGGTGACCGAATTGACTCTGTTGCTTCCACGCGATCAACCCGTAGGCATTGTCTTCCCAGACCATGACCACGATGTTGCTGTTCAGGCGTTTGGCTGTTTCCATCTCTTGCACATTCATGAGAAAGCCTGCATCACCACAAATAGCCAACACTTGTTTATCCGGATGAACCAGTGATGCAGCAATGGCTCCCGGTAGCGCAAAGCCCATGGAACAAAAGCCATTGGGGATAAGGCAGGTATTGGGTTCATGACATTGATAATGGCGGGCGATCCACATCTTATGCGCACCAACATCGGAGAGTAAAATATCTTCTTTCCCCATCACCTTGCGCACATCTGCCAGCACCTTTTGCGGTCGGATAGTGTGTTCGGTTTCATCTGCGGCGTACTGCTTGAACTCTTGCTGCATCTGCTGCCGCGTTGCAGCCTGCTGGGAAAGATCACGCATGACCGGCCCAAGTGTTTCAATATTCGCATTGATGGTGGAAAGTGTATGGGTGAGATCTCCAACCAGCTCCAATTCAGGATGGTAAAATTCGTCTATCTCGGCAGGCTGAAAATCGACATGGATAATGTGTTTATCGCGCCCCGAATTCCATAGGCGAGGATGATATTCCACCATATCATAGCCGATTGTAATGACCAGGTCAGCAGCATCCAGTGCACAGGCAACAACATCCTTAGCTTGCAATCCAATCGTGTAGAGGCAGTAGTCAGCATCGGCATCCACACAACCCTTGGCCATAAACGTGTTAATAACGCCAACCCCGGTGACTTCACAGAAACGGCGCAGCTCCCGACTGGCATCATGGCGTGCGCAACCGTTACCAACCAACACGATTGGTCGTTTGGCATGCCTGAGCATGCTGAATGCTTTTTCTACTTCTCCCGGTTCTGCTACCGGGCGATGAAAGCGACGAGGCTGCATGGGTTGTGCATCCGTCTCCTGTTTAGCGATATCTTCCGGCAGTTCAATATGGCATGCGCCGGGCTTCTCACTGCGTGCCAGACGAACGGCTTTGCGCACGATCTCGGGTACTGATGAGGGATGCAGAATCGTTGTTGCCCACTTGGTCACAGGTTTGAACATGGCCACCACATCCATAATCTGGTGAGACTCTTTATGAAGTCTGGTTGATGCGCCCTGACCGGTTAATACCAGCATGGGGGCGCGATCCATATTGCCATTGGCGACACCGGTAATCAGATTGGTTGCACCAGGGCCTAAGGTACCCAGACACGCCGCCGGATTACCGGTCAATCGGCCATAAGCTTCAGCCATAAATGCGGCCCCTTGCTCATGTCTGGTTAGAATGAAACGAATCGAATCGGATTGCTCCAGCGCAATCATAAAGTCGGCATTCTCTTCCCCTGGTACACCGAAAATGTATTCAACCCCCTCTGTTTCCAGGCAACGGACAAGCAACTCTGATGTTTTCATTACTGACTCCTTTAATAAATAATGCAAAGTATTTCACCGGCCACTCATGCGCATCCATGCGCTCGTGGCATTCGGGCATCCTGCCCATCACAGGGACGCAAAGTTCCGCAGAGTAAAGTCAAAATATTAGTATGTAGAATCTCTACCGCTGATCTCTGTCTGAATCTATAACCCCTCGTTAATTGCTACATTTCAAAGGCTTTTCATTGTTTAGTTTTTCCTTTGCGTAACACTGTTGCTCTGCGGTAAATGGTTTTGATCACTCTATGGACTCGGAATGGATGATGGTCATCTTTTCGATCTGCATATCGTGCATGGTGTGTGGAATGCCTCCGACACCGAGCCCGGAATGTTTTAGACCTGCAAATGGCATCCAGTCCACTCTAAAGGCAGTGTGGTCATTCACCATCACCGCTGATGCATCAAGGCGATTAGAAATGTAGAGAGCCGTATCAATATCACGGCTGTAAACCGATGCCTGAAAAGCGACATCCAATGCATTAGCATCATCAATGGCTGAGTCGAGCTCAACAAATGGATAGACAGCGACAACTGGCCCGAACACTTCTCGTGTAGAGATAGTCGCATCGTAAGGAGGGTTATATAACACGGTAGGGGCATAACAGTGATGATCAAGCCGATCTCCACCACACAGAAGCTTAGCCCCTCCTGCGATCGCTTCTTTAACCCATAAGTCAATCCGATCCAGCTCTTTCGCTCTAATCAGAGGCCCCACCTCCGTTTGTTCGGATAACGGATCCCCGACAGCCATTTTCTTTGCCAGATTCGCCATCTTATCAGCCAGTTCGCGTGCAATCGATGCATGGGCGAAAATGCGTTGCACCGACACACATACCTGTCCGGCGTGATAGAAAGCCCCTTTCATCAGGCCGGGTAGATGTTGATTTATATCCGCATCAGCCGCAATAATGACGGGGGCAACACCGCCATGTTCCAGCGCACAGCGGGTACCGGCAGCGAGTTTTGACCGCAGATACCAACCAACGTTAGCACTACCTATAAAACTGAAGAATGCCACGCGGGAATCGGTAACGAGCGCTTCTGCCAATGATGTTGATGTAGGCATGATGAATTGACACCAATCTTCTGGAAGGCCCGCCTGATGAAACAGACGCACCAGACGATAACATGATAGCGGCGTGTCTTCTGCCGGTTTGATAATGACAGGACAGCCGGAGGCAATGGCGGGGCCAATTTGATGCGCAATCAAATTCAATGGATGATTGAATGCGCTAACAGCCACCACCACACCAATCGGTTCTTTTTGCATCAGTGCCATACGATGACGGGATGCAGTATTCAAACCCAAAACCGGAGCGTGGCTGCTATCGGTGCGCAAGCTATCGGTACAGATTCGAATACTGTCAATGCAACGCACCATCTCAATACGAGAGTCTATCAGCGGCTTACCGCCCTCTTCGGCCGCTCCGCGCGCCAGTTCTTCAGCCCGCTCTTTCATCAGTTCGATTGCCCGTTCGAGTATGGCAATGCGTTCAGCCACAGGAATCCAGCCCTTTCTGTTGGCAAAGAGCGTGTGTGCCTTGTTCAGAGCAGCCTCAACAACGGCCTTATCTGCCGTCGCCACTGTTGCAAGCAATCTGTCATCATACGGCGATCGTACTTCGATTGATGTTTCATTTTCGGCTGAAGCGCCGGAAATCATTAATGGGTAATGTTCAACATGATCGTTCATCATTTACTCCTTGGCTTTGCCGTGCGGAAATCCTTTTTCTGTTTCCGGGTGCAGTTGATGCAGGCCGGTGCTGCTGCTATCGGATGTGACCACGCGTGCGTGTCTGCGTTGTAATTGGCGTGGATGTTTCACCCCGCATGAATGCGCAATCACGCCAACATCATGCAACATATTTTCGACATAATGCGCCACACGCACTGATTTGTCCTGCGGGTCTAATCCGCGCTGTAATCTCTTTTGATGGGTGGTAATACCGGTCGGGCAGGTGTTTTTATGGCACTGCATGGCCTGAATACAGCCCAAGGCAAACATGAAACCGCGCGCAGAAACAATGAAATCCGCCCCCATACATAGCGCCCATGCCACACCCGACGGTGTAATCAGTTTACCCGAACAAATCACCCGCACACGATCACGCAGCCCATAGCCAACCAGATGATCAATCAGCATCGGCAGACTCTCTTTCAACGTCATACCCATAAAATCCATCAACGGTTGCGGCGCCGCTCCTGAGCCACCGTCGGCGCTATCGAGTGTCATAAAATCCGGCGCAGATTGGTCGCCGCGCCGCTTGATTTCATCAAACAAATGATCCAGCGCTCCGCAACCACCCAACACCAGTTTGAAACCGACAGGTTTACCGGTGACCTCACGAATGTGAGCGATCATATCCAGCAATTCGCCCGGGCTATCGATATCGACATGCCGATTCGGACTGATCGAATCCTCACCGGCCGTAATACCACGAATGGCGGCAATCTCTGCGGTAACCTTGACCGCAGGTAAGATGCCCCCTTTACCGGGTTTAGCACCCTGGCTGAGTTTGATTTCAAACATTCTGACCTGTTCAATCGCGGCCAATTCAGACAAGCGTTCATCAGAAAGATTACCATCGCTATCCCGCACACCATATTTGGCAGTACCAATCTGCATGACAATGTCACAGCCACCTTCCAGATGATAAGGCGATAGCCCTCCCTCTCCGGTATTCATCCAGCAACCGGCTTTGGCCGCACCACTGGAAAGCGCCTGCACAGCCACTTTGGAGATGGCGCCATAACTCATACCGGAGATATTGAACAGGCTGCCGGCTTCAAACGGGGTACGACAATCGACGCCAATTACCATCGCCCGGGTTGGCACAGCATCGACATCTAGGGTGGGATAAGGGCAGTTGACGAAAGAGATACTACCGGTCGGTGTCAAATCACGCGTTGAACCGAAAGGGATGGTGCTATCCTCATTTTTTGAGGCCCGATAAACCCATTCACGAAAGGCTCTGTTAAATGGCATCTCTTCTCTATCCATCGCAAAAAAGTACTGGCGAAAAAAGGTGCCAAGGTGTTCAAACAGAGATCGAAAGCGGCCAATCAGCGGATAGTTGCGTCTGATTGCATTTTTTGTCTGGGTGACATCAATGATAAACAGAATGACCCCTGCCAGTAATGCGCCGGCCAGAAGAATAATCAAGGCTTCTGATAACCAGTTATAACTTATTTCGATCATATGCCGGGTCATGAAACACCTCTGTGCAGGTCTCTTTTCCTTATGACTATAATTTCAAGAAACGCTGTTGTATTACATGAGTCGTCGGCAATACGGCTGAAGCATTACACTCTCTCCACCCCACATCATAGACGAACATCCGTTTGTAATATTTCATCAAATATAACGACCTCAGCGATATGGAAAAAGAGATATTGAATAGTGAATTATGGACTGCGATTGCAGTCGCTATTGCTTGTGGCTCAGTGATCGGTTTTGAACGGCAGTTCAGAGGCAAGGCTGCAGGTGTTCGAACAGGCATACTTATCACGATAGGGACAATGATATTCGTTTTTATGGGCAGCCATATGGATGGCTCAAGCGTGGATGCCAGCCGGGTATTAGGTCAGGTTGTCACAGGCATTGGCTTTCTCGGTGCTGGTGTGATGTTCAACCAGAACGGAGTGGTCAATGGTGTCACAACAGCCTCCGTAATCTGGGTATTGGCAGCAGTAGGTTCCATGGCTGGCTTGGGTTATATCTATTCGCCACTGCTCTTATCACTACTTACTGTACTCATTTTAAGTGCATGCTCTTCGCTGGAACATAATTTTGCATGGCTAAGACGCGGAGAATACAGCGACAACAAAGATACGCCCTCATCAAAATAATCACCGCCCGATTGTAAGCTCAACATATTCCTGAATAATGATTTAAAAGGACACATGATGAAACAGCGATTCAATATTGCATGCCAACCAAAAGTCATACGAACAGCCGCAAGGTTTGCCCTGATTGTCGGACCTATATTGGTTCTCATCAACCACGGTGACGCGATTATCGACGGCTCCATGCATGCAGAAACGTGGTTAAAATCCGGACTGACAATGATTGTTCCCTATATTGTATCAACGCTTTCCAGCATTAGCGCATACAAAAACTGCAACAAGGTATAAATGCAAAGCAGGTGAGCTGTGCAACCTGTCCATATCGGACTTTTGGCTAAAACAGGTTGAAATAGAAACTAGCGACGCCATCGAATTCCAGTGTAAGATACGCACGTCCTGAAAATAAGGCATGATGAATAGGTCTAAAGAGGAGTATGGATGCAGCAGCAGGTTACCGTTATCGCCATTGAAAAACGTGATGCCATTGTGCGTGGCAATCGCGCTAGTGCTTGCGGTGATTGCGCTGGCAAAACTTCCTGCAGCACTATCGGATCATGGAAAGAGCGTTTCATCGAACTGCGTGTACACAACAGTGTCGGTGCAGGCATTGGTGATCGCGTTTTGTTGGAAGTCCCTGATAGCGCAGTCATGAAAATTGCTTTTAGACTGTATGCTCTTCCCATGCTCGCATTTATCCTTGCCGGACTTGGCATGCAAAGCATGGCAACCTGGTTGGCCTGGCCAGAAGTTGAGGCTATTGCAGCACTATCCGGTTTTGCTGCGGTCATTGCGTATTATCTCTGGTATAAATTCTATCTATCCAGCCATCAAAATAATCTGGATGTGCAGATGGTACGGGTAATTCATTGCTCAACCCCCGATAACATTACGCTAGACATACCGCTTCGGCAGGTATCCCCCTCTGATTAAAACTGATCAACAATAAATTATTTATTCATCTTTTATTCATCTGCAAACCGTACAAATCGCCCTGAATATTCATAAGGAGTTAAGATTGAGCCATATCAAACGTCTATTTCCAGTTGTATTTTTAATCACCCTATGGGGATCACAAGCTGCAGCCATGCCTGAAAGCTTTGCTGATCTGGCCGCAGCGCAAGCTGATTCCGTTGTAAACATCAGCACCACCCAACACGCAAAAAAACGCGTTCAACAAGGCATGCCTCCGGGACTTGGTTCTCCACATAGCGGCACACCATTCGATGAATTTTTTAATGATTTCTTCCGTAATATGCCACAGCAACAGCAGGAAAAACACGCGCTGGGTACCGGTTTCATCATCTCTGATGACGGTTATATTGTCACCAACAACCATGTTGTCGATGGAGCCGATGAAGTCGTTGTAAAAATGCGCGATGGCACTGAACACGAAGCGAAAGTCATTGGTGCCGATCCAAAATTGGATGTGGCTTTACTCAAACTTAACACAAAGGGACTCAAAGCCGTAAAACTTGGAGACTCCAAAAAACTACGGGTCGGAGACTGGGTTGTAGCTATCGGAAACCCATTCGGTCTTGAACAGACAGTAACTGCGGGCATTGTATCCGCTAAAGGTCGTGTGATTGGTTCCGGCCCTTATGATGACTTTATTCAAACCGATGCAGCGATCAACCCGGGCAACTCCGGTGGGCCACTGTTCAATAGTCGCGGTGAAGTTGTCGGCATCAATACTGCAATTTTCTCACGTAGTGGCGGCAATAACGGCATTGGTTTCGCTATTCCAATCAATTTAGCGCGTTCTGTATTGGATGAGTTGCGTGAAACAGGCCATGTAACACGTGCACGTTTAGGCGTTCACATCACCGATGTGGATAAAGAGACCATGCAGGCCCTGAAGCTGAAAAATCGTAAAGGCGCATTGGTTCCACAGGTTGAATCAGGCTCTGCTGCGGACAAAGCGGGTATTCACCCCGGTGATGTCATCGTATCCATTGACGGCGTTCTCATTGATAAAGCCCATGACTTACCTATTCGTGTAGCACGGCACACGCCTGGTGATAAAGTTAAAATTGGTTTAATTCGTGATGGCAAACTCAAGACTATCACCGTCACCGTAGAAGCCATGACTGACCCTGATTTGGCTAAAAGCGAGACTTACAAAGACACCAACAAAGTGCGCTTGGGCATGCTGGTTGAAAACCTGACACCAGAACTCGCAACACGCTTGCAAACACGCGTAAAAAAAGGTGCTGTCGTTAAAAAACTGCAGCGGGGCATGCCTGCTGCTAGAGCCGGCATTCAAAGTGGTGATGTTATTTACCGGGTGAATGGTAAAAATGTCAATGATGTCAAAAGCTTCTCCAAACTGGCTGGTAAGTTTAACCCTGGTGAAGTATTGCGTGTGATGCTGGATCGCCGTGGAGATCAGGTGTTTGCCTTAATTAAACTGCCGAAAGCTGCAGACAAATAGTCAAAACGACAGCTTCTGACTATGGCAACACCTCACATCCAACTGTTAAGTCGCAGGGACTGTTGTTTATGCGAAGATGCCAAGCTGGTCGTGGCCTCGCTCGAGCAGCAAGGTTTGTGCTCATGGGAAACCGTGAATGTAGATCACGATAAAGCGCTACTTATTCGCTATGGCATGGATGTGCCGGTATTGTTAATGGATGGTAAAGAGCTGTTCAGACATCGCGTGACAGAAGATGCATTGAAATCAACATTGGTGGAGATCAACAAATGAGCGACAGTTTGAGTGACGAATCATTGAATAGAGAAACAAACATGGCTTCCCGCTGGTTCATGATTTTAGCTTTAATCGCAGGCATTAGTGCAGCAGTCTGGATGACGCTGCCCGACGCCCCCGGGTCTATGGAAAAAGGGTCAGTAGCCAGTGACTTCCAACTACCCGATTTGGAACAAACGCTGCACTCACTACCTAAAGGCGAAGTGATATTATTGAACTTCTGGGCCACATGGTGTCCACCTTGTCGTAAGGAGATCCCCTCCATGGCCGCACTACACGATAAATATGCTCCGGATGGTTTGAAAATCATTGCCATATCAGTGGATAAGCGCAGCAGTGATCTGGCCAATTTCGTAGATGAATACAGAATGCCATTTCAGGTACTGCACGATGCTGATGGCGCCGTTTCACGTCAATATGGCGTATTTCGTTACCCTGAATCATTTTTGATCGGACGTGACGGCAAGATCTTGTATCATCTGGTTGGTGCGATGGAATGGATGGATGCTCCGGTAACCAAAACCATTGAGGCCATGCTAAGCACATCTTCTACTGCCGAAACAACAGCTGAGGATACAACAGATGGAGTAATGAATGCTGAAACAGCGCATTGAAGCGCTGCGTGTCTGCTTAAAAGAACATAACTATCGTTACTACACACTCGATGCGCCGATCATTCCCGACGCCGAGTATGATCGACTATTGCGCCAGCTTGAGTCATTGGAAACCGAACTGGGAGAACCCATCCCGGCCGATTCTCCAACCCAAACGGTTGGTGCTATTCCTTCAAATACCTTCAGGGCACGCGAGCACACGGAAGCCCTACTCTCCCTGGCCAATGCCTTTGATGAAAGTGAAGTCGAAGCCTTTGAACAACGCATCGCTGATGGGCTGGGTGAAGCGTTCACTCAAGACACACTATTTATCATTGAACCCAAAGTAGATGGCTTAGCGG
Source organism: Mariprofundus sp. EBB-1 (assembly GCF_003665155.1). Taxonomy (GTDB): domain Bacteria; phylum Pseudomonadota; class Zetaproteobacteria; order Mariprofundales; family Mariprofundaceae; genus Mariprofundus. The sequence continues at coordinate 55,296 of NZ_RCFQ01000008.1, read as the reverse complement.
TCAATTTGCGCTACGAACGGGGTAACCTTACAATTGCCGCAACACGGGGCGATGGCCGTTCCGGAGAAGATGTTACAGACAATATCCGTACCATCGCCGACATCCCCTGGCAGATGCACAGTGGTGAGATGACCGTTCCGGATCTCTTGGAAGTCCGTGGCGAAGTGTATATGTCCAAGACCTCCTTCAATGCATTAAATACCCTCCAACAAGCCAACGGCGCCGCTTCTTTTGCCAACCCCCGCAATGCTGCTGCAGGCTCACTCAGGCAACTCGATGCTAAAATTACTGCCAAACGCAATTTAAATTTTTTCGCTTATGGAGTGGGTGCGGGAGGCCGTGATCTGGCGGCAAGTCAATCAGAACTATTGGATCTATTACACACCTTCGGTTTTGCCGTACAGGAAACCGCCATGGCAAAAAACAGTAAAGAATTACTCGCCCGCTACCAGCAGCTAATGCTGCAGCGTGAAGCGATGCCATACGAAATTGATGGCGTAGTATATAAACTGAACAACTTCGACATGCAGCAGCGCTTGGGGGCAGTAGCACGCTCGCCGCGCTGGGCTATTGCGCATAAATTTCCGGCCCAGGAAGTCGTCACCACAGTGAACGACATCATCTGGCAAGTTGGCCGTACAGGCGTGATCACACCTGTTGCCGATATGCAGCCGGTAGCCGTCGGTGGCGTCACCGTATCGCGTGCAACACTACATAACATCGATGAATTACAACGGAAACAGGTCTATGCCGGCGCCAGGGTAATTGTACGCCGGGCCGGCGATGTCATACCTGAAGTAGTGAAAGCCATCGATGTCGATGAAAACGCTGTTTTCCCCGCGCTACCTGAACATTGTCCGGTTTGTGCAGCCTCATTGTTTCGTGTTGAAGGTGAAGTGGCATGGCGTTGCAGCGGAGGCCTCTCCTGCTCAGCCCAATTGAAAGAGCGATTGCGCCATTTTGTATCACGCGGCGCAATGGATATTGAGGGATTGGGAGACAAGCTCATCGCCAAGCTGGTTGATGAAGGCAAATTAACGGATATTGCCAACCTCTACGAGCTTGATTACCAGTCCCTAAGTGCGTGGCAGGGCATGGGTGAAAAGAAAATAAGCAATCTGTATACCGCCGTAGAACAGAGCAAAACCCAAACATTAGCGCGTTTCCTGCACGCCCTTGGCATTCGTCATGTTGGCTCCGCCACATCAGCAGCTCTGGCTACGCATTTCGGCAGCCTTGATGCCATCAAGCTTGCCGATGAAGACGCACTGCTTGCTGTGCCTGATGTCGGCCCAGAAGTAGCGGCAAGCATTCGCAGCTTTTTTTCCGAAGCGCACAACCTGAATGTGATTGAACGATTGCTGGAAAAAGGAGTCTCCCCCCAGGCCCCTAAAATACAGCTGAATAGTCATCCGCTGTCAGGAAAAACTATTGTATTAACAGGCAGCTTTAGTGCTATTCAACGCAGATCGGCCCAGGAACAGCTGCGCGCATTGGGTGTGAAACCGGCATCATCGGTCTCAAAAAACACTGATATTCTGATTGCCGGAGAAAAAGCCGGCTCCAAACTGAAAAAAGCACAAGAGCTGGGCATAGAGATTGCCAATGAAGATCAGCTACTGGCCTGGCTGGATTGGCAGTAGTCATCAGCGCAACCGCTTTAAAACACCTTATATTTTACAGCTTATTCAATCTTTTTCACCTCAGAGCGCTTGCTCCACCAAGGGATACTCTCTCGCTTCGCGATCAGGTGAATTAAGTTTACTCAAGAGAGTATCCCCTGGGGGATTCACCTGATCTTGTGTAAGCGTTGTCACCTTGTCGCAAAGTAAGTCAAAGACGGCCCTTGTGATAGAAGAGACATTCACCTGACCGTATAGTGCGGCTTAGGCCAGAAAACCCCAACACAATAAAATATAAAGGTTTACTCGATGACAAGGAGAATTCTGCTTGCACAAGAGAAGGCACCCTGGGGTGAACTTTGCGTACTTTGCGGTAAATGCTTTTATGCGATTGCCTTGAGCAATCAATCCACCCCCTTGCCAAGGCGGACTTGAATCGTAACATGACCAACCTTATATAAGGTACTTGCACCACAACAAAATATTTCGAGGTATCCACTTGGCTAATGCAACGCTTGATCTGAACAGTTTGGCTCTTTTTTCCCGCGATGTACGCAAAGCACCAAGCTTTGATCGCGAGGAAGAGGCGCGTCTGGCGCGTTTGTGGCATGACAATGAAGACCGCGATGCGGCTCGTCAGCTGGTTGTAGCCAATTTAAGTGGTGTATCTGCTATTGCCCGTGAATATCGTCATTTTGGTCTGCCTGAAATGGATCTGATTCAGGAAGGTACAATGGGGCTGATGCATGCGGTAAAACGCTTCGACCCGGAACGCGGCTTCCGCTTGATGACCTATGCATCCTGGTGGGTGCGTGCATCCATTCACGATTTTATCTTACGCTCCTGGAGCATCGTGAAGCTGGGCACCAATAAACTACAACGCCGCATTTTCGCCGGCCTGCAGAAAGCCAAAAATGCCATTGCTGCTATTGATGGCCGCAAAGCTGATGAAGTGGCTGCTGAATATGGCATTAACGGCAACGAATACCAGGAAACAGCCAATGCGTTCCTGCAGCGTGATGTATCTCTCGATGCCGAGAGTGATGAAGGCGATGCCATGGTTCATGGCCTACCGACATCGGATGCCACACCTGAAGAGATTGCGGTAGCATCCAACTGGGAAGACCATCAAAAGTCGATTCTCCACACCGCAATGCAAACGCTGGCTCTGCGTGACCGCCAAATTGTTGAACGCCGTCACCTCGCCGAAGATCCAGCCACCCTGAAAGATTTATCAGAGGAATTCGGAGTATCCATCGAACGCATTCGTCAACTTGAAGCGCGCGCCATGAAAAAACTCAAAGCAGCTGTAGCGCACTAATCACGAGCCTGTGGATCTTACAGAGGTAGCCCATTGGCCTCCCCTCTCTTGACGCACACGACTGGATGAACGCAGAGCAACGCAAGAACCGTTGCCTAGTATGTTGTTCATCAGTCCGACTGGCCCCTAACGAAAAAAACACCAAGTATCATAATTGGAATTCACTGAGACTAAGCCTCAATCCACTGTCTGGCGTCTTCAACGCAGTGAAAACAGGCACACTCAAATACCTGATCCTGCATCAGCGCGCAGTAGTGTTGCGCAAAATGCAGCAGCGAATCATGAGGCACAACCAGCGCCACTTTCAATTGATGTTTGGTGTTCGCCATCATTGCATTCACTTTAGCAAAGGCCCGCGCATGCTCCACCTTGATCGAATGCCCGGATATTCCTGAATAATCATTGATAATGTATTTTATTTGTCCGAAGCGCAGATCCGCACTTAACTCCAGCTTCACCTGCATACACTCATTGGCTGAAATTTCACCTGTAAACTTTCGATATAGACCGTTATCTTCCCAAGTGATCAGGTGTGCCATATCAATCCACTATCTGACTTACGATTCAACATAGCCTGCTACAATACTGACTTGATTTTTACGAAGAAATTCTTGTCCGGCGTATAGACATTCAAATCCGCTGTCTTTTGCACACCGCCAACGCCAGCTGCACAAGTTGCATCAATCGATGCCTGAGTAAGATCTGCACCATACTCAAACCACGTCATCGTTGTGCCAATATAGGTACTGGCATCCTGTGCATTATAATGCAGATGGCTTACCGTGTTGTGGAAATCGGGTTGTGCTGTTCTGGCCCATGTTTCACATGGCTTACCCACCGTATAAAGCAGATCTTTATTGGTATCGACATACAGGCCATTACTAATCGTATAAACGCCTATCGTCACGCAGGTCGAAACGGCCGGATCACATGACACCGTAATCGTTACCGTACTGGCCACGCTATCGAGCTGACCATCATTGACGATCAACTGCATCACATAGGAGCCCAAAATGCCGGGTGCAAATGAGGGCGCTACAGTAGTCGGATTGAACAGCGTCGCGCCACTGCCAACAGGAATGGACTGCATGTACCACAGATACGTCAGCGCATTACCCTCTGCATCCGAACTGGCTGCCCCGCTCAAATTCACCAGCACTCCGGCAACAGCCCGTCTGTCTGCACCTGCATTGGCAACCGGCGCTGTGTTTGCGGCAGGTGTTGTTGTCGCAGAAGTACTGCCATCGCCACAACCCGAAAGGCTCAACATCAAACCCGTTGCAAGCATCAACATATTTCTATTCTTTTTTCACGTCCTTCATTCATATCAAACCCTGCAACCGGTCTACACTTCATAGCACTCAGAAGTTATCGAAACCGCTAAAGGGAAGCGTCCCCTTTCCCTTACTGCCGCGTCACTGAAATCACCGAATTAATTTTTCCCACAGACACGACATAATCTGTTTTTGAACCAACAGCCCCATTGTACTGGTTCACACCAAAATCATCCCAAGTCTGTAAAATATAGACCAGTGGGCTGGAGGTATAAGTAGTTGCCACCTGTGCTTTCAGCGGGGTTTGGGGTGAAACATAGGCCATAGGCAGCGCCGGATCAGGTTTCGCAGCCACTCCGGTAAATGTTACAGGCGGATCTGACCAAAATACTGGACTAAGAACCGAGAAGTTCGTCAGAGCAACCGTGTGAGCTTGCATCCGGTCGGACTGTCTCTGAATATTCCAGCGATCATCAATCGCACTGTAACAAAGCACAACCGACTCAGGTGCAAACTCCAGATACTTGGCGCGGTCCACACCTACCGTATACTCTTTGTTATAGCTTACAGAATTGCCAGAAGTTGCGTTCTTAGCAACATTAGCAGTCCAATAATCTCCATACCATTCAAACGCCCCGTAGGTAGCATGATTCCCTGCGTTTATACCACGCTGAATTGCCGTCCGATTACTTGCTGTTGCATAAAATCTAAGCGGCCGATTGGTGGTTCCCGCCACATCCCAATTCGGGTTGGGCCAGGCTCCGGCTCTAACATCACTAATGGGGAGATCCTGATAACCATGGCCCTGCACATACCTTCCAACACCCGCTGAAGAGTCGTACGAATTATCGAATGAACTCATCTCAAAGCCGTAGCAGGCGCCATCAATTCTCGGCACAGTGCGGCTGATGGTATACACCTGAGAGGCCGGAGGCGCCGCCGGGTCTGCTTGCGCCAGCAGTGGGCCCGGTATGTTCAAGTTAATTCTGCTCGGGTTAGCCGGGTCAAGGTAAGCGCCAGCAGCGCCGGGGTATGTAACATCATAAGCCGCTGCCTTGGCAGTCCACGCAGTGGTAATATGGTTCTTCACACCAGTCCACGCCCCTGCTGTAGGTGGTAGTGTATATGAAGTACTTTCAACCCAGGGACTATTACTCACATCATGTGAAAAGTTTGGATTCTCCTTAAATGATCGACCAATCAGGGTCACATCGAAGGGCTGGCCAGCGAGGTAGTTCACATCCACCGATGTTACGGTCATAGTAATCGTATCGGTGCCACCTGCGTAAGCTACAGTCTGTAAGGGGGACTTAACTACCTCACCCGGCAAAGTCGGGGCCGCTGAATCAAAGACCCTGTAATAGACCATATAACGAACACCGCTCTCTGGACCAGTGGCCGTGATAACGGCCGAAGGATCCGTTATTGTTGCTCCAACACCAAGGGCTTGAATGACTGGTGACATTCTGGTCCAGCAGCGTGTGCCATCATCACATAACAGAGTAGCCGGTAAATTCGGAGCTGTCGGGATTTCAGCCGCTTCTGAGAATACACCCGTAGCTGAGTACTGCTTGTAAACATGTGCATAAATTATTGTTCCAGCCTTATAATCCACTCCGGATGCTGCAGTTCCCAAGGTGTAGGCAATATACGCATTTCCAATCGAATCAGTTCTGGACGTCAATGTTACCAATCCTACCGGTGTGCTGGTCAGCCTCTTAAGATCCAAAGCGTCAGGAATCAGATCCCCGTCTGTATCAGGCTTTCTAGGGTCGGTTATCAATGCAGGATCGGCAGCGGCCAGCGCCGGATCTACCTTGCCGCCATATACTCCGCTTCCAGCCGTAGGAGCAACCAGCGGGAGGAATCCAGCTTCCTGACCGTCCCAGAGTCCATCTCCATCGGTATCCTTCTGCTGTGGATTGGATGTGACATGTACAATAGATGCTCCAACCGTGATATCCCATCCTTTTAGTTCATAGGCATCAGACAAACCGTCGCCGTCACTGTCTGCAACACCTGCATTTGTCCCCGCGAGCGCCTCATCGTAATCGTTGGAGCCATCGCCATCCGAATCGGCAACATATAACATGTGTACGACATCGCCTGCGGCTACGTTAATCGCCGAAAGATTCTGCGGCGCATTGATCCAATTGGTCATATCTGCAGCAGGATTCAAGCCTAAACGATAAGCATAATCTTCTGCTGTTGCGTAAACTGTAGTGATATGTGTTCCGTCAGCTTGCAACTGGGCATGCAGGATCATCCAGTTTGAACCATGTACAGCCGGTGCAACAGCAGCTACATTGGTAAGATCCGTTGCAGGATTCACTTCATTATTGAGAGCTACTAAATCGGCTGCTGCAGTCATGGTTACCGGCCCGACAACCGCTCCGCTCCAGCCGGTCAAGGTTTCATTGATGCTGAAGTTGCCCGAGCTTACAACCACGGTGATCGTGTCTGTGCCGACTGCATTCACAACCTGCTTTACCGTGCCGCTCGCGCCACTTGTGCTGCCAACGACAGTATCCCCAACCAGGAATGCGCCTGCTGTTGATACAGTGAATGACTCGGTGACGGTGAGACCGAGAGTCTCTACCAGCAAGGATTGCAGCGTACGTGTAGAAGCTCCCGGGGTGTTTCTGGTAGTGATATGTTTTTTCAAGCGTCCCTTGCCAGATACAGGGCCATAATCAACGATCACTGTCGCATCCTGCGCATCAATATTCATGTAATTTTGCGCATAAGGGATGCCATTGGCATCGATCATTTCCCAAATGCTCGGCTTGACGACTATTGCATTGGAATAGCGAAGGGCATTCAGCGTATCCTGAAGCGGCATCTCATTAGTGATGAAGTTGATCGGACCGGCTGACTGATTCGGGCCCAGTGTAAATGCCGGGAAGCCACCTCCGGCGATAGCTGCATCAAATGCCATGTTGCCAAGCATCACAAACGGATCAGCTTTGGACAGATCCAGATAATAACCTGTCAGGTAGAGATTATTCAGCGTATAAGAAAGGTGTCCGGTGTTGATAACTTGTGCAGCCACATTGAGGAACCCACCACTCTGAGCAACATCGTGAGAATTTGAAAATTCATCAGACTGTTCCGCCATCCGGCTATTTTCCGTTGTTCTTTCAAAGCTTTGCGTTGATACATGCTCATTTTCCTTACCCCATTTGGCAGTGGCGGTAATGGTTCCCGTAACAGATTGAGTAGAAGAGAATCCGGGAGCTGGGCTTGCAGATTCTGTTGTGGAAACTGTAATAGCGAGACTTGCGCCTGCCTCACCTCCAATGGTGTGCTTCACCGAATCCGCAGTTTCATTAACCGTTGAGACGATATCTGTATTTGTAACAGCTGTTGTATTGGCGATGGTTTTCGTTGTGCCATCGGTTGCAGTCATGTTGATGCTGATGGAGGGCGAGCTGAGCAGGTTAATATCCAGTTCCGGTATATCTGCAATCAGCGGATTGAAGATGTAGATGCCCTGAGGCGTATTGTTGAAACTGGCGACTTCCTGCCCATCTGGAAAACCATCGCCATCGGTATCGGCAAGTGCCGGATTGGTTTTGTGGATGTTGACCTCATCCATATCGATCAGGCCATCATTATCGGAGTCGGCGCTGCTGCTGCCATAGCCCAGCACGGTAAAGGCCACCGTCGCCACAGGCGAGCTAAGCGCGCCGTCCGATGCAACGAAGGTGAAGCTCGATGTGACATCGGCCACCTGCGAGGCAGGTGGATTAAAGGTGAATGTTGCAGGCCCTGCCACACCCGGCGTGATGCCTGAGAATGTGCCGCCGGCGGAAGGTGCGCTCTGCACGATATAGCTCAGCGGATCGCCATCCACATCGCTGCCGCTCAAGGTGATGGCGATCGGGGTGCCTGGCTGCACAATCAGCGTCTGACCGTTTGCAACCGGTGCATCGTTCACCGGCGCAATATTCAGTGACACGGTCACCACAGCTGAATTCAGCATGCCGTCATTGACCATATAGGTAAAACTGTCCGGGCCATTGTAATTGGCATTGGGCGTGTACGTCTGTGCCTGGCCAATGCCGCTCAAAGTACCGTGAACCGGAGGCGTCACCACCAGGTAGTTTAACAATGCGGTATCGATATCCGTTCCAGCCAGCGTAATCGGTGCTGCAACATCTTCAGTCGCGCCTTTATTCAATTGGTTCGCTACGGGCGCATCATTCACCGGCTGCACGGTAATGGTCACAGTAGCGATATTGGAGGTGTTGGGATGCGGATCGGATGCAGTGAATGTGAATGTTGTCGTGCCATTGAAATTCAGCGCCGGGGTGAACACAAAGCCACCGGCTTTGCTGATACTCACCGTGCCACCCGCAGCAGCAGGGGCAGTAGCAATGGCGTATGTCAGTGCTTCATTATCCGGGTCTACGGCGGTCAGCGTGCCGGTCACAGCGGTATCTTCGAGTGTGCTTGCCACGCCATCGGATGCGACTGGTGTGGCACCGAACACCTGCTGAATATTCAGGGTGACCGTAGCCGATGCGACGGTGACTCCATTGCTAACCTGAAAGATAAAACTATCCGCGCCAAAGTAAGCGGAAGTGGGCGTGAAGGTCAGGTTCGGCATCACACCGGAGAGCGTGCCATGCAATGGTTGCGTAGTGACAGAATAGGTCAGTGGATTTGCGGCAGGGTCGGAGGCGCTCAGGGTGATGCTCACCGGCTGATTTTCAATGGCGCTAACCTGTTGGCCTATCGCTACCAGCGTGAGGGTGCCCGAACCTGTAGGCGGCGTCACAAATGCAGCCGCATTCAATCCAGCTGGCGGAGTAGTCTGAAAGCTTGTAATCTCCTGATTCAACTTAGCAATTTCTGCCTGAGGCAGTACACCGGCTACACCGGTGGCATTATACATCAAAGCCTCGTAGCCCTGAACAATGGCAAGCGCACTGACATTTGAAATGGTTGCCAGGCGCTGAATACCTGCCAGCACAGCGGCATACTGCTGGGATTGAAGACTGGCACCGGCAACTGGACTGCGAAAATCCCACGGTAAGGTGAGTAACGGATCAGCCCCGTTGAGAAAGGCAGCACCGACTTCCACGGATGCCGCAGCAACAGCCTGGGCAGCGGTGGCACCGGCAGCGATTTTTTTGATTGCAGCCATGGTCACCAATTCACTCAATGCGGTTATAGCAACAGGTGAACCAGCAGGATTCATCATGATAGAGCGATACGTGACACCGGCGGGAAATGCAGACATCAACCCGGTGAATTCATCAATAAACGTGGCTGTGCCTGCAGGATCGCTGAGTTCCAACAGTACTGCACCAGTCTGCGTCTTTGGAATGGCCAGACTATAATTGCCCTGAGCATCCGTAACGCCCTGAGCCAGTGCAGCTCCCTTCGCGCCCGTAGACCAGTCAAATGCTTTTACGGTAGCGCCAATAGCAACGCCGAGATTGGCAGCTCCCGTTATCCCAGTCGTCGTGGAAGGTGGAACAGCAGTCCCTCCTCCATTACTACAGCCTGAAAGAGCAAGCATGAACATGGTCATTGCAAACAGTTTCGGGAATTGCATCCGGTTCTTCATTTTAGACAGTATCATGAACATCTCTTCATGCATCGCGCCCGGTGAAAACCAAGGCGACAACTACAGCAACAGTGGGCGAAGACTATTCGGGGGGCAGACAGGATTAACCTAGACCTTAGACCTACTACTCGACCTACACCTTTTCTCTTGTGTAATGACGGTTCGCAATCTATAAATCACACCATGCACATACTTCTCATTGATGATCACGCCTTATTCAGATCGGGTATGTCGGCGGCGCTGACAGCACTTGGTGAAGATATCGCCATGTCAGAGGCCGGTTCGATCGATGCTGCCAGCACGATTATCGAAAGCTCACACAAGAATATTGATCTGGTTCTGCTCGACTATGAACTGCCTGATGGAGATGGCATTGGTTTGCTGAAACATATCACTCGCCAATACCCTGACATGCCTGTCGCCATGCTCTCCGCCTTTGAGGATACCAAGCTCATGAAGCTGGCACTGGAGGCAGGTGCCCTGGGTTACATACCTAAAAGAACCAGCACCTCTGTCATCCTATCTGCCATACAGCTCATCCTTTCTGGAGGCACCTATATTCCACCCAAATTGCTGCCCTCAATGAATATATTCAACAACCGTACAACAAGTCAGGCAGAACAGGGCAGTGAACATTTTACCCAGAGGCAACAAGAGGTACTAAAGCTCATTATCAATGGATTAGCCAACAAGGAAATCGCCTGGCAGTTAAACATCTCGGAAAGCACCGTCAAGGTGCATGTTTCAGCCATCCTCAAGATCAAGGGCATGCATAGTCGTAAACAACTGATCGCTTCAGCTGCATAAGCTGAGGAATCACCGACACGTCAGAGGTTTGATATTTTCTTGCTGAATTGATTCAGAATCGACTTTAGTTCACCGGGCACTACAGGCTTATGCAACAGCATGATATCAGCATTCGCTATCTCCAGAATAGTTTCCACCCCGGTTTCCCCGGTGATAATCAGGGCAGGCACATGCTGCTCCAACTGCGCCCTAACCTCCTTCACCGCCTGCAAGCCTGTTGTGTTTCCCTGTAATCTGTAATCTGCAATCATGACATCCGGAGTCCAGCCTTGTTCCACGATAGTAAGCGCTTCAGAGATGCTGCCAACGTCTGCTACCTCACAAGCCCATTCTTGCATAAGGATTACGGCAGCCCTTCGGACAACCGGATCATCCTCAAGCATTAATATGCACATGCCATCGAACTGTTCAGTCTCTTGGTCATAGCAAGGGCTCGTAACGGCTTTAAGCTCGACCTCAGGCAGGCTGATACGAAAACAGCTGCCACGGCCCATTCTTGAAGTCAGCTCAATGTCGTGATCCGGCAACAGCTGCACCATCCTGCGCACAATGGACAACCCAAGCCCAAGCCCCTTCTGCCTGTCTCGCTCAGGATTATCCAATTGATAGAATTCAGTGAAAATATTCTCCAGTTGATCTTGTGGAATGCCGATGCCTGTATCCCATACTTCCACCACCACTTTGCCCTGCCGCCGTCGGCTAGCCACCAGAATCGTCCCCTCGCTCTCTGTGTAGCGAATAGCATTACTGATTAGATTATTCAGTACGCACTCAAGCATGACGAGATCGGACTGAACAACAGCGCCATTCAAACGCATGCGTAACCTGATATGTTTCTTTTGAGCACTAAGGGAATAATCTCCCACCATCTGGTCTATCATCATATCAAGATGGATCGGTTCCAGATTCACCTCCACAACACCTGCATCCAGTTTCGAGATATCCAGTAGCGAGTCCATAATGCGCCCCATAGAAGCGTGGGAGGCCTGCAATGATTCAACAATATCATGGTATTCAGCTTGTTTTAAACGGTGAGCAAGCACCTCAAGATATAATGCCATCGCCTGCATGGGTTGCCTGAGATCATGGCTGGCTGAAGCCAAAAAACGAGTTTTGTCAGCATTGGCTTTGTCCGCACTGTTTTTCTCTTTCTCTGCAATAGCAAGCAGATCCAGATTTTCATGACGCAACCTCAGGGCTTCTATCATATATTTGTGCAACACTTTAGCAGCCACAGGAATATAGCTAATACTGCCAATCACCATGATGCCTGACAGTATCCAGTAATATTCATTATCACTCATCAATAGTTTCAAAGCCCAGGGTGTGAGCAATGAAGTTGCCCAAGCATAATAGGTTCGCAGGCTTGCGATATGATACATAGCCGAGGTGTAAGCTGTAGCACAAATCAGGAACAGGGCTGAAAATAGTGCATATTCCGCATGGACATCCAGCAGCAACGCCACTCCGGCACTGACAATAAGCCCCTCGGAGAACATGGCTCCGGCGATGCGCCACTCCCAGCCAGAGAGACCCTGTACATCATCCAGCTTCAGGAATGACTTCAAAACACGAACTTTTACAATTTCAGCAGCTATCGCTGCCAGAGTCCATACCACCATGCCGATCGTATCGGACTCTGCAAACCACAATATCGCCAACAGGGCTGCTACCCAGAAAAAGTATGCCTGACTCGATGCGCAGATCTGATCACAAAACATCCGCAATCGCTCATGATATATTTGTTGCTCATAGGGCCCTCCTGCTTTTACTTCCCTGCGATGACTCATTGAATATTGTATCCGAGACTCAGGCCAACATGGTGAATTTGACCTTTGTAACTGCCGCTGAGTATGGCGTTATTCACCGTGCGTTTAACCAGGATCCCTCCAAAGTAGGACAGATCGACAAAATAATTGCCGGCTTTATAGCCATAACCGATGCCGATTAAATGAGCCTCAGAAAGTGGGGCCGACGGCGAAACGGTAGATTCAGGTTCAGATGCTCCATTGTAGCTATATCCAAGACGAAATTCTGATGCCTCCGACAGTTTATAGTTCATGCCAGCCTTAATCTGCCACACATCCTTCCACTGCAAAGGTGTAATTGTATTGCCAAGACCGGCAGCTGGAACGGGTTGGCTCAGCAGCAAGACATTCCGGTCTATCGAGGACCAGCCATTTCTTTGCACTTCAATGGAAAACTGTGAGCCGCCATCACTGGTGTAGGCCAGACCGATATTAAGCACAGATGGGAACACAGTTTCTGTACTAAAACTACTGCTGTATGTAGGCCCGCCAAACAATGTCTGAATCGCAGGGGCTATACCAGATAGTTGAAGATCCCCCTTGAACTTCACCTTGATTTCAGAACGATAAGCCACGCCAATGTTAATATGCTCGGAAGCTTTGAAAAGTATCCCTGCATTGTAACCAAATCCGCCACCATCTCCTTTCATCGACATCACACCATCGGCAGCGCCAAGAAATGTCTGATTGGTATTGGTGGCAGATTTAAGCTGTGCGTACATGTAGTTAAAGCCTGCCGCGATGGAAAGCGACTCGTTCACTTGATAGGCAACAGTAGGATTAATCGCAAACGTGGAAGTCAGGCTTTCGGTCGAAATGTAACGGGTAAGCCCTGTTGTGCTCCATTTCGTACCACCCAGACCAAACGGGGAGTACAGACCGATACCATAATAGAGCTTATTAACAGGCGTGTCTGAAGTAAAATATAGATTCGGGGCAGCAAATATCTGTTTTTCCATATGCTGCCGAATGCCTGAGGGTGATGTGTAATTGGTCGTAGGAACAACCCCCATAATGCCACCATAAACCTGCGCACCACTGAGCTGCGTGATCCCGGCAGGATTATATGCGATGGCCGAAGCATCATCTGCAACAGCTACAAAGGCTGTGCCCATACCGTTTGCCTTACCACCCTGCACCCCACTTGCTGCATATGAGACTTCACATGCCAGTAGAAAACACAGACAAAAAAGAGCACTAAAGTGCATGGCCCTCCCCCTTTATTCAAAACTTAACCCAAAAACACCCAATGAATGCCGCCCCTCTACAGGGCTTCACAGCAATAATTACGGAGATTTATGATATTGCAAGTCAGCAGTGATGCCATCATCATCCGCAGCAGATTGAATGAAGAGGTACTATCGGTGTCAGAGCATTATTTAGCACAGGAAATTGAAGCCAAATGGCAGCAGCGTTGGGAAGCAACAGGCATTGATGCTGTTGTGGAAGATGATGCGCGTGAATCGTACTATTGTCTGGTGATGTTCCCCTACCCATCCGGCAATCTGCATATGGGCCATGTACGCAACTATTGTCTGGGTGATGCCGTAGCGCGTTACAAACGCATGCAGGGCTTTAATGTACTGCACCCGATCGGCTGGGATGCCTTTGGTCTGCCGGCTGAAAATGCCGCCATTAAACACAACCGTCCGCCAGCTGAATGGACTTACGCCAATATCGATCAAATGCGTGTGCAGCTTAAAGGTTTAGGTCTCTCTTATGACTGGAGCCGTGAAATTGCCACTTGTCACCCCGATTATTATCGCTGGGAACAGTGGATGTTTACCAAGTTGATGGAGAAAGGTCTAGCCTATCAAGCCAATGCAGAGGTCAACTGGTGTGATCCTTGCCACACCGTGCTTGCCAACGAACAGGTCGTGGATGGTGTGTGCTGGCGTTGTGATACAGCGGTTCAACGCAAAAATTTAAAACAGTGGTTTATCCGTATCACCGATTATGCCGAAGAGCTGCTTGCAGATCTGGATACATTGACCGGCTGGCCCGAAAAGGTTGTCGGCATGCAGCGCAACTGGATTGGTAAATCCAGCGGTGCCGAAGTCTCATTCGGCCTGGAAAATAGCGATGAGACACTCGATATTTTCACTACCCGCCCCGACACCCTGATGGGCGTGACCTATATGGCTGTGGCTGCGGCACATCCATTGGCCAGGAAAGCGGCTGAGTCGAACCCGCAACTCGCTGCATTTCTGGATGAATGCAGTAAGATTTCCACCAAAGAAGCCGATGTTGAAACAATGGAAAAGAAAGGCATGGCGACAGGCATTCATGCCATCCACCCAATCACAGGTGAACGTGTGCCTGTTTGGGTCGCCAATTTTGTATTGATGGGCTATGGCACCGGTGCGGTAATGAGCGTACCAGCCCATGATGCCCGCGATTTCGATTTTGCTAAAAAATACGATCTGGCTATCAAGCAAGTCATCCAACAAAACGATGGCATCTGGGATATCGAAGAGGCTGCATTTACTGAAAGCGGCATCCTGATGAACTCGGGTGAGTTTGATGGTACACCATCAGTGCAAGCCAAACAGGATATCACTGCATGGCTAGCTGCACATGATAAGGGTGAAGAACGTACCCAGTATCGGCTGCGTGACTGGTTGGTATCGCGTCAGCGTTATTGGGGTGCCCCAATTCCGGTGATTCACTGTGATGATTGTGGTGCAGTCGCAGTACCGGAAGATCAGCTGCCGGTTGAGCTGCCAACACATCTGCAACCGACAGGTGGAGCCTCGCCGCTAACCGATTGCGAAGCATTTAAACATGCAGACTGTCCAACGTGTGGTAAGGCTGCTGTGCGTGAGTTGGACACCTTTGATACCTTCATGGAATCATCATGGTATATGAACCGCTACACCAGCCCACGTGATGCGGATGCGATGGTCAATGCCGATGCCGTAGCACGCTGGGCACCCGTGGATCAGTACATTGGTGGTGTGGAACATGCAGTGCTGCATTTGCTTTACGCGCGTTTTTATCACAAGCTGATGCGTGATGCCGGACTATTCACATCAGAGCAAGGTGGTGATGAACCATTCAAAAACCTGCTCACACAGGGCATGGTCCTTAAAGACGGCACCAAGATGTCCAAATCCAAAGGCAACACTGTTGATCCGAAAGCGATCATTGAACGGTTTGGTGCTGATACAGCACGCCTGTTCACCCTCTTTGCTGCTCCGCCGGAAAAAGAACTGGAATGGAACGATGCGGCCGTAGAAGGTTCATATCGATTCCTGAAACGCGTATGGCGCTTGCTGGAGAAGCTGGATAACAACGAAGGAAGTGACGATGCAGCAGCGGTCAAAGCGATTCGCCTCTCCATTCACGCCACCATCAAAAAAGTCACCCACGCCTTTGAGCAGGGGTTTGCCTTCAATGTTGCCATTGCAGCCCTGATGGAACTATCCAATAGCTTGCAGGCTTATGAACCAAAGGGTGAAACAGGTGCGGCAGCTTATCGTGAAGGACTACAGGCTCTGGCAACGATGCTGGCTCCATTCGTGCCACATTTTGCATGCGAGTTGGGTGAGAAGCTTGGCATGGAAGAAGTCGCTGTGATCAGCGCCTGGCCGGAAGTGGATGAAGCAGCCCTGGTACAGGATGAAATCACCATCGGTGTACAGGTGCAGGGTAAACGTCGAGGAGAAATCACCATCGCTAAAGATGCATCGCAGGATGATGCCATGGCGGCTGCACAAACAGATAGCGCCATCGCCAAATGGTTGGATGGCATGCAGGTGGTGAAAGTAATTCTTGTACCGGGGCGTTTGCTGAACATCGTGGTAAAACCAGCGTGAGAAAACTACTTTGGCTCCCGTTAATGGCACTGTTACTGACCTTGTCATTGGGAAGCTGTGGTTATCATCTGGTAGGTCATGGCAATGGTACAGGCGGTGCCATTCCTGCTGATGTGAAAGCAATCAGCCTGGTTGGCAACGCCGATGCAGCGTTATTGTCTCAACTGCGTCAGCACTTACAATCAGATCGTTATACTATTATTGATGCCAAGGATATTGATGATCTAACAACGCATGCCATGTTACATATCAACATCTCGCCACTGAGATTTACCCCCTCCACCTATGATGCATCAGGCATTGCAACACAGTATCGTATGATTTACACAGGTTCTCTGATGTTAGTGAAAGAAGGTAAAACAATCTGGCAAAGTGGTGCCATTTCAAGCCAGGGAGATGTCTATGTAGCCGGTGGCCCGACCAGTATTGAAGCATCGCGTGAGCGCCTGTTACAAGATCTGCACAAGCAGTGGCTATCTGATGCGGTAGGCCGCATACGCTCCGGCTTTTGAACATCATCCATGCGTCTAAATCCTGATCGCCTGTTACCTGTAGAACATCACCTCTATTACCTGTTTGGTGAAGATCATGATGCCTTGTACGAGGCCGCTGATGCGCTGCTAGCGGCCGGTGCTGATGCGCATCGTATCCGCGTTGATATATCCGAGCTTGCACGCATTGAAGAGGACTCCAAGAACCTGGGGCTATTCGGGCCATCCCGTTGTTATGCTCTGATTCGTAATGCCCAATCGGCTAATCCGAAACAATCTGCCCACCTGCTGAAATTATTGGATAACCTCTCCAGTGAACACCGCTTGATCATCTGCGCACCCGGCGTGGACTGGAAAAAAGCGGTGCATAAAAAATTGAAGGCACGCTCATCCCTGCCGCAATGTGAATTTTTATTACCCGATGAATCTGGGTTTCAACGTTGGTTGGAGCATGAACTTAAAAAAACCAAGCTCGATATCACGCCCGATGCACTGCTATGGATGTCAGAGCAACTCAACGGCATGCGGCTGGCCGCTCGCCAGATGATAGAGCGGCTACGCTGGTACGATGGTGGTGATGGCAAAGTGCTGGGACTGGATGTGATCGGTGAATTGCTCGGAGAGCGGGCTCCCGGAGTACTCGAAGACTGGTGCCATGCGGTTGCCATGCGTCAACCAGAAGCGATCGGTCTGGCATCACGTTTATTACATGATCAGCAAGTGGCAGAAGTGCAGATGATATCCTGGATCGGCACACGTATGCAGCAGATACTCATGTACGCCTGGTTTCAAGCGCAGCGCGATAGAAACCCAATACAAGCTGCAAAAATATTTGGTGATGCGCGTCAGAAAGTCGCTAAAGAAGCCGCCTGCTGGCGTGGCTCTGAATTGACGGCAGCCATGCAACGCATCGTGCACGCTGAAAAACTGGTGAAAGGTGCCTCGGTTGAAGATAAGACCGTTGTGATTGAAAACCTTACTTTGGATCTCATTGACCAGCAGCGTTTGATGGCTGCATGAGCAGTCCTGAATCCGAACCATCCATGAACTGGATAACATTTGAACGTCAGCATGTCTGGCACCCCTATGCCAGCATGAAGTCACCGATCCCTGTCTATCCCGTTAAACGCGCCGAGGGTGTGTACCTGGAATTTGAGGATGGACGGCGCGTGATCGATGGCATGTCATCCTGGTGGAGTGCTATTCACGGTTATAATGTGCCTGAACTCAATGCAGCCATTCAGACACAGATAAAAGATATGTCGCATGTGATGTTTGGCGGTTTAACACACAGACCCGCTGCAAGACTGGCTGAAAAACTACTCGAAATCACACCTGCCAATATGAATCATGTGTTTTTTTCCGATTCCGGTTCTGTCTCGGTAGAAGTTGCCATGAAGATGGCACTGCAATTCTGGCAAGCAACAGGCAAACCGGAAAAAAGCAGACTGCTAACCATTCGCTCGGGGTATCATGGCGACACCTTTGGTGCGATGAGCGTCTGCGACCCTGATTCCGGCATGCACCATCTCTTCTCCAGCATCCTGGCTCAGCAACTGTTTGTCGATGCCCCAAACGCCACATCCGATGCAGAGTGGCATGATTCTCATATTGAATCCTTTGCCTCGACTATCAACACGCACCACCATCAACTAGCCGCAGTCATTCTCGAACCCATTGTACAAGGCGCAGGCGGCATGCGTTTTTATGCACCTGAATTTTTGCGGCAGATGCGGAAACTCTGTGATCAATATGATCTATTGCTCATTGTAGATGAAATCGCCACGGGGTTTGGCCGTACAGGTGCCATGTTTGCCTGTGAACATGCCGGTATCGATCCGGATATCATGTGCGTCGGCAAAGCACTGACCGGTGGCTATATGAGTCTGGCTGCTACGCTCTGCTCAGCACGGGTATGTGATGGCATTCATCGCGATGGTTCCGGTGTTTTGATGCATGGCCCGACATTTATGGCCAACCCATTAGCCTGTGCAGTAGCTCTGGCCAGTTTAGAGTTACTGCTCGCTTCGGATTGGAAACAAGATGTATCAACTATAGAAGCACAATTAAATGCCGAGTTAAGTGCCTGTAAAGGCTTTGATGCGGTTGCCGATGTGCGCATCAAAGGCGCAATCGGCGTCATCGAAATGCATCAGAGAATCGATGTAGAACAGGTACAAAAAGAGCTGATTGAGCAGGGTGTTTGGCTGCGCCCATTTGGCAAGCTGCTATACACCATGCCTCCTTTTATCATCTCCGAAACAGAGCTTCGCCGCATTACTTCTGCCATCACTCAGGTCTGCGCTAACGCTTAAATACTTTCACAAGCAAAAAGAGTATTCACCTCGGGCAGCCAACTTGAAACTGGATAAAACCGTTCATGAAGCGTATATTGGATAAACTCAGCACGTCACATCAACAATAAGGAGGCTGATATGTTCTTGAGAAAAGCAGATAATGGCGATCTCGCGCAGGTCGTTGAACTAAGTCAACTCACAGATCCAAATTCATCATTTGTTACCGTGCAATTCCAGGCCGGTGAAGAAGTCGGTGACCCAGAACCTGTTGAAAAATCCGATGTAACATTTGCATCCGGAGAAGCACTACCAAAATGCTGGTTGGACCCACATTACAGAATGCATTTCTAATAGCATTAGAAACATCAAAAAAAGCTGGCGTTTTCACGTCAGCTTTTTTGTTTTCTACGGCTTTTTCAATGGGCTGGCATGCAGACCACATTCGGCCACACCATCCTCACGCTCCCACCACCAACGTCCGGATCTTGGATCTTCCCCGACAGTAATAGATCGGGAACATGGCTCACAACCAATGGATGGATAATGTTGATCGTGCAGCGCATTGTAGGGCACATCGTTGCTACGGATATAGTCCCACACCTCTGATTCTGTCCATTCAATCAGAGGATTGAACTTCTTCAAACCAAAATGAGCATCATCTTCCACTGCAGTCATATCCAGACGCGAGTCAGCCTGCTCGCGACGCACGCCTGTGATCCACGCCTGTTTACCCGACAGCGCCCGCTTGAGCGGATGAATCTTGCGTATCTCACAACACTGTTTGCGTTTCTCTACCGATTGATAAAACAGATTAAGACCCGACTCGCAGACCATCGCTTCGACTTCTGCTGCATCCGGACAATAGACCTTGAGCTCTAAATGATATTTCTCACGGCACGCATCCATTACATTATAGGTTGCCTGTGGCAAACGACCGGTATCGAGCGTGACGACCTGAATAGAGGGAGCATGTTTGCTGATCAGATCAATCATCACAACATCTTCAGCACCAAAACTGCATGCGAACACCAGACTAGAGCCATATTCATTATTTGCCTGCTCTAACAGAGCAATTGTTTCAGCCACTTTTGCTTGCATCTTCACTACCTCTACATTTACAACCATTTAAATCTTTCACCACAGAACTGCCCAGGGCACTCTCTCTTACGCAAGCGCAATCACCCAAGAGTTACAAAGGAGAAATACCGGCGTAATAATCATTGCTGTGACTCTCTTCTTCCTCGGCCAGCTTTGCTTTACTTTGCGTAACTCTGCGTACTTTGCGGTAAAAGTCTCGGACCTTCGTCTATCAGACCTTTTTCCAGGTTGTGCCGCTCGGGCTATCTTCAAGTACAATACCCTCGGCAATCAATGCATCTCGAATGGCATCAGCACGGGCAAAATCACGGGCTTTTTTCGATTCGCCGCGTTCAGCAATCAATGCTTCAATACGCGCCACATCAACATCCCCACCCTTAAACCAGGCTTCGGCATCATGCTGACCAATAGCCAAGAGATTAAGCATCGCCTTGAATTGGGCAGCAAGATCACTGACATCAGCCCTCTCATTTAAAGCCTTGTTCAAAGCACGATTGGTATCGAAGAGTGACGCCAGCGCTTCCGTAGTATTGAAATCATCATTCATGGCGTTGGTGAAAGCAGGTGGAATGAGTGACTCAGACATCTCACATCTTCCATCTAACGTCTCACCCTTGAATCGCCGTAGCGTTTCATACAGTCGATCCAATCCGGCTTTGGCAGCATCCAAGGCACTATCAGAGAAATCCAATGGTGAACGATAATGGGTGCCCAGGATAAACATGCGCAATACTTCCGGGTGATAGTTTTTGGTGACTTCCCGAATGGTAAAAAAGTTACCCAATGACTTGGACATCTTCTCAGCATTGATATTTACAAAGCCATTATGCAACCAGTAACGGGCAAAACTGCCATCATTGGATGCACAGGCCTGAGCAATTTCATTTTCATGATGCGGGAATTTCAAATCCATACCGCCACCATGAATATCAAAGGTGTTACCCAGATGCGAGCAACTCATGGCTGAACATTCAATATGCCAACCCGGTCTGCCCTGGCCCCACGGTGAATCCCATGCAGGCTCACCCGGCTTGGCCATTTTCCACAACACGAAATCGAGCGGGTCACGTTTGCTATCATCCACATCCACACGTGAGCCCGATTCCAGGTCATCGATATTTTTACCCGACAGCTGACCATAGTGATCAAAACTGCGCACCGCATACAACACATCCCCGGATGAAGAAACATAGGCGTGCTTTCGTGCTACAAGCTCGCCAATCATCTTCACCATATCCGGCATATGGGCAGTAGCACGGGGTTCATGACTCGGTGGCAAACAGCCCAGAGAACCAATATCTTCCTGAAAGGCAGCAATCATCTCATTGGTAAGTTGATGAATATCAATACCACGTTCACTGGCCCGTTTAATAATCTTATCATCTACGTCGGTGAAATTGCGCACATAGTTCACATCAAAACCAAGTTCAGTGAGCCAGCGATGAATAACATCAAACACCACCATCACACGCGCATGGCCAACATGACAATAGTCATACACCGTCACACCACACACATACATACCCACACGATTAGGTTCGAGAGGTTCAAACAGTTCCTTGCGACGATGCAGGGAGTTATAAACAGAAAGACTCATAGGATTACGCCTCCTGAGTAGCTAGCTGACACGCATGTTCGATTCTGGCGATAACACCTTCACTACCTAAGAATGTGACAACAGAGGACATATCAGGGCCATGCAGAGCACCACTTAATGCCACACGCAAGGGCATAAACAGCGCTTTACCTTTGCAGCCGGTCTTCTCTTTCACTGCCGCCGTCCAACTCTTCCATTCCGAATCAGGTTGCCAGGCATCCAATGCCTGTTGATAAAAGGCTGTGCCTGCTTCGCATAACACCGATAACGCTTCAGGTTCCAGAGCAGCTTCGACATCCAGCAGACGCTGAAACAGTACAGCATCTTCAACACGTTCAAGATTTTTCTCGATCAAGGAGGCAAAGCTTACCAGCCTGTCATGCCCTGCATCCGGCACATGCAGCAGAAGCAATGGGATTAACAACTCGCTATCGAGCTCATGCAGCAGCCGCGTATGCCAACGCCACATATCTTCATCCAGCCATTTCACGGAGCTGGTGGACACATGTTCAGCCTCAAAATAATCAGCTAAAGCCATCGCAGTGTGCGCCTGTTCCGGCATGTTCGGGTGACCCAAACGCCCCATGGCTTGCACCAGCGCTCCCGGCAAGAGGCCTTCTTCACGCAACTCAACCACACTGTGACTGCCACTACGTTTGGAAAGTTTGGCACCATCGGATCCCAGCAACAGACCATGATGCAGGTAATGTGGAGGCGTATAACCTAGCTGCTGTAGCAGCCAAACCTGATAGGCCGAATTGGTCAAATGATCATCACCACGCACAGCATGGGTAATACCATCTAGTGCATCATCAATAGCGTTAGGAAGCAAAAAGGTAAACGAACCTTCGGAACGCACAACAACCGGATCATCAAGATCACGCTGTGCAAAACGGATATCACCATGCAATAGATCGGAAACAACAACCTCACCATCATCAGCATGGATACGTAAGCGCCAGACAAAAGGCTCCGACTGTGCGCGGGCAAGTGATTCTTCATCACTAAGCTGACGACAACGCCCAGCATAACGCGGAGGTAAGCCGCGCGATGCAGCCAGTTTACGATCCAAGTTTAATTGGGTTTCACTGCAAAAGCAGCGATAAGCCATACCTTTCTCTGCGAGCTGATCCAGCGCCTTGCGATGGTTATCTGCATGTTTCGATTGAAACAGTACATCACCATCCCAATTCAAACCCAACCAGTTAAGATCGGACTGAATGGCATCAATATATTGCTGCTGAGAACGATCCTGATCGGTATCCTCAAAACGCAGCAAAAAACGACCACCGTGTTTTCTCGCGTATAACCAGTTGAGCAATGCAGTGCGCACATTCCCCAAATGCAATAGTCCTGTCGGAGATGGTGCAAACCGGGTGATTACCTTACTCATGACTATTTACCCCTTCCTTTAACCGCCGGTTTATCCTTCATAATCACCATATATTCATCCGGATGAACATAACCAAGCTCCCGATGCACCAGCTCTTCAAGTGCGCGCGGATCATCTCTGAAGCGTAGCACCTCTTTGGCTAAGCGTTCACGTTCAAGCTTCAGGGCCGACAGTTCGGCCTTTAGTTGTTCTAATTGAACAGATTCCTTCTGATATACCAGATAACCATGATCGGAAAAAATTAGATTCCAGAGCATATAACTTAGCCCGATCACGCCAGCAATCCAAAACAACCATTGGCCTAAACGTTTTCCCACGTTAATGCTCACTCAGTGGGTATCAGCCTCTGGAAAACGTAGCAAGACCAGCGAAACGTGCAGCACTGCCAAGTTCTTCTTCAATACGCAGCAACTGATTATATTTGGCCATACGATCTGAACGGGAAGCTGAGCCGGATTTAATCTGACCGGTTGCCATGGAGACAGCCAAATCAGCAATCGTAGCATCTTCAGTTTCACCGCTTCGATGACTCATCATACAACGGTAACCAGCATCATGCGCCATATTCACAGCGGCAATAGTTTCAGACAAGGTGCCTATTTGATTCACTTTCACCAAGAGCGCATTAGCAATGTTTTTATCAATGCCTTCTTTCAGAATAGCAGGGTTGGTTACAAACAGATCATCACCAACCAACTGCACGCGATCACCTAGCTTTTCAGTGAGCAGCTTCCAGCCATCCCAATCATTTTCATCCAGACCATCTTCCACGGAGACCAATGGATACTGACGACACAATGAAGCGATCAGATCAACCAGACCAGCTGAGTCCAGCTTGCGATTACCTTCACCGGCTAATACATACTGACCATCATGATAAAATTCAGAAGCAGCCATATCGGAACAGATCACAACATCAGAACCAGCTTTAAGACCGGTTTTTTCAATCGCTTCCAGAATGACAGTAATACCTTCTTCATTGGAACCCAAATTTGGCGCAAAACCACCTTCATCACCGACAGCAGTCACATGACCAGCGGCTTTCAATACAGATTTCAGCGCATGAAATACTTCCGCACCCATATCCAGCGATTCAGCAAAGCTCGATGCACCGGCTGGCGCAATCATATACTCCTGAAAATCAATGCTATTGTCTGCATGCGAACCACCGTTGATGACGTTCATGCATGGTACTGGCAGCAGGTTTGCATCTGCACCACCCAAATAACGGAATAGTGATTGGTTCTGTTCAGCCGCTTGTGCTTTGGCCACTGCCAGAGAAGCACCAAGAATCGCATTAGCGCCCAAACGCGCCTTGTTCGGCGTACCGTCCAGTGCGATCAGCTTATCATCAAGACTCTGTTGATCTGCAGCATCCATACCCTTTACAGCGCTATCAATCTCACTATTTACGAAGGCAACGGCCTTTCTTACACCTTTACCACCCAAACGGGAGTCGCCATCACGCAACTCAACCGCTTCACGGGAACCTGTGGATGCTCCGCTTGGAACTGCGGCACGGGCAAATGCTCCGCTGGATAGTTTTACATCAACTTCTACAGTCGGGTTGCCGCGCGAATCAAAAATTTCTCTAGCATGTACATTTACAATTTCACTCAATGTGTTTCTCCTGGTCGACCCCATTGTCGACGATGATACGTTCTAATATTTATGGATCAAATGTTCACAAACGGCGCGAAATGTACGCAAAGGAACATTACACGTCTATTAAATGTGGGAAAGCGTCACGAAAACCAGTTTTTTTATTCAGTTTATTTACTTTTTAACATCAAACCACTCAAATCAAAAGTTACGACTTCACAACATCATCAATCTGTTTCAAGCTTGTCAGCACTTCAGCCAGATCAGCCAGCGCCAACGAATTCGGCCCATCCGACTTGGCCTGATCCGGATCAGGATGTACTTCCATAAACAGTGCGGCCACACCCGTTGCTACGGCTGCCCGTGACAATCCCGGTACAAATTCACGATTGCCTCCTGTTGCGCCACCCAAACCACCCGGTTGCTGCACAGAGTGAGTTGCGTCATACACCAGCGGCGCTCCAAATTCGCGCATCACCAGTAAAGACCGCATATCTGACACCAGATTATTATAACCGAAACTTGCACCGCGCTCGCATAACATAATATTTGCATTGCCAGTGGCTTGCGCTTTTTCCAGCACATGCTTCATATCCCAGGGCGCAAGAAACTGTCCCTTTTTGATATTTACAGGTTTACCGGCAGATGCCACCGCTTCAATAAAATCAGTTTGCCGACACAAAAACGCCGGCGTTTGCAAAATATCAGCGACTTCAGATACCGCTTTCACCTGATACGTTTCATGCACATCGGTAACCACAGGCAAACCCAACTCATCTTTCACCCGTTGCAGGATACGCAAACCTTCATCAAGGCCCGGGCCACGAAAGCCATCTTTACTGGTGCGGTTGGCTTTATCAAAGCTTGATTTAAATACCAACGGCACGCCACAAGCATCAGCAATCGCGGCAATGCGCTCTGCTGTTTTCAGCGTAAAATCTTCACCTTCAATCACACATGGTCCAGCCAACAGTACCAAAGGCAGGTCATTGGAGATGCGCAGATCTCCAACCGTTGCAGTTGCTTGTATCACGTCAGATCGCGTCATTGATCTGACGCAGCCTTGCTAGCACCAACAAACGCAGCAAATAGCGGGTGCGGCGCATACGGGCGTGATAAAAACTCAGGATGAAACTGACAGGCCACAAACCACGGATGGTCTTTCACTTCAACCACTTCCACCAATGAATTATCCGGCAAAGTACCCGCCACCACCAATCCGGCTGCTTCTAACTGCTCACGGTAGGTGTTGTTAAACTCATAACGGTGACGATGACGTTCACGGATCTCTTCCTGCTGATAGGCATCAAAGGTATGCGTGCCTTCAATCACACTACAAGCATAGCCACCGAGCCTCATCGTGCCACCCAGATCACTATCAGAACTACGCTGAACACGCGCTCCTTCCTGCTCCCATTCTGTCATCAGAGCAATCACCGGATGTTTGGCACGTTCATCGAATTCACTACTGACCGCACCTTCAAGGCCTGCAACATTGCGCGCAAATTCAACAACAGCCAGCTGCATACCCAGACAGATCCCCAAAAATGGTACTTTGTTTTCACGGGCGTAACGAATAGCGGCAATTTTACCTTCGGTACCACGCTGACCAAAACCACCAGGCACCAAAATACCATCCATATCAGCCAGACAGTCAACACCGTTTTTTTCAAGTGACTCGGCATCAATATATTCAATATTCACACGCACTTCATGCGCCATACCACCATGAATCAACGACTCATTCACAGATTTATAGGCATCCGCCAGCTCGACATATTTGCCAACCATGGCAATACGCACTTCCTGTTTCGGTTCACGAATTCTACGGCAAATATCTTCCCATACCGATAGATCCGGTTCCTTATCTTCCATGTCGAAATGTTTTAATACTGCCGAACCTAAACCACGCTCGTGCAAACCCAGTGGTACACCATAAATGGTATCCATATCCAGTGCATCAATCACAGCACCCCTATCCACATTACAGAACAGGGCAATTTTATCTTTCTGACCCTTGGGAATCGAATGCTCAGAACGGCACAGCAACACATCAGGCTGAATGCCGATTTCACGCAGCTGTTTAACCGAATGCTGTGTAGGCTTGGACTTAATTTCACCCGCTGAAGCGATGTAAGGCAATAGCGTCAGATGAATATAGGCGGTGTTCTTCCGGCCCAAATCAAAACGCAGCTGACGAATCGCTTCCAAAAATGGCTGTGACTCAATGTCACCAACCGTGCCGCCAATCTCAACCAGCGCAATATCCACGTCATCTGATCTCAGCGACAGGATCGCACTTTTGATCGCGTCTGTAATATGTGGAATCACCTGCACGGTTGCGCCCAGATAATCGCCACGGCGCTCACGACGAATCACCGATTCATAAATACGGCCTGTCGTGAAATTGGAACGCTTGGACATAGTCGCATGCGTAAAACGCTCATAGTGGCCCAGATCCAGGTCGGTTTCCGCCCCGTCATCGGTGACATACACTTCACCATGCTGGAACGGGCTCATCGTACCGGGATCCACATTAATATAGGGATCGAGTTTCTGCATGGTGACACGCAGACCACGCGCTTCAAATAGCGCCGCAAGGCTTGCCGCAGCAATGCCTTTTCCGAGCGAAGAGACCACCCCGCCGGTAACAAAAATAAATCGTGTTTTCTTACTAGAATTAGTATCCATAACGGGGTCGCAAGTTATCAGAAGCGCTCTTCAGTAGCCACCATATTTCACCCAACCCACTTGCGTGCGTTGCGGAACATGCGCAGCCACGGGCCATTCTCGCCCCACGCTTCAGGACTCCAGGAGAACTGACTGCTACGGAACAGGCGTTCCGGATGCGGCATCATGATCGTAAAACGGCCATCCGCTGTAGTGAATCCGGTCAAACCATCCGGCGAGCCGTTAGGGTTATGCGGATAGCTTGTGGCAGCGTCCCCATCAGCGCCAAGATAACGCAATGCACTAACTGCCTGGCCAGCCTGCTCATCACTGTCGAACGAGACACGCCCTTCACCATGCGCCACAACCAGCGGCAACTTGGAACCGGCCATGCCAGCAAGGAAAATCGATGGCGACTCCAGCACTTCAACCTGCAACAATCGTGCTTCGAATTGTTCAGAACGGTTACGTTCAAAATTCGGCCAGTGCTCTGCCCCCGGAATCATGGACTTCAAACCGGACATCATCTGACATCCGTTGCAGACACCCAAGGCGAATGTATCGGAACGATGGAAGAAATGATTAAACTGATCACGGGCTCTTTCATTATAAAGTACTGAATTTGCCCAACCGCGACCGGCTCCCAACACATCACCGAAGGAGAAGCCGCCACAAGCCACAAGACCCTGAAAATCTTCCAGGTTGATGCGCCCTGCAATCACATCGGACATATGCACGTCGGTACAATCAAAACCGGCACGATCAAATGCAGCAGCCATCTCAACCTGCCCATTCACGCCCTGCTCACGCAATACAGCCACTTTTGGCCGTGGATTATTGGCGAAATCTGCGCAAATATCTTCAGCCGGATCAAAAGAGAGATCAACGAACAAACCGCTATGCTGTTTGTCGGCAATGGCTTCAAAAGCCTCTTTGGCACAGTCTGGGTTATCGCGTAAGGACTGCATTCTGAAACTGGTTTCTGCCCAAATCTGCTGCAGCGACTGTACGTCGGCTTCAAACAGCGTCTGTTGTTCATGTTTCAACACAAATGAAGTGCTTGCTTCCGGGTGGGCAATAATATGGGCAACATGAGCCAGACCAGCATTGCTCAACCTGGACAACACCGTTTCGCGCTCAGATCGTCTGATTTGAATCACGGCACCAAGTTCTTCATTAAACAGGGCTGAAATCACATCCTTACCCAGCGCTTCCAGATGTACTTTCAGACCACATCGCGCTGCAAAACTCATTTCAGCCAGCGTGGCAAACAGACCTCCATCAGAACGGTCATGGTACGCCAAAAGCAGCCCTTCATTGTTCAACTGCTGGATCGTTGAAAAGAATGCTTTCAATAAAGCGGCATCATCCACATCAGGTACATCCTGTGCAGTCTTGCCATACACCTGAGCAAGGGCAGAACCACCCAAACGGTTTTTACCATCGCCCAGATCCAGCAGGATCAGATCGCTATCACCCTGCCCCAGTTGCAATTCAGGCGTCAGGGTCTGGCGCACATCCGTCACGGGCGCAAAGGCAGATACAATCAAGGAGAGTGGTGAAATCATTTCGCGTGTTTGGCTGTCGCCATTGTCATCTTCAATCTGCCAAACCGATTTCATCGACAACGAATCTTTACCAACCGGAATAGAGATGCCCAGTGCCGGGCACAGCTCCATACCCACAGCTTTCACCGTATCATACAGACGCGCATCTTCACCTTCGTGACCACAAGCCGCCATCCAGTTGGCAGAGAGTTTGATATCACCGATTTTTGCAATCGGAGCCGCCGCCACATTGGTCAGCGCTTCACCCACCGCCATGCGCCCTGATGCCGCAGCATCCAGCACAGCAATCGGCGTACGTTCTCCCATACTCATCGCTTCGCCTGCATAACCGCTATAATCACGTGTGGTCACTGCCACATCGGCAACCGGCACCTGCCAGGGGCCAACCATTTGATCACGTGCCACCATACCTGTGATAGAGCGGTCACCAATCGTGATCAGGAACTCTTTACTGGCTACGGCAGGCAGTCGCAACACACGCTCAGCAGCTTCTTTCAGATCAATCGCAGCCACATTAAGCGCTACAGATGTTGCTGCCTTATGCGTTACATCACGCGTCAGCTTCGGCGCTTTACCAAGCAGCATGTCGAGAGAGAGATTTACCGGCTGATCATTAAGCTGTGGATCATTCACCACCAGGTCACGTTTTTCTGTGGCATGCCCAAGCACCGCAAACAGGCAACGTTCGCGCTCACAAAGCGCGGTAAACAGCGCGCGTGATTCCGGCGCAATCGCCAGCATATATCGCTCTTGAGCTTCATTACACCAGATCTGCATCGGGCTCATGCCCGGCTCCATATTGTGAACTGCACGCAAATCAATCCAGCCACCGCGCCCTGCATCATCGACCAATTCGGGCACTGCGTTGGATAGGCCACCGGCTCCAATATCATGAATAAACAGAATCGGATTGGCATCGCCCATCTGCCAACAGCGGTCCAATACTTCCTGGCAACGGCGTTCCATCTCCGGGTTGCCACGCTGCACTGAATCAAAATCAAGCGACTCTGCATTAGAACCGGTATCCATGCTTGAAGCAGCACCGCCACCAAGGCCGATCAGCATGGCCGGGCCACCGAGTTGAATAATTAAACTGCCTTCAGGCACGTCGTTTTTATGCACATGACGCGCATCGATATTGCCTACGCCACCGGCTATCATAATCGGCTTGTGATAACCGCGTAGCTCTGAGGCATCTGCATCCTTAGATATATCCTGTTCATACGTACGGAAATAACCGCACAGGTTCGGACGGCCAAATTCATTATTGAATGCCGCAGCTCCGATAGGCCCATCCATCATAATATCGAGCGCGGATACTATGCGATCAGGCTTGCCATAATCGATTTCCCATGGCTGTTCAAACTCAGGAATACGCAAATTGGAAACGGAAAAGCCACACAAACCAGCCTTTGGTTTGGAGCCAATGCCTGTTGCACCCTCATCGCGAATTTCACCACCGGAACCTGTCGCCGCACCTGCAAAGGGAGAAATAGCTGTTGGATGATTATGCGTTTCAACCTTCATCAGAATATGCATCTGATCATCATGAGCGCGATAGTGCGCATCGTCATCCGGATAAAAGCGTTGCGATGCACCGCCCTCAATGACCGATGAGTTATCACTATACGCCACCAGCGTGCCTTCCGGATTCAATTTATGCGTATTGCGGATCATCGCAAACAGGGAACGATCCTGTTCTTCTCCATCAATCACCCAATCAGCATTAAAAATTTTATGCCTGCAATGTTCAGAGTTGGCCTGAGCAAACATCATCAGTTCTGCATCTGATGGATTGCGCTTAAGAGCTGTGAAATTTTCCAACAGATAGTCGATTTCATCTTCAGCCAACGCCAGCCCCAACTCACGGTTAGCGGCTTCTAAAGCTGTGCGACCACTACCAAGCATATCGATTGTGGCTAAAGGTGCTGCTTCATGATGGGCAAACAACTGAACCAACGCATCCACATCATTCAACACGGATTCTGTCATGCGATCATGTAATAGAGCTGCCGCAGCCACATGCTGTTCATGGTTAAGGCCTGTAATATGATAAGCAATGCCACGCTCAATACGAAGCAACTCAGACAAACCGCACAAGCCAGCAATATCAGTAGCCTTGGATGACCAGGGGCTGATCGTACCAACACGAGGAACAACAAGCGTCAAGTTATCAGACTGATGATCACTAAACAGCTCAGGGGAATGCCCAAGCAACACACTCAACTGCTCAGTATGCGCTACTTGCCAGTCCTCAGTTACTTCAGCCATATGAATAAAATTCGCTTGCACATCAATCACAGCAATGCCCTTTGCCGCAAATGCCTTAAGCAATTTGTCACGTCGAAAACCAGGCAAAGCATCCTGCCCTTTTAAAGTAATGATCTGAGTGGAGGGGGTGATTGTAGTCATCTCCGCACTCTAAGATATAGGCGCCGGAAACCAAGCATAAAATAGGAAAAGGCCCCATACACCCAAGTTGACAGTTGTGATGATTTCAAATCATGAATAACCATAATCCGCAAATATCCAAAATTGTTTTTACTAGCATTCTGTTTAACGCCCCCCTACAGTGCGTCGTGCAAGACATGGTTGTTGTAAGTGTTTGTTGACCAATCCAGAAGCTTCTTCTCGGTTTTCTCAGTAACAATCTTCATTCAACATGCTGCTAAAACAAAAATGAGGTACCAGTATAATGGCTACAGGAACAGTTAAATGGTTCAACGACACTAAAGGTTTTGGATTTATCGCACAGGATGACGGCGGAGATGACGTATTCGTTCATTTCTCAGCAATTCAGAACGAAGGCTTCAAGTCTTTGGCTGAAGGTCAGAAAGTTGAATTTGAAATCGAAGATGGTCAGAAAGGCCCACAGGCTCGTAACGTAATCGGTCTGTAAGACAACACAACCAGGAACCTATTCCTAGCCTCGCCTGTAACAGGCGGGGTTTTTTTTGGCCTGCATTCCAGATCAACTTCCACACATTCAAATCGCACGCGCACCAGCAGCATCCATCACCGGGTAACACGACACGTCAATGCCCATGTGAAATCACATACCACATTGATTCTTGAGCCATGACCATGCCTGCGTCATGATCCCCGCATGAAAATTGTAACGTGGAATGTAAATTCATTAACTGTTCGCTTACCGCATGTGCTAATGTTTCTTGAAGAAGAGAAACCTGATGTGCTGGCCCTACAGGAAACCAAGACAGTGGACAGTAATTTCCCCTATGAGGCTATCGAGGCCGCCGGTTATCACGTCACTTTTTCCGGACAGAAAACATATAATGGCGTTGCGCTGTTAAGCCGATCACCAGCCTCCGATGAAGTTATGGATATCCCGGACTTTTCTGACCCCCAACGCCGTTTGCTTGCGGCCACCATTGATGGTGTGCGCATCATCAACATCTATATCCCCAATGGTCAGGAGGTAGGATCAGAAAAGTACGACTATAAATTTCACTGGCTGATTGCTTTCCGGAACTTCCTCAAAACAGAACTGACCAGACATCAACATCTAATAGTGCTCGGTGATTATAATATTGCACCAACAGACCTGGATATTCACGATCCTGATCGTTGGTCTGGAAAAATCATGTGCTCTGATGCGGAACGCGAATGGTTTCAGTCACTGCTCAAGCTCGGGCTCACAGACACTGTCAGGCAACTGCATCCTGATCAGCCCATGCATAGCTGGTGGGACTACCGTATGAACGCATTCCGCAGGCATTGGGGCATTCGCATCGATCACCTGCTCGCCACGCCATCCATGATCCCTACTCAAGCCGGTGTCGCGAGCACATACAGAGCGCTGGAAAGACCCAGTGACCATGCTCCTGTTTGGGTCGATTTCAGCCAAGAACGCTGAAAAAACGCCTCCAAAAAAACTATTCCCCAATGTTTTCAAGCATTTGACTGCGCCTTTACCTATCTCTCTTCTAACACTATCCTCGCCACTTAGTTTTTGAGTAGCGGAGTGTTTATGCTGCAACGTTTATTTGGGTTTTTTTCCCGTGATATTTCCATTGACCTTGGTACTGCCAATACGCTGATTTATGTGCGCGGAGAAGGCATCGTGCTTAACGAACCGTCTGTTGTCGCCATCCATACAGGCGGAGGTAGAAACCATCGCCGTGTCTTGGCAGTAGGCACAGATGCCAAACGCATGCTGGGCCGTACACCCGATAGCATTCAGGCCATCCGCCCGCTTAAAGACGGTGTGATCGCTGACTTTGTAGTGACCGAAGAGATGCTCAAACAATTTATCCGCAAGGTGCATGACCGTACATGGGGCATCCATCCACGTATTGTGATTTGTGTGCCTTATGGCTCCACCCCGGTTGAACGCAGAGCCATTCGTGAATCTGCATTATCCGCTGGCGCACGTGAGGTGTATCTTATCGAGGAACCGATGGCTGCGGCTGTTGGTGCCAATTTACCGGTCACTGAAGCATCCGGATCCATGGTCGTGGATATTGGTGGAGGCACCAGTGAAATCGCTGTCATCTCTTACGGTGGTATTGTTTATTCCCGCTCGGTACGTGTCGGTGGCGATAAAATGGATGAAGCCATCATCAATCATTTGCGCCGCAAATACAGTCTGTTGGTGGGCTCTCCTACGGCAGAAAAAATTAAAATCAATTTAGGCAGTGCATTCCCACAGGAAACACGTCGTGAAATGGAAGTCAAAGGTCGCGACCTGATTAACGGCGTGCCCAAAGTACTTCTGCTGGATGACTCTGAAATTCTTGAGGCATTAACTGAATCTGTGAATGCTATTATTGAAGGCGTAAAGGTCTGTCTGGAAAGAACTCCGCCTGAACTGGCTGCAGATATCGTCGATAAAGGCATTATGCTAACCGGTGGTGGAGCGATGCTGGTTGGCCTTGATCAATTGCTGCGTGAAGAAACAGGGCTACCTGTCACCATTGCTGAGAATCCACTGGATTGCGTAGTGTTGGGTAGTGGCCGCGTATTGGAAGAGCTGGATCGCATGCGAGGCGTTCTTTTCGAGGAGTAAACATATGGATGACATAATCAATATATCATCCATGGTCTATTTCCCCAGCCATCACGCATGATCTTTACAGAACGAAGCCATAAACTATGGCTCATCGCGGTATTACTGATCGCACTTTTTGGCATCTCCCGCTTCTTTGCAGGCTCATCAGCGATGTTAAGCATGTGGCCAGCTTTAGAGGTGCTGCATGCACCGGTACAATGGTGGCAATCGGTTGACCTCTGGTTCATTGAGCGACAAAAATTGCAACAGCAATATCTGACACTTGAAAAGAAAGCACAGGATCAAGCTGCTGTCATTCAGGAAGTGAATAGCCTGCGTGAAGAGAATCGACAGCTCAGAAGCATCCTGGAGATTTCAGATATTATTGGCTATCGCTGGCATGCGGCCAAAGTACGTGGACGCAGCCCGGAGCCAATGAGCCAGCGTTTGATTTTACAGGTCCCCGACGTCTCAAAAGATGATGTTATCGTGTCCAGTGAAGGTTTAGTTGGCGTAGTTGATACTATTTCACCAAATCACGCCACCGTAAGAACCCTCTTTGATGCTTCGCTGGCGGTACCTGTCACAATCCCCGGTACCCAGCTTGCAGCGCTCGCTCGCGGCCAGGGTGACAGCTTGTCGATTAATTTCATCCCTCTTGATATTGCCCCACAAAAAGGCCAGGTGTTTTATACCAGTGGTGCCGGTGGCCTATTCCCTGCGGGCATTGCCGTTGCCGTCATTACCAATGTTCAACCTATTCCAGGCCAACTGTTTGCCAACGTATCTGCCAAACCCATTGCACACTGGCAACATGACAGCTGGCTAGCTGTTGCATCACAACTGCACTCCATTCAAACATTTACCTCACCATGATCATTATCACGGTCATTCCCTTGCTTGCCCTTATAGGGATCAGTTTCAATCTGGCTTTTTCCACCACTATGAGTCAACCGGACTGGGCATTGGCACTGCTGCTCGCCAGCCTGCTTGCACACCGAAACAACTGGCTCTGGGTACTACCCTGCGCCCTGATCCATGATTTAATTCTGTATTGGTCATTTGGCACCATGGCACTTGTTTTGGCAATCATTCCATTGGCGATGATTTACCTGGACCACCATCTTGGAGCCGGTCTCCCTCAACGCATCGTACTGATGCTCGCTGCAATAGCAGTTTTGCCAGCACTGGGATGGGATATTCAGGCATCATTGCTAACGCTATGTCTGTGCGTACCTGTTTGGCATCTATTGACGAGGCAATATGCTCAACAAGCAGCTTGAAACCCGTCAGCGCTTTAATGTGCGCATGGTTTGTTTTTTTGCAGCCACGCCTGTTTTCCTGGGCCTGCTGCTGTTTCAAATCATGCAACTGCAATGGTTTGAACATGAAAAATATCAATTGCAGGCAGATCAAAATCGCCTGAACATCATTCCCCTCTTACCAGTCAGAGGTGAAATCATTGATGCCCAGGGCAAAGGTCTGGCTATTAATCACATTGATTACAGAGTTACATTGATTCCGGAAAGGGTCAAAGACCTTGATGCAACGCTGCATACACTTGCTCAAGCCCTGCACTGGACAGATGATAAAGTCCGTCTGCTACACAAACGTATTAAGCACACCCGTCCGGATCGATCCGTTTTACTGGATGACAAGCTAAAATGGTCGGATGTATCACCTCTCTCAGCCCGACTACACCACTACCCCGGCATCAACGTAGAAGCTGGCAGTTATCGCCAATATCCCTTTGCAGAACTCACCTCACATATCATTGGCTATCTTTCACTGGCCAACGCAGGGGATGTGGATGATGGATTCTTACCATCTGAATTCATTGGACGCACCGGCATAGAAAAATCATTTGAGACCTCGTTACATGGACACCTGGGTCACCAGCGTGAAGAGGTTGATGCCCTTGGACGCCGCATTGCGGTCATCAACAGTAAACCACCCATCATGGGAGAAACCATTCAACTGGCTCTGGATACCGATATCCAACAAGCTGCTTCCGATGCGCTTGGGGAGCGCACCGGTGCCGTGGTCGTTATGGATGTTCACTCCGGCGGCGTTATTGCCTTGCTAAGCAAGCCCGGTTACGACACCAACCGGTTCATTACCGGGCTTGAATCAGCGCAATGGCAATCCTGGCTGAATAATCCTGAAAAACCGCTACTAAACCGTGCCACACAGGCAGCCTACCCTCCAGCTTCGACGTTCAAATTGGTGACCGGCCTGGCTGGTCTTGATCACGGCTCCCATCTGGCAGAAGGATCATCATTTTGCCCCGGTTATATTGAGTTCTCAGACCGCAAATTGCATTGCTGGAAACGACGTGGTCATGACAGCGTCAACTTACATAAGGCACTGGTAGAATCTTGTGACGTCTATTTTTATCAACTGGCAGACCAGCTTGGCATGGGCATCATCAGTGATACAGCTCAAGCGTGGGGCCTGGGTGAAAAAACACAAATTGATCTGGCTCCCGAATCACGTGGCATTATTCCGGCTCAAAGCCCTTATATGATGGCCGCCATCAAAAACACCCAGAGCCGGCGCAAGAAATGGTTTCGCGGTGAAACCATGATCACCGGCATCGGGCAGGGCGCCTTAACAACCACACCTTTGCAGATCGCACGCCTGGCTGCCGCCATTGCCAATGGAGGCTCTATTCTTAAACCGCAGGTATTGGCACACATACCGGCAGAGGTCTTGCATCAGGTCAAGGTGAAACCTGAACATCTTCAGATGATCCGCTCCGCCATGCGTGATGTAGTATTGAGCAATAAAGGAACCGCCCACAGGGCCCTCAACAAAGCAGTTTGGACATCGGCAGGAAAGACGGGCACAGCACAGGTCATTAAGCTTTCTAAAAATAAATCAATCGATAAAGATATCCTACGGCATCATAAAGATCACGCCTGGTTCATGGGCTATGCTCCTTATGAGAATCCTCAAATTGCCATTGCTGTATTTGTTGAACATGGTGGCCACGGCGGTAGCGATGCAGCCCCTGTTGCAGCAGCAGTCATTCAGGCCATGGCTACAAAACAAGCCCGCGCATCTGATGCACAGGTAAACAACAAACCTCTAATCCGTAAACCAGGATCAGACTCATGAAACGTGCACTCTGCTCTCTCGATTGGATTCTGCTTGCAAGCCTGTTAAGTCTGGCTGCTTTAGGGCTATGCGTACTTTATGCCGCCGTATATCAGGGCGATATGGGCCTGTGGCAAAAGCAATTGATATTCTGGGGCGCAGGGATGACAGGCTTTCTTATCCTCTGCTTTGTACCGTTGAGGTTCTTAGGGTTGGTGAGCTGGCCAATGTATAGCATCGGCCTCTTACTGCTGATGCTGATTCCACTCATTGGAGATGTGCACATGGGCGCACGGCGCTGGCTGGATATCGGATTCACCAATCTTCAACCATCAGAAATTATGAAGTGGGCGATGATGTTTGTGTTGGCAAGCTGGTTTGCTACGCGCGAAGCCAGAGGATTTGTCAATATTGGCACCCCCTTACTACTGGTTGCCGTACCAGCAGCACTGATCCTCTCCCAACCGGACCTTGGCACGACGCTGGTACTGTTATTCGCGACCGTCGCACTGCTCATTGCCGCAGGTCTGCCATGGCGCATATTCGCAGCAGCTCTCGTACTTGGCATAGCTTCACTGCCCGTGCTCTGGCATTTCATGCATGATTATCAGAAGCAACGCGTACTTACCCTGCTAGATCCCCAATCAGATCCATTAGGAGCTGGTTACCATGTCATTCAATCAAGTATTGCGATCGGTTCCGGTGGCCTGTTTGGCAAAGGATTTCTACAGGGCACACAAGCACGTTTACACTTTCTCCCCGAGCAACATACCGACTTCATTTTCTCTGTACTGGCTGAGGAGGGTGGGCTAATTGCTGTCATCCTGTTGCTTGGTCTCTATGCCACCTTAATTTCACGCATTCTGTTAATTGCCCAACGCGCCCACAGTCGCTTTGCCTCGATGTTGTGCATTGGTATTGCCTCAATATTCACCCTCTACATCACCGTGAATATCGGCATGGTATCCGGCATCTTTCCTGTTGTTGGTTTGCCGCTACCCTTTATCAGCTATGGCGGTTCAGCACTGGTAACCATGCTTGCAGCTCTCGGCCTTGTTATGCGTGTAGCCATTGAATCATATGAGAAAATTCCCTGGCAGCGCCCCGGCAGTCCGCTGGCATAGCTAACTACAGAGACACAGCTAGAAGGGTAATCGAAGAAGAATCAGAAACCTGTAATAGGTATTCAATACAACACCGAAAGAAACAGGATACTGCGGTTGCAATAGCCATGCTGCATTAGCTCTCTGCCTTCGTGGTGATACTTTTGTATGAAAAACTAGCGCAGTAGCGGCCCATCAAGAAAACTAAGTTCATCCCAGATGCTGGACGGATTACCTTCAGCATCCCGAAATTTCAGGTTTTGACGTTTTGGAACCAGCCTGTGCGCACGCCCATAACTATCTTCCTGTACATCACAGCCATCATCTGATGAAAGGATCATCAGCCCTTCTTCGGGCAACAAATCGGTGACTTCGTACTCTTCATCCAAATAACGTACGCGTCGCCCGATCAATCGAGCTAACGCATCATTGTCTTCAATCATTGCCTGCATTGCCGATTCGGCCATAGCCTTACTCCTTCCCTTCCATGAAACACATCACCAGCATAGAAAGGCTCCTCACAATCGTCAATAACAACTGCCAGTCCCTGCCAGTCCCCCTTGCCTGTAGTACACACTAGCGCAGGCTGGAGTAGTCGTTATCATCCTGCGTGTTTGTAGGAGAAATGATGAACACACTTTGGCCGAATAACTTGATTGAAACGAGCTGGTTTGAAATGACCTGGCTTGATATTACTCTGGCGCACTGGCTGTTAGCCATCACAGCGCTGTTTATAACCATTGTTGCACAGCGCTATATCGTCAAACTGTTTCATAATATTGCACAAAAGATCACTTCCCGCACAGAAACTCAGCTCGATAATGTCTTGCTTGAAGCCGCTGAACGGCCCGGAAGCATGTTAATCTTTGTCATTGGCACATTGATTTCGGTACACCTGCTTAATCCACCTGCCGAAACTTTTCCTATCATCGAGCTATTCGATAGTGCCGGTCGCATCGTCAGCATCTTTATTGGTGTATGGTTTTTATGGCGCTTACTCGAAGGACTGTCTGCATATTTTACTGAACGGGCCAAAGAAACCGAATCATCTCTGGATGACCAACTCGTACCCTTCATCGCCAAAACACTCAAAGTATTTCTTGTATTGACCGCTGTACTGGTTATTGCACAAAACATGGGCTACTCGATTTCAGGCCTGATTGCTTCACTTGGCATTGGTGGCATCGCCATCGCCATGGCCGCAAAAGACACTATCTCTAATATTTTCGGCTCTATCATGATTCTCGTTGATCGCCCCTTCATGGTTGGCGACTGGATTAAAACGGCCGAGTTTGAAGGCGTTGTACAAGAGGTAGGCTTCCGTTCCACCCGTATTCGCACCTTTGAACGTACGTTGGTCAATGTACCCAACTCGGCACTGGCCAATATGGTCATTGATAACATTGATGGCCGTAGTGAGCGCCGTATCAGCATGCGCCTTGGCTTGACCTACGATACCACACCAGCGCAAATGAGGGCTGCCATCGCCGGGATTGAAGAGATTCTGCGCAATCACCCGGGAGTGGATCAAAGTTACAAACTGGTAAAATTTGATGAGTTTGATGCATCATCGCTATCTATTTTCCTCTACTATTTCTCCAGCAGCAAAGTGTGGGCAGATTACCTGCAAGTGCGTCAGGAAGTGAATTTACTAATCATGGATCTGCTTGAAGAGATGAATTTGGAGTTTGCATTCCCTACCCGCACCCTGCATATCGATAGTGGCGCTATTAACGCCTCATAAGCCGGTATCCAACCTGGGCACCCGAAGAAAATATATCTTTTAGCTGGCTATCATGAGGTAACAGGGTAATAGATCAATGTTGTACAGAGGATAACAATTCAACAATTAGGCAACGAAGAGGCGCGTCGGAACATTTCCTGCAGCAATTACGCAACCCCATCATAACTTGGCAACTGGCAACACTTGTGGTCGTATGCTGATTATGAAAATGATGTTTGATTTCCTTCCCGTAGTACTATTCTTTGTCGTCTATAAGATGGTGGATATTTATGCTGCCACAGCTGTGCTGATCGCAGCCTGCGCTGTTCAAACCATTGCTCATCGATTGATGAAAGGCAGCTTTGAAAAATCGCATGTCATTACACTGGTATTGGTCGCCATCTTTGGTGGCTTAACGCTCTATCTGCAAGATGAGAATTTTATCAAGTGGAAGCCAACAGCCATCAACTGGTTATTTGCAGTGATTTTCGTTGGTTCCCAATTTATCGGTGAGAAAACGATTATTGAACGTATGATGGGATCAACCATTACCCTGCCTTCACAGGTATGGACGAAGCTCAATATCGCATGGGCGCTGTTCTTCGTTGCACTTGGCGCACTCAACATTTACGTCGCCTTCTCATTCGATACCGACACCTGGGTGAATTTCAAACTGTTTGGTCTGATGGGGCTCACCTTCGCATTTATCATCATGCAAAGCATTTATCTCATGCCCTACCTCAAAGAAGCCAGCGATACGGACAAGCCAGAATCATAAATAAGCTTGCCCTTGATATATCTATAAACGGTTTCGTTAAGCTAGTCTTGTCATCCCATCAACAAACAACATTTGTTTGTACTGCATGACATCATAAAAGAGACTGAGCAAACCACCTGAAAGCTCTTATCAAGGTAGCAAATTCGCTATGCACCTAATCCACAATTGCCTAAACAACGCGATGTGGTTTATCTTCAATGCTTCTGTGTGCCCCCATAAAATCGATCTAAGTAGATCCGGTTACGCTCGCAATAAATCAATGGGTTCAGACGCGATTGATCTGCATGACATACCGAAAAGGTCAAACACAGCAGAAAAAACTTTAATATAACAAGAATGAATACTACTCATTAGGTGATTCCTATAGAGGGGAAATTAAAGCAAAAAAAAGGCCCCGCCGAAGCGGAGCCTTTAAATGTTTAGATATTTAGTTAAGCAGCTTCTTCTTCAGCTACAGAACCAACCTGATCAACCAACTCGATGATTGCCATTGGAGCAGCATCACCGGCACGGTAACCAGTTTTGATGATGCGGGTGAATCCACCAACACGATCAGAACAAGCTGTTGCTACATCACCGAACAAGTGATCCACGATTGGACGATAACGAAGCTTAGCAAGCGCCTGACGGCGGGCATGCAAGTCACCACGTTTACCCAAAGTGATCAATTTTTCTACGTATGGACGCAATACTTTAGCTTTTGTTTCAGTTGTTTCGATGCGACCATGGGTCAACAATGCTGTTGCAAGGTTTGCCAATAGTGCGCGACGATGGCCAGATACCAGGCCTAGGGAACCACGATGTTTACGATGTCTCATCTGTCTTTTCCTCTTTTAAATCTTAGATCAATTTATGTTGAAACTTAAGCTTCCAGCGCTTCCGCATCATCTTGCGGTGGCCAGTTGGTCAGTTCCATGCCGAGCTCAAGTCCCATGTTTTCCAACACTTCTTTGATCTCATTCAATGATTTACGTCCGAAGTTCGGTGTACGCAACATTTCCTGCTCGTTACGCTGTACCAGATCACCAACACGGAACACATCATCAGACTTCAGGCAGTTCATAGAACGTACTGACAGGTCAAGGTGTTCGATAGGCTGCGCAAGCAATGTTTCCAGACCATCATCGGTATCTTCTTCAACAACAGCTTCATGCACTGCCGAGAAATCAACAAATACTGCTAACTGCTGTTCAAAAATAGCAGCCGCTGCGTTGATTGCTTCTTGCGGAGTCAATGAACCATTTGTTTCAATTTCCATGATGAGTTTGTCGTAGTTGGTACGTTGACCAACACGAGCAGAATCAACACGGGTAGCTACACGGCGAATAGGAGAGAATGACGCATCAACCAATAGAGAACCAACTGCGCGTTCTTCAATTTCACGTTCACTTGCCGCATCATAACCACGACCCTTTTCTACAGTAGCTTCAACTTTAAGAGCGCCATCATTGTTCAGATGCGCCAGAACCAACTCAGGGTTCAGAATCATCAAACCAGCCGGACACTGAATATCACCGGCAGTAACAATGGAAGTACCTTTAACATCTAAAGTGATGGTAGAAGCGTCATCACCTTCCATGCGAATATCAAGTTCTTTCAGTGTAAGGAGGATGTCCATGACATCTTCACGTACGCCCTTGATAGTATCATATTCATGCGCAACACCATCAAAAGTAACAGATGTTACAGCTGCTCCCGGCAGTGATGACAGCAGCATACGACGCAGACTGTTACCAATAGTAGTTCCATAACCACGTTCTAGTGGTTCAAATACGATCTTTGCAGATCGGCCTGGGACTTTCTCTTCAACGCTGATATTACGCGGATTAATCAATTGCATGAAAGGATCCTCAATGATTACTTAGAATATAGTTCGACAATCAGCTGTTCACGGATGTTCTGATCCAGCTGATCACGAGCTGGAAGCTCACGATATGTACCCTGACGAGTTGGAAGATCTACATCCATCCATTCAGCAGTACCACGGTTACCTGATGCTTCAGCAGCAGCGTTGATGCGCAGATGTTCTTTAGCTGCGTCAACAAGCTCCAAACGGTTGCCTGGTTTAACGCTTAGTGAAGGGATATTGGCAATTTTACCATTTACCTTAACCAGCTTATGGCGAACAATTTGACGTGCTTCAGTACGTGAAGATGCCAGACCCATGCGATAAATCACATTGTCCAAGCGAGATTCAATCAACTGCAACAAGTTCAAACCAGTAATACCATCCAAACGGTCAGCTTCTTTGAAGTAGCTCAGGAACTGTTTTTCCTGCAAACCGTAGATACGTTTTACTTTCTGTTTTTCGCGCAACTGCAGACCGTAGTCTGATACCTTGGTGCGACGGTTTTGGCCGTGCATACCAGGTGCGTAAGGACGACGTTCAATCGGACATTTGTCCGAGTGACATTTGCTGCCCTTGATATAAAGTTTTTCGCCTTCACGTCGGCATAAGCGACATTTGGCTTCCAAATAACGTGCCATCTAATAAACTCCTAAACGCGGCGGCGCTTAGGCGGCCGGCATCCATTATGTGGGATCGGGGTAACATCACGAATTGTAGTTACGTTAAGGCCAACTGCGGCAATTGCACGCAATGCAGACTCACGACCGCTACCAGGACCACGAACCAATACAGAACAGTTCTTCACACCATGATCGATTGCTTTGCGAGCAGCTTCTTCAGCCGCAACCTGCGCTGCAAATGGAGTGCTCTTACGTGATCCTTTGAAACCGGAAGCGCCACTGGTTGCCCAGCAAATTGCGTTACCCGCATCATCAGTAAATGTAATAATTGTATTGTTAAAGCTAGCTTTGATATGAACAACAGCGTTGGCAATGTTCTTGCGAACGCGCTTCTTGTTACTGGCAGCTTTAACAGATTTTTTAGGTGCAGCCATGCTTTATTCCCCTACTTCTTCTTGCCAGCAACTGTACGGCGAGGGCCTTTAGCAGTGCGAGCATTTGTTTTACTGCGCTGACCACGAACAGGTAGACCTTTACGATGGCGCAAACCACGGTAACAACCCAGATCGGTCAAACGTTTGATATTCATAGTTACTTCACGACGAAGGTCACCTTCGACATTGAAGTCCGTATCAATAACGCTACGAATTTTATCAACATCACCATCGGTCAGATCTTTCACGCGCATTTCTGCACTGATGCCTGCCTTGGTTAGAATCTGCTTTGAACTGGTCAAACCAATACCAAAGATATAAGTCAACGCAATTTCAACGCGTTTATGAGTCGGAATATTTACACCGGCAATACGAGCCACTTGAAGCCTCCTTAACCCTGACGCTGTTTATGACGTGCATTTTCGCAGATAATACGAACAACGCCTTTACGACGAATTACACGACATTTATTACACATTTTTTTAACTGATGCACGGACTTTCACGCCTGGCACCTCCTACAATCAACTAAATCGGGAACCGATTATTTTTGTGGTAACTATTTCTCGCGGTAACTGATACGACCACGCGACAAATCGTAAGGTGAAATTTCCACCGTCACTTTGTCACCAGGCAATATGCGAATATAATATTTACGCATTTTTCCGGAAATTGTGCACAATAGTTCATGCTCATTTTCCAACTTAACTTTAAACATAGCATTTGGAAGCTTTTCAACAACTTCCCCTGACATTTCA
The DNA here is from genome assembly GCF_003665155.1 of Mariprofundus sp. EBB-1. GTDB lineage: Bacteria > Pseudomonadota > Zetaproteobacteria > Mariprofundales > Mariprofundaceae > Mariprofundus. The sequence goes on along the minus strand of NZ_RCFQ01000008.1, from coordinate 10,981 downwards.
ATAATATCTTCTTTTGCCATGCTGTGTCTCTACCACCTATATGTTTAACAAATCAATCTTAAACAATCTTATTTAATGCAGCATACACTGCATCCATTTCGCCACCGGCATCAAGCTTAAAGAACCCTTCCTGGTGCTGATAATAATCTAGCAACGGTCTGGTCTGTTCCTGATACACACGCAAGCGATTGGCAATTACATCTTCGCGATCATCTTCGCGTTGATACAACTCACCACCACAGCGATCGCAGCACCCTGATTTTAGGGGCGGCGAATACTGCCTATGAAATCCAAAACCGCAAGCCCTACAAATCAATCGCCCACAAAGACGTTTAATCAAGTTCTCTTCAGGTGCATCCATGAAGATAGTGCGATCAATTTTCAAACTGTGTTTAGCCAGCATTGAAGCCAATGCCTCAGCCTGTGCAACGTTGCGTGGGAAACCATCCAGTAAAAAACCTGAAGCATCACTATCAACGATTTTGTCTTCAATCATGGCAACCACAACATCATCTGGAACTAACTTTCCAGCATCCATGTACGTTTTGGCTTTCAGGCCGGCCTGAGTCTCTTCACGCACAGCTGCACGCAAGATGTCACCCATCGCCAGATGATCCAGATTCTTTTCAGATGCAACCTTCTCACCCTGTGTGCCTTTACCAACGCCAGGAGGTCCAAACAGAATAATATTCATCACTTACCTGTTTTGAGACGTGCTTTTTTCATCAAGCCTTCATACTGATGGCTCATAAGATGCGACTGAATCTGTCCCATGGTATCCATGGTCACAACCACAACAATCAATAGTGATGTACCACCAAAATAGAACGGCACAGACAACTCTGAAATTAACCACTCAGGTAGAAGACAAACCAGACTCACATATGCAGCACCTACAACAGTGATACGCGTGAGCACATTATCCACATAGTCAGCAGTCTTCTTCCCGGGACGAATACCCGGAATGAACCCGCCATTTTTCTTCAGGTTATCCGCAGTATCCTTAGGATTGAATACGATCGCTGTATAGAAGAAGCAGAAGAACACCACAAGTGCAGTAAAGATCAGCATATACAACCATGCGCCTGGTGAAAGAATCGCAGAGAGATCACCCAACCATGAAAAGCCTTCGGAGTTCTTGGTAAACTGTGCAAATGTAGCAGGCAACAGAATCAAAGAAGACGCGAAAATCGGAGGAATTACGCCTGCAGTATTCACTTTCAGCGGCAGGAAGGAGGACTTACCACCATACAAACGATTACCAACCTGACGTTTAGCATATTGGATTGGGATGCGACGTTGTGCACGTTCAAACCAAACCACCAAGGCAGTTACCAGCAATGTCATCGCAAACAGTAATAACACAGTAAATGGTGAATATTCCCCAGTACGTGCCAATTCCAGGGTGCCACCAACAGCAGCAGGAAGACCAGCGGCAATACCCGCAAAAATGATCAATGAGATACCGTTACCAATGCCACGTTCGGTGATCTGTTCGCCAACCCACATCAGGAACATAGTACCTGATACAAGTGTAACAACCGTCATCGCTCTGAACGCAAGGCCCGGATCGATCACAACCGATTGTCCTGCAACCGTAAACTGTTCCAGCCCAATAGAAATACCGATAGCCTGGAAGGTTGCCAAAAACAGCGTGCCGTAACGGGTGTACTCGGTAATCTTACGACGACCGGATTCACCTTCTTTCTTTAACTGCTCAAGCTTAGGCGAAACAACAGTCATCAACTGAATGATAATAGAAGCCGAAATATATGGCATGATACCCAGTGCAAAAATAGTCAGCCTGGATAGCGCTCCACCGGAGAACATATCAAACATGCCCAGTAATGAACCCTGAGCCTGACTAAAGAACTGCGCCAGAATACCTGCATCAATACCCGGCACTGGAATATGTGCTCCAATGCGGAATACAACCAGCATTCCAAGTGTGAACAGAATACGACTTTTCAGCTCAGGAATTTTCCCAATATTGCCAAAGCCGCCCATAGCGCCTGATGACGGATTGGCCATTATTTACGCCTTAGCCGATTGTTTAACGCTACCACCGGCAGCTTCAACTTTAGCAACTGCACTTGCAGAGGCAGCTGTAACTGAAACAGTTAGTTTTTTGGCAGTAAGCTCGCCACCAGCCAATAGCTTGATGGTGTCCACTGCATTACGTACATAGCCAGCTTCATACAACGCTGCGGCATCAACATTTGAACCATCAGCAAAACCGTTTAATTTATCCAGGTTAACAACCTGAAAATCGTTATCTTTCAACGGAGTAAAACCACGTTTAGGAACACGACGAATCAATGGCATCTGGCCGCCTTCAAACCCACGCGCAACCTTGCCGCCTGAACGAGACTTTTGACCTTTATGACCACGACCACCGGTTTTACCGTTGCCCGTAGCAATGCCCTGGCCTTTGCGCTTGCGCGTAAAACGAGAACCTTCGTCTGATTTCAAATCATTCAAATCCATTGTTACTCTCCAGACTCAATACGTACGAGGTGTTTAATTTTATTAACCATGCCGCGTACTGAAGGGGTATCTTCAAGCTCTACAACCTGGTGCATACGGCGTAAACCTAAACCCACCAATGTAGCTCTTTGATCTTTGGCATATCCGATGCCGCTTTTAATCTGACGGACACGAATAGTATCTTTGCTAGCCATCTCTAACTCCTAATTCTGTTGGGTGCTTACGCAGACTTGCCACGACGAGCAGCAATCTGCTCCGGGCTTTGCAGCGATTTCAAACCATTAAATGTAGCACGAACGGTGTTCACAGCATTGCGAGAACCCTGTGATTTAGTCAAAATATCTTTGATTCCAGCAGCATCAAGCACAGCACGTACTGCAGAGTTGGCAATAACGCCGGTACCTTCAGATGCAGGTTTGATCATGATGCGGCTCGCATCCTGAATACCAGTAACCTGATAATGGATGGTATCGCCTTTACGCGGTACGTGAATCAAAGACTTTTTAGCAATATCACATGCTTTACGAATAGCTTCAGGTACTTCTTTTGCTTTGGCATGACCAAAACCAACATGGCCGTTACCATCGCCAACAACCATCAAAGCTGAAAAGCTCATACGACGACCACCAGAGGTAGTCTTAGCAATACGGTTAATGGTGATCAGTTTTTCTGTCAGATCCAATTCTTCTGCGTTGATCATCTATAATCTCCTAGAACTTCAAGCCGGCAGCGCGAGCGCCTTCAGCTAATGCCTGTACACGGCCATGATATGCGAAACGACCACGGTCAAACGCAACAACACTTACACCAGCTTCAAGTGCACGTTCAGCGATCAGTTTACCAACAGCTTCAGCACCTGTTTTGTTACCACCAGCCTTAACACTTGCATCCAGGCTGGACGCTGCTGCCAAGGTTGTGCCATTGGCATCATCAATCACTTGAGCATACACATGGCGCGCTGAGCGAAAAATGCTTAAACGCAAGCGACCACTTGCTTTTACACGCGAACGCACTTTACGAGCACGACGCACAGCACCATTGTTTTCATAACGTTTTAGAGCCATTTACCTATCTCCTGCTGATCCTGAATTCATCAGAACCAGGACAATAAATCTGTAATGCAAAGAAAGCTTACGCTTTCTTACCTTCCTTCGATGCTACGTATTCACCAACATAGCGCACACCTTTGCCTTTATAAGGCTCTGGCGGACGGAAAGCACGAATTTCTGCAGCCACTTGGCCAACTTTCTGCTTATCAATACCGCTTACAGTAATGATGCTTTTATCTACCGCTGCAGCAACACCATCCGGTAATGCATAGACAACCGGATGAGAAAAACCAAGCGACAGGTTCAGGCTTGAGCCCTGAGACTGAGCACGATAACCAACACCACGCAACTCAAGCTTCTTCTCAAAACCAGTAGTGACACCAATAATATTATTAGCAATCAACATACGGGCCAAACCATAAAAAGACTTCGTTTTTTTGGTTTCAAGGTCTGCACACAGTACAGATAATGTAGCGCCTTCCTGCTCAACAGTAATATCTTTGAACAGTGGTGAACTTAGCTCACCCTTAGCACCCTTAACAGTGACGGAGTCACTATGCACAGATACTTCAACACCTGTGGGGATAGTAATAGTTTCTTTACCAACGCGTGACATATCTTACCTCAAAAGACCGTACAAAGAACTTCGCCGCCAACATGTGCAGCACGAGCGTTCTTGTCAGTCATAATTCCCTTCGATGTACTGATCAATGCAATACCATAACCATTCTTAACACGAGGAACTTCATCAGCAGGTGCATATACACGACGTCCGGACTTGGACACACGAGTGATCTCCTGAATAATTGCCTTGCCTTCATCATCATAACGAAGCGTCATGCGAAGAAAACGATGACCTTTATGGTTATAGGCCTTTACTGCGCCAATGTAACCTTCTTCTTTAAATACTTCTGCCATAGACAAAAGTGTATTACTTGCTGGCATTTCAATGCGTTCAATTCCAGCTTGTTGTGCGTTGCGAATACGCGTCAACATATCGGCTATACGATCCATCATCATAATATAATTCCTCTCACCAGCTCGACTTGACCATGCCAGGAATTTCTCCGGCAAGGGCGTGCTTACGCAGGCAGATACGGCACATGCCAAGCTTACGATACACTGAATGTGGGCGACCACACAGTTGGCAACGCGTATAAGCGCGAACTTTGAATTTTGGTTTGCGATTGCATTTTGCAATCATTCTTTTCGAAGCCATGCTTATAGCCCTCTTAAGTGCGGAACGGCATGCTGAATTTCTTCAACAACGCACGTCCTTCATCATTGGTATTGGCACTGGTACAAATAGTGATATCCATACCGCGTACTTTGTCCACTTTATCATATTCGATTTCAGGAAAGATAATCTGTTCCTTAATGCCCATAGTGTAATTACCACGGCCATCGAATGCTTTAGGTGAAACACCTTTAAAGTCACGGATACGCGGCAATGCCACATTCACCAGACGGTCAAGGAATTCCCACATCTGATCGCCGCGCAATGTAACACGACAACCTACAGGCATACCATCACGTAGTTTGAAGTTTGCAATAGACTTGCGTGCACGTGTAACCACTGGTTTCTGACCAGTGATTGCGGTCATGTCAGTCAATGCGCCTTCAATCAACTTAGAGTTCTGAGAAGCTTCACCACAACCCATATTCACAACAATCTTAGTAATTGCTGGAATCTGCATTGGATTGGTATAAGCAAACTCTTCTTTCATAGCTGGTGCTATGGTGTCTTTATATATCTCTTTCAAACGAGCCATCGTTGAATCTCCTAGCTATCCAGCACTTCACCGCAAGCGCGGCAGGTGCGGACTTTACGGCCATCTTCAAGCGTTTTCACGCCAAGACGTACACCGGCTTTACATTTGGAACAAAAGTACTGCACATTAGAAACATCCAATGCAGCTTCTTTTTCAATAATGCCACCGCTGCTGTTCTGGGTTTGACGTGTGTGACGTTTAATCATGTTCACTTTAGATACCAGAACGCTACCGTCTGATTTCATTACACGAATCACTTTACCGCGAGCGCCTTTGTCACGCCCTGCAATCACTACCACTTCATCATCTCTGCGTAGTCTGGTTTTCACCATATCAGTCATCTCTCTATCGCCTCACTTATCCGCTTACAATACTTCTGGAGCCAGGGAGACAATTTTCATATATCCCTTGCTGCGAAGTTCGCGGGTCACTGGGCCAAAAATACGTGTACCAAGTGGTTCATTCTGTTTGGAAAGTAATACTGCTGCGTTTTCATCAAAACGAATCGATGAACCGTCAGTACGACGAAACTCTTTAGCAGTGCGAACAACAACAGCACGCTGAACTTCGCCTTTCTTTACTTTACCATTTGGCATGGCTTCTTTTACAGCCACTACAATAACATCACCAACGCTTGCATAACGACGCTTAGAGCCGCCAATCACCTTGATGCATTTAACGCGTTTCGCGCCTGAGTTATCTGCAACCTGCAGTACGGTTTCTGTTTGAATCATAGCAAAACCCCCTTACAGCTGTTCAGCACGAGTCAAGACAGTTTCCAACACAAAACGCTTACGGCGTGAAATGGGAGCTGACTCGATGATGCGTACAGTGTCACCGATGTTGCAGGTGTTTTCAGCGTCATGTGCCATATATTTTTTATGTGAACGGATCGTCTTGCGGTAACGTGGGTGTAAAAACTTACGTTCAACCTGCACAATGACAGTCTGCTCAGCTTTATTACTAACTACTACACCTTCCAGGGTGCGCTTGTTACTTGATGCTTCGGACATTTCGTATAGCTCCTTAGCTGCGCTCAGCCAGAATGGTTTTAATACGTGCAATCTCGCGACGTACCTGGCCAACACGGGCCGTATTGTTTAACTGCATGGTAGCTCTCTGGAAACGCAGTTTCATATGCTCTGCACCCAACTCGTCCATACGCTCTTTCAAGTCCGACTCATTCATCGAACGTAGATCTTTTGCATTCTTTGTATCGCTCATCGTCCTACTCCGCGTTCGACGATCTTAGTACGAATCGGCAATTTTGAAGCCGCAAGTTCCAATGCGCCGTGCGCTGTTTCTTCGTCAACACCATCCATTTCAAAAAGGATACGGCCAGCTTTCACTGCAGCAACCCAATACTCTGGATTTCCTTTACCTTTACCCATACGAACTTCGGCAGGTTTCTTGGAAACAGGCAGATCTGGAAACACACGAATCCAAACACGACCCTGACGTTTCATGTGACGGTTAATAGTAATACGTGCCGCTTCAATCTGACGCGCAGTAATACGAGCTGGTTCCATAGCCTTCAGACCATACTGGCCGAAGTTCAAGCTAGCGCCACGTGGACTTTTGCCACGAATGCGTTGAAGCTCTTTATGATGCTTACGCCAGCGGATTTTTTTAGGTTGCAACATGGTAACTAATCCTCTTTATGCGTTATCAGTTTCAGTATTGCCAAGCTTAATGCCATTGAATACCCAAACTTTAATACCAATAATACCGTAGGTGGTATTGGCTTCAGCAAAACCATAATCAACATCTGCACGCAATGTATGCAATGGAACGCGACCTTCACGGTACCATTCAGTACGAGCAATTTCAGCACCACCCAAACGACCGGCACAGTTGATACGAACACCTTTCACACCCATACGCATAGCGCTTTGGACTGCACGCTTCATAGCGCGACGGAAAGCCACACGACGTTCCAGCTGAAAGGCAACATTTTCTGCAATCAATTGCGCTTCTGCTTCAGGGCGACGAACTTCAACAATAAACACTTGAACTTCACGACCGAACTGTTGAACCAATTCGCGGCGTACTGCATCAATTTCAGCACCTTTCTTACCGATCACAACACCAGGGCGTGAGGTATGAACTGTTACTTTAATCTTGTCAGCAGGGCGCTCGATGATAATACGAGAAACACCGGCATGCTTAAGGCGGGCCTTAACATAACGACGCAACTTGATATCTTCACGCAGCTGCTCACCAAAGTTCTTGTCACTTGCGTACCAGACAGATTCCCAACCACGGGTAATGCCGACACGGAAGCCAATTGGATTTACTTTTTGTCCCATCTCAGATCCCCTTTAACCGCGTTCACTGACAGAAACTGCCAGGTGAGAGTGACGGTGAAAACGTTGACGCATACGGCCCATACCTTTCGGACGGTAACGCTTCAATGTCATACCGGCATTAGCTGTAGCTGTGGATACAAACAATGAATCCACATCCAAGCCATGGTTCTGCTCGGCATTGGCGATCGCTGATTTCAACACCTTTTCAAACAGGCGTGCCGATTTCTTTGGTGACAAGGCCAATACGGCCAAAGCACGTTCAACATTAAGACCACGGATGGCAGTAGCCATCAAGCGAGCCTTTTGCGGGCTGATGCGGCTGTTTTTATGCAGCGCACGAACTTCTTCAGACATGCTTCTTACCTCTTCCTAGCCTTTTTATCTGCACCGTGACCATAATAGGTACGGGTAGGCGAAAATTCACCTAACTTGTGACCAACCATATTCTCACTAACGAACACAGGAATAAACTTGTGACCGTTGTGAACCGCAAAGTTCATTCCCACGAATTCAGGGGAAATTGTTGAGCGGCGAGACCATGTTTTGATCACGCTTTTCTTTTCAGCACCTAGAGCTGCATCAACCTTCTTTTGCAGGGATGCCTCAATGTAAGGACCTTTTTTTAATGAACGAGCCATGTCCTACCTCACTTCTGATTGCGACGGCGAATAATATCACGATTCGACGCCTTGTTCTTAGCACGGGTCTTATGACCCTTGGTTGGTACACCCCAAGGTGTTACCGGATGACGACCACCTGATGTACGGCCTTCACCACCACCATGTGGATGATCCACTGGGTTCATGGCAACACCACGAACGTTTGGACGTACACCCAACCAGCGTGAACGACCTGCTTTACCAACCTTACGGTTAGAATGATCAGAGTTACCCATCACACCAATAGTGGCAAGACAACGTAGATCAACACGACGAAATTCGCCGGAAGGCATTTTGAGAATCGCTTTACCATTCTCTTTACCCATCAATTGAATGGAAGCGCCAGCACTGCGAGCCATTTGGCCGCCCTTAGCAGGCTTCATTTCAACATTGTGAACCTGTGTACCAACACGAATGCTGGACAAAGGAAGCGTGTTACCTGGACGGATTTCCGCATCCGGGCCACTACTCACAATATCACCAGCACGTAAACCCTGGGGAGCCAGGATATAACGCTTTTCACCATTGCTGAAAACAACCAATGCGATGTGCGCTGTGCGGTTCGGATCATACTCAACGCGCGACACCTTACCTTCAATACCGAAATTGTCACGCTTGAAATCAACCATGCGGTAAAGACGCTTGTGTCCGCCGCCACGATGGGAGGATGTAACACGTCCATTATTGTTGCGTCCACCCGAACTGGTCAGACCTTTGGTCAAACTTTTTTCAGGTTCACCTTTGTGCAACTCTTCAGTTACAACACCGATACGACCACGATTGCCGTTAGTTGTTGGTTTTAATGCCTTCAATGCCATCGTTTATACCTCTTCAGCTATTTCGAGCGAATGCCCTTCAGCCAAACGAACTACAGCCTTACGATAACCTGAACGTGTGCCAGCATGCTGACCGCGACGTTTTGGTTTGCTTGGCATATTGATTACCTGAACTTTATCCACTTCTACTTCAAAAATTGCTTCAACAGCAGCTTTGACCTGAGTCTTGGATGCGTCACGAGCAATACGGAACGTGTACTGATTAGCATCGCCTGTACCTGCATAGCTTTTCTCAGTTACAACTGGTTCACGCAGAATGTCAAAATTATTAATGTTTGCACTCATGATAGACGCTCCTCGAGCTTATCTACCGCAGCTTCAGTTAAAATCACACGCTTGCTTTTCAACAGATCGTGGATTGTAACCTGGCCATCCAACACAACTTTAGTGTTTGGCACGTTACGACTAGACAGTTCAAGATTATTATTCTCTTCACCCAATACAATCAGGGCAGTGCTTGCTTCAAGTGATGTCATCACTTCGACAAAACCCTTGGTCTTAGTTTCAGCCAATTCGATTTTGTTTACTACAGTAACTTTGCCTGCACGAAGACAATCAGACAGCACCAGACACATTGCACGGCGGCGTTCTTTCTTATTGATACGAGACTCAAAAGAAGTGTTTGCCTGCGGTCCATGATGTGTACCACCATGACGCATCTGTGCAGCACGGGTAGTACCCTGACGCGCACGGCCAGTACCTTTCTGCTTGAATGGCTTTTTACCACCACCAGATACTTCTGAACAATCTTTTACTTTAGATGTACCTGCACGCTGAGCTGATGCCAGTGCTGCATATACACGATGCACAAAGCCGTCATCAGATTCCAGACCAAATACAGCTGGGTTCAAATCACGTGTACTTACTTCTTTATTTGCTTGATCTACAACAGAGATAGTTGACATATTACGCTCCCTTCACGGCAGGATGCAATTCAACTAGTCCGTTACGTGAACCAGGAACTGCTCCGCGAACAAGAATGCGATTCTGCTCTTCATCAACACGCACAACTTCGATATTCTGAGTTGTAATGCGCTTGTCGCCATAATGACCCGGCATTTTCTTGCCTGGGAATACACGGCCCGGCCACTGACACTGACCTGTAGAACCCATCTGACGATGAACTTTTTCAGCACCATGTGTAGCACGGCCACCGGCAAAGTCATAACGTTTCATAACACCGGCGAAACCACGACCTTTAGAGGTACCAGCAATATCAAGTTTCTGGCCGACTGCAAATATTGAAGCAGTAAGCGACTGTCCCAACTCATAATCAGCATCTGCAGCAACGCGAAACTCTTTAAGTCCGCCAGTTACTTCCTGACCCTGCTTGGCAAAGTGACCCTGCAAAGCACGTGAAGTAACACGTTTAGCTTTACCATATCCAACTTGAACAGCGTTATAACCATCTACGTCAGCATTGCGACGTGCAATAACCGTACACGGTTCAACATTCAGAACTGTTACAGCGACAGCAGAACCGTCTTCTGTAAAAATCTGAGTCATGCCCGCTTTCCGGGCGATTAATCCAACACTCATGATTGTCTCCCGATTATAGCTTGATCTCGACATCCACACCGGATGGCAAATCAAGTTTCATTAGTGCGTCAACGGTCTGTGGCGTTGGTTTATCAATGTCCAACAGACGTTTATGCGTACGGATCTCAAATTGCTCACGAGAATCCTTATATTTATGTGGTGATTTGATTACGCAGAACTTACGAATCCGGGTAGGAATCGGAATAGGTCCACGAACTTCTGCACCAGTGCGTTTTGCTGTAGCCACAATATCTGCCGCGCTCTTATCAAGAATGCGGTGATCGAAGGCTTTCAGGCGAATACGAATACTTTGAGTTGACACGTATACAG
>NZ_RCFQ01000007.1 GCF_003665155.1 Mariprofundus sp. EBB-1 | reverse complement strand
CTTTTGCAGGTGTAGATTTAGCTGCTGGAGCGTTGTCCGCTTTTGCAGGAGCAGATTTGGCAGCTGGAGCGTTATCACGCTTTTCAGAAGCAGTAGCTGTTGATGGAGCCTGTGGTTTGTTGTTGCTATCTACAGAAGCGCTGTTCTGAGCTGCATTAGCAGCATCGCTATTGCCTGCTGAACGCCTGCGCCTGCGTCTGCGACGACGCGGTTTGCTGGCTGTTGTGTCTGTTTCATTGTTGCTACTGGAAAGTTCCTGCTCCTTCGCTTTGTTATCTTCGGCAGGGTTGCTTTTAGGCTTCTCACTTTTCTTGTGTGTAGCTTTCTTTGGCTGTTTTTGCGCTTTTGTATTGGTCTGTTGTTTGTTGTCTTCAGTGGCACTGCTTGCTTTTTTGTTCTGTGTATTGCCACGGTTTCGATTGCGCCTACGTGGACGTTGGTTGCTTGGCTGTTCGGTTTTTTTTGTTTCTTCTGTTTCAGGTGCTTTAGGTGGTGTTTTTTTTCTGGCGCCGATAAAAAGATTGATCAACGATTGCAGCGGCCCTTCTTTTTTAGGCTCTACAGCAGGTGCCTGTTCCGGAACAGGGGTAGGAATACCAACCACTGGTTTTACAGGTTTAAGTTTACGGTTGGGGCGCGGTGGTTTGATGCGTTTTCCTGTATCTTCAAGTACTTCCACGCGTTGCTGATTGTTTTCATTCCACTGTCGTTCAATGCGATAGTGAGGGATATCAAGATCAGGGCGAATTTGCAGGGTGATTTGAATATCGTATGCTTCTTCAATGCGCGCAATATTGGCGCGTTTGTTGTTCATCAGATATTCACCGGTTTCGGACGGAACCTGTACAATTAATGTAGGTTGTTTGCCTCTTTCAGACCAGTCTTCCATGCGTGTGAGCATTTGTAGAGCCATGGAGTCGACCGTGCGGATAGAGCCACGTCCCTGACAGCGTGGACAGCCCTCAGTTGTAGATTCACGTACCGATGGGTGTAGGCGCTGACGCGACATTTCTAACAGACCAAAGCGAGATATACGGGCGAACTGAATGCGCGCTTTGTCTCCTTTGCATGCTTTGCGAAGCAGGTCTTCAACCTGTTGACCATGCTTTCTGTTGGCCATATCAATGAAGTCAATGACGATCAAACCACCAATATCGCGAATGCGTAACTGACGGGCAATTTCTTCTGCTGCTTCCAGATTAATGGCCAGGGCAGTGTCATCAATATGCTTACCCTTGGTGGCGCTGGCAGAATTGATATCGATAGCTGTTAAGGCTTCTGTAGGGTCAAGTACAATAGAGCCGCCTGTAGGCAGACGGATTTCGCGCTGGTGTGTCTCTTCACACTGTTGTTCAATGTTGTGCAGGCGAAACAATGGTTTTTTACCACGGTATAGTTTTACCAGTTTCTCTTTGCCTGGAATAACGGCATGAACAAAGGCTTTGGTGCGGGTATATACTTCATGGTTATCTACCCATATTTCCTGAATATCATCAGAGAAATGATCACGAATTGCGCGTGTGGCCAGATCGCCATCGAGATAGATGAGGGCAGGTGATGGTGTAGTTTCACTAGTGATGCGGATTTCATCCCATAGGCGGCGTAAATATTGGTAGTCGCGCTGTAGTGCTTCTAGTGTTTGATCCTTGCCGGCAGTACGAATAATCAAGCCCATGTCATCGGGCACGTCGAGCTGTTTAAGGATCTCTTTCATTGAGCGGCGATCTTCATCGGAAAGTTTGCGAGAGATGCCGCCACGTACGGTATTAGGACTTAGAACCAGGTAACGCCCGGCTAAAGAAATATTTGTAGTTAGAGCCGCGCCTTTGTTGCCGCGCTCTTCTTTGACAACCTGTACAAGTATTTCTTGCTTGGCCTGTAGAATATCCTGAATAGAAAGATTGCGGGGATTTAATGATTTATCCACCCCTTCTTTCCAGTAGTCAGGGTGTATTTCACCGACCGGTAAGAAGCCCTGCCGGGCTGATCCGTACTCAACGAAAGCAGCTTGAAGACTGCCTTCGACTTTGGTTATTTTACCGCGATATATGTTGCTTTTGGTTAATGCTTTATGGGCTGATTCAATGTCTAGTTCATGAAGATAACCATCTTCAATAATAGCAACACGACTTTCTTCTTCGTGTATAGCACTGATAAGCATGAGTTTTTTTACAGTCACGCACGTTTCCTTTTGGCGCTTGAGGGACTCATCGACATAAATGCCGAAGATGGAACTATTCTTGAGAATAGTACGTAAGCAGATGCGTTCTCAGGAGTGGCAAGCTCGAATATCCAGGGATATGGCCGCATCATCCTGATGTTACATCGCACTAGTTAGCTGTTACCCCTGCGCTGTCGGCGCTTTGGTGAGGCATCAGTATAAGTCTTCAAACGCAGTGTATTTATGCAGGCTCAACGTTAGGGTCATCGACATAAATCTACACATTGATGGTCTCACTGACCCGATTTCGGATCAATGGCGCGGGACTAAAATGTTCCCTGCTATCTCTCGGTATATGTTCAAAATACTGGAGGCTGGGATTCCCGGATACAAATCATTACCATTGCAACTGCGTTAAAGTTTATACGATGCAGGAAAACACGGAGCTATCTACATATGCAGGTGACTCTATCGGTTGAAGGCGGATTGGCAAGAAAAATGCAGGAAAATAGTGTTTTAACAATAGATAATAATGAAGATTGTAGCCGCCTTGACCGGGTGTTGGTGCGCCATTTGGGTGCATCCAGGCGCGGGCTTATTGTGCGTTTGATTCGAAAAGGCAATGTGCGGGTTAATAAGAAACGCTGCAAACCAGAGTCACGCGTCAGCGTTGGTGATGAGATTTACCTGCCAGCCAGCCTTAGAGAGCCCGAAGATGTGCATGATGGCCGTAGCGCTGACCATATTCCTGCTTCTTTGATAAACAAGGTGCGTGCCTTGACGGTGCTGTTTGAAGATCAGTGGATACTGGTGGTGAATAAACCAGCCGGGCTCGTTGTACATGGCGGTTCAGGCCACGATGCCGGTTTGATTGAAGCCTTGAAGCAGGTGCGTGGTTTGCCTGATTTACGTTTGGCGCATCGGCTTGACCGTGATACATCAGGCGTCCTGCTACTGGCTAAAAACTTAGAGGCATTAAGGCATCTTACTGAATCATTTCGTTTGCGGGACATGCAAAAACATTACTTTGCACTGGTTGTGGGACACCCGTTTGCATCAGCAGGCCGCATGATATCGCATCTGGCTAAAGGCCTGGTGCGCGGCGGGGAGCGCATGGTTGTCGATGTTGATGAAGGTAAGGAGTCGGTCACCGATTATCAGGTAATGATACAGTTTGAGCGTGACGGTTTTGATTATGCCATGCTGTCTCTGGCTCCCCATAGTGGGCGTACACATCAGCTGAGAGTGCAATTGCAGGGAGAAGGGCATGCGATTCTGGGTGATGGGAAATATGGAGAAAAGCCAGATTTATCGGCGTATAAATCGATTGGTGGTAAAGGTTTGATGTTGCACGCCTGGCGCTTACGCTTTGATCATCCCATTACAAAACAGCCTCTCGAATTCAAGGCTGACTGGCCGCAAAATTGGCGGGCGTTGATTGATAAATAGTTGATGCTGAATCAATCAGTATTATCTTACAGTTTACGGATGGGTGGTCACAACAGTTCAGGCTAGAGCAGCTGAAGAGGAGATATGTATGGTGAAAACAATGGCACTATTTTTTTTAACGTGTGTGATGGCGCTATTTTCGACCTGTTTGCCGCTGCAGGCTGAAGAAGTGAGGCTGGAATTGGTATCCATTCCTGCTGGTAGCTTTTTGATGGGTAGTGAGGCTTCCGTGGACCGTGATAATAAACCGCCTCATACAGTGCACATCGCTGCTTTCAAGATGATGAAATATGAAGTTACGCAAGCGTTGTACCGCTCTGTGACGGGCGATAATCCAAGTTATTTCAAGGCTGCTGACTTGCCAGTGGAGCGTGTGAGTTGGCTTGATGTGCAGGCCTTTATCAAGCAGTTGAATATGAAAACAGGCAAGTCGTTTCGCTTGCCATCGGAAGCCGAGTGGGAATATGCAGCACGGGCTGGTCATGCCGATCGTTATGGCTGGGACGGTGGGGTAGAACAAGCATCGTTGTCAGCCTGGTTCGGAGATGGCAGTAAGGAAAGAACGCATCCTGTCGGACAGAAGCTGGCCAATGACTTTGGCTTGCATGATATGCATGGCAATGTGTGGGAGTGGGTGCAGGATTGTTGGAATAACAGTTATGCTGGTGCGCCGGCTGATGGTAGTGCATGGACAACAGGCGAGTGCAGTAAGCGCGTAATACGTGGTGGCTCCTGGGACAATGATGTGAATTATTTAGGTTCGGCATACCGCAGTTGGTTCTCCCGCAGTTCCCGATACGATACGCTGGGGTTTCGCCTCGTGCAGGAGTAATACATTGACTGTTGTTGATGTGAAATTGAAATCTGGTGATTGTTCTCAGCTTGTCTATTGAGATGATGATTTATTGCCGCCCTGGCAAAAATCAGTTCGCAAAGACAAAAGCGCGGGTTTTTCCGCTGCTTATCAATCAAGCATTGCGTGCCTGAATTGATTCGCAGCTCCTGCTACTCACCTGGTGGCGGCTTTGGCCGTCCAGTATCTCCATCCTGAGTTGTTGTGGCGGGTGCCATCCATGGTCTGCACGAAAAGGCTGAATAAATCAGCGCTTCCCTATTGGAGTATGGATGAATACATTATCCTTTCTCGATGATGTTCAGCGGTTATAGTTCAGCGCTATCATTATTTAAAGGTTCAACAGCCCACGGAGGCATGTATGTTTCACGGTACAATGACGGCATTGGTAACACCATTCTTGAATGGAACTATTGATGAAGAAGCGTTTCGCGCACATTTGGAAAGACAGATTGAAGCAGGTGTTGATGGTGTGGTACCGGCTGGTACGACGGGTGAAGCTGCAACGCTCTCATTTGAGGAGCACAAACAGGTCATTGGCATTGCTGTAGATCAGGTTGCAGGGCGTGTACCAGTCATCGCCGGTACTGGCAGCAATAATACGGCTGAATCAATTGAACTAACCGGAGCAGCCAAAATATTGGGGGCGGATGCCGCACTGCTGATCTCTCCGTACTACAATAAGCCCACGCAGGAAGGTGTATTTCAGCATTATAAAGCTGTTGCTGATGCAGTACATTTGCCACAGATTGTGTATAACGTACCGGGGCGGACCAACTCAAATATTTTACCGGAAACGGTGGGGCGTCTGTCTCATGTGTCGAATATTATCGCGATAAAAGATGCCACTGCCGATATGGAACAGTTAATGCATTCATTGGCTGCATGTGACGGGCGTATGGAGTTTTATTCAGGCGATGATGCGACCGTAATGCCTTTCATGGCGCTTGGTGGACAGGGTGTGATTTCTGTTGTGTCCAACATCGCACCCAAAACGATGAAATCGTTAACCGAAGCAATGCGTGCAGGCGATTGGGATGCGGCCAGGCGAGCGCAGTTTGCGATGCGGGAGCTAAATCAGATGCTGTTCGTGGAAGCCAATCCGATTCCGGTGAAAGCAGCCTGTCATCTGTTGGGATGGTGTGAAAATGAATTGCGCTTGCCTCTGTTGCCGCTTGGAAATCACTCACTGCAAGAGCTGAGCCGTTCTATGCAACGCTTTGGCGTCGAGTCTGGAGCAGCACTTGACGATTTGGAGATCACTGATCACTGATCAGGTGCTAAACTACTTGCGTTTGATGTTTAATGTCAGGCGCTTAGTGCATTCTTTTGCCTACTTGTCTGCCACGCTGATTGCGATTGCAGTATTTGTACTGGTGCTGATGCTGGCTGAGTCGGCTGTTTATGCCCTGAGTGGTCAACCGGTTTCTGTTTGGGCGATGGTGATTGCTGCTATTTCGGCGGCCTTTGGTTATGCGCCCTTGGTGCAGTCGATGTTGCGAGCGCTGGATCGTCTCTTCTTTCGTCATCAACTTGATACGCTGGCTGCGATCAGGCAATTGGGCGCAGGAGATCTGGCGCAATTGCCGATTGAAGACGTTGAAACCGCGCTTTTAGAGCGTATCTGCAAGGTCAGTTATCGCCGCTTTGCGGCACTCGATGAACGTAAGCTGGGAGATGGTAACTGGTATGCTTATCCAGCCAGTGCTCCTTTTATTGAGGCCGGACATGCCGATCATCCATCTGATGATTATGCCCTCTGTTTGAAGTTGCCGGCGGCCAATGGTGAAGCATGGTTATGGCTGGGGCCAAGACAGGATGGTCGAGTGATGGATGCTGAAGAGCGAGACAGCCTGGAGTCTCTGGCAAAATTTTCAGCCATGAGTCTTGAACATGCCCGGTTAACCTATTTGCAATCTGAAGCAGCCCGTCTGGATTCGCTGTCGCGCGTAACCAAGCAATTGCATTCGCATGACTTGAAAAACCGTTTGCATGATCTCTCCTTTTTGGCACATCACTTAGGATCAGGCAAACTGGATGAAGATGATGTGCAGCGCATGCTCGTTGCTATTCGTAAAGTAACCGGTCGCATGCAGACCTTAATGCAACGTGTTTCTGACCCGAATGCCCCTATGGATCCGGTGATTGCACCGCTTGATGTGGTGGCTTTATTGCAAGCCAGTGTGCGTGATCGTTTGTGGCCGGAATCTTTAAAACTTGAACAGAAGCATAGGCTTGTGAAAGCTGTTGCTGGCGATAGTGATATGTTACAGGGGGTGTTTGAAAACCTCTATGATAATGCTGTTCAGGCCATGCAGCGGCAGGGTGTTATTCATATTGAAACCAGTTTGGTTGATCTGCGTAAAAGTCAAAGCGATGGTGATGAAACAATTGAAACGATGGCTGAGATTCGTGTGCGCGATCAGGGCTGTGGCATGAGTAAAGTATTTATCCGCCAGCGCTTGTTTCATCTGTTTGCGACCAGTAAAAGTAATGGCCTTGGTGTTGGTCTCTATTTGAGTCGCAGGATTGTGGAAGCGCATGGTGGAACCATTACTGCAGAAAGTGAAGGGGAGGGCAAAGGTTCCACCTTCATTGTGCGTTTACCTTTGTGGCAGTCTTAGGATCAGGGCAATTACATAGAAACATTTAAAAACTTTTACCGCAAAGGACGCAGAGTTACGCAGAGAAACCGACACAATGATCAAAAAACAATGCTAACCTGAGAGCAACAGTTGAAGCTTGCATCTGTTTTTGTCTTTACTTTGCGAAACTCTGCGTCCTGAAGGTGACAACACTTGTGCAAGAGAGACTCCCCTGGGGGGCTGTGGTGAAAATGCTGAATAATGCTAGTATATATAGGGTGTTTTAATGCGATTACCCTAGTCTTAGGGTAAGCATACGTGCCGCGCACGGGTATAGGAGTGATAGCGATGAAACAAACGGTATTGGTTGTGGATGATAATGATATCAATCGATTGAATTTAAAACTGCTATTGAAAGAGTCGTATCAAATTCTGGAAGCGGGGGATCTGGATGGGGCCGATGATGCCTTGTCTAGCCATCGCGTGGATCTGGTCGTACTGGATTTGGCTTTGCCACCAGAACCGGATAACCCTGAAATAGGCATGGCCTACCTGAAAAAAATAAGAGCAGAAAGCCCTGATACACCGGTAGTAGTGATTACGGGCCATGATGAAAGGGCCTTGGCTAAGCGGGCACAGGCTTTAGGTGCGCTGGACTTTTTTGGTAAACCATTTGATCCCGATGAAGTGAAGGGAACGATTGATCGAAGTATGCAGGCGCACTGGCAGGCTATACGAGAACAAGAGATGCAGCGGGCTCTGGATACTCAGGTAAACAGTGACTTGTTGGGAGAATCAGCGGATATGCAGGCACTGCGCACCATGATTTCACAAGTGGCTTCTGCCCCATCCACTGTATTGATACGTGGAGAGACGGGCACGGGTAAAGAGTTGGTGGCGCGACAACTGCATATTACAAGTTCCCGAAGCAAACAGCCTTTTATTGCAATCAATTGCGCTGCTATGTCGGCCGAGTTGTTGGAGTCGGAGTTGTTTGGTTATGAAAAAGGAGCTTTTGCAGGTGCGATGAAACGAAAACTTGGCTGGTTTGAACGCGCTAGCGGAGGCACTCTATTTCTTGATGAAGTGGCAGGGTTGCCATTGTCAGTGCAGGGAAAATTATTGAGAGCTTTGGAGTCGGGTGAGTTTTCACGTTTGGGTGGAGAAGCAATTATTCGTTCAGACGTACGTTTGATTTGTTCAAGCAGGGAAGATCTGGAGCAAAGAGTACAAGAGGGTAGTTTTCGCGATGATTTGTATTATCGTATTCATGTAGTCGAAATTCTGGTTCCTCCGCTGCGTGATCATGTTGAAGATTTACCATTGCTTTCAGATGCGATTCTTATGCGCAAGGCTGCGATGTGTGGTAAACGAATGGATGCGTTATCCGATGACGTATTGGGGCAATTGGAGCGATATAGCTGGCCGGGCAATGTGCGTGAACTGGAGAATGTTATTGAACGTGCAGTGGTGTTGGCGGTGGGAGAAAAAGTGGAAGCTATTCCGTCGTTGATGGGGCCGCAGCTGGTCAGTGACGATGCCGACCCGTTGGAACAATGGCTACAACAGTTACCTGATTCAGGCATACGGGCTGAAAAAGCTGTGGCAGCCTTTGAAATGAAATTAGTGGAAGTGGCATTGGAGCGTAATCAGCATATTAAGGCGCGTGCTGGCCGCTGGTTGGGTTTTGGTGATCGGGCCAAGGATAAAATGCGTTACCTGTGTGATAAATATGATATTGAGGTGCATGAAAACCCATGAATATATTTATTCGCTCAGTATTTCTATCGGTCTGCTTGATCGTGTTGATTGGTGGCAATGCAGGCCTGCTTCAGGCTATCCAGTTTGATGAGGAATATCTTTATAATCGGGATGCCAATGTGCCACCGTTTCAAAAATCACGTGAATTTTTTGACATGCCTGACAGGAAAGGCTTTTTTGAGGTGACAATGGTCTCCGATTCAGTGGGGCCGTTGACTTTCCGTATTGTCCGGGTGAGGGGTGAAGTGGAAAATATTCAGGTGCAGCGGCGCAGTTATAGTGTTGGTAGCCATATGTTTCAGACCCGCTTTGACAATGCGTCCGGGCAAGATGATCTGATTGTTGAAGTGTCGAACTCAAATCCTGCTATTTTAGCCAAAGTATCTGTCTTCGTGGTGGAACTTCCAGACCGATAAGTTAAAGTGTAGCGATGAATTATTTGCGTTATGCTTGTCTGTTCTCTTTTTTATGCTTGTTCACAGCGCAGCTCTGTCAGGCAGCAAATACCGATCATGATGATGTTGTCCGGCTTCAATTAAAATGGAATCATCAGTTTCAGTTTGCAGGTTATTACGCTGCCCTGGAAAAGGGTTTTTATGCAGATGAAGGTTTGCATGTGGAATTGCTTGAAGGAGGCCCAAGCCATAATCCATTGGAAATGATGCTTGCTGGTGAAGTGCAATATGCTGTCGGTGATGGGGGAGCTTTGTTGTCGCGAGCTCAAGGTAAACCGGTTGTTGTGCTGGCTTCTATTTTCCAGCAATCACCACTGGTGATCTACACGCGCTCAGGGGTAAGTTCCCTGGATGCTCTGCGTGGAAAACGTGTGATGATGCAGTCGAAATTTCTGACGGTGGAAGTGCACGCGATGTTGCAGCGTGCAGGTCTTGCTGAGACGGATTATATGGCTCTTCCTATTGGTAGTATTGATGATTTTATTGAGGGTCGTTCGGATGCTTTTACGGGCTATAGTAGCAATGAAGGTTTTTTGCTGAAGCAGCGAGGTGTCGCATTTGAGACGTTTCGACCACATGATTATGGTATTGAATTTTATGGTGATTCGCTGTTAACAACAGAGGCGGAATTAGCATCTCACCCTGAACGCGCGGCGGCTTTTCGTCGTGCCTCAATCAAGGGCTGGGCGTATGCGCTCGAGCATCAACAAGAAATCATTCGTTTGATTAAACAGAAGTATGACAGTCAACATAAATCCATTGATCATTTAACATATGAAGCCAACGCAGTTTCTGCTTTGATGTTTACAGAGCTTGTGCCGGTGGGGTTCTCGAATTTGGAACGCTGGCAGAATGTACCTCTGGTGTTTGAATCATTGGGCCACCCTCTGATGAAGATTGATTGGGATGCCTTTATTTATCAACCGGACACAAGTGTTGGTAGTCTGGTTTGGCAATATCGATATTGGTTTGCCTTTGCATCATTGTTTTTGTTGGTGCTGTTTTTATATCTGTTTAATGTGCAATTGCGACAAGGTATTCACAAACGTACTGCAGCATTGGAACAAATCACCCATGAATATAAAGATATTCTTGATCATATGCAGGATGCTTATTATCGGGCCGATAATAATGGTACTGTTATATGGGTCTCTCTTGCCTGTGAACGGCAACTGGGTTACCAGCGGGAAGAAGTCATTGGGCAACCGATGAGTAAATTATATTATGATGAAGGCGGCCGTACCCAGTTTCTTGATGCCCTAAAGCTGAGTGGCGGGCATTTGCAGCATTTTGAGGTGTGCTTGAAACATAAGGATGGTTCACGTGTCTGGGTTGAAGTGAACTCTCAATGTTTTTTTGATAAAGAAGGTAAGATTGCAGGTGTTGAAGGTAATATACGTAATATTGCCGAGCGTAAAAAGGCAGAACAGGAAAGCCAGGAGCTGACAGGTCAACTGCAACAGGCTCAAAAGATGGAGAGTATCGGTGTACTGGCTGGAGGTATCGCCCACGATTTCAACAATATGCTGGTCGGGGTGATGGGCAATGCAGAGTTGGCCATGCTGGATAAGGCAGCCCAAGGGGAGATGCGCGAGTATTTGGAGAAAATTTTTAAATCGGCGCGTCGCGGTGCTGATCTGGTGAAGCAGATGCTTGCCTATTCCGGTCAGGGTCGTTTAACTATGGGGCATCAGAATTTTAATGATTTGATTTGTGAAGTCTCTGAATTGCTAAGTACTGTGATTGGCAAGAAAATAGTGTTGAATCAAACCTTGATGGATGCTTTGCCCGATGTGTATGGTGATAGAAATCAGTTGACACAATTGGTGATGAATTTAATGACCAATGCTTCAGAGTCTATGGAAGCTAACCCCGGCGAAATTCATTTGCGCACTGGCTTACGTCATCTCGCAGCACTGGATTTTTCTAATATGTATATGGCTAGTGATCTGCAACCGGGTATGTATGTTTTTGTAGAAGTGAAGGATTCTGGATGCGGTATGGATGAGGATACGAAATTACGCATTTTTGATCCTTTTTTTACAACCAAAGAGACCGGGAGCGGATTGGGTTTATCGGCACTACTGGGGATTGTGCGTAGTCATGGTGGTACATTGGCACTGCATAGTGAGTTGGGTAAGGGATCCAGATTTACCGTGTTTCTTCCTTTATTGGAGTCAGAGAAACCCAAGCCGGAACTGCAAACTATGGAAATGAATTTGCAGCCAGATGTGTATGGGGGCGTGCTGTTGGTGGATGATGAAGAGGCCGTCAGAGATGTTGCCAGGCGCTTACTGGAGAGAGAAGGTATTCGCGTATTCACTGCAAACGATGGAGAGCATGCTGTGCATATGTTTCGTGAACATGCCCATGAGATTTCAATGGTGTTGATGGATTTGACCATGCCAATCATGGATGGGGAGGAAGCTTTTCATGCCATTCGGGCAATGAACCCTGATGCCAGCATTGTGTTGAGTAGTGGGTTTTTGGATAATGATGCGATTGATCGTCTTAAACATAATGGTTTGGCTGGCTTTATGAAGAAGCCATACACAAGAAATGCGCTATTATCTGAAGTGACACGACTGGGTGTTTCTAATATTGATGTAACTTGAGCTTGGATTCCTGAACGCTGATCCCCATATACACCAGTATGGAGTACTGATATGGACTTGAGCAGAATGACCCAAAAATTAAATGAAGCCATGGCCGCCAGCCAGAGTCTGGCAGCACGGTTGTCACATCAACAAGTCGATGGTGAGCATCTGTTGGCAGAGCTTCTGGCTCAAGATGATGGTCTGGCACCGCGATTGATTGAGCGGGCTGGTAGAGATATCAATGTATTTAAATCTGATATTCAGAGCGCCCTATCCAGGCATCCAAAGGTAAGTGGGCAACGTGTTGAGATAGATAAAATATACATTACCCAGCGCTTGCAGGGCCTATTAGCCAAAGCTGCAGCAGAAGCCGAGCGCATGCAGGATGATTATATCTCTGTTGAGCATGTGTTGCTGACCTTTATTGATGAGAAAGATAGCAGCGAAGCCGGTAAAATATTCAAAGCGCAAGGCATTACACGGGAATCTTTTCTGGAAGTGCTGGGCAGTGTGCGTGGGAATCAACGGGTGACTACAGATGCACCTGAATCGCAATATGAAGCGCTGAAAAAATATGGTGTGGATCTGGTTGAACTGGCCCGTTCAGGTAAGCTCGATCCTGTCATCGGCCGGGATGCTGAAATTCGCTCGGTGATCCGTATCCTGTCGCGCAAAACCAAAAACAACCCTGTATTGATCGGAGAGCCGGGTGTGGGTAAAACAGCCATTGCTGAAGGGCTTGCACAGCGCATCGTATCCGGAGATGTACCGGAGGGCTTAAAGAATCGCAGCCTGTTTTCGCTCGATATGACATCGTTGATGGCGGGTGCAAAATATCGCGGTGAATTTGAAGAGCGTTTGAAAGCAGTGCTAGAGGAAATCAAGGCGTCGGAAGGGCATACCTTGCTCTTTATTGATGAATTACACACCATTGTAGGAGCTGGTAAAACTGAGGGTAGCAGTGATGCGGGCAACATGCTCAAGCCGATGCTGGCGCGTGGTGAATTACATTGCATTGGTGCGACAACCCTCAACGAATACAGACTGTATATAGAAAAGGATGCTGCCTTAGAGCGTCGTTTTCAACCTGTGATGGTTGATGCGCCTGATGTGGCCGATACGATTTCAATCTTAAGGGGTATTCGGGAGCGGTTTGAATTGCATCATGGTGTGCGGATCTCCGATGCTGCTCTGGTGGCGGCTGCGACCTTGTCTGACCGCTACATTTCTGATCGTTTTTTGCCGGATAAAGCCATTGACCTGGTCGATGAGGCTTGTGCATCCATTCGCACAGAAATGGATTCAATGCCTGCTGAACTCGATGCTATCTCCAGGCGTGCTATGCGTCTTGAAATTGAAGAGACCGCCTTAAAGAAAGAGAAAGATGAAGCTAGCCGTAAACGGCTCAATATTTTACGTAAAGAGCTGGTTGAATTGCAGGAGCAGCGTGATGTGATGCGGGCGCGCTGGGAGCAGGAAAAAGGCGCTATGGGGAACGTTCAGTCTTTGCGTGAGCAGATTGAGCAGGTGAAGCTCGATATTGAGAGCGCTGAACGGCGCTATGATCTGGAGATAACTGCCAGTTTGCGTTATGGCACCTTACCCGCTTTAGAGAAGCAATTGGCTGAGCAGGAGGCTTCTGTACAGGCACGGGAAGGTTTAATCAGTGAAGTGGTGAATGAAGCTGAGATCGCAGCGGTAGTGGCGCGCTGGACTGGCATTCAGATGACACGCTTGCTACAAGGGGAGCGTGAAAAGTTATTGAGTCTGGAGTCCGTGCTGCATGAGCGGGTGATTGGTCAGGATGAAGCCGTGTTGGCTGTCTCCAATGCTGTGTTGCGCGCACGGGCCGGTATTCGCGATCAACACAAGCCGATTGGTTCGTTTCTTTTTCTGGGTCCAACCGGGGTGGGTAAAACTGAGTTGGCGCGTACGTTGGCGCGTACCCTGTTTGATGCGGAAGAAAATATGGTGCGTATCGACATGTCGGAATATATGGAAAAACATGCTGTTTCGCGTTTGTTGGGTGCCCCTCCGGGCTATATAGGCTTTGAGCAGGGTGGTCAGCTGACAGAAGCAGTACGGCGCAAGCCATATTGTGTGTTGCTATTGGATGAGGTTGAAAAAGCTCATCCGGATGTATTCAATGTATTATTGCAATTGCTTGATGATGGTCGATTGACGGATAGTCATGGTCGAACGGTGAATTTTCAGCATACGATCGTTATCATGACCAGCAATATCGGTTCAGAATATATGTTGGATGGGATTGATGCTGATGGCGCGTTGAATGAAACGGCATCGGCTCAAATTATGGCTGCACTGACCCAACATTTCAGGCCTGAGTTTCTTAATCGTGTGGATGAAACGGTGCTGTTCAGGCCGCTGACACAAAACGTTGTGGCACGCATTGTTGAAGTTTTTCTCATGGAGCTGAAGCAGCGTTTGTCTGAGCAGCAGGTATCGCTGACGGTAACTGATGAGGCTGTACAGTGGATCGCTGTGCAGGCTTATGATCCTGCTTTTGGGGCCAGACCACTGAAGCGGTTTATTCAGGAGCATCTGGAGACGCCGCTGGCACGTCTGTTGATTGCTGATGAAGCAGGGACAAATGTGGTTGTTGACGTGGTGGACAATGGATTGTCTGTGCATGGTGATAAGTAACTTTTATTGAGGCATAACACTGGTGGGGGGATGTCTTCCCCGCACGGGGGGGGTAATTACACTGTGTTTATGAATGGAATGTGAATAGTGTTGACACCGTGAGAAGGCATGCGTAGCAAGTCATCTTCAGATATCAGAGAGGAGGAAGAAAATGAAAAAATTATTGATGGTTGCTGCGTCTGCAGCATTTGTTATGGGTACAATGTCTCTAGCTCCAATGTCAGCACAGGCTGCTGCATGGGGTAAATGTAAGGGATGTCATAACTTCACTGAAAAGAATAAAGTTGGTCCTGGTCTGAAAGGTGTTGTAGGCCGTGCAGCAGGTAGTATGGAAGGGTTTAAATATAAACCAGCCCTAGCAAAAGGCGGCTGGAACTGGGATGAAGATCATCTTCGCGCTTGGATGTGTAACTCCAAGAAAGCGATCAAAGAGTTTAGTGGTGATGACCATGCTAAAACCAAAATGCCTCCACAGAAAATTTGTGATGCAGCTAAACAAGACGAAGTACTTGCGAAGTTGAAATCTCTATAATTCATTTCTTGTAAATGAATTGATTGAAGTGGATGAATTTAAAAGGCGGCCCTCGGGTCGCCTTTTTTATGGTGTTTTTTCGGTGATCACCAATGTTTGAAAAAATAGGACACCATCGCTTTGTTTAAAAACGCTGGTTTAGGCCTAGGTTTTGTTTATTCTAATCTTAGAAAATATTCAGCCAAAGCGCGGCCAGGTTGAAGAAGGGAAGGGTTATTCGTACAGGCTGGAGATGGATCGTGCATCATAGATGCGGGTAATAGCTTCACCCATTAAGCTGGCAATAGAGATGATGCGTACCTTACCAGTGTTTAATACTGCTTCCGGTTGCAAAATACTATCTGTAATAACCAGTTCATGAAGATTGGAGGCGGCCAGGCGCTCTGCTGCAGGGCCGGATAATACGCCGTGAGAGGCATAGGCGCTGACTTTAGTTGCACCCTGTTCAAGCAATGCTTCAGCGGCACCACAGAGCGTGCCGGCAGTGTCCACCATATCATCTATCAGGATGCAGTGCTTACCACTGACATCACCAATAATATTCATCACTTTCGCAACATTTGGAGCAGGCCGGCGCTTATCAACGATCGCCATGTCGACATGCAGACGGTTGGCCAGAGCGCGTGCGCGTACTACGCCACCAACATCCGGTGATACAATCATGATGTCATCAAGATCACTACGCTCTTCAATATCTTTTCCGAATAAAGGGATCGCAAAAATATTATCTACAGGAATATCAAAGAAACCTTGAATCTGTGTGGCGTGCAAATCCAATGTCAGTACACGTGTGGCTCCGGCCCGAGAGATAAGATCTGCTACCAGCTTGGCCGAAATAGGGGTGCGTCCTGCGCTTTTTCGATCCTGTCGAGCATAACCGAAATAGGGAATGACAACACAGATATTGCGGGCTGATGCACGTTTGGCTGCATCAATAAAAATAAGCAGTTCCATGAGATTAGCGTTGGCCGGTCTGCTGGTGCTCTGGATAAAGAATGCATCATGCCCACGAATCGTCTCTTTTACCTGAATAAAAATTTCGCCATCGGAAAAACGTTGAAAGTAGAGGTCGCCTAATGGCTGACCAATATGGTCGCAGATCGCTTGAGAAAGCGGCGGATTTGAGGTGCCTGAAAAAAGTCGAAGTTTTTCATGGAACATATACCGCTCCTGTGCCTGCATAATGCATTGCACCAGTTATTTTAATTGGCTGGGACGGCAGGATTCGAACCTGCGCATGACGAGATCAAAACCCGTTGCCTTACCGCTTGGCCACGTCCCAATTCGTTAACTATCTATTCAACATGATAGGATGAAGATCGCAGATCTTACCTACATGTGTCCAGTTCGCCAGACTTTTTTGCTGCAAAAAATCTGACACCTTCAGTGCCTGATGATGATTGTCAAACAGGGCTACGCAAGTAGAACCACTGCCACTCATCCATGCTTCTTCCGTTTGAGTGCGCAGCTCGGTTAGTAGTTGCGCAACATCCGGATTCAACAGACAGGCGCTTGCTTCAAGATCATTATCCCCGATGCAAGGTGAATCGCGGCGCATAGTAGCCAGCCCTGAAAGGTCGGTCAACGTGCTATCAAAGTGGCGGAACACTTGAGCTGTTGAAAGGCCTGTCTCCGGCCTTGCAAGCAACAATGTTTGGCCGGGGAGGGGGTAAGGATAATCTATCAGGCTTGCCCCTATACCGGTGGCTAAACTCGCTTTGCCATATAGGAAACAGGGAATATCGGCCCCAAATGGTGTGGCGAAGTCAATCAATGTACTACTGCTGGCATGGATATCCCAGAGCGTATTGGCGGCCATGATGGCTGTGGCGGCATCGGATGATCCTCCGCCAAGGCCAGCCTGTTCCGGTATCTGTTTGTCGATATGTACACGTAACCCATGCTTGATGCCGTATCGGGTTTGCAAGGCTTCTAGCACCTGATGCACAAGGTTTGCCTTGCCACTTAAGTGCTGTTGCGAACAAGTAACTACTATTTCATTCGATTTCTCAAAATGTAATAGATCATGGGCTTCGGTGTAGGCGAAAGCAGTATTGAGTTCATGCATGCCATTGCTATGCACAGTTGTAATATGCAAATATAGATTGATTTTGGCTGGTGCCGGAAGCGTAAGCATCTTAATGAATGATCAGTTTAGCGACACGACCATGTTGGATGTCACTGATGGTGAGTTTTTTCAACTCTGGCTGCCAAAGCAAACGGATCAGGCTGCCTGATTGTTTGCTTTCCCATGTATCGGTTTTTTTCTGGTGAAAAGAAGAGGGTATGTTACCAAGTAAAATACTAGCCAATTGATTGGGTGGAAGCATGATGCCGTGTTCCGTTAGCTCCTTCTGCTGAATATCACGCCAATAAGGAAATTTATTATCTCTGATTTCCATATGACTATTATTCCAACGAAAATCTACAATAGTGCTGCTGAATGCATGATTCAGGCGCAATTTACCAGCGTTGGGTTGGTAGGCTTGCCAGTCGATCTCTACCTGCCAGCGCCTGGATGGGTTGATGACAATCAGGCGACCGGAAAAAGCTGGGAAGGGGCCAATTTTTTGAGGTGTAGGTTTGTGCATAGTATTAGTTTGGTCTGCCGGGATACTCACTGAACAGGCACCAAGTAATACCAGCAGGGCAACGCATAGGCCATGCATGACTGGTCTATGTGAGAAGTTGTTCATTGTAAGGGAGGGATTCCTTTACTTATTTTGCGTTTAATGACTTGTACATTCTGGCTTTTGAATGTGATGGCCTGTTGCCAGGCATTGCGTGCGCCTTGCATATCACCATGTTGCCATAGCATATCGCCATAATGTTCAAACATTACAGCATCATCAGATATTTTTTTCAGAGCCTGAACTTGTGTTTCGATAGCTTTAGGAAATTTACCACTCATGTAATAGACCCAGGCAAGTGAGTCGAGGTAGTACCCATTGTCCGGTTTTAGTAGTAGTGCACGATGAAGCAGTGCTTCTGCCTTACCGAGTTTGATGCCTTGTATGGCATAGGTATATGCCAAGAAGTTCATCGCTTCAGCGTGGGTTGGTGTTGTTTTAAGAAGCTGATTGATCGTGCTCTCAACCTGCTCATATTGTTTAAGGCTTTCAAACGCGACGGCACGATTAAACAGTAGTTGTGATGGCGTTTTAGGGATGCCTATGGTGATATCTGTTTCATCAATCAATTGCTGATATTTGTGTTGGCTCAGACGGATCGTGGATAGCATGAGCAGTGCATCTAAATGCATGGTATGTTTTCTTAAAATAGCCTTTAAACGTTTTTCACCCTGTTTAATGTCATTGTTCATGACTGCTATAGCAGCAAGGCGTATTTGGGCATCAGCAGCGAGCGTGGAGTCAGTATCAATATTTTGGTAGATGGTTTGTGCTTCCTTATTGCGATCCAGTGCTTCCAGGCTGGCACCGAGATAAAAAAGAGATAGGTCATCCGACTTAATCGCTATTACTTTACGGAATGTTTTTTCTGCTTCACTGTAATTTTGAATGCGAAAATAGAGTAAGCCTAAAGCTCGCATGATATCAGGGTTATTGCCGGAGTGTTGTACTGCCTGGCGATAAACCACGATGGCTTCTACAGGACGTTTGTCTCGTACTAATAATTGTCCAAGTGCCTGGGATATGCGGAAGGCCTCGGGGTGTGCTATAAGAAAGCTGCGCAGTAGTGATTCTGCCTCATCAATTTGATTGTTCTGTAAGGCTATCGAGCTGAGAAGTAGTACTGGTGTATCATGATGGGGAGCAAGTGTATGCGCGCGCATGAGAGATGATTTCGCAGCATTGAAATCATTTTTCTTGATGAATAATTGTGCTTGTAGAAGGCGAAATTCGGGTAATTCATTGATTTGAATAGACGTATCAAGTCCAGCCAGTGCTTCATCGTATCGGTTTGCATTTGTTAGTAATTCGATTTGGAGCTCGCGTGCATCAAGGTTCTTCGGATGAATAGTAAGAAACGATTCAAGTTGCTTGAGTGCTGCATCCGCCTGGTTTTGGCCTGCAAGTAGTCGAACCTGTGCGAGTTCAAGGTGAATACGCTTTTCTCTAGGGAGTGTTTTTTGTTGTAATAGCGACGCAATATGTTGTTTTACGAGATCATATTTTCTTGATTGTAATAACAGTTCAATGAGTTGTAGGTGTGGTATTGTCGCGTTTGCGTCTTTTTCAACAAGAGCAGAAAGCAGTTCGCTGGCTAGCTGGTATTGACCATCTTTAATGGCATCCTGAGCTGCCAGATAGAGAAACCGGGGTTCCATTTCAAGCATATTGATATGTTTGTGTTGGCTTGTTGTTTTTATTTCATTGGTGTGAGGAATAGGTTTGTGGGCTTGGCATGCGGATAAGATGATCGTTACAAACAAGAGCAGGGCAGTTACCCGAATATTCATATTGTCTGTTCCTTGATTTCAATGTTTTGGAAGGCGCTGGCTGACGTGTTGACTGCCCAGCACTGAATATCTGTCATTAGTCCATCACAAATGCTGATAATGGGGTATGCAAAACCTTCCCAGGCACTGCCTAGGTCGGTTGGGGAGGGTTTGGCTGGGCAATCGGGATGAGAGTGGTAAACGCCGATAATTTCAAGCCCCGTGCCACGTAGTTCACGGTCTATCTGTTGATATCCAGCCGGGTCGAGTTGAAAGCGGTCGGCGGCCCGTTCTTCATTGAGGTTGGCAACGGGTTTGATGTCATGAACTTGCCAGCCGTGGTTGTTGATTGTGCCAACTAACAGGCCACATATTTCGTGCGGGTAACCGGCCTCGCCAGCTTCGCGCATGATGCTCAAACAATGGGATGGAATCTGAAACAGTGCGTCAGTTGCTTGCTGATCAATGACAGCAAGGTATTCAGGGCTACGGAAGCGTTCAGGTTCATACAATGGGGTACTAGTTGCGCTCAATGGGATTCTCCAGTATTTCTAAGGAAGTCGAGTCGCTAGCCTATCGCTTACTGCCGACTTGCCAACCTTGGCGACTTTGTCGAGTCTCTGTTTTTTTAGGAGGTTCTAAATGAAATTAAAACGTACGTGGATTATTTTGGCCGCACTGACTGTTTTGCCACTGATGCAAGCTTGTTCATCAGCCGACACTACATCGAGTGTAGAGCTGGTGCTTCCAAAAGATGGGGCTGAGGTAAGTCGGGCTGTTAATGTTGTAATGGCCGCACATGGCATGAAAGTGCATAAAGCCGGTGAACTGATTGAAGGCACAGGGCATCATCACTTGATTGTTGATGGAGCATTTATTCCAAAGGGTGAAGTAGTACCCAAAGATGAAACACATAAACATTATGGCAAAGGTCAAAGTGAAACGGTACTGAATTTAACGCCGGGTGATCATACTTTAACACTGCAATTTGCAGATGGTCATCATCAATCATATGGCAAAGCGATGAGCCAGACGATTAAGCTTCACGTTAAATAGACTATTGCTAATGATATAGCATGAGAGGGGAGGGCATTATGCCTTCCCTTTTTTGTTTGGGTCCGTGGTGATCAGATACAAAAATGTATTTTGTTTCTAATGCTCTGGATCTTCAGGACTCTGTGTATCCAATATTGAGAACGATTGGGGTATCTAAGGAAGTGTTTATGTCTTGCCGGATGCAATACATCAGCATTTTCTTAACAAGCAATATTGGAAAAGATATGTGAATGTGGAAGATAAACAAAAAAGGGAAGGCATAATGCCTTCCCTTTTTTGTTTGGGTATTGAAACCCGATGTTTTGATTTAACGCTTGGAGAACTGTGGAGCGCGACGTGCCTTTTTAAGACCAGCCTTTTTACGTTCAACTTTACGAGAGTCACGAGTCAGAAAGCCAGCTGCTTTTAGAGCAGGGCGAAGACCAGCATCATATTCCAATAGGGCACGAGCCAAACCATGACGAATAGCGCCGGCCTGACCAGAGATGCCGCCACCAGCAACAGTCACACGTACATCAATGCGACCTGATAGCTGTACTTCACTCAAAGGCAAGATTGCTTGCTGACGAATGATCTCAACTGGGAAATAGTTATCCAGTTCGCGACCATTGACTGAAATGCGACCAGCACCAGCATTAATCATAACTCGAGCTACACTACGTTTGCGACGACCTGTGCCGCGGTACACTGTTTCTGCCATTTTAATTACTTCCTTAATTCAATTTCATTGCTTCAGGTTGCTGTGCTGCGTGAGGATGATCACTGCCAGCATAAACCTTAAGCTTTTTAAGCATAGAGCGACCCAATGGGCCTTTTGGCATCATGCCTTTTACAGCTGCTTCAATGATGCGCTCTGGATGTTTCTCACGTTGCTTCTCTAGTGTGATGCTTTTTAGGCCACCAGCAAAGCGCGTGTGATGGTAATATACCTTGTCGCTTTCTTTGTTACCGGTTACGCGGATCTTTTCAGCGTTGATAACAATAATGTTATCACCACAATCTGCGTGCGGGGTATATTCCGGGCGATGTTTTCCACGTAGTACAGTAGCAAGCTGTGTAGCTAAACGACCAAGTACTAGATCAGTGGCATCAACAACAAGCCATTTACGTTCAATATCGCCGGGGCGAACAGTCCAGGTAGACATAAATCTCTCCGTATTTGCAATGGATCTAGGCATCCATCTAAAGTTTTTAAACTTTGGGTCTGCCTTGCAAAGGCGGTGCATTATAAGAGGGGTAAGGGTGATGTCAAACGCCATGATTCATTTTCATCACTATTAAGCTGTTGTGGTTGTCGGGTGAAGTCAAAAATTCGTTGAGAGCTTAATCATTACGGGTCGTAAATAAAAAAAGGCGGACCATGCGGCCCGCCTTTTTAGTCAAGATTTGTCAGTTGTTGAACTTAGCTGTAAAAGCTGATCATCTTTTCCAAAGAGTTGGCTTTGATAGATGATGCCTGTCCAGCAGAACCAAATGCTTCAAAACGTGCTGTACAGATATCTTTCATAGCATCTTTAGCAGCTTTGTAGAATTTACGTGGATCGAAGTTGGATGGGTTTTCCTGCAGGTGACGACGAACCGCACCAGTAGAAGCCATACGAAGGTCTGTATCGATGTTTACTTTGCGAACACCGGATTTGATGCCTTTAACGATCTCTTCAACAGGAACGCCGTATGTTTCGCCCATTTCGCCACCAAATTCATTGATGATAGCCAACCAGTCCTGAGGAACTGAAGAAGAGCCATGCATCACCAGATGGGTGTTTGGCAGAGCCGCGTGAATTTCTTCAATGCGGTCAATACGAAGTACTTCACCTGTAGGTGGTTTAGTGAATTTGTATGCGCCATGTGAGGTGCCGATTGCGATAGCCAGAGCATCAACGTTGGTCTGGTTAACGAAATTAACAGCTTCATCAACACCCGTTAGCAGCATGTCCAGATCAAGCTTGCCTTCAGCGCCGTGGCCATCTTCTTCACCCATTTCGCCAGTTTCCAATGAACCCAGGCAACCCAGCTCGCCTTCAACAGAAACGCCGCCAGCATGTGCCATGTCAACAACGTTTTTAGTTACTGCAACATTGTATTCAAAAGAGGAAGGTGTTTTGCAATCAGCTTCCAGAGAACCATCCATCATGACAGATGAGAAACCAGACTGGATTGAACGCAGACAAACTGCTGGCTCAGAACCGTGATCCTGATGCATTACAACCGGAATATGCGGGTACTGCTCAATTGCGGCATCAATCATGTGACGCAAGAATGGTTCGCCAGCATAACCACGTGCACCAGCAGAACCCTGCATGATGACCGGTGAGTTTACTTCGTTAGCAGCTTCCATGATTGCATGAACCTGCTCCATGTTGTTTACATTGAATGCAGGCATGCCGTAGCTGTTTTCAGCTGCGTGATCCAGTAATTGACGTAATGAAATTAAAGCCATTTCTTTCTCCTTGTGTTTTAGCGGGCATAGTATGCCCAATTATCCGGTTCGTATGAACCATTATTTTATATTTCTTTAGTGAATACTTCGCCCACACGTACGATCTTCATGGTGTTGGTGCCACCGGCAGCGCCCATAGGGGTGCCTAGTGTCATGATGACCAGATCTTCCTCGGTCACCAGTTTATCATAGAGCATCATGGCCATAACATCGCGGGTAGCTTTCTGAGCATCCTTAGGGCCATAGTCATCTGATACAGGTTTAGGGATAACGTTCCTGAACAGCGTAACGCGTCCGGCTGTTTCAGCTGATGGCGTCAACGCATAAATCGGTGACTTGGTCAGATGACGGGACATGTACAGAACGGTGTTACCACTCTGTGTGAATGACGCAATCGCAGAAATTGGCATCATATGAGACGACTCCATAGCCTGGCGCGCAATACACTCATCGATGGAATTCGGTGGGAAATGCGGGTCACGGGTTGCAGCGGATGGTAGTACTCTCTGTTTTTCTGTTTCAATACAGGTGCGATGCATGGCTTCAACAGCTTGCAGAGGGTATTTTCCGGCAGCCGTTTCACCGGAAAGCATGATGGCATCGGTACCATCAAGTACTGCATTTGCACAGTCATTCACTTCAGCTCGTGTCGGGATTGGATTTTCACACATGGACTCCATCATCTGAGTAGCAACGATGACGGGTGTGTTGTGCTTTGGTGCTTCACGTAGAATGCGTTTCTGAACCGGTGGCACAGATGCATCGCCAATTTCAACACCAAGATCACCACGGGCTACCATGACAACGTCGGATGCTTCCAAGATGGATGTGAGGTTTTCCGGGAGAACAGCTTCAGCACGTTCAACTTTGGCAACCAAACCGGCATTACTGCCTTCAGCACGCACCAGAGAGCGGGCGTACTCCATATCAGCTCCATGACGCGGGAATGATATAGCGACATAATCAACACCAATGGCACATGCAGTTTTGATGTCTTCTTTGTCTTTGTCAGTCAATGCAGCAGCAGATAGGCCGCCACCAGCACGATTGATGCCTTTGTTGTTGGAGAGTACGCCACCAATCACTACGGTGCAGTGAATCTCCTGACCAATGACCTTATCTACATCCATAACAAGCAGGCCATCGTTAAGCAGCAGGCGTGCGCCCGGTACTACATCTCCGACCAACTCTTTATAGGTGAGGCCAACACGTTCGTCATCACCATCATCCAGACTCATATCACCATCAAGAATGAAATGTTGACCCGGTGTAAGCATGGTTTTGCCGGTTTTAAATTTACCACAGCGTATTTTTGGTCCCTGCATATCTGCAAGAATACCAACACATACACCGTTTGCTTTGGCTGCTGCGCGTACATTTTCCGCACGCGTTCTATGCTCATCAGCACTACCGTGTGAAAAGTTAAGACGTACAACATTGACGCCTGCTTTAATTAACTTATCCAGCATCTCCGGGGATTCGGAGGCTGGACCAAGCGTTGCTACAATTTTAGTTCTACGAAAATTAATCACTTAAGCGGCACGTCCTTCTAACATGGTAACGGCTGGTAAATCTTTACCTTCCAAGAACTCAAGGAAAGCACCGCCGCCAGTGGAGATGTAAGATACTTTGTCTGCAATGCCATATTTATCAACAGCAGCGAGTGTGTCGCCGCCGCCTGCAATAGAGAATGCTTCGGATTCAGCAATAGCTAAAGAGATTGCTTTAGTACCTTCGCCAAATTGATCGAATTCAAATACGCCAACAGGACCATTCCATACGATGGTGCCGGCATTTTTAATGATTTCAGCCAGTTCTGCTGCTGAATCAGGACCGATATCGAAGATCATGTCATCATCAAGGCAGGCATCAGCCGCTTTCAGGGTTGCTTCCGCAGTAGGTGAGAACTCTTTAGCACAAACAATATCAGTTGGTACAGGGATGCTACCACCATTGGCAATGGCATCAGCAGTGAGTCGTTTGCAAGTGTCAATGAGGTCTGCTTCGTATAGAGACTTACCAACAGGCAGGCCAGCAGCGGCAATAAAGGTGTTGGCGATACCGCCGCCTACAACCAGCTGATCTACTTTAGTGGCAAGAGATTCCAGTACGGTCAGTTTGGTCGATACTTTAGAGCCACCAACGATTGCAACCATTGGGCGGGCTGGATTATCCAGTGCTTTACCCAGTGCTTCCAACTCACCAGCTAAAAGAGGGCCAGCGCATGCAACCGGTGCGTATGTACCAGCGCCGTGTGTAGAGGCTTGTGCGCGATGCGCTGTACCAAATGCGTCCATTACATAGATGTCGCAAAGAGCAGCATACTTTTTAGATAATGTCTCATCATTTTTCTTTTCGCCGGCGTTAAAGCGCACGTTTTCAAGTAGTACAACTTCGCCGTCAGCTACATCGAACCCACCATCCAGGTAGTCACGGATCAAACGAACAGGTTTACCAAGCAAGCCAGCGATATGGTCAGCAACAGGTTGTAGAGAATTTTCTTCGCTGTACTCACCTTCAGTAGGGCGACCAACATGAGACATCAACATTACTTTGCCGCCAGCATTAGCTGCATGTGTAATGGTTGGCATGGATGCGCGGATACGGGCATCGGATGTTACTTTGCCATCTTTGATTGGCACATTCAGATCTTCGCGTATTAGTACGCGTTTACCAGCCAGATCGAGGTCGGTCATTTTGATTACAGACATTCTCATACTCCTATAGTGGTAGGTCATGATCTTAGCTATATAGATGGCAAGATGATGACATTGGTTTAATCAACAACGTGTGAACGTTTGTCGCTGCCTGCTTATGTATGAATGAACATGCATAAACGGGCAATGACAAACGTGGGAGCACCTCTCCAGAAGAAAGGGCTCCCACGCTCAAGCTTGATTTAAGCGATGTGGCTCAATACGCGCAACATGTTGCAGGTATAACCATATTCGTTGTCATAGAAGGCAACGATCTTCACAAATGTGCTATCGATAGCGATACCAGCAGTTGCGTCGAAGATAGATGGATGAGAGTCACCACGGAAGTCAGTGGAAACCACTTTTTCGTCAGTGAAGCCCAAAACACCTTTCATGGAACCTTCAGAAGCTTCTTTCATGGCGGCTACGATACCGTCATAAGAGGTTTCTTTTTCCAGTTCAACGGTCAAATCAACAACAGATACGTCAGATGTTGGTACACGGAACGCCATACCAGTCAGTTTACCATTCAGAGATGGAATCACTTTACCTACGGCTTTTGCAGCACCGGTAGATGATGGGATGATGTTTTCCAGGATACCACGACCGCCGCGCCAATCTTTGTTTGAAGGGCCATCAACAGTTTTCTGAGTAGCAGTAGCAGCATGAACCGTAGTCATCAGACCACGTTTGATGCCGAAGTTGTCATTCAATACTTTTGCAACAGGTGCCAGACCATTGGTCGTACAAGAAGCTGCAGAAACGATGGCCTGACCAGCGTAATCTTCGTGGTTTACACCATAAACGAACATTGGAGTCGCATCTTTGGAAGGTGCAGACTGCAATACTTTTTTAGCGCCAGCTTCAATATGTGCCTGGCAAGATTCTTCAGTCAGGAAGAAACCCGTACATTCCAAGATGACATCAGCGCCAACTTCATCCCATTTAAGATCAGCAGGATTGCGTTCAGCAGTGATGCGGATGGTTTTACCATTAACAACAAGGTTGCCATCAGCAACAGCAACATCGCCATCAAAACGTCCATGTACTGAGTCATATTTAAGCATATATGCCTGATAATCTGCATCGAGTAGATCATTGATGCCTACAACTTCCATTTCCGGGAAGTCTTTTGCAATAGCGCGGAACGCCATGCGGCCAATGCGGCCAAAACCATTAATACCAACTTTGATTGTCATTGTTATTCTCTCCTCTCTCTAGTTATAGTTTAATTAATTAAGCGACTTCGTTTACTGCAGCGACTACCGCTTCAGTGGTGATACCGAACAGTTTGTACAATTCACCAGCAGGTGCTGATTCACCAAATGTGTCGATACCGACAACTTTACCATTCAGACCAACATATTTTGCCCAGAAACCAGTGACACCGGCTTCTACTGCAACGCGTGCAGTGACAGATGCTGGCAGTACTGATTCTTTATATGCTGCATCCTGATTGTCGAATGCGTTGGTGGATGGCATAGAAACAACACGAATCTTCTTATCGGTAATGGCAGCTGCAGCTTCCATTGCCAAAGATACTTCTGAACCTGTACCAATGATGATGGCATCAGGTGTGCCTTCACAATCTTTCAGGATATAGCCACCGCGTTCGATTAATTTAATCTGATCGGCACTACGTGCCTGGTGTGGCAAGTTCTGACGAGAGAATATTAATGATGATGGGCCAGTCTGGTTTTTAACCGCGACTTTCCATGATACAGCTGATTCAACTGCATCACATGGGCGCCATACGTCCATATTAGGAATCATGCGCAAAGTAGCTGTCTGTTCAACAGGCTGATGCGTAGGGCCATCTTCACCAAGACCGATAGAGTCATGGGTGAATACTTCAATGTGACGTACTTTCATCAATGCAGCCATGCGTAGTGCGTTACGGGCATATTCAGAGAACATCAGGAATGTAGCGCCGTAAGGTACGAAACCGCCGTGCAGAGAGATACCATTGATCATTGCAGCCATGCCGAATTCACGCACGCCGTAGTTGACGTAGTTACCATCGTCATGATTAGTGACTGGTTTGGCATCAGGCCAAAGTGTTAGGTTTGAACCTGCCAAGTCAGCAGAGCCGCCCAAGAATTCAGGTGTTAGCTTAGCTAGTGCAGCAATGGCATTCTGAGAAGCTTTACGGGAAGCGATGTTTTCACCTTTAGCATCAACTTCAGCAATAAATGCATCTACACCAGCATCCCAGTCAGCAGCA
The DNA here is from genome assembly GCF_003665155.1 of Mariprofundus sp. EBB-1. Lineage (GTDB taxonomy): Bacteria > Pseudomonadota > Zetaproteobacteria > Mariprofundales > Mariprofundaceae > Mariprofundus. Next base: position 78,978 of record NZ_RCFQ01000007.1, on the reverse strand, counting down.
AGTTCGTTGTTCAGGCGGCGTTTAAGTTCTGCAGCTTCTGTTGGGAATGCAGTTGCATATGCTTCAAAACGAGCGTCCCATTCTGATTCTGCAGCAGCACCAGCGTCTTTGTTATCCCAGCCAGCATATACATCAGCAGGGATTTCAAACGGAGCAGATTCCCAACCAAGTTCTTTACGAACCAGTGCAATCTCTTCATCACCAAGAGCTGCACCATGACAATCGTGCGAGCCGGCTTTGTTTGGAGAGCCAAAACCAATGATGGTTTTGCAGCAAACCATGGTTGGTTTGCCTGTTTCAGCTTTAGCAGTTTCGATAGCTGCTTTGATCTCTTCAGCATCATGACCATCAACATTGCGGATAACCTGCCAGCCGTATGCTTCAAAGCGGCCCGGGGTATCATCTGTGAACCAGCCTTCAACTTCACCATCAATTGAGATGCCGTTGTCATCCCAGAATGCGATCAGTTTGCCCAAGCCCAATGTGCCGGCCAGAGAGCAAGCTTCATGTGAGATTCCTTCCATCAAACAACCATCACCTAAGAATACATAGGTGTTGTGATCTACAATGTCGTGGCCTGGCTTGTTAAATTGAGCGGCCAAAGTTTTTTCAGCCAACGCCATGCCGACACCATTGGTGATGCCCTGACCCAGAGGGCCAGTCGTAGTTTCAACGCCTGGTGCATAACCGTACTCCGGGTGACCTGGAGTGCGAGAATGTAGCTGACGGAACTGTTTCAGATCATCAATAGCAAGATCATAACCAGTAAGGTGAAGCAGGGAGTAGATCAACATAGAGCCATGACCATTAGACAGGATGAAACGGTCGCGATCAGCCCAGCTTGGGTTGGTCGGGTTGTGTTTCATGTAGTCGTTCCAAAGAACTTCGGCGATATCTGCCATGCCCATTGGGGCGCCCGGATGTCCGGAATTTGCTTTCTGCACGCTGTCCATCGCAAGTGCGCGAACGGCGTTGGCCAGGTGTCTACGGCTGCTATTACTCATGTGATTTCAATCCCCTTTTCATATATTAATAAGATCTTTTTTTAACGATATGGCGGAACATTATATATATAAAGCCATGTATGCCAAATCAATACTTATCGCGTCACCCATAAAGAGCTCTTATGGGTGACGCTTGGTTTCTGGTTCGTTTCAGTGTTTAGACGTGTAAGGTGGTCTGAACGCGGCGAATATTGCCTACGGAACCGGATAACACGACAGTATCGGTAGTCATGTACTTACCATCAGCGTCAATGCCGACTTTGACATGGTCAACATATTCACCGGAGGTTAAGCCTGTAGCGATAAACATGCAGTCATCTGATGTTACAAGCTCATCACGGGTGATGATGCGTTTGGTGTCGATGTTTTCTTCTTCACAAAGCTTGACCTCAAAGTCTTTCTGAGGAGCCATGCGGCCAAACATTTCAGCGCCCATAGCACGTGCGGCACAAGCTGTGACAATTCCTTCAGGAGTGCCACCAATGCCGAACAATGCATCAGAGCCTTTATTTAACACGGCTTGAATGGCACCGTTAACATCGCCATCGGTGGCTAGACGAACTTTTGCACCGCAGGCATAAATTTCTTTCATCAGATTCTGATGGCGGGGTTTGTCCAAAACAAACACGGTTACTTCAGCAACACTTTTACCCAGAGCCAAAGCCAGCTGGGCCAGACGATCTGCTACAGGTGCTTCCGGATCAATTTTACCACGGGCAGCTTTAGGATAAACCTGCTTTTCCATGTAAAAGCATGAACCCGGACGATACATAGTGCCTGCCGGTGCTGCTGCCAGGGTTACGATAGAGCCTGCTGCATCTCTGGCAAAAAGGTTGGTGCCTTCGATGGGGTCAACTGCAATGTCAACGCCGATACCGCGACCATCGCCTACTTCTTCATCGTCATACAGGGCAGGAGCTTCATCTTTAGCGCCTTCACCGATGACAATCACGCCTTTCATTTTTACTTCATTGATGCGGGTGCGCATGGCATCAACAGCCAGACCATCACCTTCATCTTTTTGGCCAGAACCAACGTATGGTGCGCAGGCGCGGGCTGCTGCTTCGCAGACTTCAACCAAGTCAATCTTAAGATCAGCTACTGTATTCATGCTGTTTTCCCCTCCGGATTGTGAGCAAGCTTGTTTTTTAAGCAGCCGCATACTAGCGGATTTGGAGAGAGAATGCGACATTCAATAAATGCAAGTCTCTTCACGCTATTTATGATTATATGTCATCCAGGGTTAAGCTTGGCTTGAAGCTTGGCCTGAAGCGTGGGGTTGCAGGTCGCCAGGATGGGTGATGAAAGTGCATGGCAGGGAAATAATGACTGGCCGGAAAAATCACCAATCCTTCCGCCGGCTTCCTGAACAAGCAGACTTCCAGCTGCAAAATCCCAGATTTTTTCTCCACCATGTACAATAAAGTGACCGCGCCCAGCTGCCAACCAGGCCCATTCGAGTGCGCAACTGCCAATATTTCGCTGGCTACGGTAGATGCGGTCGCAGGCCATGGATATGGCGGTATCGCGTTGCAGGCGTTTGAAATCTATATAACCAACAGATTCATCAAGGTTAGCAACTGGTGCACACCTGATAGCTTGATTGTTGAGGTGCGCGCCTGCATGGCGAGCAGCGCTAAACGTTTCTTGTCGCACAGGGTCATAAATACAGGCCATCTGTGGTACGCCAGATTCTATCAAGGCCAGTGAAATCGCAAAGCCCGGAACGTTGGCGACAAAATTTGTAGTGCCATCGAGTGGATCCAGGCACCAATAACGACCATGGCTCTCTTTGAGGCATTGTAGCTGTTCAGATTCGGACATCTCTTCACCCAAAAAAGCAATGCTGCTATCGAGTTCTGTTAGCTTTTTTTCAATGAACTGCTGGCAGGCCAGATCGATTTCAGTGACAACGGAGCCGTCGGTTTTTTGGGTGGTTTGAATCGATGTGTGAAATCCGGGCAGGACAATCTCTCTGCCTGCCTGTTGAAGTATATGAATAAGTGATTGTAGTGTAATGTTAGATTTTTTTTGGGTCATAAGTGCCTTCTATGAATGTAGGTTGAATATTGGTCTAATCATATCGAACCGGCATGTGTGTGCATATTGATGATGTCATCACTATGCATTAAACGCTATGATGCCGCCACTTTTTCACAGGAGAATTGTAATGGCTTTAACAGGTAAAATGGTAATCGGACAGTCCGGTGGTCCTACGTCAGTGATTAATCAGTCTCTGGTCGGCGCGATACTGGCAGCACGAAAGCAGGCGAATATCACTGGTATTCTGGGTGCGAAACATGGTCTTGCCGGCATTATGAAGGAAGATTTTATCGATTTGACTACGCAGAGTGATGATGAGCTTGAACTATTGGCAAATACGCCCGCTGCTGGTCTGGGTTCTGTACGGTTGAAGCCTGGTAAAGCTGAGTGCGAACGTGTGTTTGAAGTGTTCAGGAAAAATGATGTGCGCTATTTCTTTTATATCGGCGGCAATGATTCGGCCGAAACAGCGCATATTATTGCTGAAATGGCCAAAGAAGCGAATTATGACTTTTGCACCATTCATATTCCCAAAACCATTGATAATGATTTGAGAGTAACAGATCACTGTCCGGGTTTTGCTTCCGCAGCACGATTTGTAGCCCTGGCATTCATGGGTGATGATCGTGACAACAACGCTTTACCGGGTATTAAAATCAATGTTGTGATGGGCCGTGATGCCGGTTTCTTAACGGCTGCTTCAGCACTGGCTCGCCAGTCTGATAGTGATGGTCCGCATTTGATTTATCTGCCTGAGCGTACCTTTGATGTAGCTCAGTTTCAGGCCGATGTGAAAGCGGCTGTAGTGAAATTTGGTCGCTGTGTGGTGGCAGTTTCTGAAGGTATTACCGATGCGGATGGCAATCCAGTCATGACCAGCGGCGAACGCGATTCTCATGGTAATTTACAGCTTTCAGGGTCGGGTGCGTTAGGCGATTTTCTTTCAGCCAAAGTGAAAGAAGCGTATGCCGGAGAAACCGTGCGTGTACGCGCTGATACATTTGGTTATTTGCAGCGCAGCTTTGCCTCTATTGTCTCACCTGTTGATGCAGAAGAGGCGCGTATGGTTGGAGCGTACGGGGTAAATCATGCTGTGAAAACTGCTGAGCCGGGTTCTGTGGCGATTCGTCGCATCTCCAGTGTGCCGTATGCCAGTGAGTGTTTTGTGACACCGTTATCTACAGTGGCGCGTGAAGCTACAGAAATGAAAGGTGAATATATCAACGAAGCCGGTAATGATGTGACGCAGGCTTGGTTGGATTATGTTGCTCCTCTGGTGGGTGATTTGCCTAAAATTGGCAGATTGTTCTAGGGTAGTATTGCGACAGCATATTAAAGAGGCTGCTCATAATAAAATATTCAAAAGCCTTCACCGCAGAGTACGCAGAGTTACGCAAAGTAAAACCAAACAATACATGTGAGTTTGCTACTCTCTCATTGGTATGATGGTTTTACATGTTTCAATGATTGTTCTTTTTGCTGTATTACATTCAATGGAGTCCAGTAATACAACGCATTTGACTTTCTCTGCGTAACTCTGCGTACTCTGCGGTGAAATATGCTGAATCATGAAAGTTAAACATAGAAGATTTAATGCGATTACACTGCTCATAGCGTTGCCTTACATTGACTTGGTCAGATACAATAGACAGTGTGCGCGCCCCAAAATTATGCTTCAAGATGTGTTTTACAAAAGGTGAAATAATGACTACAAAATCAACAAAAAATGCTACGCCCAAATATGATATCACCAATGTGCCGCCAGTCGGCGCGACCAGCTATGATCTGGTCAATGGTATTCAACGCCATTTCGTGCGTACTTTGGGGCAGGATAACCGTTCCCATTCAAGCCATTACAACTATCAGGCTTTGGCGTTCACCATTCGCGATCGTTTGATGGAGTGCTGGAAAGATAGTCGTGAAGCGAGCTGTGAAGCAGATGGTCGCAGGGCATATTATCTGTCGTTGGAATTTTTGATGGGCCGTGCGATGGGTAATGCGATGCTGAATCTTGGTCTGGATGAACAGGCTGAACAGGCGATGCACGATCTTGGTATTGATCTCGAAGAGATGATTGATGAAGAACATGATGCTGGTCTTGGTAACGGTGGTTTGGGTCGTTTGGCAGCCTGTTTTGTCGATAGTTGTGCTACCTTGCAACTGCCAGTTACCGGGTACGGTATCCGTTATGAATACGGCATGTTTCGTCAGCTGATCAAAGATGGTGCGCAAGCGGAAGAGCCTGATCACTGGCTGAGAAATGGTAACATTTGGGAAATTGCACGTCCTGAATATGAACAGCGCATCCATTTCGGTGGCCGTACCGAACAGTATCGTGATGATGCAGGCGTTCTGCGTTGCCGTTGGGTTGATGCCAATGATGTGCTGGCTATCCCTTATGACACTCCGATTCCAGGTTATCAAAATGGTACGGTAAATACGCTGCGTTTGTGGAAATCGGCTGCAACCGATGAATTTGACCTGGGCGAATTCAATGCTGGTAGTTATCCTGAATCTGTTGCATCCAAGAATGAAGCTGAGCATATCTCGATGGTGTTGTATCCGAATGATTCCAGCGAAAATGGTAAGGAGCTGCGTTTAAGACAGCAGTATTTCCTGGCCAGTGCCAGTATTAAAGATGTGATCCGCCGCTGGGTGGAAAAGAACGGTAATGATTTCAGTCAGTTTGCGGCCAAGAACTGTTTCCAGCTTAATGATACACACCCGACTGTATCTGTGGCGGAATTGATGCGTATTCTGATGGATGAATATCATCTGGAGTGGGACGATGCTTGGGAAATTACCAGCAAGACCATGGCTTATACCAACCATACCCTGTTGCCGGAAGCCTTAGAACGCTGGCCTGTATATCTGTTCGGTCGTTTGTTGCCGCGTGTGCTGGATATTATCTATGAAATTAATGCGCGGTTCCTCACTGAAGTAGCCAAACAGTGGCCGGGCGATGTAGAACGTCAGCGTCGTATGTCCATTATCGAAGAGGGTGATGTACAGCAGGTGCGTATGGCTTATTTGGCCATAGCGGGCAGTTACTCGGTCAATGGTGTGGCTCAATTGCATTCTGACCTGTTGGTCGAAGGTCTGTTTGCTGATTTTTACGCCATGTGGCCGGAAAAATTCAACAACAAGACCAATGGTGTGACGCAGCGCCGCTGGATGGCGATGTGCAATAAACCGATGTCTGCATTGATCAATGAAACGATTGGCGAAGGTTGGGTTACCAAATTGAGTGAGTTGGGTCAGTTAGCACCATATGCGGAAAAGGCTGCTTTCCGTAAAAAATGGGCTGCTTGTAAACGTCAGAATAAAGAGCGTTTGGCAGAGGTTGTTGAGCAGGTATGTGGTGTGCGTTTTAGTCCTGATGCGATGTTTGATGTACAGGTGAAACGTATTCATGAATACAAACGTCAGTTGCTGAATGTCTTGCATGTGATTCATTTGTATGACCGTATCAAACGTGGTGACACCGCTAACTGGACCAACCGCTGTGTATTGATCGGTGGTAAAGCCGCGCCTGGTTACTATATGGCCAAACAGATCATCAAGCTGGTAAGTAATGTGGCGGAAGTGGTCAATAATGATCCTGAAGTGGGTGATAAACTTAAAGTGGTGTTCTTCCCGAACTACCGTGTATCCGCCATGGAGATCATCGCTCCGGCTACTGATCTTTCTGAACAGATTTCTACAGCAGGTAAAGAAGCATCCGGTACCGGCAACATGAAGTTCATGATGAATGGTGCCATGACTATCGGTACGTTGGACGGTGCCAATATTGAAATCCGTGAAGAGGTTGGTGAAGAGAACTTCTTCCTGTTTGGCCTGACTGCTGAAGAGGTGGAAGCTACACGTGGACACTACGATCCAAGTGCTATTATTGCCGCTGATGAAGATTTCAAACGTGTAATGGAGCTGTTGGAGTGTGGTCACTTTAGTCAGTTTGAACCCGGTCTGTTCTCATCTATCACACATGCTATTCGTGGCAGTGATGATCCGTGGCTGGTTGCGGCTGATTTCCGTACCTATGTTGATGCTCAGCAGCGTGCTGCTGAAGCGTATCAGGATCAAAAGTCATGGCTACGCATGAGCATCTTTAATACTACCTACAGTGGTAAGTTCTCTACCGATAGAACGATGGAAGACTATAATCGTGATATCTGGAAGCTGGAACCAATCAAGCTGAAATAAGACAGCTTAAGTGCGTTATATGAGGGGTGAACAGACTTAGTCTGTTCACCCCTTTTTTGTGGCGTAATGCGTGCTGTTTTTGCAATTGATTTTATTTAACCGTATTGAGCTTGAGTTCGGCTTTGCCGGCGCTTTTTTCACGAATATTATTGGCCAGCTCTGCCTCACTGCCAATTTCGACATCGATATGCAGCTGTACGTTTTCGCGATATAGGCTCTCTTTGATCGTGATGCCAGCGCTTGCAAGCAGATGACGCATATTGCTCTCCAGTGCAAAAGGTGTGTGTACGACGGCTGTAGTGGTGAGGATACGCTGGCTAAGCGGCAGAGTATCAATAGCTTGTTGCACTGTACTTGAATAAGCCCGTACCAGACCGCCTGCACCAAGTTTGATGCCTCCGAAATAACGGGATATAACAACGATGATTTCGCCGATATGCTTATGTTGTAGTACATTCAGCATAGGTTTTCCGGCTGTACCCTGTGGTTCTCCTGCATCAGAGCAGGCCCGTTCAATCGATTCGGTCGGGTGACCGGCAATATAGGCCCAGCAGTGGTGGCGGGCATCGGGCTCGCGTTTCTTGATCTGTTCGATAAATGCCATGGCATCGGCTTTACTCTCGGCATGGCCAATATCCGCAATAAAACGACTGCGTTTAATCTCCTGTTCAACACAGATGTTGTGAGCAGGTATTTGATACGATGAAGCCACAGAAAGGATTAACGTATTGGTGCGATAGCGGCAGCTCCAAGCAATCCTGCATTGTCGGCCAACGTGGATTGTAGCACGGTGGTTTTTCCTTTTAGCGGTGGAATGAGGTTGGCATCGAGTGATTCTATCAGCGCGGGGTGAATAATGGGCCAGGCTCCACTTAGGCCGCCACTTACTGTGATGGTGGAGATATCCAGTAACTTTATGGTTTCTGCGATTGCCATGCCGAGATAAGTACCTGCCTGCGTGAGAATGCGCTGTGCAACGTCATCACCACTACGGGCTTTGTGATAAATATCTTTGGCACTGCAACGCAGTCCGGTTTTTTCTTGATAGATCTGAATCACAGCGCTGGCTGATGCGTAGCTTTCCAAACAACCCGTGTTGCCGCAACCGCATGGACGACTATTTCCAACAGCGCGTTCAACACAGAGATGACCAAATTCCATCGCCATGCCGTGTTCGCCGCCATACGGCTTATGGTTGAGTATGAGTCCACCGCCAACGCCTGTACCAAGCGTGATATGCAGTAGATTATTTTGCCCTTGACCGGCTCCAAAGCGATGTTCGCCAATGGCGGCACAGAGTGCATCATTTTGTACGGCTACGGGTTTATCTATGCTGTTGCTTAATAGCTCAGCCAATCGGAAGTCGTGCAGTAGGGGTAGGTTAGGTGAGGATGCGAGTACGCCGGTTTGGCCATGAAAAAAACCAGGGAAACCGATGCCGATGCTGTTTGCTCTGTAGCTACTTTGCTTCAGAAACGTATGAATTCCATGGCTGATTGTCGTGATAATGTGCGCTTCTGCTGCGCGTTTAGATGCAGCATTGTGCAGGCTTAATTCAGCCTGCACGCGCGATTCATCCAGAATCTTACCGGTCTGGTCGGTGATGGCTAAGCGTAGGTTGGTGCCGCCAATATCAGCAGCCAGAATGTGCTGCATCTATTTTGGATCTGCTAACAATTGTTGGTACAGGCCTACATAATCACCGGCTGAAGCTTCCCATGAAGAGTCGCGTTTGAGACCATTGCAACGGATGCGCGCCCAGACGGCCGGTTTACGATATAGCTCAACGGCTTGTTCAACAGCGACATCAAAGGCCTCCGGTGTTGCATCTAAAAAGTGTACACCAGTTGCGTGGCTTTTGTTTGCGGCATAATCAATCACGGTGTCTTTCAGACCACCAGTAGCACGTACGACAGGTACGGTTCCATAACGCATGGCCATCAATTGTCCCAGTCCGCATGGTTCGAAACGCGACGGCATCAGGAACATATCGCCACCGGCATAAATTTGGCGTGCCAGCGTTTCGTTAAAGCCACGATAAAAATACATTTGCTTGGGGGTGCTGTCTGCCAGGTGATGCAGTGCATGTTCGCTATGCGGGTCACCGGAGCCAAGCACAACCAGTTGATAACCACGTTCTATCCAGCGTCCTGCATTGGCCAGTAATAAATCAATACCTTTCTGATCAGCCAGACGAGAAATTAACACCAACAATGGCGTATCATCTGAAACATCCAGTCCACATGCTTTTTGTAATGCTAATTTGCAATCCTTTTTGCCTGCCGTTTTTAAGGCACCAAAGGAGGTTTCAATGGCGGTGTCGGTAGCCGGGTTCCAATCGTCAATATCCAGTCCGTTGACGATGCCGGAGAGTTTGTAACTGTGGTTTCGCAGGAAACCTTCCAGTTCACATCCGTACTCAGGTGTGAGAATTTCTTCAGCATAAGAAGGGCTAACGGTGGTGACAGCCTCAGCCGATGCAATGCCAGCCTTCATGCAGTTGATCTGGTGATGGAATTCAAATCCTTCAGGATGAAAATGGTGGCTGGGAATGCCAAGACGGTGAATCCAGTCAGCACCAAAATTACCCTGGTAGGCGAGATTGTGAATGGTATATACACATTGGGCGTGCGCGATTTCAGGATGATGCTGATATTGTGTTTTTAACAACAGTGGGATCATGCCGGTTTGCCAGTCATGGCAGTGTATAATATCCACTTGGGTACCTAGCTGTGCAGCGGCTTCCAGTGCGACGCGGTCGAATAACAGATAACGCAGTAGATTATCATCATAAGCACCACCGGCAGGCCCATATAGTCCTTCTCTGTTATATAGATCATCCTGTTCGATGAGTATGAAAGTGAGGTTATCGACAGTGGCTTCATGCAATGGGCAGTGACGTTGCACGCCATCAGCCCACATTTCAATACTTGTACCTAATGCTTTTGTCGCGAATCCTGATGCTTCAATATGCTGGCGATAAAATGGCATGATGACGGTGACTTTGTGTCCAAGATGCTGAAGAGCATGCGGTAAAGAGCCCGCGACATCAGCCAATCCTCCTGTTTTTGCCAATGGTGAAGCCTCTGATGCGATGAAAACGATATTGAGTGCTGTTGTCATTATTCCCCCCTGAATGCGTGGATGCTAGCACACTCTTATGCATATCAGGAAATGCAGGAAACAATGCATGGCGATGGCATAAATAGAGAGAGACTGCTTGGCCTTTTTGTCCGGTGCAGTTATCCTGTTGCCAACAAACAGTGAACCTGGGAGGGCTCGTGTCTGATTTAACGCAACTCGATGAGTGGAAAAAACTGGCAGCACATGCGGTAGAGATGAAACAGGTGCATATGCGTGATCTGTTTGCTGCTGATCCTAATCGCTTCGATAGGAACTCCATTCATGTCGGTGATATGTTGGTGGATTATTCCAAAAACATTACTACGGAAGATACCAAAAAACTGTTGTTTGATCTGGCGCGCGCACGAGATGTGAAGGGTTGGACCGAACACCTGCTTAATGGAGATAAAATCAATAATACCGAGCACCGCGCTGTGCTGCATACGGCGTTGCGTAATCGATCCAACAGACCGATTACGGTGGATGGCAAGGATGTGATGCCGGATGTAAACCGGGTGCTGTCTCAGATGCGTGAATTTACCGAGGCTGTGCGCAGTGGTGAATGGAAGGGTAATACGGGTAAACGTATCACCGACATCGTCAATATTGGTATTGGTGGCTCTGATCTCGGGCCGGTCATGGTAACGGAGGCATTAACGCCGTATGGGCGTGATAAATTACACATGCATTTTGTCTCCAATGTGGATGGTACACATCTGGTGGAAACACTGCGTCATCTACACCGTGAAACCACGCTTTTTGTTATCGTATCCAAAACATTTACCACGCAGGAGACCATTACGAATGCACGCACTGCACGCGATTGGTTTTTGACACGTGGTGGTACTAAACAGGCTGTAGCCAAGCATTTTGTGGCTGTATCCACTAATGCACGGGCGGTTTCCGCCTTTGGTATTGATACCGCCAATATGTTTGAGTTTTGGGACTGGGTCGGTGGCCGTTACTCTTTGTGGAGTGCGGTAGGGTTATCGATTGCCCTCTACCTGGGTATGGATCACTTTGAAGAACTGCTGACCGGTGCCCATGACATGGATGAGCATTTCAGGACGGCTCCATTGGAAGAAAATGTGCCTGTAATATTGGCTATGATGGGTATCTGGTATAATAATTTCTTTGATGCGGACTCTCATGCTCTGCTGCCGTATGATCAATATATGCATCGCTTTCCTGCCTATTTTCAGCAGGGAGATATGGAGAGTAGTGGTAAGAGTGTAACCCATTCTGGTAAATCGGTAGATTATTCTACTGGTCCGATCATTTGGGGCGAGCCTGGTACCAATGGGCAGCATGCTTTTTATCAGCTTATTCATCAGGGTACCAAGCTGGTTCCGTGCGATTTTCTGGCGCCGGTAGAAACCAAGAATCCGGTTGGCCGTCATCACCCGATGTTATTGTCTAACTTCTTTGCCCAGACCGAAGCCTTGATGAAGGGTAAAACTGCCGAAGAAGTGCGAGCAGAATTGATTGAAGATGGTCTTTCCGGTGATGAACTGGAAGCGCTGTTGCCGCATAAAGTGTTTCCGGGTAATAAACCAACCAACTCCATTCTGTTTCAGAAACTTACGCCGCATGCACTGGGTGGATTGATTGCCATGTATGAACATAAAACCTTCGTACAAAGTATTATATGGGATGTGAATGCCTATGATCAATGGGGTGTGGAACTGGGTAAACAGCTGGCGCGCAAGATTCTGCCTGAACTTGATGATTATGATCAGGTGAAAAACCATGATTCCTCAACCAATGGCTTGATCAATTATTACAAAGAGCACAAAAAGGAATAAGGGGAGCGTTTGCTAAGCCTGCAGGTATGTCGGACTTAGTGTGGCTCTACGTGAGTATCCTGTGCTGGTCACTGTAAGTAAGCTGATGATGTTAAAAAAGAGTCCGTCATAGACTCCTTCGTTCTCAATTCCTCATAAAGCTGAATGACTGCGATCTGGGGAGGGGGGGTGATCGAAGCAGTCATTCAGCTTGCATTGAATGCTATAAGGCCGACGACAGATTGCCATACGACTAAAGTATGATTATTGCTTTCCCGGATAGACTGCTGGATGGGGGGCTAACCAGAGTGATCAAGGTGCGGAACGAATAGGTGTTACAAGCACGTTATACAGGAGATGCCGATGCAGCCCTTATATACATTACTCTCTATTCTGATGCTGGTATGGATGCCAGCGACCGTTTATGCCGAAGTGCAAGATAGAGAAATTATCTATCAGGTCGATGGCGTTGAGTTTACCGGTTATCTGGCCTTTGATGATGCTATACCAGCTAAACGCCCGGGCATTCTCGTGTTGCATGAGTGGTGGGGGCATAATGCCTATGCGCGTAAACGTGCAGATATGTTGGCCGCACTCGGGTACACCGCATTTGCTTTGGATATGTATGGTACAGGCAAGTTGGCCACACACCCTGAAGATGCCAAACGCTTTATGTTGGAGACTGTAGGTGATGTGGCTGTAGTGAAGGCACGCTTTGAGGCTGCCTTAAATACCTTGTTGGATCACGCCAGTGTGGATCCGGAGAAAGTAGCTGCAATTGGATATTGTATGGGCGGTGGTATTGCGCTGAATATGGCTCGGGCAGGTGTGAATCTGGATGGCGTGGCGATATTTCATGGCTCTCTTGGCACACAGTCCCCGGTAAAGGCTGGTAAGATCAAAGCCGCAATCATGGTATTTACCGGCGCCGCTGACTCCTTTGTGCCGCAGGCACAGGTGCAGGCCTTTGAGCAGGAGATGCAAGCCGCCGATGTAGATTATCGCTTGGTTAGTTATCCAGGAGTGAAACACAGCTTTACGAATCCGGAAGCCGATATCTTTGCCCGGCAATTCAACATGCCACTGGCATATAACCGGGTTGCTGATGAAGACTCATGGCAACAGCTACAACAGTTTTTGAACAGAATTTTCAAATAACTTACAATGCTAAAAAACAGGGGTGGTCTATGCGTAAACGTATCATAAATCAGCAACAAGAGATCGATACAGAAGCTGAACGTGATTGGCTGAATGTGGAGGCAATCGCAAGGGCTGAGCTGACAAGCGAAGATGAGGCATATCCATTTGAGTCTGCACTGGCTGCCGGTGGTAGTGGTTGGCGAGCAGCCGAAGCAGGGGAACAGCGGCTGCGTTTGTTGTTCGATGCCCCACAGAAAATCAGCGCCATTCGACTGATCTTTCAGGAAGATAATCAGGAACGTACGCAGGAATTTGTATTGCGTTACTCCTCCGATAAGGGTGAGACATACCATGATATCGCGCGCCAGCAATATAACTTCAGCAGGCCGGATTCGATGCGTCAGCAGGAAGATTACAATGTGAATCTGCAAGCTGTGACGGCATTGGAATTGCATATTATTCCGGATATCAGTGGCGGTAGTATATGTGCATCACTGGCTGAATGGCGAATTGCCTGACTGTATTAAAGACGTTAACGCCAGAGATTGTCGGGTGAGTCGAGACTACTTAAACCTTAATATACTCAGAGGGCTGTGCCTGGACTTGTTTCGCGTATGTCCCGGGTTGGCTTGCATGGTTTCGTAATGAAAAAATTCAATCATCGGGTTTACGAATGCATCTGGATTCAGCAGCGTTAAGCGTGCAAGGTGATGAAGCACAAGGCGAGGCAATCAGTGAATAAATTGATTACATTTGAAGGCGTGGATGGCTGTGGCAAGAGTACGCAGCTTAAACGCGCCGCTGAATATTTGCGTGGGCGGGGTGAAGATGTTGTAACAACGTTTGAACCCGGTGATACAGCGCTTGGCAAAGAGATCCGAAAGTTGTTACTGGCGGGGGTCTATGTGCCGGTGCCTGAAACTGAGCTGTTACTGTTTTTGGCAGATAGGGCTCAGCATGTTAAAGAAGTTATTCAACCGGCATTGGCGTCTGATCGCTGGGTATTGTGTGACCGTTATTCTGATTCTACGCTGGCTTATCAGTTGGCAGCGAGGCAACTCGATGAGGGGGCTGCACCGTTGCGTGAGATGCTGAGTTTTGCTGAGTGCGGTGTGAGACCGGGATTGACGTTGTGGTTTGATGTGTCGGTGCAAGAAGCGATGCGACGCATGAAAAAACGGGCAGAAGCGGGTGAGAAGGCTACACGTTTGGATGAAGAGGTAATCTCCTTTCATGAGCGGGTGTCTGCTGCATTTGAGCAGCAATATGCGCTTGATACAAAGCGAATATGCCATGTTGATGCAGCTCAGGGGATTGATGATGTCGGAGATCAGGTAAGGCTTATTATCGAAAATAAATATGGATGGGCGCTTTGATCTCTTTGGGAGTACATGAGCCTGTTCAGCGCTCTTTTTCAGATTCATGAATAGCAAGGTGCTTGGCCATCAGGGTGTGGAACAGATGTTTACCAAGGCTTTGCAGAAAGGTCATTTGCATCATGCCTGGTTGCTTTATGGTATGAAAGGCATTGGTAAAGATGTGCTGGCCGAAAAGCTAGCAGCATATCTGATGTGTGATACTCAATCTGCTTGTGGCGTATGTCATGGCTGTCAGATGCTCAAGGCAGGCTCACATCCCGATGTGTTTCGTGCAGGGTTGATTGAAGGCAAACGCGATTTGAATATTGAGCAGGTGCGAGGTGTGTTGGCATTTCTTGCATTAAGTGGGGCGGAGAGTGGGCGTCGTGTGGTGATCCTCGATGATGCCGAACGTATGAACGGGCAGGCGGCAAATGCGCTGTTGAAGGGTTTAGAAGAGCCAACGGAAGGTAGTATGCTGCTCATGGTATGTGCCGACCTTGAGCGTTTGCCAGCGACGATTCGTTCCCGTTGCATGTTGCAGCAATGTTCGCCGTTGTGTGATCAGGATGTGCGTCTGGTGTTGCAAAAACTAAATCCCCCGGTTGAAGATCGTTATCTGGATTTGGCAGTTTCTGTGGCTGGTGGCAGTCCCGGTGCCGTCGCTTGTTTGCAGGATCGCAAGATTGCTGATGCAATGTTGGAGTGGCAGGCCCTGGTTGCTGATATGGCACGGGCAGATGTGGGTAAGATAGATAACTGGATTCGCAATCATCTAAAAACGGTGCCGCACGGTCTGATTGTACAGATGATGACCAATGCTGCGTATCCGGTGTTACAGACTCCGTGCCTGGATGCAGACGCATTTAGCCGGCATGAGTCGATTCAGCAGGCCTTGCACCTGTGTGCACGATGGCCTGCCGATGTGGTTCGCCATAGTCTGCGTGCGGGTCCCGCACTGTTAGCGTGTATCTTGCAATTGCGCACGGCACTGAAAGCTTAGCGGTTCGGATTTCAGTCGTTTTATTTCAGCACTGTTTTTACGTGTGAAGACGGTTAGAGTCCCATCTTCACAACTCAGGGAGAGCACGTAGCAGATGGAAAGTTATTATGTCACAACCCCCATTTATTATGTAAATGATGAGCCGCATCTAGGCCATATGTACACCACCATTGCAGCCGATGTGCTGGCACGTTATCAACGTATGAGCAGTCGGGATGTGTTCTTTTTAACCGGTGTGGATGAGCATGGTCAGAAGGTGGAACAGGCGGCAGAAGCGCGTGGCATAGCGCCTATCGAATTGGCAGATCAGGTGGTGGCACGTTATAAAAGCCTGTGGCCGGAACTGGGCATTAGCAATGATGATTTTATTCGCACCAGTTCCGATCGGCATAAAGCCGGTGTGCAAGCGATGTGGCGCAGGCTTGAGAATGCAGGCACGATTTACAAAGACTTTTATGAAGACTGGTATTGTGTCCCGTGTGAAACCTATTGGACCGAGACACAGCTTAAAGATGCTGAATGCTGGGATTCCAAACATTGTCCTGATTGCAAACGTGAAGTGGAAAAGATTCAGGAAGAATCTTATTTCTTCCGCTTGAGTGCATTTCAAGAGCAATTACTTGAACATATTCATGCCAACCCGGATTTTATTGCCCCGCTCTCGCGCCGTAATGAAGTCATAAGTTTTGTGGAATCTGGTCTGCGCGATCTCTCCGTTTCGCGCACCACTTTCTCCTGGGGTGTACCTGTACCGGGTGATGAAAAGCATGTGATCTATGTATGGATTGATGCGCTGACCAATTATTTGTCTGCCCTCGGTTTCCCTGATCAAGAACAGCCCGAGCACTGGCCTGCCGATGTGCATTTGATCGGTAAAGATATTCTGCGTTTTCACGCCATCTACTGGCCGTGCATGTTGATGGCCGCCGGATTGCCATTGCCAAAACGCATTTACGCGCATGGCTGGTGGACCGTTGAAGGCGAGAAAATGAGCAAGTCGAAGGGTAATGCACTCAGGCCTGCTGATCTGTTGGCTGAATATCATGCCGATGTCCTGCGCTATTTCTTGCTGCGCGAAGTACCTTTTGGTCAGGATGGAGATTTCTCATTTAGCGCATTGAAACAACGTTATAATTCGGAACTTGCCAATGATGTTGGTAATTTGTTGAACCGTTCATTATCCATGCTGACCAAGTATAACGGTGGTGTGCTGGCTGACGTTGGTGAAGAGTCAGATTCTGATCGTGCACTGATTGCAGATGTTGAAGCCATGCAGCGTGATGTGGCTGAATTGATGGAGAAACAGGCATTTCATCTTGTACTGGATCGGATCAATGTGGTGGTGCGTCATGGTAACCGTTATGTTGAAGATAATGCTCCATGGGCATTGGCGAAAGCAGGGGACACAGCACGATTAAATTCAGTACTGTATCATCTGGTTGAAACACTGCGACTGGTAGCTGTGCAGCTATCGCCGTTTATGCCTGAAAAAATGAATCAGATGTTAAGTCAGATTTATTCGGAAGATGTCAGTGCCACATCGTTCACCTTCATTGAACATGGTGGTTGGGGGCTGCTTAAAGCAGGTCATCAATGTGCTAAAGCGCAGCCGGTATTCCCCCGGATGGATGCATGAATCCTAAAGAATTAATCGCCCGGTATATGCCGGATGCCGATAAGATTCGGGAGCATAAACATTTAAAATTATTTGGTCCGAGGTTGATGGACTCAGCTTTGTGGCATTTGAACCGCCATTCTGTAGCAAAAGCATTTATGGTGGGGCTGTTGTGTGCCTTTATTCCGGTTCCGTTTCAGATGGTGTTAGCGGCAGCCGGGGCGATTGTTGTACGTGGAAATTTACCGATATCGGTTGCTCTAGTCTGGTTGACCAATCCATTAACCATGCCGCCGATCTTTTATATGTGTTACAAATTAGGGGCATGGGTGTCCGGTCTTGAATCGAGGGAACTTTCATTTGATTTGGATGTGGATGCCTTAACTGCTCAGCTCGCTATGATTTGGGAACCCTTCATTCTGGGCTGCGCTATTATGGGAATCTCGGCGGCTTTTGTGGGATATTTTGGCATCCATGTGATGTGGCGTTTGATGGTTACCTTACGCTGGAAAAACAGAGGCCGGGCCGGAGAAAACAACGGCACGGAATAAAATTGTGCCCTTATTGCATTGGCAATCTATTGAAACATCTGTCACACAGGCCACAGGTCATGCGTTTCGCATACAACATCAAACAGCAATCAGTGGCGGCAGTATCAACCGCGTTTATCGTATTGCAGATCAAGAGCGTAGCTATTTCGTAAAATTAAATCAGGCCGGTCAATTGCCTATGTTTGAAGCCGAGGCTGCCGGGCTGTCTGAGTTGGCGAGCGCGAATGCTATTCGAATTCCTGAAGTGATCTGCTTTGGTCAATCTGCAGATCAATCATGGCTAGTCACCGAATATATCGAATTTGGTAGAAGCGAGGATATGCAATGCCTTGGCCGACAGTTGACCACACTGCATGGCTGTAAAAATGACCAATTCGGTTGGTTTCGTGACAATACGATTGGGCTGACGCAGCAGCATAATCAACAATCACACGACTGGGTCGATTTCTACAGAGAGCAGCGTTTACGCTTTCAACTACACTTGGCAGCGCGAAATGGTTTTACAGGTTCACTACAAACCAAGGGTGAGTCTTTGATGCAGGGGCTTGATCTGTTCTTTAGCAGCTATAAGCCGCAGCCATCCTTATTGCATGGCGATTTGTGGAGTGGCAACCGTGCATTTGATAGTTTAGGCCAACCGGTAATTTTTGATCCGGCTGTATATTATGGGGATAGGGAAGCCGATATTGCCATGACCGAATTGTTCGGTGGATTCACATCAGAATTCTACGATGCTTACCGTGAGGCCTGGCCTTTGGATGATGGTTATAGCGTACGCAAAACATTGTATCATCTCTATCATATACTTAATCACGCCAACTTGTTTGGCGGTTCATATGCGCAACAGGCTGAATCGATGATAGATCAGTTATTGGTTGAACTTTAATTTAAACCCTAATGATTTCTTGAAGAAAGGGACTTTCTTATCTCTCCGGTTAAATGATTTATTTTAAATGGTTCTTTATAAATGGAGCCGCTATAATTTATTTTTTCTCAAGTAATAAAACGCGGTTGTCATCATATGGCAATGGAACATATGGAGAGATGAGATGAAACAATCCCTGTTTGATATGATTGGTGGCTTGTCTGCTATGGAGCGCATTCACACATCATTTTACGATAAGGTTTATGCACACCCCTGGCTGGGGCAGTTTTTTGAAGGTCTTGACCAGAAATTTATTGAGTTACGTCAAACCCAGTTTATGGCTGAAAAGATGGGATCTAAAGCACCGTACCTGGGAAAGGATCTGGATGTATCCCATATGCGCATGTACATCACCGAAGAGCTGCTGGTGGTGCGTCAGGGCTTGTTGCGTGAAGCCATTGAAGAAGAGGGGGTTGCACCTGAGCTGGTCACCCGCTGGTTGAAAATTGATCGTGCCTTTTGGTCGAAAATCAAAAAGGATTCTCTGGAATCATTCAAAAATATCGATCTTAAATATGAACAACCCATGATCGTCGAAAAGCCTGAAAGTTAAATCGTTCTTAGATATAAACTGAACGGCTGCCTTCGGGCACATGCCGGGGGAGCTCCAATAACGGCCATCTGTTACACATTTCAGATGCCATAAATCAGAGATGATTCAATATTATCTAAAGTTCATAGTCATATTACCGATATATTTAATTAGATTAAATATGACCTGTTTGCTAAAAATTCAATAAAAGGAGGGGCTATGAGCAGTATAAGCGGAATCAGCTCATTACAGTCACAACATATCCCACCTCCACCACCGCCTATTCAGCGGCAAACAGCAACAGAGGTCACCAATAATTTCTTTTCAAAAGTTGACCCAAAAGATTCAGGGAGTTTTGATAAAAACACACTGAGTCGAGTGGCGGATAAGGTTTCGATCTCTCAAGCCAGTGTCGATGCAATCTTCTCCTTGATGGATAGTAATGCTGATGGATCTGTAACAAAGCAAGAGTTCACGAACCTATTGCAAACAATCGACCCACAGAGTGAGAGTCAATCCACAAACAATCAGGCCCCCGGCGGCATGGGGCCTATGCATGGGCATGGGGGAGGTCCCCCACCTCCACCTCCTCCCAAACCAGAATCTGATAGCGATGTCTCTACCACCAGTATTGATCCCGCCGATACTAATGGTGATGGTACAGTCAGTGCGGAAGAGGCCATGGTTTATAGCCAAACTGCTTCAGTTTCAATCGATACAGTAAAGAGTTCTGATACTTTGCCTGAGGTGAGGAAGAGTGGTTATGATATCATGATGCCTCAGGTCATGAATATGATTAGTTCATATACTGCATCAGAAAACAATCAGATAGACGCCACATCATCCTGGATAGTCTAATTTTTTAGTCGAAAGGCTTTAGCATTTGTGTGTATGTGCGTTTGGTGTCCTTAGTTAAACAGAAAGTTAAAGCGGTTGAGTGCCGATTTCCAAGTCCTGATTGAGAGCTAAAGCTAAAGGAAGCTAAAGAAGCTAAAGGGGACGACGCTACCTTTTACGGGCATGAAATGTGGATGCGTCGTTTGGCTTGATACAGTTATGGACTCGCAAAACATCATTGTTTTACAACTACTGACCGTCCGGGTTTGGAGGCGGTCTCAACTGCTCAACGCAATACTTTGTCTGTAGTAGCTATTCTCCAGCGACGGTCATGCCTGAGATGGCAATTGATGGCACGGCAGAGGAACCTAACCATGTGAGGTCGGAGCCGATCATTTCAATGTTCGCGAACATATTTTTCAGGTTGCCGGCGATGGTGATGCCTTGCACGGGATGCGAGATCATGCCGTTTTCAATCAGAAAACCACCTGCGCCACGCGAATAATCACCTGTTACACCATTGACTCCAAAACCAATCAGTTCGGTGATCAACACACCGTTACCGATAGCGCTGATCATCTCTGCCTGTGTCTGTGCGCCGGGCTGCCAGATGAGGTTGGATGAACCAATACCGATATCACCGGTTAAACCGCGCGAGGCGTTGCCTGTGGCTTGTTGCCCGAGACGTTTGGCAACATAGCGATCAGCTAAAAATGTGTTGAGGCAGCCATTTGAAATGATCCGGTTGCGTGAACAGCGTGTGCCTTCGCCATCAAACAGACGGTTACCCAAACCATCAGGATGATTCGGGTTATCTTCAATGCGTACAAAATCAGGGAAAATCTTTTGATTCAGACTTTCAGCCAAAAATGAGCGTTGTTGTAATACGGCGCGTCCGTTGATGGCGCCAATCAGATGGCCAAGCAGGGAGGCTGCGATGCGTGGTTCAAAGATGACTGTGGTCTCGCCACCTTCTATAGGGGAAGGATTCAGACGTCGACAAGCTCTGCTGGCGGCTTCTTCTGCAATCTGTTGTGGGGAATGTAAATCGAGAGCGCTAAAAGCACGGTGCCAGGCGTAATCGCGCTGCATGTGTTCACCCGTGCCGGCAATCACCGATACGCTTAGTGAAGCTGAAGCTTTGGCATATTCGGCGATAAAACCATCACTGGAGGCATAAGCGACCCGGCTGCCTCCAAAACTGGCATCTGCACCTTCACTGTTGCTGATAAGATCGGAATAGTTGCGTGCAATATCTTCACATTCCAGGGCTGCGGATTTGGCCTGTTCCAGATTCCAACCGCAGTCGGTGCGATCATGTTCGTCTGCCCAGACTTGCATTTCATTCGCACTCGGGTGGTTAGCACCAACCGGTGGCACGGCATCCGGATCAGGCTCGGAGATACGCGCCATGCTGATAACCTGTTCAGCCAGCTTGCTCAGACCGGATTCAGATACATCCGATGTGGAGGCTGTGGCAAACGCTAACCCTTTCGGTGTTTCTACAAACGCACGCAGTCCAATGCCCTGCGCATCTTCGCGCTCCACCGACTCAACGATACCATTGCGGATACTGATCGAGTCCCCGGTATCACAAATTGCCACGGCATCTGCATGAATAGCACCATTCTTTTTGGCTGCTTCAAGTAACTGAAGGGATTGCCCTGAGATATGTTTTTGGGCGCTGTGTTTCACAATTGTGCTCATGCCTCAGTACCTCCGACAATCAATTCATCAATGCGAATAGTCGGTAGCCCGACACCAACAGGTACAGACTGACCGCCCTTGCCACAGGTGCCTACGCCGGGATCGAGTGCGAGATCATTGCCGATCATTGAAACCTTTTGCAGTACTTCATGACCTGATCCAATCAGAGTTGCCCCTTTCACCGGATATTGGATCTTACCATTTTCAACGTAATAGGCTTCAGAGGTGGTGAACACGAATTTGCCCGAAGTAATATCTACCTGACCACCACCAAAGTTCACGGCATAGATGCCGCGATCCAGTGAACTGATAATATCATTAGGATCATCTTGACCGGCCAACATGAAGGTGTTGGTCATTCGCGGGAGTACAGGGTGCGCATAGGATTCACGCCGTCCATTACCGGTCGCTTTCATGCCCATCAGGCGTGCGTTCTGCCTGTCCATTAGATAACCGGTTAGAATACCATCTTCGATTAATACAGTGCGGTTGGTTTCTGTGCCTTCATCATCTACAGTCAGTGAGCCACGACGATCAGAAATGGTGCCATCATCAACTACAGTAATGCCTTTGGCTGCAATGCGTTGCCCCATTTTGTCGGAGAACACAGAGCTACCCTTGCGATTGAAATCACCTTCAAGACCATGACCAATGGCTTCGTGCAGTAGAATACCCGGCCATCCCGGCCCCAATACCACCGGCATATTACCAGCGGGAGTGTCGTGGGCATCGAGATTAAGCAGTGCCAGCCGTACAGCTTCATGGACAAGGCGCTTGGCTTCGTCACCTTCCGTCAGGCGTGTTAGCGCAAAACGACCGCCACCACCGGCAGAGCCAGTTTCACGCTTTCCATTTTGCTCAACTACCACTGAAATATTTAAGCGCACCAGTGGACGGGCATCCTGAATATGACAGCCATCCATGCGAATAATATGAATGTCAGAAAAAGAGCATGATATATTCGCAAAGACCTGCACAACCCGTGGATCAAGGCTTCTAGCCAGTGTATCAAGCTCTTCAAGCAGCAGTTTGCGTTGCAGAAAGTTAACTCCATCTGCTGGATTAATGGCTTGATAGAGGGATGCTGGCCGGTTTTCACCCTGATGAATGGAGACTGGAGCAATGTTCTGCGCATGCTCGGCAATGGCGCGGGCAGATTTGCCCGCCTGCATAATCGCGGCATGATCAAATCTGTCTGTATAGGCATGCCCGGCCGATTCACCTTTGATAACGCGTGCGCCCATGCCCTGATGGGTGGAGGCGGATACGTGCTTCACCCGACCCTCTTCCAGTGCCAGTGATTCAGACACGCTGTGTTCAATATACAGATCACCGTCATCGGCCTGGGCGGGTAACATCTGAGAGAGTACCGATTGAAGGGTTTCAATGGCGATGGGGAGTTCAGAGTCAGGGGTAGGGTAATTCGATGGTGTCGGCATAATGGCAATCGTCGTACATGGTACTCAGGTGTCAAGGGCAATTGATCATTGTTAAGTCATTCTTTACCACGAAGGCACGAAGAAAAAATTAAAATAACAACGCAATGTAGCATTGAAGGTCTGAAACCCTCTCAATCGTCCTATTCATACACCTGGAAATAAACTTTATGTGTTAATATTCTTTTGGCTTTCCTTTGTGTCTTCGTGCCTTCGTGGTGAAAGGTTTGGATTTTCAACGTGACGCTATGCAATAAATTTTCTAGGTTCTGCACATGATTGAACTTATTAAACTATCCGATCCTGTCACGATCCAGATTTTGCGCGACGCGCTGGAATCAAGAAAGATTATATTTCGTATTGATAACGCTGGCATGAATGCGTTGATGCCATTGCCAACGGTGATGGATGCGCGCGTGATGGTTGCTGAAGACGATAAAATGGCAGCAGACTTGATTATTCAGGATCTGGAGCTAAACCAATGATTCATGGTGCGATGACCTTATTGAAGGGGATCTCTCTGCTGCTGGCCCGGACGGAATTAAGAGCTGTGTTATGGCGTATGCTGGCGCTGTTAATAGTGCTGATGCTGGTGTTGGGAACTGGCGTGTTCTGGTTGGTGGATTATCTGGCGACTTTATGGATTCCTAGCGGAGATGCATGGTATTGGCAGATACTATCGTGGCTGGCTTGGGCGATGGCTTTTGTGCTGGCAGTGGTGTGCGGTATTGTCAGCTTTGTAACGTTGGGGTCTGCTGTATCAGCACCGTGGCTGGATCTGTTGGCCGTGCGTACAGAAAGGCTTTCTGGTCGTGAAGTGACCGAACAAACATCGCCGTGGGTACCTATGATTATGCAGAGCCTGGGCAATTCTGTGCGTCCGTTGTTGGGGCTGCTTCTGTGGGGCGCAATTGCGCTGGCCTTTTTCTGGGTTCCACCATTAGCGACAGCCATCTGGACCTATGGTGCGGTACGATTCTTGAGCTTTGAGTTGATCGATACCTCAGCATCACGACGTGGCTGGGATTATAAACAACGTAAATCCAGACTGACTGAGAAACGCTGGTTTTATCTTGGCTTTGCAGGCTTGGCAACGCTGTTGATGATGGTGCCAATTGTGAATCTACTGGTGATTCCGGCCGCCGTGGTTGGCTTGAGTAAGTATTTGTCAGAAGATATTTAGCAATTTTAATTGGCCATGGATGAAGGGAATATCACATTGACCTGCAATCCGCCCAATTTGTCTGATTTTCCAAGTTCAAGTTTGCCGCTGTAGGCTTCTATCATTTCACTAACGATTGCCAGCCCGAGTCCGTGCCCCTGTTTTGATTCATCGATACGTATGCCACGTTCGAGCACCAATGATTGTTCTTGCTGGCTCATGCCGGGGCCATCATCTTCAATCACAATATGTAGGCCGTTCTGATCATATAGTGTGATGATGACCTGCTGCTCAGCCCATTTGCAGGCGTTATCTATCAGGTTTCCAATCATTTCCATCATATCTTCTCTGTCTGCGCTGATGGTTGCTATCTGTTTAAAATCCAATGCGATGGCAATGCGATGCTGGTAAATATTTTCCAGCGTGGAGATGAGGTCACGCAGATCCTGTTCAGGTTCTGGCCATGTGTTGCCCATTGTATGGCCTGCGGTTCGGGCTCGCGAGAGCTGTGTATTAATATGGCTTTCTATGCGTTGAGCCTGTTCAAGCACCTGTTGATAATCATCATCTCCCTTGTGATGTTCGAGAATCTGAAAGATCAGTGTTAACGGGGTTTTTAATGCATGAGACAGGTTACCCATGGCATTGCGTGAACGTTGCAAACGTTGTTGCATCACCATCAATAGTCGGTTTACTTCTTCAACCAGTGGTTGAATTTCAGAGGGAACCGGTTGTTCCAGTTTATCAATCTCTCCAGCTTCCAGTTGCTGCAGTTCATGTCTCAGACCAATCAACGGTTTTAAACCACGCCGAATGACCCATAACTGGATGATCAGCAACACAAATAATGCTCCGGCCGAAAGTATCAGCAGGCGCTTTTGAAAATAGAGTGATGTAGCTTCCAATTGGGATGTGTCTTCTGCAACACTGAGCACGATATGTTGACCGTGTAGCGTGAAAGAGCGGGTGAGAATAATAAGCTGCTGATCTTTTGGTCCGATGACAGCGTGGTCGATACCATCCTGATAATTATCCAGTTCAATATCCCATAATGATCTGGAGCGAATGGCTGCTTGTTGTTCCTGTCGAAGCTGAAAATAGTGGCCGGAAAAAGGGCGCATGAATATCTTCGGGATATGATCCCACTCGATCACCGGAGGCTGTTCTGATTGCACGGAAAGTGTTGCAAGAATGCCTTCCATATCATCGTCCAGACGCGAAACCACACCATTCTCTGTCAACTTTCGCATTTCGATGCCAACAAGCACGCTCTGAAACAGAAAAACGCAGATTAGGCTAATGGCAAGAGATAAGGAGAGATGCCGGCTTAGAGATGTCATGCTTGGTCCGGATTGAACAGATAACCCTGACCACGGCGATTCAGGATACACGTTTTACCCAATTTTTTTCTTAATTTACTAATGTAAACCTCAATGACATTACTCTCTTTTTCTGAGTCATAGTTGTACACATGTTCAAGCAGATGAGAGTCACTGAAGACATGGCCAGGATGTAACATCAGATATCGCAGTAATCGAAACTCCACGCCTGTCAGGCTAATCGTGACAGGTTGATGATTAATCAATTTCGATACGCTTTGTGTTGCCTCATCCAACCTGAAGTTACCGGATTCTATCTGTCCTCCGGCATTGCCTTTTGAGCGACGAATTAATGCATCGATGCGGGCAAGAAGCTCTTCAATATGAAATGGTTTACTCAGATAGTCATCGGCTCCAGCGCGGAAACCATCTACCTTTTCATGCCATGCATCGCGTGCGGTTAAGATGAGCACAGGCGTAGAAACCTGTTTACTGCGCCACTGCTTGAGTACATCAATACCCGATACTTCGGGCAGACCGAGATCAAGAATAATCACATCGTAGGGCTCGTTTTCACCCATGAAAAGTGCTTCGGTGCCATCAAATACTGTGTCCACGGCAAAACCATGTTGTTTGAGCTGCATGGTCAGATTGGCAGACAGCATTTCGTCATCTTCAACCAATAATAGTCGCATTTAGTCCCTCTTTAATGAAATCATACGTCCGCTTCGTGCATCAAGGAGCATTTCCATAATGACACCGTCGTCCCCCAGTAGCTCAATTTCATAGACAATTTCGCCACTTTTTTCCTCTAGATCAACTTCCAGCACGTTGCCTGGATAAAGTGCGTTGGCCTGTTTGATGATGTCAGATAGAGGCAGAATTTTACCCTGCTCAAGCAACTGGCGAGCGCGTTCATGGTCATCATCCGCCCATGCCGTGGAGGCCGTAGAAATGATCAACAGCAGTATCATGGTCCATGTCAGTCGCACTATTTTCATACTGTTTGTTTAATCCTCCCACGCGCCATAACCCGGAATAGTGACGCCATGTTCATTAAACTGTCCCTCTGCAGCACCTGTATGGCAAGCAATACAATTCGCAGCTGATCCAACCTTGGTATTGTCACGAATCATGCGTTGCGGAATTTCATCGTGTTTACGCAGTATATAGGGCAATGTTGATATTCTCAGTGGTGCATCGTTAGCTCTGATTGAGCGTAGTATTTTAGTGCTTTTTCGATTGGCTTGGTGGTCTGCTGACTCAGCTACCAGATAGCTGGTGATGGTGTCGTTACTCATCTGATCCAATTCAGCATTCTCACCAAAATGATCATCCAGATTACGCATCATTTTTTTCCATGAGCGGGCAGGTAGCCAGCCGGGCTGATAGGCAAAGTGGCATGCGCTGCATTCGGTGGCATATAGGGCATTGTTTATCGCTGGTACAGTAGAGGTGCGTTCAAATGTGCCACCCCAGTGGCTTTCGCTATCTTTGTCGGCCAATGCGATATTGGAAACTGATAATATGATGCTGGATACCATCACAATGGCTCCGACTAATATTGTTTTATTCATTGTTTGCTCCTTTTGTTATTTGATGTTGTTTTTATTGGCTCTGGAAGTAGGCCAGAAAATCACCTTTCTCTTGTGCGGTGCAGGTGCGATTCATGGTCCATTTGCAGTTGCGTAAGAACCATTTTTCAATTTTTACAGGATCGTTGAATCGATCCGGGCTGCTCGACACGGCCATCGGCGCAATCACTTTTCCCGTTTTGATATGCGATCCTGATGTTGTGAGTGTGGTGGTATGACAGCTGGCACAATTAACCTGCTGGCCTGTTTTTTTCTGGGTAAATGTCTGAGTCCACATGGATTGTCCGCGAGAGGAGGAGAATGCAGTCGCTCCTTCATTGCGATAACTGTCCTGTAAGCCTGTGATGACGGCTTCAGATGCCTGAGCGCTCCAGCTGCACATGCATAGTATGATGATGGTAAGGTATTTCATCTGCTCTCCTTTTGTGTTGTATTATATGGTTTTAGTGTGGTTGTTATCAGTTGTCGGCGGTGTGAGATCTGATCCATTAACAGCGTGGAAAAATGATGTAAATCAACGTTCATGATGCTGACTCCGTACTTTTTTATAGCCGGTAATCATGGCTTTCATCAGGTTTTGTTGTTGCAGGATGCTCTCAACGAGCACGCCTGCGATATGCAACAGAACCGCCAATATCAGTGTATCTGCGATCAGACTGTGCAACTGTTCTATGAATATGATGCTATCCAAGTTCATGTCGGCCATTCGATGTGCGAAGGGAATAACATCATTCTCAAGACCATAGAGCATGATACCGCTGATTGTGAGTATCAGCAGACCTGCCAGTAGAAAGAAGATCATCACGCCACCTGCGGGGGTATGGCCAGAATGATGCGAAGGTTTCCAGAAAACCAGGCTGAGCAGGTGATTTTTGATCTGTGTGATCGAATAGATGAAATCAGAGAATCGTGCGTGTTCTGTACCGAATATGCCCCAGAATAGTCTGAATATGATCAGGCCGAACACAATACTTCCGAGCAGGACATGCAGTTTGAGCATGTCATCTTCCACGTAATATGCGGCAAGAAAACACACTGCCAATAAGGCATGAAAAATACGCAGTAGAGGATCCCAGATCAGTATCTGTTTGGTGTTGTTCATGTGGCGAACAATAATAAGGTAAACTGAAATGAAGCTGAATCTGTGGTGATTAATCCGTTATTGATTCAGAGGATGAAAGTAATAGATTCAATGAATGGCAAAAATAACCATCGCATCTACGCATCATTTGAGCGAGATACTGTCTGATCAGGTTGCGCTCTGCATGTTAAGTGAGATGCAGTTCAGGGTGTTCGAGTGCGATAATTCATTTTTCCAAGCCGATGAAGTACTGAAAAATAAACGGGTTGATGTGTTGATTGCGTATGTGACAAGTGCCAATCAATTGCAACATGTACGAAATATCATTCATCACTATCCAAAGCTTAAAGTCGTGATTACCGGAGTGAATGATCGAGATGTGATTTTCGAATATATCCAGCTCGGTGTAAAAGGTCATCTGGGCGATGATATCTCTGAGGAATTGCTAAAACGTGCCATCAAGGTATTGCATCAGGGCGAAGTGTGGTTTGATCGGGAAGTGTCAGCCAAGGTATTGGCGATGTTTATCGGGCAAAGTGCAGCTGCCAATTATTCTGCCAGTCATCCACTGTTATCGGATAGAGAGATGGAAGTGATGGAGTGTGTGTCACGCGGTATGAAAAACAAAGCGATTTCAGAGACACTCTTTATCTCCGAAAGTACGGTGAAGACCCATCTCTATAAAATATATGACAAACTTGGCGTGAAGGATCGGATGTCGGCCGTCCTGAAAATGAAAGCATGTTAGGTGCAGGTGAAAGCGTGTCAGTGCATTGCCAGTGGAAGCGGTAGAGGTGTTATTATGAAAATCTTTGTACAGGAAACAGAGACTGATCTTGCCGCTTTATTACAAAAGCTTGGCCATGAAGTTGAATCCTATCCTGCAACGATACGATATGGAGATTTAGAAGAAAGAGTGCATCAAGGTGACCTTGTTTTCTGGAATCAAATCCCTCCACATGGTTTTATTGGTTCAAAGGCACATGTCATATTGATGAGCGCTACGATAACAGACACTCAGGAGTATGCGGCGGCTAAAGCGGGAGCGCTTGCTTATATTCCTGATCATATGCCAGAGCATATGCTCAAACATGTGATTGAGAGCGTTGCTAAAGGTGAAACGTGGATTACGCGCCATACGATTGCCAGAATGTTCGATGAATACGCGAAATCTATGGATAACCCACAAGTCTCTTAATCAAGTTTGTTGGTTCGGTTATGCTTTGGCCAATCGCTTATTTAGCGGATAGAGCCAATGCTGCGAAAGCGGAAATGCCGGAATGCATGGATGATTCATCAATATCAAAATTAGGGTGATGTAAGGGGTAGCGGGTTTCAGGACTGCCGCCGGTGCCGAGACGGAACAGGCAGCCGGGTATCTCACGCATGAATTCGGCGAAATCTTCTCCACCCATGGACGGTTCTTGAATGTCGAGGCATTTGATATTTGGAGTGAGTGTCTGAAATATATCTGAAGCACGTTGCAAGAGGGTGGGGTTATTTGTAAGCACTGGTGTAGCCTGTTTGAGCACAAATTTACTGCTTGCCCCCCAGGCTTCAGATGTTTGACGAATAATGTGATCCATACAGGTGCGGATCTCTTCATGGACTTCCGGGTGCAGGCTGCGGAAGGTGCCTGAAAAACTGATGTGATCTGGAATAACATTACCGGCGTGACCGGCATGAATTTGACCAATGGTGAGGACGGCCTGATGCAGAGGATTCACCCGCCTGCTGACAATATGATGCAGCGCCTGAATCACATGGCTGGCAACCAGAATCACATCGATACATTCATGCGGGCGGGCGGCATGGCCACCCCGACCATGAATCTCAACGTCAAACATATCAGCGGCGGCACACATGGGGCCATTTCTTAAACCAATGGAACCGGCTGGTAGATATGGATAGACATGCAGCGCATAAATCTGTTCGGGTCGAAGCTCTTTGCAGACACCATCGGCAAGCATGGCGGCAGCCCCCTGACATGTCTCTTCAGCCGGCTGAAAAATAAACGCAATATTATAATCCAAGGCCTCTTTGCACTGGCTGAGCAGGCAGACGGTACCCAGCAGTATGGAGGTGTGTGCATCATGCCCGCAGCTATGCGATACATTGGCTACTGGGGATGAGTAGGATTGGTTTTTGCCATCCTGAATAGGCAGGGCATCCATATCTGCACGAAAAGCGATCCACGGCTTGTTTTCATCAATATGCAGACAGGCCAGAACACCGTGACCTCCAATATGTTCGCGAACCTCTAAACCTGCATTGCGACACACGGTTGCCACCAACTGAGCCGTCTCTTTTTCATGTCCTGAAAGTTCAGGTTGTTGATGAATAAGGCAGCGAGTGCGAATGACTTCGGGCAGCAGCGTATCAATCGCTGCCTCCAGTTGTGTGGCATTCAGATGTTTGAGGTCGTCTGTGCCTGTTGCGATGTTGTTGATATTGATTGATTCGAAACTCATAAGGTCCATCCGTCCTGTTCCCGCATTGCTTTTACCATGGCGGGAAAATCATCTGTTGTTTCGTACAATTGCCGTTGCATTTCTGCACCACCACCATGTTTACGCCAGTGTGGAAGACGTGCAAAAACTATATCCAATTCAGCGCTGTCGGCGCCCTGTTTGGCCAGTCTATCAAGCCGTTGCTCTAACCAGTCAAGCAGCGGCATCAGCTCTTCAGTTAGCGGGTCAATGATGGTGGCATGCATACCATAACGGCAAGCGCGCCAACGGTTTTCCCGAATCAGAGAGGGGTGTACACGCGGTAGCTGTGCTTCATGGAGACTGCCTGCTGCAGCAATCGCTTCTGCCCGTACATAGGCAATATAAGCTGCTGTATCATCTATATTGCCGGGCATATCACCGATGCGCACTTCCAAGGTACCAAAGTTCGGGTGAGGACGCATTTCCCACCAGATGTCGCGCACCGAATCGATGCTGCCAGTAGCTTTGAGGCGGGAGGCACAATGTTCAAAGTCTTGCCAGTCGTTGAAATAAAATGGCATGCCTCCCTGACTTAAACCTTCGAATATCTTGATTCGACTGGATGCCAGCCCAGTCCTTTCACCATGCCAGAAGGGCGAGTTGGCTGAGATGGCCAAAAACATGGGCATGATGGGTAAGAGCTGATTCATGGCATGGATGCAGGTATCACCATCAGGCATGCCGATATGGGTATGGATACCACAGATATTAAAGCGACGCGCCACCCAACGCAGACGGTTGAGTAGTTGTGCGTATCGCGGATCATCACTAATCCTCTGATCACGCCAGTGCGAAACAGGATGTGTACTGGTGCTGAGCAGAGCGGTTGGCTGATCTTCTAATACGGTATGAATGTGACGATACAGATCCAGTAACTGCTGCATGGCAGCAGGCGTGCTCTCGTGGATGTCGGTATTGATTTCAATAATAGAGCTAAACAGTTCGGGCTTAATGCGTGGCGTTGCTTTGATCCGCGATAATATATCCGGTGCAGCAGGGATTTGCTCACCGGAGTTAGTATCCACTGTCATCCACTCCATCTCTACACCCAGTGTACCGAGCCTGGAGTCATGGAATGGAATGCAATCGCTTTTATTCAATCTTCATCACCATCACTAAAGTATAACCTGCTTATCTGTTGGAATGAAGTGTTGGCATTTCTATGGTTGGCATTTATACGGCACGGCCAGTGGCATGAAAACTTAGAGACTGAAAACCTGAAACAATAATCAGGTTGCGAACTGTGACGTTAGTTATGACAAATGCAGCAGGGCACGACCAAACCCACTTGCCCTATGATGCTGAAGGATTAAATGTGATAAACACACTGGCTATTTTGATGCGATTACCCTGAATAAGATGCTGCGTTCAATTGACTTTATGCGGGTGTAGTCCAATCATTCCGCCGGAATATTCTAGGAGAACCTTAGCATGTCGAATCAAGATCAATCAGAGATTGTTGTATCCATCAGGAAGAAACAGGAAAATATCGCGTTGACGATTGGCGTGATCTTTGCAATGACGCTATCTGTTTATTTCTTCACTTATGCGATGGTGACAGATAAGGGTTTAACGAATGTGCTTTGGGCGATGGGAATATCCAGCGTTGTCATTGTGGCTATGCTGTTTCGTCTGCAATCCGTAGCATTTTTTGTTGCTCGCATGTGGCTTGGCAAGCGGGAAGGGTATCAGGACGTATTGTCGGGTATGACTGCCAGCAAAGATTAATGCTTTATCTGTTCTGGTGCCTTGATTGATGACTGTTGAGACTTCCGCATCAATTGACGCGTATCATTAAATATATTCCATCGTAGTTAAAGGGGCCCCACCCAACTGTGTGAGAAAACGTTAAGTTTCGGTAATTCTTGCATGGCTTGTAATGCAATCGCTTTATTACTAAAACCAGTCACTCGGATTCGCGTCCACTCTTTCCCCTCTATATAGGTAGTGAATGGTTCTGCCGGGATACCGAGTCCTTTGACCCGGGAAAGCAGCTGATCAACGCCTTCAGTTCCGCGAACTGAAGCCAGGTTAATAACCCATCCGGGGAATGTGCTGTCAAGGCTATGGCTGACCTTCACGGCCGTTTTCGGGGCGGCTGCAATTGTATCTACTCCTTTTGGAATTATTGCTGCTGACACTGCTTTTTTTCGCGTTACCGGGGCTGAAGCGGCTACCTTTTGAATCGCCGGGGCTGACACTACTGCTTTCGGTATTGTTGCGCTTGGCATGGACACTTTTGGCGCTGCCTGAACTGGAGCCGCTGAACGTTGTTGTTGGGATGATGCAATGAGCGTGTTGAGTTTATTTAGTTTCGAAGTCATCGCTTGTATTTGTATGTCTATACGTTCTGCTGCAGCCATATTTGATTCTATGGCATTCAGTTTGTTTTCAATGTTGTGAAGCTTGGCCATATCTTCTGTTGGAGTCCGATCTGGAGTAGTGAAAAAATAAAGAGAGAACACCACTGCGATGCAGATCGTGGTGCTTATTATCATACCACTGATGGTGCCGTAGTGGTTGGGGTGGATCTCGCTAACTGGTGAGGGATCTAAATCAGGGGAGATGATGTTGAGTGAATAGTATTTTCCGCCATCCTGCTGTGGCATGCCGACAATAAACTCTTCAAAGGGTTCCGATACCCACTCAGAATTCGTGAGAGCTGCGGAGGTTTTTTGATTGTCACCTTCGAATTGTTTCTTCTCTTCAAAAACCGAATCTACAAAGCCGTAAAAAAGATCGTAATCTTCTTCAGTGATTGGTTCGTTGTTATCTTTTTTGTCCATGAAAAACCACGTTGTATATTTGTAGGAATCCCCTCATCTATCTAGGAGTCTGTCGGACTTATAAGAGATCTACTGCGCGGCAGAGATAGCGGCCCAAAACATCCTGATTTATCGCCACATAGTTAACACTATGCTCTTCAAAATCATGCTATTTTTGACTCGCTCTCCCGCTCGCTCGCTACGATCACCCTAAGTCCGGCAGACTCCTCTCTGTATGCATGAAATAACCGTAAGCCGTGGTTATTGCATCAATTCCCCTGCCGGAAACCATACGCAAAGAACAGAACAGTGAAAGAGGAAAGTGAATAGTCGAGAACACAGCATATCAGATGGATAATAAAGTAGCTCTATTACATCATTGCATCAGACTTGCGGGATGCTGCAGATGGTGAAAGAAATGCGTTTAGAGTTGAATTAACACATTCGATGCATATAAATTGTGAAGTCATTGGCCAGATAATCTGTGCGCAACTGGCTCTGCGGTGTGATAGATCTGCACCAGTCAAGCATGTGTTCCGGATCAAAAGCAACCATCTCTCCAAGTAGTGCGTGGTCACAATATTGTGCATTGAGCATATTGAATGCCACGCCCTGGCTGCATAGTTCAAACATGTGCTGGATCATGCGTTTGGCGTAATGACCATCATCGTGAAGGTTCCAGTTCAGCGTGCCGGATAAGATAAGCCAATCAAAGGATTTTTGCGGCCAGTTGAAATCGAATAGTTCACCGCATTGCAATTTTAATTGAGGGTTCATGGTTTTGGCTGTGTCGAGAATATCGGGCGAAAGATCAATGCCAGTATAGTTCACGTGAATGGCCTGACCATTCAACCAGCTTTGCAGATCAGCAAAACCACAACCAACATCGAGCAGGGAATCACCATTTTGAATGCCGATCTCTGATAGCACTTTAAAGCGCTGTTTTTGAATGCCGCGTGTACTCCAGAACAGTGTTTCAGGGCCATAACCATAATGCATCAGGCTTTGGCGATGGCGTTCAACCATTGCCTGGCGTTGTTCGGTATCCATTATTTTGGCAGATTGTAGTTATAGCGCCAGGAGATCAGTCTGATACCGATAGTGATCAGCACAACAGCCCAAATGATGAGACCAATAGAAAAGTTCAAGTAATCAAACAGCAGAAAGGAAGCTGCGCCGATAAGACTGGCAGAGGCATAAATTTCTTTTTTAAGCATAAAGGGGATTTCTGCCACCAACATGGCACGCAATACACCGCCACCGGTTGCGGTCAGCATGGCAATGAAAATGATGCCGGTAACACCGAGTCCGGCCTGATCAGCAATCCATGCACCGACCAAGGTAAAGACACCGAGTCCAATAGCATCAAAGATGATTAACCAGGATTCCTGTTCACGAATCTGACGGCCCCAGAAAAAAGCTGCGATGCCGGTGAAAATGGCAATCAGAAGATATACTTCATCCACAAAGGCAGCCGGCGGGTGGCGACCAAGTAGTGCGTCGCGCATCATGCCACCACCGAGAGCTGTGACGATGGCCAGCACTACCGCGCCCATGAGATCCAGTTTTTTGGTCAATGCGCGCAGCGCACCGGTCAGTGCAAATACGGCAGTACCGAATAGATCAAGCAGGTGAATCGACATCGGTAATTGCATGTTGGCAGTGAGCATAATTCCTCCCGGCATCGTATCCAAGATGCCAGATGATGAGTGGTTTGTTGTTGATGTGTGTACGTTTATCCGGGCACAGACAGAGGGGGAAGACTAGTCGTCGAAACTCGCAGAGGCATGATTTTCAAAGCGCGTGAATTTATGCACAAAGGTTAGTTTCACATCACCAATCGGGCCGTTACGTTGTTTGGCAATAATGATCTCTGCCAAACCTTCGTTTTCAGGTTTTTTGTTATACACTTCATCACGATAGATAAACATGATCACATCGGCATCCTGCTCGATTGCACCGGATTCACGTAGATCAGACATCACCGGACGTTTGTCGGCACGTTGCTCGAGTGAACGGTTGAGCTGGGAGAGGGCAATAACAGGCACACTTAACTCTTTTGCCAGGCCTTTGAGTGAACGGCTGATCTCAGAGACTTCCTGCGCTCTGTTCTCTGAATTACTGCGCCCGGACATCAGCTGGATATAATCGATGAGCACCATATCAAGGCCTTTGTTTTCACGTTTCAAACGACGACACTTGGAACGCAGTTCCATCACAGAAATAGCTGGTGTATCATCAATGAAAATATTGGATTCTGCCAAAGAGCCACTGGCCGCAGCCAGTTTGCGCCAGTCTTCAGCAGAGAAACGGCCGGTACGCAGGTTGGACATATCCACGCGTGCCTCACAGGCCAGCATACGCATGGCAATCTGTTGACTCGACATTTCCAGAGAAAATACGCCGACTACGCCGCTGTTGTCATCGTCACCACGCATGGCTGCATTTTGAGCCAGATTCATGGAGAAGGCGGTTTTACCCATACTTGGACGACCCGCGACAATGATCAGATCACCGCGCTGCATACCAGCAGTTTGGATATCGAGATCTGTAAATCCGGTGGGGATGCCGGTAACAACCTTTTTCTGGGCGTAGCGGTCTTCCAATTCCTTATATGTTTCGAGCATCAGATCACTCATTTTGGCAAATGAGGGGCGTGATCGATTGAATGATTCCGCGATTGCGAGAATATTCTTCTCGGCCGTATCGAGATGTTCGTTTACTTCGCGCGCGCTCTCCTGATATACATCCTGAGATACAGTGCTGCAGACAGAGAGCAGTTCGCGCAACACAAAGCGTTCGCGAATAATGCTGGCGTAGTGTTTAACATTTGCCGATGTAGGAACAGCCGTAACCAGTTCAGCCAGATAGGCTTCACCACCACAGGAAGCAAGCTCATCACGACGTTCGAGATGATCTTTAATCGTTAGCGCATCAACAGGTTGACCTTTGCCATTGAGTTCAAGAATGACAAAAAAGATGCGTGCATTGGCTTCAACATAGAAGTGTTCAGGTTGCAGTGTGCCTTCCAGACGCTCCAGTGCTTCAGGGTCAAGCATGATTCCCCCCAGTACCGCCCGCTCTGCATCGTGTGCGTGGGGCGGGATACGCTCTCTGAGCGTATCAGTACGGAGGGGAATCAGTTGACTCAATGCGATCTATTCAGCGATCAGTGTTTTTCTGATTCAACCTTGATGCTGATTTCAGCAGTAACATCAGGATGCAGACGTACACGGAAGCTATGATCGCCAACGGTTTTGATCTGCTCATCAAGCAGAATGTTACGACGCTCAATGCTCTGGCCATTTTCGTTCATGAGCTCAGCCAGTTCGTGTGTGGTCACAGAACCATACAGATGTGTACCATCTGAAGTGGCGCGAACAACTTCCAGCGTGAGTTCAGAAAGCTTAGCTGCTTCAGCCTTGGCAGTTTCCAGTACTGTAGCCTGTTTTGCTTCAAGCTGAGCGCGACGACGTTCAAAGGTCTTGCGGTTGCCAGCATCAGCCACACTTGCTTTACCCTGTGGTAGCAAAAAGTTGCGACCATAACCAGCGCGAACGTTGACTTCATCACCAACATTTCCCAAACCTTCAACACGTTCCAAAAGAATTAATTGCATTTTATCCTCCAACTACCGGGATTTTCCGGCGATAATCAAACCAAATATCCAGTAGGCCAATGATCACAAAGGGGATGATCATGACCGACCAGATTAGTAACATCAAATACATCATGGCGATTGAAAGCATCATACCCTTTGCTTTCAACCAGCTATGTCCAACTGCAACACCCTGCATCGCTAACATACCACCGGTAAGGATGGCCGCGTTACTGGCAATATATTGCAAATCGCCAGCGCCAGTGAAGTTCATCAACAGCAGTAAAACCAAAAACACATAAGCGATTGGCTTACCAAATCGCAACGTTAATAACGTTGCCGTATCACCCTGATAAAAACCGTATTTGCTGGCAAAATGCCGTGCAAATACAAGATTACTCCACCAGGTTAGCCAAATGCCGAAAGCCATCAAACCAGGTAGTATAGCTACCATCATTTCACGACCTTGCTCAAGCATTTGAGCCGCCTCATGATCACCGGCAACTATCTGCCCATTTGCCGTAATCTGTTGCTCTACACCTTCAAACATTGGTGCAAGCAACTGATTTACCCATTCCTTCATGCCAACATCATGCATCATGGCTGCGATAGCAAGTGCAATGAAGCTCATGCAACCCAAGCCAAGTGCTAACCACTCAGCACTCTGTTTGACACCATTCGGACGCATCATGAACAGAGCGCCAACCATGGGTAACAAACCGTAGGCTACAAATACAATCAGTCCGGGCACAAAGGCAAAGCCTGTGATCAGCATGACTGCAATGGCTGTGATGGCACTGACATGGCTGGCAAATATTAATCCGCCGCCAAATGTCACCAGGGCTACCACGGCAGGAACAAACATATGAATCGTCAGTCCGATCATGGTGGCAACCAATAACAGGAAGGGCGCAAGCCCCTGTGAGAACAATGGCAGCCACACAACACTCATCAACATTACCAGCATTAAAACTGCACATGGTAAACGATGCGTCAGTACAAAAGCGACCATCTTAGGCATGGGTTGTGGGGCAGGTGACTGCTGTTGAATCATGATCCTGTCAGCTCAGTGTGTAACGTAGACCCTTGCTGAATCAATCGTGATGCAGTGGGGTGAATGGAACCAGTGCCAGTACGCGTGCACGCTTAATCGCAGTAGTCAGGAAACGCTGGTGTTTTGCACAAGTGCCAGTCACGCGTGAAGGCAGGATCTTGTAACGCTCGGTGATGAAACCGCGCAGCATGTCCGGGTCTTTGTGATCAATAAGGATGGTTGTGTCTGCACAAAATTTACAAAATTTACGACGGCGCTGAAAACGGCCGCCAGCACCACCGCTACGCTGTGGGCGCTGTGGGCGTTGTGGGCGGTCGCCCTGAGGACGATCACCTTGTGGACGAGCACTCTGTGGACGGTCAGTCGTCGCAGCTGGTGCAGCTTTTTTTACTTCTTCAGTCATATCTAACTCCTTAATCTCTCTGTTTGAGGCATTCATCTGTGGTGAGAGCGGGTTACGTTAAAACCCTGCATGCATCTACCCAGATTTCTACCTGTCCCCAGCAAGGGTTGTTGTCCTTGCTATAAAATCGTCTGCGTAAGCAACCATCGATCATCACGTTTTGACCTTCTAAGGCCAACAGCGTTTGAGCAATATCGCCATTACTACGCAGTGGCATTGGCTGTTCCTCTTGTACTTCGTCACGAGCTGGTCCCAGCTTGGGGCGCGTAGTAAACAGGTCAGCGGTCAGTGCTAGAGAACCATCAGGTGTCCAGCGTTGGCACATGTTTTCAAGCCGGCCCGCAACGCGGACACGGTTAAAATCAGGCGCTTGCTTCTGCTCCATCAGCCTTTTCCGTTGTTGCTTCAGCTGCAGCTTCTTCAACTGCAGGTGCTTCTTCAGCAGCAGTTTCTACAGTAGCTGTTTCTGCAGCAGCGGATGCTTCACTTTCTTTTTCTTCAGCAGCAGCTTCTTCACGCTTAGCAGCGGCTTGAGCTGATGCTTGAGCGCGACGTAGCAATGGAGATGCTTTGTCAGAAAGTTCAGTAAGTTTGGTGGTCAGGCAACGGATGATGCGTTCTTCAAGGCTGATTGCATGTTCCAATGTTTTAAGGGCTTCAGCACTGCCATCAGTAACGAGAAGAATGTAGTTACCACGTTTACGGTTAGCAATAGAATATGCCAACGGACGTGAACCCCAATTTTCGCGTTTAACAATGCGGCCACCGACTTTTTCGACTTTAGCGATGAGATCATCGGTAAGTGCTTCGGTGTTTTCCTGAGAGATATCAGGATTAACGATAAAAATAGTTTCGTAATACAAAACGGCGCTCCTCTAGGTGTACTAACGTACGCCCCGGTACGATTTAGCGCGTCCGGAGCAAGGTATTTTCTACATAGTTTCCCATGCAGTGGCGCCGCATCATAAGAACTAATGGAGTGATTGCAAGAAATCTTCTGATGGGAGCAGGGTGATTAACTTGAAAAGTTTAAAGTTTTGCACTGAAATCCTTCTGTAAGAATTTATCCTGGGCACTAAACGATAAGAATAGTGATAGTAAATGGTGAACTTTATAATGCGATTACGCTACAGATTGGCGGTGTCGGGGATACGGGAAAAGGCCTGTGATATGGTTTGAATTATTGCGCT
This sequence comes from Mariprofundus sp. EBB-1, assembly GCF_003665155.1. Lineage (GTDB taxonomy): Bacteria > Pseudomonadota > Zetaproteobacteria > Mariprofundales > Mariprofundaceae > Mariprofundus. The sequence continues at coordinate 39,058 of NZ_RCFQ01000007.1, read as the reverse complement.
GATTTAGTTTAATTCATTAAAATTGAAACCAGACTTTTTTAAATATTGTGCTATCCTTCCATAGTGAAATTTCTTTGAAGGGATGCATACGGTTTAATCGCAATAATCGCATTCCTTTTGAACGTTATCTTGGGCGGGGGGGTGAGAGTTTGAATAGAGGTCAACAACATTTACTACTACAAGCATTAATTGATTCGATTCCGGATCTGATCTTTTTTAAGGATAAAGAAAGCGTTTATCTTGGTTGCAACAGAGCATTTGAAGTGTTCGTTGGGCTTGCAAGAGATGAGATTGTGGGAAAAAAAGATATAGATCTGTTTGCCAAAGATGTGGCTGATTTTTTTCGCCAGAAAGACCGGGAGATGTTGGCCTCAGGTGAGACCAGCCGTAATGAAGAGTGGGTGGATTATCCCGATGGTAGCAGGGTGTTGCTTGATACGCTGAAAACCCTTTATTACGCTGATGATGGCAGTCAGCTTGGTCTGATCGGCATTAGCCGGGACATCACGCAGTTGCATGAAAGTCGAGAAGCGTTGAATGCCAGCCTGTCATTGCAGCGTGCTACTCTGGAATCTACAGCTGATGGTATTCTGGATGTCGGTAGCGATGGCAAGTGGAACTGTTACAATAATAAATTTGTAGAGATGTGGAATTTACCCTCAGCACTTGTGGAAGCGGGAGATGATCAGGGTGCGATAGCCCATGTGCTGGGGCAGTTAGTGCATCCAAATGCATTTGTTGAAAAACTCATGGCGTTGTATGCCACACCCGATGCATCCAGTTATGATGAAGTGCTGTTTAAAGATGGGCGGATTTTTGAACGTTATTCAATTCCGCAGCGGCTGGGTGAAAAGATTGTCGGGCGTGTATGGAGTTTTCGTGATGTATCGAAAAGCAGACGCAATGAAACCAAACTGAGGGAACAAGCCGCATTTGCAGCGAATAATCCTGCTCCGGTGATAAGGGTGAACGAAGACGGGCGCGTGCATGATATGAATCCGGCTGCTCTGACGCTGTTTGGCAGTGAATTTCAAGGGCAGGCAGTGCAGCAGGTGCCTGGTCTGGGTGATCTGAATCTGCCCAGATATATCCGGAACAATCAGCAGGTTATGCGCACCGGTGAGGTGGATGGCAGTGTTTACCAGTGGACCATCAAGGGTGTTGAAGAGCTCGGTGTGGTGTATGTGTATGGCAGCAATATTACCGAATTAAAATGGATGAAAGAGCACATTCATAACAGCTCTGGTGATTTGAAGCGTATTCTCGATTGTAATCCTGTGGCAACGATTGTGACCCGGCTGGTTGATGGCACACTGTTTTATGGCAATCAGGCGACTGCTGATATGTTTGGTGTGCCTATCGCCGATTTGATTGGTCAAAAGACAATGTCGAGTTTCGTTAATCCGGATGATCGAAAACAGGTGATGGAAACTCTGGTGGAGAAAGGACAGGTCGATCAATATGAGCTGTATCTTCAAAAAATAGATGGAACAAGGTTTTGGGTATCGACATCCCTGCGTTTGATGGCATTTGATGGTGAGCAATGCGTGATTGCGTCATTTTATGACCTGAGTGAAATCAAAGCCCATGATGCCGCCATTCAGGCCAGCGAAAAGCGCTACAGAGACTTGGTCGAAGTGTTGCCGGATGCGCTGGTCATTCATCAGGCTGGCCATGTTGTGTTTGCCAATAGCGAAGCGGCGCAGATGTTTGGTTATGATGATGTAGAGGTAGCTTTAGGTGTTGATTTTAGAACCCACGTTCACCCCGACAGTTTGCCTCTGGCTATGCAGAGAGTCGAAGCGCTTATGCAGGGCGGAGTATTGAATGCGACTGCTGAACAAACGCTGCTCAGAAGTAATGGAGAGCCGTTTGTTGCGGAAGTACGCAGTGCCGTGACCAGTTTTAATGGCGCGCCGGCCATTGTCGTGAGTCTCAGAGATGTGAGTGAGCGCAAACATAGTGAAATGATGGCAAGCTTGCATCACAGGGTGCTTGAATCATTGACCACTAAGCAGCCCTTGGTCAATAGCCTTAATATACTGGCTGAAACTTGTGAGTCGATGCACGTTGATTTGCGTATATCGGTGATGATGAAGAAGGGGAATAAGCTGTTTCCTAAGGCATATCCATCATTATCTATGGAATTTAGAAAAGTAATGGATGGTATGTTGATTGGCGCTGATAACTGCTCATGTGGTGCGGCTGCTTTTTATGGTAAACGTGTGATCTCGGAAAGTGTGCGTTGTGACCCGTTGTGGGACAGATATCGCGCACAAGTGCTTCCATTGCATGTGAATGCAGCCTGGTCAGAACCGATTATTGGTGCCGATGGCAAGGTGTTGGGCACCTTTGCCATGCTTTGTTCTGAAGAACGCTGCCCCAATGCGCGGGAAATTGAGACCATTGAGGAAGCGGCGAAACTGGCGGCGCTGGCCATTGAATATGTTCGGGCCGATGCAGTCGTAACAAAGTTAACGCAGTCGGTTGAACATGCTGCTGAGGCAATTATTATTTCAGACCCAAAAAATCGTATTGAGTATGTTAATCAGGCATTCACCCGCATTACCGGTTATTCCGCCGATGAGGTGAAAGGTAAAAGCACGGTGATGTTGAAGGCGGATAGTCAGGATGAGGTGTTTTACAAGGATATGTTCCGACATATGCTTAACGGTAAAGCCTGGCAAAAACGGATACGATGCCAACGCAAGAATGGCGAGGAATACACGGCTCAGGTTTCCGTTGCCGGCATTCGTAATCGAAAAGGGCGTTTGACCCAGCTGACGGCTGTATATGAAGATTTGACGCACTATGAACATCTCGAAGAGCAGTTACGGCAGTCTCAAAAAATGGAAGCTGTGGGTACATTGGTAGGTGGCATTGCCCACGATTTTAATAATATGCTGGCCGGTATGACAGGGCAGCTTTATCTGCTCAGGAAAGAGGTCGCAGCGCTGCCCTCGTCACTGCAGCGCATAGAAGCCATTGAAAGTCAGGCATTTCGGGCGGCAGAAATCATCGAACAGCTATTGACCTTTGCACGTAAGGGCCGTGTGGCGTTTAAGTCTTTACCGCTCACGACATTGGTGAAAGAGACAATGAAATTACACAAGGTGGCTGTGCCTGAAAATATCGAACTGGATATACAGCTGCATCAGAATGATATCACTGTGAATGGAGATGCGGGCATGATTCAACAGATTCTATTGAATCTGATTTCTAATGCTCGGGATGCAGTCGAATTGGTCAGAAGCCCAAGAATTTCAATAGTACTGAATACGCAGGAAAAAGATGATGGTACTAAAGCGGCTTGTCTTGAGGTGATGGATAACGGGGTTGGTATAAATGAGGAGATGCTGGGGCGTATCTGTGAGCCGTTCTTTACCACCAAGGAGGTTGGCAAAGGGACAGGCCTGGGGTTGTCGATGGTATATGGGGCTGTGCAGTCGCATGGTGGAAGTGTTTCTATCAAGAGCCAGCCGGGTAAGGGGACAACGGTTCAGGTGCTGTTACCGGTGTTATCTACTCCGGCAAAATTGCAGCGATCACAACAGCCGTCGGTGATTGCTCCCGGTCACGCACAAACGATCCTGTTGGCGGATGATGAAGATATGCTGCGCGAAGTGATGGTGGAGACACTGGAACAGATGGGCTACCGTGTTTTAAGTGCATCAGATGGGGCTCAGGCATGGAAGTTATTTGAAGAGCACGTGGGGCAGATTCAATTGGCTATTCTCGATGTGGTGATGCCGCATGTGGGGGGCGCTGAACTCAGTAAACGGATTCGTCAGGTTGAACCGGAACTGCCTGTTATTTTCTATACAGGTTATGATCAGGAGTCGCTTCTGGATGGTGAATTGCATCACAAATACTGTCGTGTGATCAGTAAGCCGGTGATGATTGAAGAGCTGTCCTTGTTGATTCATGAGATGATTCCATCTGAACAGGAGAGCGAATAATGGATTTATTAATTTTTTTGGGGATCGGGGCTGTTGCAGGTTGGATTGCCGGTAATGTCATGAAAGGTAACGGCTTTGGCCTGATCGGGAATATGGTCGTTGGTGTTGTTGGTGCGTTTGTAGGGAAATATCTGTTTGGTTTTTTCGGTTTTGCATTCGCAGGCATGATAGGCACGCTGATGGCAGCAGTATCCGGTGCGGTCATTCTTATTTTTATTATCGGTTTAATAAAACGTTAAAAACCCGTCTATGGACGGGATGATGAATGGTGCGAACGCATCAATGAACTCACCGCTGTTTGATAGTTTTTTAAATTGGGCTATATTTGAGAGTGGTTTGATTGCGCATGTGAACATGCATCTGATGGCTATGTATGCAGCATTATCATGCTTTATAGGCTCTCATGGTAGTTGTACCGGCATCAGCAATCGCTCTATGGGGCGAATCTATGCAGGAGGGTGCTATGGGGGCGGCAAAAAACGCGGGTCAGCGTAAAAAAGAGTTCACCTTCGGTTTGCGAGGTAAGGCCATACTCGGCCTAGGTGGTCTGCTATTGCTGGCGCTGCTGGCTACCGGTGGCGTGGCTTACTGGCAAAGCCTGCAACTGGCCGAGAAGGCAGCGATGCAACGTGCACTGGCTGAGGTTGCCAGCTTGGGTAGCCAGATCGAAACAACGGTCAACGAAAGCAAACATGCGCTGATGGTGATCAGGGATACACCGCCAGTGCAGGCCATTATTCGCAGTCGGGCTAATGACGGTATAGATCCACTCAGCGGCGACAAGCAGTTGCTCTGGGAGCAGCGCCTGCAGACAATTTTCTCTTCTTTCATAACTCAGTTTCCGCAAATCCAGCAGTTGCACTATCTCGATGATAAGGGCAACGAATTGGTGCGTGTGGATAGTAATCATGGGCATGCTTATGTTATTCCAGCATCCGGCTTGCAAAACAAGATGAAGCGCAGCTATTTCAAAGAGATCATGCAGGTTGCCAATGGTGAAATCTATTTTTCTCATATGGATCTGAATCGGGAGCAAGGGAAGATTGAGGAGCCACACAGGGCTGTACTACGTATTGCCACACCTGTGTTTGACGATATCGGTAATCGTCGCGGTATGCTGATAATCAACTTGCTCGGGCAACAGCTATTCGCAGAGCTCGGTGACGGAAAAAACGGAATCCATCATTATGTGATCAACAATGATGGTTATTTCCTGTACCATCCTGATGCGGCTAAATCCTTTGGATTTGATCTCGGCTTCGATTACACCGTCAGGAATGAATTTCCCCTTTTGGCTGAACTGTTGTCTGTAGAGAATGAGCATGTTGCCTATGATGCCGAGGACGGCAAGGTGGAGGCATTTCACAAGCTGCTCTTTGATCATCATGGCTTTACATTGATTGCCGTGATTCCCGATAAGGTGGTCTTTAGCGCGGTGCGCGCAAGCTTTAATCCACTATTGCTATCCATTCTGGTGATTATTTTAATCGCGCTGGTGCTTATTACCTGGCTGGTCAGTCATTATATTGTTACACCGGTGGTTCATTTGGCGGAAGCATCAGATAAAATGCTCAAGGGAAACCTCTCCTTTAGGCTGGCAGAAGATGAGGTTCGTGATGAGTTCCGACAGCTCTATCAGACACTTAATGCCTTTGCCGAAAACCAGCAGCATGCTACGGAGCGACTGGAACATGAGGTTACAGACAAAACCACCCATCTGAGCAGCGTTGTAAATAGTCTGGTGGATGGTTTGATCACGATTGATAATCTAGGCTCGGTGAAAAGTTTTAATCCGGCCGCCGAGCGTATTTTTGGTTATGCAGAGGGTGAAGTAATTGGCCAGAACGTAAAAATGCTGATGCCCGAACCGTATCACAGTGAGCATGACGGCTATCTGAAACATTTTCATGATACCGGAGTTAAGAAGGTGATCGGCATTGGACGTGAGGTCGAGGGGCGTCGTAAGGACGGCTCAGTCTTCCCTCTGGATCTGGCTGTAAATGCAATGGATTTGAATGGTGATTCGGCCTTTGTCGGTATTATTCGTGATATCACGGAGCGCAAGCTGGCGGAGGCAGCATTACAGCAGGCCAAGGATACGGCAGAAAAGGCCAATGCGGCCAAATCTGAATTTTTATCCAGCATGAGCCATGAGTTGCGCACTCCGATGAATGCCATCCTGGGCTTTGCCCAGTTGCTGGAGAGCCATCCGGATGAACAGTTGAGCGAGGAGCAGGCGGAGTGTGTTCGCCACATTCTCAAGGGGGGCAATCACCTGTTACAGTTGATCAATGAGGTGTTGGATATGGCCCGGATCGAAGCGGGTCGGGTGACTGTATCCATCGAAGCGGTGCACCCTCGTCCGTTTGTTGATGCCTGTCTGGAGATGATCGGCAGCATGGCGGATAAACGAGGCATTCAGATCCATGACCAGACGAGCGGGCGCGACTTGCCTGCAGTGCGTGCTGATTATACGCGCTTCAAGCAGGTACTGCTTAACCTGCTCTCCAATGCCGTTAAATATAACCGCAAAAACGGCGAGATATGGCTGCAGTGCAAGCCGGCTGAGGCCGATATGTTGCGCCTGTCGGTACGCGATAGCGGACTGGGCATCGTGGCAGAGAAAAGGGCTGAGGTATTTGCTCCGTTTAACAGGTTGGGGGCGGAAGGTAGCGCCATCGAGGGTACCGGTATCGGTCTGACCATTGCCAAACAGCTGGTGGAGTTGATGGGAGGTAATATTGGCTTCGATAGTGAACCGGGTGTTGGCAGCACCTTCTGGGTGGAGTTTCCGTTGGCGGATGATCATCACCACCATGCAGCGCATGCAGCTGCAACAGGAACAACCGCAGTCGAAAGCACTGCTGGGGCAAAAGGGAGAGCAAAAACACTGCTCTATGTCGAAGATAATCCGGCCAATATGAGTTTGATGGAGCATATCATCGGGCGTATGGCCCATATTGAACTGATCACAGCGCACAATGCCGAGTTAGGGCTGGAGCTGGCCGAAAGCAAGCAGCCGGACTTGATTATCATGGATATCAACCTGCCCGGCATGGATGGATTTGAAGCGCTCCGGCATCTGCAGCAGGATGATCTGACCAACCATATTCCGGTCATCGCACTCAGTGCAAATGCCATGGAAAAGGATGTTAAACGCGGTCTGGCGGCCGGTTTCCTGCGTTATTTGACCAAGCCGATCAACATCAGCGAAGTGCATATGGCCCTGCATGAAGTATTGGAGGATCGGCAGTGAGCACCTTTAGCAATAGCGAGGGGCAGGCCAGTGTACTAATCGTTGATGATGTTCAGGCTAATCTCGTAGTCTTGCAGATGTTGCTGCAGCGCGCCGGATATCAGGTTTATGCCGCAGAAAATGGTAAACTAGCCATGGAAACTCTGCGTCAGGAATCAGTTCAACTGATTATCAGTGATATTCTGATGCCTGTGATGGATGGTTATGAACTATGTCGCCAGTGCAAGTTGGATGAGGCTCTATCCTGTATCCCATTCATTTTCTACACTGCCACCTACACAGGCGAGGATGATCGTGCCTTCGGTCTCAGCCTCGGTGCAGCGCGTTTCATCATCAAGCCTGCCGAGCACAAGGCGTTACTCAGTGAAATAGCGGAAGTGTTGGGTGAAGCCCGGGAGCGGACGATACCTACCGGCGTTGAATCGCCCCAACTCAGCGAAACCGTTTATGAGCGCGGGCACAATATTCGGCTGGTGCATAAGCTGGAACAGAAGGTAGAGCAATTGGAGCGCGAACGCCGCGCCCTGAAACAGTCCGAGGCCAAATACCGGACGCTGTTTGATGCATCCAGCGATGGCATTATGTTGCTCGATGAAGATGGGTTTATCGACTGCAACCGGGCAGCCATGCAGATGTTCGGCTGTGTGGCTCGCGATGCGTTTTTGGGTAAACATCCGGCGGCACTGTCCCCGCCCAAGCAAGCTGGCGGCAGAGATTCGCAACAGTTGGCCGATGAACATATCAATACAGCCTTTGTGCATGGTAGTGATCGCTTTGAATGGTTGCACAGGAGAGCGGACGGCTCCCTGTTTCCTGCAGATATATGGCTGACGGCGATGGAACTGGATGGCAAACCTGTACTGCAGGCGATTGCGCGTGATATCAGCCAACAGAAGCAGCATGAAGACCAGTTGCGCAAACTTTCCTGCTGCGTAGAACAGTCGGGTGAGGCTATGCTGATCACCGATAGACAAGGCAATATCGAATACGTCAACCCGTCTTTCACCCGTCTGACCGGTTATCAGGAGTCAGAAGTATTAGGCAAAAAACCGAATATCCTCAATAGTGGCAAGCAGGGTGCCGACTTTTATAGCGAGATGTGGCAGACCATCACAGCCGGGAAGTCGTGGCAGGGAAAGGTGATCGACAGACGCAAAGATGGCAGTTTTTATCCTAGCTTTTTGACTATTTCACCGATTCATGACCAGTCGGACAGCCCTGATACGTTCACCCACTTTGTCGGCGTTCAGTCCGATTTGACGCAAATCGAAGAAGCGGAGGCGCGTTTTCAACAGGCTCAGAAAATGGAGGCAATTGGAACCCTGGTGGGTGGTATTGCCCATGATTTCAATAATATATTGGCTGGTATTACAGGCAATATTTATCTAGCCAAAGATGAAGCGCATGAGCTACCCGAAGCGGTACAGATGCTTGATAATGCTGATGTGCTGGCTTTTCGAGCGGCGGAGATGATCGGTCAGCTACTTACATTTTCTCGCAAGAGTACCGTGGATATGCAAGCCATGCCGTTAACCAGCTTCCTTAAAGAGAGCATGAAACTGTTGTCGGTTAGTGTGCCGGAAAACATCGGGGTCGAACTACATATTTGCGACGATGAACTGACTGTTTATGGTGATAGTACCCAGATTCACCAGGTGCTGATGAATCTGGTCAACAACGGACGCGATGCAATCGAAGGCGTCGATAATCCGTTGATCAGCATTTGCCTGGAGTCATTCGATGCAGATGAAGCATTTGTGCGACAGCGCCCGTGGCACATCAACGCTCGCCATTTCGCGCATATCTGCGTTAGTGATAACGGCTGTGGTGTACCCGGCGATCAGATCGAACACCTGTTCGAACCATTTTTTACCACCAAGGAGCAGGGCAAGGGAACGGGGCTGGGTCTGGCCATGGTGTATGGTGCAGTCAAAGGGCATCAAGGCTTTGTCGAAGTAGAAAGTGAGCTGGGCCAGGGCACCAGCTTCCACATCTATCTGCCCAAATTGGAAACACCAGCAGTAGCCGATACTGTGGTAAGTGGTGAGGCTATGCAGGGTAAGAGTGAATGCATTTTGCTGGTTGATGATGATCAATCGATACTTGAAATAAGCAGTGATGTGCTGATCAGTCTGGGTTACAGGGTGTTGACGGCTAGTAATGGTCAGGAGGCTGTTGATCTATTCAAAGCGCAGCCTGACAGTATTGATCTGGTGCTTCTTGATGTGGTCATGCCGGTGATGGGGGGCGTCGCTGCATATAAGCGAATGCGCGAGATCAAGCCGGATATCAAGGTGATGTTCTGCACCGGTTATGACAAAGAACAGTCTTTGACCGGCAATTTGGATATTGCCAATGCGGATATCCTCAGTAAACCGTTTTCGATTGCGGCAATGAGCCAATCCATCCGCAATAAGCTGGATACATAATCTGTTAGCAATCACCCGTGTTGTTTACACGGGGTGGATCGTTTACGAATGCGTCAGCATATGTTGGCGTGGAGAACAGGGCCGGATTCAGAGCATGTTGTTGTTTGGAGTATTAAGCCAGCAGTGCCTTGATTTCATCGGCAGTCAATGGGTTGGGCAGGCGGGCTCCAAGTTGAGACACTACGCGGGCCGCTGCGTGTGAACCTAAATGTCCGGCTTGCTGCCATGTTAGGCCATTGGTGATGCCGTAGAGTACACCAGCAGCATACATATCCCCTGCACCAGTCGTGTCGATAGCATTTACTTCAACACCTTCAACCGGAAGCGCTTCACCTTCATGCATAATGATGGAGCCATTTTTACCCAGTGTGAGTGCAACATTCTCACAATGCTGATGAATGGCCTGGGCGCAATCGATGGGATCTTCCTTGCCGGTCAATGCTTTGGCTTCATCTTCATTGCAGAACAATAGATCCACAGGGCCTTCGATGAGTTGTTGAAATTGGTCCCGGCAGATATCGATCAAAAAAGGATCGGAAATGGTCAGGGCAACTTTAACATTGTTCTTTTTAGCCAGTTCAATGGCTTTCAGGGCGGCGGCTTTGGTGCTGTCGCCGAGGAACAGATAACCCTCAATATAGACATATTTCGCTTTGGCGATTTCCGCTTCTACAATGTCATCAGCATCGAGCGAGCTGGAGATGCCGAGACTGGTGAGCATGGTGCGCTGCGCATCGGGCGTAACAAGTACAACACAGGTGCCTGTTTGTCCTTTGGTTGCGGCAATCTCAATGGCAACTCCGAGTGTTTTCATCTCATCAAGATATTGCTCGCCAAATGTGTCCTGGCCGGTTTTGCACGCGTATGCGGCGCTGCCACCCATATCGGCAATGCCAACGATCGTGTTAGCGGCTGAACCGCCGGAGCAGAGGTTAATTTTATGGTCGGAAAGCGCATCCAGAATCTCTTTCTGACGGGCATCATCCGTTAGCGTCATAATGCCTTTCTCAATTTCCATGGATGAGAGAAATGCATCGTCGGTACGCACCTGAATATCCATAATTGCATTGCCTACACCAAACACATCGAAACCCATCTGTCGCTCCATTTGAAAGAATTAAAATTATTGGCCGGCATGCTGCCACTGCTGCCCCGGAATACCAGCGCATCTCTTTAACTAAAGACAGAAACACAAGCGAGCCACGAATTACACGAATTAAAACCCTAAGATGATATGCCTTACAAGGTGAATGCGTTGGCGCAGAGAAAGTGCCCTGGGGTATTCGTGTAATCAGTGGCTAAGATTCTTTATTACGTATAAAAATAAGTTATCTGGCGGTCATCAAATGTTAGAGGCTCCAATATGCTTGAAGGTCACCATAGCATGTCTGTGATTGGTTATCGGCTTGGCTGAGCTTCATAAGTAATCAGGAAAGCTTTTATGTATTTAATGCAGTGCGTGGAAGCTATTGCGTGCTGATGTCAAAGCGGTAATCACGCAAGACTTTTTTACCGGCTCCGAGCTTGCCTGTATGCACAACCGTTTTGCGATCAACATAAATGCGCAGTGCTAAGGCATTGCCACAGGTAATCCACAAGGTTTCTGTGGCGTAGCGGATGGTCGAGACGCGCCCTTTTTTTAATAATATCTCTTTTAACAGGCGTCCTTTTCCATCACCGGCTGCGTTGGGTAAAAATATCTGCATCCAAACGGGGGCCGTTACCGCTTCAAAGCGAAATTCATGTAGCTTGGTTTTGGCCTGCTGCTTGGGTTGAATCTGTTGCAGTGCCGGCAAGGTCTTGAGCTTGGCGTTAACGCTGGCTGAAGCAGGTTTGTTTGTTTTGCTTGCAGGTTTAACGGCAGTGTTTTCTACCGCAGCGTTTTTTAATGCTTCGGCTATTTGTTTACTGGCCAGAGTTGTTGCTGTATCAGCAACATTATGAGTGGCGGGGTCATTGGATTTGGCATCAGAACCTGTTGTATTCACTGTGGATGGGGTGATTGCGTTCGCTGTATCATCACTGTTGTTGATGGTCTGTGCAGTGCCCGGAGCCGCCGGAGTGTTATCCGCCTGAACATGAACGTCCTGATTATCATCGTTGTTGAGAACATTAAACAGGATAAATAACACTACAAAAGCACCGCCTGTCAGCCATGCCCACAGGCGTGATGGTGCCACCGGTGGATCGGGAAATGTCAGGGGGCGGGTCAGGGTATAGTCAGGGTTTTTCAGGCGATCAATTTGCTCGGAAAGATCAATGCCAAGGTATTTGCTGTACTGACGTAAGAAACCGATAACATAGACATCATCTGGCAATGAATCCCATTTACCGCTCTCAAGTGCTTGCAGGTGATTGGCAGGTATTTTTAATTTTCGTACCGGTTTAGAGATAGGTTGTTGTTTTGCAGTGCGAGCCTCTACGAGCATCGTTGCAATTTCTTGCAGCAGCAATTGGCGTGGAGAAATAAGTTTTTCGTTATCTTCTGGTGTGTTTGCTTGGCTTGTATTCATGGGCGGTCCAGCCTCTTTATTTGATTGAGTGCCCAGGCTTTATCCAATGGCGATGATGTCTGTTGCGCAAAAGCATTTAAAACGGCACGGGCTTGAGGGTTGTCATGTTGTTTATTCAGGACGGCGAGCATTCCTTCTACGGCGTTACGATTCCCCGCTTGTTTGCGAATAAGCGCTTCATACAACAGCCGGGCTTCACGTAATTTGTTCTGTTTGAAATAGGTGTAAGCAATTCTGTAATCGGATAAGGCGTTAGAAGGATTAAATAGCTTGGCTTGCTGAAAGTTTTTGATGGCTTCCGGATATTTAAGTTGCCCCAGCAGAGCGTTGCCCAAATTGATAAAAGCAAGATCCTGATTGGGATAGCGGGGATCATCCAACGCATGGCGCGCATTTTGTTCTGCCTTTTTGTAGAGTTCTAAACGATTGAGTAGGCTGGCATAATTATTGTAAATACTGGCACGGGGGCCATATTGAAGGGCCTGGATGTAGTAAGATTCTGATTTTTTCAAGTCTCCGCGCAACAGCCATGCATAAGCCAATGCATCCAAGACATGGGGTTGATTAGGCTGAATCGTATTGGACTTCATCAGTTCATCAAACGCTTTGGGTAACATGCCTTCTTTGCCAAGCGCATCAATGCCAAGCTGATAATGAATATGTGCCAGTTTTTCCTGTGTGTCTGCATCCATTGTTGAGCGAGGAGTCGTTGCACATGCAGCCATGATCATACTCAGAAATATGAAGGCACATATTCGGATGAATGTGTTGCGTAGCTTCATAGGAAACGTTTTACCAAGGCATGAATGGGGCGAATAGCCTGATCATCCTGTGCTTTCAAATCCGCAAAAATACCATGCTCAAGCGCTTGCTGGCAGCTGCATGTCTCATGCGTCGAGGGGTGAGAGAAAAACTGCTGCAACATGCGTTGTGCTTTGGCCACATTGGCGTGCATGACTTCGACAATCGATGCTACAGAGACATCTTCTTCTTCAGTGTGCCAACAATCATAATCGGTGCTCATGGCAACGGTGGCATAACAAATTTCTGCTTCGCGAGCCAATTTGGCCTCTGGTAAATTGGTCATGCCAATGACGTCCATATCCCATGAACGGTAGAGGTTTGATTCTGCTCTGCTAGAAAATTGTGGCCCTTGCATCACCAGATAGCTACCCTGTTGATGGGTCTTTATATCTGCTTGCTGACAAGCTACTGAGAGATCTGATTTCAGGCAGCTGCAAACCGGATCAGCCATCGATACATGCGCTACAATAGGGCCATCAAAGAAGCTGCTTTCACGGCTGTGGGTGCGATCAACAAATTGATCGACCAGTATAAAATCACCCGGTGCAATGTGTTCTTTCAGGGAGCCGACAGCCGAGATCGAAATAATGCGATTCACGCCAGCTAATTTCATGGCGTAAATATTGGCGCGGTAATTGATTTTGTGGGGGGGAATGGTGTGCCCACGTCCATGTCGTGGTAAAAAAACGACTTCCTGGCCATGGATTTCGGCCAGCATCAGACTGTCAGATGGCTTACCGAAAGGTGTGTCGATATCAAGTGTTTCGAGCACTTTGACGCCTTCAATGTCGTACAAACCACTGCCGCCAATAATGCCGGTGCGTCCTGATTGCTGTCTGCTCATAGACCCTGCCAAGTCGGTGTGTTCATAATTGTTCTTACGTGTCCGCCTTTGTATTTGCTTTTAACTGACCGCAGGCTGCCATAATGTCATCCCCCCGCGAGCGCCTTACAGTGGCACGAATGCCTTTAGAAATCAATTCTTGCGCAAATGCTTTCATGTGATTCTTTGATGAACCACTGTATGGGCTGCCCGGAAAAGCATTGAACTGAATCAGGTTCACACGTTCGCGTTCCGGGTTCACAAAGGCAATTAAGGCGTTCAAATCTTCCTGCTGATCATTGATGCCATCGAGCAGTACATATTCCAGTGTAATGTGACGTTGTTTGCGAACGGGGTATGTGTTCAAGCATTCGCGCAGGGTTTGCAAAGGATATTTGCGATTAATGGGCACTAGCGTATCCCGTTTTTCTTCAATGGCTGAATGCAGTGATATAGCCAGATTGACAGGGTGAAGTTCGCCAAGGCGTTCAATTTGCGGCGTTAGCCCGGATGTTGATACTGTGATGCGGCGGCGTGAGATATGCAGTGCATCTTCATCCATCAGCAGGGCAATGCTCTCGTGCACAGCTGCTTCATTGGCCATGGGTTCACCCATGCCCATATAGACGATATGCGTGATATCGCTATGCAGTGTGTCACCGTCAATCGATCGGGCTGAAATCGGTTCGGTGCGTAAGTCGGCTTTAATAGCCAGCACCTGAGCAACAATCTCGCCCGCACTCAGGTTGGCTTCGAACCCCTGTGTGCCAGTATGACAGAAAGGACAATCCAGCACGCAGCCTACTTGTGAAGAGATGCATACGGTGCCGCGTTTCTCTTCCGGGATAAACACGCTTTCCACCATTTTGCCGGCAAAACGTCCGCGTTTAAGTGCAAAGACATATTTGCGTGTGCCATCTGTAGAGCATTCACGCCGAATCAGCGTGAGTGGTTCACAGAGGAGTTTATCTTTGAGTGTGTCGCGGACATCACCCGGAATATTTTTCATCGCATCAGGATCAAGAATGCCTTTATTGCACCAGTCAATGATCTGCTTGGCGCGAAACGCTGGCTTTCCCCAGTCCTGCATCAACACTTTAAGTTGAGGCAATAAAATCGCAGGTAGTTGCAGCTTATCGGTAGATGGAAATGGGATCTGTTCTGTCATGCGGCGTATTGTGACAGAGGAACCATAAGCGTGATAGTTTCGTCATTGATGAAGTATCATACCACATGAATCAGACAGTGCAGAGGTTCAGCGACTGATGAATGGCATTCAATAAAACACCAAATATCCCCCATATGGGGGATGTGTATTGAAAAATAGTTCTTTAGGGTAGAGCCTGTCAGGGACAGAGCATTCCCGTAATGCACATGGACGTGGATAAAAGAATATTTTCCGGGGGGAAGATATGGATTTATCTGATATAATTACAATATATCCAACGTTTGAACATCTTCAGAATGTTTGCCCTCTCTTATCGCCATGCTCTCACTCAGAGTCCAATACATTGAATTCACGCATCAAATCGGTGGCAATATGAGAGGCTTGGATTTGGCACTGTCATCATTGAAAACTTACCTTGGTACAGGATTGAGCCAAGAAGCCCAGGTGAAAACATTTGTATGTGATCTGGAAACTATTCCAAAAAATGGAGCCCAATTTTATCCGGATTGGTATCGTTATTTTTCTATGGTGAATGATAAGCAGTGCAATAAAAAACTGGAGTATAAGAGCTGGGAACATTTTTTTAACAAGCTCGCTGCGAGTCAGATCATAACAAGCTGTTATTGGATAAACAGAGATCCGGTGACAGAACAAAGTACTTATGCGGATGCGTGTTCACAGTCTCAGAAAAACTTTCACCATGCGGTATTAAAATGTATTGGCATGGGGATGGTCAAAATGATGCTGTATTTGGGAGGAAGAGAAAATGCCAAGTAAATTGAATGAAGCCATTGGAACATTGAAGGATGCTTTTGTTGATCTTGCATCTCTGGAGGTGCAGACATATACCGGAAGTATTGATATTACGAAGCTCAAAGATAAAGAAGGAAAGGATATTGATGTAAGCAAGTTTGAAAGTTATCTAAAGGCTTCAATTGGTCGGCCAGAGAATCTCAAACTCGTCGCAGTAACTAAAATGAACTGTGATGGTGATGCGATCAATCTGGTTCCTGAGGCTGGTTTTGATAGCCATGTGCAGCGCGTGCATGAATCGGCTTTGAAGGCTGGTATTGAAACACGACATGGTATTATGGCCCTGTTTTCCAGCGCTTTGGGCGTTTCAAAGGGGTAAGTCATCGCTCCTCAGAAAATCAACTTGTGTGGATTACCTCGGGCGTTCGACCGGAGGCAAGCTAAATCGATTCACACGGTTGAATTGTTGGATAAATACGTATGTCTGGAAGATGCGATAGGTCAGGCAGTGGGTGATCATGTCATTACGCCATTGCCTGATGAACAACCTCAGTCAGAGCATGCTTATTCGCAATCAAGGTTGAATACAATCCGTGATCGCCTGACGTTGCTCGGTTATCAGGTCTCAAATACGGATGGTGGTGAACAGTGGCAGGCATTGGAACCGGTTGTTGAAAAATTTCAACAGGCGGCATCTGGTGAGATGCGACTAAGGCGGGACGGCTGGGTTGGTGAGCATACGTGGCTTGCACTACAGGAATTGATCAGTTTTGAGGCACCATCCCATCTTGAAAAGTGGATGAAAAATGGCAAGCCCTGTCCAGCGCTGAAACGGGCACTGCACCTTCGACTATTTGCTCTGGGCTTGATAGAAATCCCTCCAGGTAGGAATATTAAACCGAGTATTATTAATGCCGGACTAAGGCATCTTGCTGAAGTAGCGAAAGTATTGAGATGGGATGAGCTTCGGCTGCAAACTTCACTCAGAGATATCGACTTGGCAACATTAGAACTGATTTTCAATCAGGATGGATTCGTTGAACGCTTGGCGGGCGGAGGGTCTGTTAAAGGCTTGGAGAATTTGCGTTGTATTCGTCCGTTTGTGATTGCTATGGCGAAGATCGAGTTGTGGCTGGCGGGTTATGAGATTAAACCGGATGGTTATGGTGAAGGTGATCGTACATTTGAGCAAAGTAGGGGGCTTGATTTACACGACAATCATCCATTATACCCATTGCTTGTGCAGTACTGGGAAGGACTGGGAAAGGATAAACGCTCTACACCTGAGATGAAGGCGACGTGCTTTGTAAAATGGAGTTTTCCAGACTTTTTCAAGGGTATCCATGCGCTGCTAGCAGAATCAGAAGAAGAGGCTCCCGATAGTGAAGATGTGTTCGAACAACTCAATATAGCAATGGATGAAAATAAGAATGACACCTTGCTGCAACAGATTTGGGATCATATCTCTGGCATAGGTGCACGCGTTTGGGATGGAATAAAGCGAGCCTGGCGTTGGTTAAGTGCAATGGTAAAAAAAGGGCTTGGAAAAATGGTTGGTTTTGTCAAAAACCTTTCTCGAATCGCTTACCAGTATATTTTAAAAGCTTATGAGGGTGTGAGAGCTGTTATTAAAGGTGTGGCAGGTTCTATCGCGTTTTTTTCCAAGCGAGTTCTTGAGTTGCCGATGGAAAGCTTAGGTGTTTCAGTCGATTCGCTGGTGTTGTTTTCTCGAGATTTTGATAGTGACTACAGGGTGTTGGTGAGGGCTGAAAGTAATCCTGATGATCTTTGTCGAATCGCTGATTATGTCAGTGCTCGAGCCGGATTATTCAGTGTGTCTTGCGATTTCCTGGCTTCTTTTCTTGATATTTTACTGGGACTATTAAAGAAGGTATGGCTGGTTAGTTGGGCGGGTCTGCTCATGGCCTTGCTAAAATTGTATAAGAGTATATCGCATTGGGCTCCGATATTTATTGAGGCGCAGCGACATGAGGAAGCACTTGGTTTAGCTTAGTTGTAGGGGAGGGATAATGACTTCAAAAAAAACGACTGAAAGGTTGAAGGCGATTCAACGACGTTTTGGTATTGATGATGACGGCATGCTTGGACCTGATACGCTTACACGCATCGAATCATTACTTGATGCATCCTTGGGTATAGAAAAAGCGGATCAGGCTTACAGTCTGACATGTTCAAGAAAAGGGCTGGAACAGATTGTGTTTTTTGAGATCTCTTCTCAGGCGTATTATAGACGATTTCTGTCTCACCCGACGTGGCCAAAGGGGCGGAGCGGTATCACCATTGGAATAGGTTATGACCTGGGTTATCAAAACAAGACGCAAATCAAAAAAGATTGGCAAGGTAAAATCACCGATGTTGAATTAGATAAACTGATCGATGTAGCAGGGCTTAAAGGTGAATCAGCGCATGTAGCGCTTTCATCTGTGAAATCGGTCACCGTTCCACTAGCTGTAGCGAGTGATGTTCATTGCTCGGCAACGTTACCGAAATATGCTGAGAAAACAAAAAAGGCATATCCGGGGGTAGAGCTGCTGCCTGCCGACGCTCAGTCGATGCTGCTTTCGCTGGTATTTAATCGTGGCATAAAGATGACTGGAGCTTCAAGGCGTGAGATGAAAGCTATTCAGACTCTGGTTGTTGAAAAAGACCTGAACGGTATTGCACATCAAATTACCCTGATGAAAAGGCTATGGGATAAAGATAAATTGTCCGGTTTGCATATTCGAAGGGATAAAGAGGCCGATACAATTGTTCATGCAAGAACTGAATATGATCCGAATGAATTGATAAACGTATAGGTGTTTATATCCGGTTGCGTTGTTGAAAGTTAAACGTGGGTTGAGCATCTGATCTTCTGTCGCTACCATGCATGCGTTTTCTTAGACAGAGTCATTGAAGGCATAGTCTTTTAATAATAACAGATCATCAGGATGTATAACCATGACAAGACATTATAATTTTAGTGCAGGGCCTGCGATGTTACCAACGGCCGTTATTGAACGTGCGCAGCAGGAGATGCTGGATTGGCATGGCTCAGGTATGTCTGTGATGGAAATGAGTCATCGCGGTAAGGAATATATGTCTATCGCGGATAAGGCTGAGAAAGACCTGCGCGACGTGATGTCGATTCCGGATAATTATAAAGTGTTATTTTTGCAAGGTGGTGCCTCTGCTCAATTTACCATGATTCCGTTGAACCTGCTGGGTGACAAGGATAGTGCCGATTATATCAATACCGGTGTGTGGTCGAAAAAAGCGATTGCTGAAGCGAAGCGTTACTGCACGGTGAATGTTGTTGCGGATACTTCCGAAGGCGGATTTTCTACTGTGCCTACACAGGAATCGCTGCAGTTGAATCCCGATGCAGCCTATGTGCACTATACGCCTAATGAGACGATTGGTGGCGTTGAATTCGACTATATTCCGGAAACGGGTGATGTGCCGCTGATTGCCGACATGTCTTCCACCATTCTTTCGCGTCCGATTGATGTATCCAAATTCGGTATGATCTATGCCGGCGCACAGAAGAATATTGGCCCTGCCGGCCTCTGTATCGTGATTATCCGTGAGGATCTGTTGGGCAAGGCATCAGCCAGTACGCCAGCAGTATTCAATCTTGAAACCCAGGCCAGCAATGATTCAATGTACAATACGCCTGCAACTTACAGTTGGTATGTGGCCGGATTGGTATTTGAATGGATTAAAGAGCAAGGTGGATTAGCGGCAATGGGTGAAATTAACCAGCGCAAAGCCGAGAAGCTTTATGCCGTGATTGATGGTGGAGATTTCTATGGTAGTCCGGTGGCTAAGAATGGTCGCTCGTGGATGAATGTACCATTTACCCTGCCAGATGCTGATATGGATGCAGCGTTTCTAAAAGGCGCAGCAGAACGCGGTCTGATTACGCTGAAAGGTCATCGTTCTGTCGGCGGTATGCGTGCCAGTATTTATAATGCGATGCCGGAAGCAGGTGTAGATGCGCTGGTCTCTTATATGCATGACTTTGCAAAGAACCAAGGCTAATAACAGCTAGCATTACTTCGGGCTGAAACCTGGATGGTTTCAGTTCTATCATTGTTTATGGATATCAAGGGCCCGGCCATCATGTATGGCTGGGCCCTTTTGCGTGGATGTTGATGGGAATTCTTTTAGATCATGAAGTGTGCTAGACCTTATTTTGAAGAATGATTGCTGACGCAGTCATTTTACAGGCTATAAGTTTAGGATATACAACTTGGAGAAACGGGCGCAGTATAAAGTTATTGGGATCCATGGAGGATCGGACGATGCGGCACAACGAATAGCATGGAAGTCTTTTTCGACTGCATCTGCTGACCTTGTTAGTGATGAAGGTCGGTTTCTGAATTTCCAGGAGGGGTCGTCATGGAAAATGAAATGCGAACAGAAAAGCGCCATGTTACACGCGGTATTTCAACCGGAGAGCTTTATCACCTCATTTCAGGTCAATACTTCAGAGTAGAGAAGGTATGTGATATTTCCGCTAACGGTGTTGGCTTGAAATCCAATGCTTGCTTGCAGCAGGGAGAGAAAATTCGCATGGGATTTAAACGGGGTAGGGCGCATATTGAAATGATCGGGCGTGTGGCTTGGTGTGCGCTTGCCGATGAGGATGACGGGATGGATTTATACAGAATGGGCATCATTCTTTAGCAGGCTTGGTGCATTAAATAGAGATCTTTCATGAAGCAATGTTTTTTTTCAGTATCTACCGAACTCAAGCAAGCCATGGCATCGTGAAGTGGTCTTGTTGTCAGGTGTGGATATTCCGGCTTTTCCAATCGATAAACGATCAATAAACATTATTATAAGCACCACCAAAAAGTGGTGAGGCTGAGTTCGTGTCTGAGTGTCATGAGAAGGTAAGGTCGGGTGCTTTGCGTTGTTATTTTTATGAATGGCAGGTGGAGATAAAGCACTGAGCTTTCTGGCTCATTTCAGTGTTACAATCAGCTGGTGGGTTGCTGTTGAGTGGGCACAAGTCTGCAGGCCAGAGATGTTGTGAACGCATCCAATGTTCTGCTTTTGAACAGGGCGACAAGCAACCAGAGCATGAATAGTGGTAACAGCAGCACCTGTACGATAAAAATCGTCAGATAAGCGGTCATCAGATTAAGCAGGGATGCGATAATATTTTCAGCATTCTCTACCGTATTCAGAAACGCCTGACGGGTCATCTCCACATTATCTGATGCGCCTGCGGTCAAAGATGAGAAGAAGCCCCGACTTTTTTCAGGCGTCATGCTGCTCATCTCATCATAATTATCAGAAATCACGGAGAGCTTCTGCATCGAATGTTCTATGTCCGGCTGTAACCAGTTGCTATACAATGCATCACTGATGATGGCCGAAGCTGGCAGCATAAAACGCAAGAGCAGCAGGATCAGGCTGAATTTGATGGCGGTCTGAATGAGTGGCGTGCTTGAGCTTCCCGTCCAGAGCAGAGGGATGGTGAGCAGCAACAGGATTGAGATGGCCTTAAAGGAGATCGCTTCTGAGACCTCAAAGCCTAGTTTCTGGATGCCAAGAGAGGCGATGGCTGCAACCAGAACAGAAGAGAGGCGCTCTGTCATGTCATCAATCGGATCAAGGATCTGGCCAGCAGCGATGGTGACACCTACACCTGCTGGAGCGAGTTCCAAATGAGACTCTTTGACCACCGAGACTACAGCATTGACACCGCGGGTGGTGCCATAAGCTATCGTTGCTGCTTTGATTGACTCGCTAAAGTAAGCGTCTGCAATCCGGTCAACGCCAGGCAGTTTGATGTAAGACGCACCGAAAAACAGAGCGCTGAGCAGAAGCAGTAGCAGAGCAGTTCTCAGCTTTTGACTGGAACCGTTCATAGAGTCTTTTCCACAGGGGTGGTGTTGCCCTGATTACGATTTTTTGTCGCTTGCAACCAGCCATAGGGCATGCAGCACGCCTGGCAGGAAACCAAGCAGGGTTAATACGATATTGATGAAAAAGTGCTTAGTCGCACCAACCTGAAGAAAGGCACCGACCGGTGGCAGGATGATGGAAAGAATTAGGTTTAGAATGTTCATAGTATACTCCGAGTGAAAAAATATTGTGGCGATTCTCATTATTTGCTCACGCATTGTCGATAAGTGGCTATCGCTGAAATGACTTTAAGCGTTTGTTTTTTCAGTGCTGGACGTTGTTGAGAAGCTATAAATTACTGATATACCTATACTTATTGTGTGTATGTTAAATTTAAATCATTGTTCAATGCAGAGAATTACCGCTAATGTGTCGCGTTAAAACTGAAGTAAAGGACTTACCTCTGTGTTTAGATATCCTGCTGACCGGCTGCCTGTAACTATTATTGTTGCGCTTACATGTCTTGATTTTGCGCTCTATTTTCAGCTGGAGCAAAGCTGGTTGCTGGTTGCTTTCTGGCTGTTGATGATAATACCAAAAGGTAAAATCGGAGCATGGAACCACCATCACCAACATACACCAACCTTTAAAAAGAGGCCTTTAAACCGTCTGCTGGAGTTCTGCTATGCCTTGCATACCGGAGCCACAACTAACCTGTGGGTACAGCATCATGTGTTAGGGCATCACTTGAATTTTTTGGATCAACACAAGGATGAAAGCCGCTGGAAACGAAGATCAGGCAAAGTAATGGGGAAAATTGAATACACATTCAATGTGGCGCTTACAGCTCATCTGCGCAGTTTCTTTGTAGGGAAACGCTTTCCAAAACTTCAGAAGGAATTTGTTTTTTATACCCTGTTAACGCTTTTGGTGGTCGGTATATTAATTTGGTTTAAGCCGATGCAAGCACTGTTTCTGTTCGTGTTGCCCATGGTTTGCGGAATACTGCTTACATCTTGGGCGACATATAAACATCACTCCGGTCTTAGTACCGATAATGAATTTGAGGCATCGAGAAATAATCTCAATCGCTTTTATAATATCACCACAGGTAATCTGGGTTATCACACTGCCCATCACCATAAACAAGGATTGCACTGGTCCCGTTTGCCTGAGTTGCATGAGCAGATTAAAGGCAAAATCCCTAATCACCTTATCTCATCAAGTATGCCTGTTTATGATTGGCTGCAGCGTAAACGTGCTTAAAATAGCGTAATCGAAGACATTCTGAATGCCGTGACGTTGCTATGATCCGGCGTGTGATCATGCTCATGACAATTGGCATTGATCAATGATTGCCCTGAAGGTGATCTGCTGAAGGTGATCTGCTAGCATATCAAAAGTTTTTATGTCAGGGCGTATAAAAGTCTGAAGAAACAATTTCTGAACCGCATAATGTGACGAAAAGAGACTATAGGAGCTATCCTCATTGCCTGCAGGCCTGCTGCGATGGTAAGCTCTGTTTATGGGTATCTTGGCATTGTCGGATGCATCGGGTTATCACTGATGATCATATACTGGTGTATGTGCTGATTTTGGTACACCTTTGGCACTGTAGTAGATTGCGCTGCGGCTGATTAAGGTCGCAGGGGAGCTGATTGAATGGGTGAAATGAGCGAAGGCGCAGGGGAAATATCAGGCAGTGAAGATATGCTGGCTCAGTCTGGTCATGAGTTGGCTGCTGAAAAATCTAAGCGGATCATTATGTTCTGTGATCTAAGAGACTCCACCGAAATTCTGATGAACTTTGAACAGGGAAGATATCGTCTTGAGGGTGAGTCCGAGCAAGAAGTGACCTACGATCAATTTATTTTTGATGTGCATAAGACCTCCTATGAATATCTGTATCTGGGCCATAAAAAAACGCATACTGAGATTTACGGGGATGGCTTGATGGCCATTTTCCCGGAAGACAATACCAAATATATTATGGAAAATATCTATCGGCTAACCGACCGGATGCGTGCTTATAACGAGACGACCTGTGCGGGTAAGTGCCGGCCCAGCATAGATATTGGTTTTGGTATCACCACCGGTGATATCGCGTTGGTCTATTATTATCTGGATAGTCGCAAGCATCCAATTGGCATGGGGGTACACGAAGCTGCCCGTATCGAAGGTAAGTCCAAGTATTATGACGCCCGTATTCTGGTTTCCGAACATTTTTTTAAAGAAGCGGAGACCTATATTAATGAGGATGAGCGATTTTCGTATCGTTTTATCGACAGAGTCTTTTTGAAGAATTTCCATGAGCCGATCACCCTTTATGAGCTGTTGGTCGATAATGATCCCCGGTTTGGCAAGAAAATTGATTCAATCCCCTATTATAGCGAAGCGTATGCAGCTTACTGTCAGCGTGATTGGTCGCTGGCAAAAGAAGGTTTTCAGAAGGTGTACGATAAATTTGGCCTGGGCATCGGAAAGGTTATGGCTGCCCGTTGTGACACACTCTCCCAATCCCCTTACAATCGCGACTGGGATGGTGTCTGGAACCTGAAAGATAAATAAAGCTGTTGGCGAAGAAGAGCGCTCTGATTTGTGTTGATTCCCATGCTGAAATCTACAAAACTAAAGTAGCAGGCTGTTGCACCTTCAAATGCAGGCAATGAGATATACTATTTTGGTTTACTATCTTGACCGGGGGAAGAGGGTTGAATACTGTTCGCCGCCCTCGCAAGAGGATTACCCACATAGGCTCGTAGCTCAGGGGTAGAGCACCACCTTGACATGGTGGGGGTCGGCGGTTCGAAACCGCCCGAGCCTACCAGATTAAATAATTTGTCGATTTAGATTGAGGCCGGACTTTTCATAGTTCGGCCTCTTTTTTTACAGGAGCCTTGGCGTGGGCGGTTACTTCGCTAGGATGCAGCGCCTACAAGTACGGAGGAACACCATCGCCATGAATATTCAACTGCCTGACGGCTCAAGCCGCACCCTTGCAGAGGGCGCAACTGCATACGATTTAGCTGCCGATATCGGTGAAGGTTTGGCGCGTGCCACCATTGCTGCTTCAGTGAATGGTACGCAGGTAGATGTGTCGCATCTGTTGAATGACGGTGATCAGGTTTCTCTGATTACGCTGAAATCAGAAGAGGGGCTGGATATTATCCGTCACTCCACATCGCATTTGATGGCTATGGCTGTGCAGGGTGTGTTCCCGACAGCGCAGGTGACCATAGGGCCGGTGATTGAAGACGGTTTCTATTACGATTTTGCTTTTGAGCGCGCCTTTACGCCGGAAGATTTGAAGAAGATTGAAGAAAAAATGCGTCAGCTTTCCAATCAGAAGTTGGCAATTACGCGTGAAGAGTGGGAGCGTGATGATGCGATTGCGCATTTCGAGGGTATTGGCGAAATATATAAAGCCAAGCTGATTGGTCGTATCCCTGCCGGTGAAACAGTAAGCCTGTATAAACAGGGCGAGTGGTCTGATCTCTGTCGTGGCCCGCATGTGCCGAACACCAGCTTCCTCAAACATTTTAAATTAATGAAGGTGGCTGGCGCATATTGGGAAGGTAATTCCGATAATGAGCAGCTGCAGCGTATTTATGGCACGGCCTGGCCTGCCAAGGGTGATCTGAAAGATTATCTGATCCGACTGGAAGAGGCTGAGAAACGCGATCACCGTAAACTGGCCAAGTCACTGGACCTGTTCCATCTGCAGGAAGAGGCGCCGGGGATGATCTTCTGGCATCCGAAGGGGTGGTCGGTATGGCAAAGTGTCGAGAACGAGATTCGTGCCGTGATGCGCGACAATGGTTATCAGGAGATCAAGACACCGCAGGTAGTGGATCGTAAGCTGTGGGAAAAATCCGGTCATTGGGACAAGTTCCGTGATGATATGTTCACCACCAATACCGATAACCGTGAATATGCGATCAAGCCAATGAACTGCCCATGTCATATTCAGGTATTTAATCAGAACTTGCACTCTTATCGCGATCTGCCGCTGCGTCTGGCCGAATTCGGTTCCTGCCATCGCAATGAACCATCCGGTACCTTGCATGGTCTGATGCGTCTGCGGAACTTTGTGCAGGATGATGCGCATATTTTCTGTACCGAAGCGCAGATTCAGGATGAAGTGTGTGCGTTCATCGACCTGACCTATGATGTCTATAAACGTTTTGGTTTTGAAGATGTGATTATCTTCTTGTCTGATCGTCCGGATAACCGTGTGGGCACAGATGAACAGTGGGATAAAGCCGAATCTTCTCTACATCAGGCCCTGCAGTCGAAAAACATCGAGTATGGTGAGAATAAGGGTGAGGGTGCGTTTTACGGACCTAAGATTGAATTCTCTCTGAAGGATTGTCTGGGTCGTGTTTGGCAGTGCGGTACCATTCAGGTCGATTTCTCCATGCCCGGGCGACTTGGTGCGCAGTATGTGGCCGAAGATTCATCGCGTCAGACACCTGTGATGCTGCATCGTGCTATCTTGGGTTCGATGGAGCGCTTCATCGGCATTCTGATTGAACATCATGCAGGTAAGTTCCCGTTCTGGCTGGCTCCGGTGCAGGTTGTGATGTGTAATATTACCGATTCACAGTCAGAATATGTGACCGAATGTTGCAATCGGATGAAAAAAGCGGGCTTTAGAGTAGATGCGGACTTGCGAAACGAAAAGGTCGGCTATAAAGTGCGCGCCCACACGCTGACACGGGTGCCGTTCATTCTTGTTGCCGGAGATCGGGAACGTGACGAAGGAACGATCAGTGTACGTGACTTAAGTGGTCAGAATATTGGTACATTTAGTATCGATGACTGGATTGCAGAGATGCAGAAAAAGCTTGAGAATCACGAGTAGCGTGAATAGTTAGGTAACAAAAGGGAGTCTTGTATTAAAAAGGATTTGCCACTCAATCACGATATTACCGCCAAAGAGGTGCGCGTAGTTGATGATACAACGGGTGAACAGCTAGGTGTTTTATCACTGAATGAAGCTGTCGCCAGAGCTTCAGCTAAGGGTCTTGACCTTGTGCTGATGGCTGCGAAAAGTAATCCGCCGGTCTGTAAGATCATGGATTATGGCAAATATAAATACGAGCAGAGCAAGAAAGCGAACCTCGCGAAGAAACGTCAGCATGTGATGCAGATTAAAGAAGTGAAGGTCGGGGCGAATACCGACGTGCATGACATGGAAGTGAAGATGAGGAACGCCAAGAAGTTTTTGGAACAGGGCAACAAGGTTAAAGTTTCATTGCGTTTTCGTGGCCGTGAAATGGCACATACTGATCGCGGACGTGAGCAGATGAAGAATGTTGCCGGTTTTTTGGAAGAGTTTGGTAAACCTGAAAAGATGCCGAACATGGAAGGTCGACAGATGATTATGATTGTCGCCCCGCATAAAAAATAGTTTTAGTTTTAAAGTTTAGTACTTAAGGAAGAATACAATGCCTAAGATGAAATCAAACAGCGGTGCTGCCAAGCGTTTTACCAAAACAGGTAGTGGCAAATGGAAGCGTAACAAGGCTTTTGCTAGTCATATTTTGACGAAGAAGTCGCCTAAGCGTAAGCGCAATATGCGTGGAACTGAGTTAGTTTCGCAGGCAGATTCAAAGGCATTGGAACGTTTAGTTCCAGGCCGCGGTTAATTAAAAGTTTAGTAAGGTTAGGAGAGAAATATGCCCCGCGTTAAATCCGGAGTTCAGGCGCATGCGCGCCATAAGAGTGTTATCAAGGCAGCCAAGGGATACCGTGGCCGTCGTAAAAGTTGTTTCCGTGTAGCGACCCAGGCGGTCGATAAAGCACGTCAATATGCTTATCGCGACCGTAAGGTTAAAAAACGTGACTTCCGCAGCCTGTGGATTGTTCGTATCAATGCAGCAGCCAAGCAGAATGGTTCTAACTATTCCAGCTTGATGCACGGCCTGAAATTGGCTGGTGTTGAACTGGATCGTAAAGTGTTGGCAGATATTGCCGTACATGATGCTGAAGGTTTTGCGACGCTGGTAGCTACAGCTCGCGCACAGATTCAGTAAATAGCACGCTCCGGTTTCGATCGGAGGTTCTACGCGTTAGAACAGCAGTGTAATGAATTCGAAGGCAGGGCTGTTCGCAGCCCTGCCTTTTTGCTTGAAAAAAATCAAAGGCTTTTACCGCGGAGGACGCAGAGGACGCAGAGGGATACAGGAGTGAAGTAAAGGGTTGACCAGGCCATCTGCTTGTCTAGCTGGCTGAAGCGTCAAATCATTTTTCTTTATCTCTTTTACTCTGCGTCCTCTGCGTCCTCCGCGGTGATAGAGGGGTTAGCTCATGAGTGAGATTGATTCGCTGAAGGCTCAGCTGGAATCATTGCAGGCGGATGCGTTGAATGCATTTGCAGCAGCTGAGAATCTGAATGCATTACAACAATTGCGTGTCCAGTACCTGGGTAAAAAGGGTGCTTTGACCGAAGTATTGAAAGGGGTCGGAAAATTGCCCCCGGCAGATCGCCCTGTCATTGGTCAGCATGTGAATGCCACCAAATCAGCTTTGGCGGCAGGACTCGATGCCTGTGAAACAACGCTGGCGGAGAAAGAAAAAATCGCCCGCATTGAAGCAGAGCGCATTGATGTGAGCTTACCTGGTCGCACTAAGGGTAAAGGGGCTTTGCACCCTGTACAGAACGGTCTGGATGAGATTTCAACGATCTTTTCGCAGATGGGTTTTGTGGTGGCAGAAGGACCGGAAATTGAAGATGAATTTCATAACTTCGATGCACTGAATATTCCGCCTGAACATCCTGCTCGTGCAATGCACGATACCTTCTTTGTCAAAGAGATGGGCAATGGCGAAAAATCTGAACCGATGTTGCTACGCACCCACACCTCGCCTGTTCAAATTCGCACCATGAAACGTTTTCTGGCTGAGGGTGGTGAACCACCATTGGCTGTTGTTGCACCGGGTCGCGTTTACCGTTGTGATTATGATGTTACCCATTCACCGATGTTTCATCAGGTGGAAGTATTCAAAGTGGATCGCGATGTATCGATGGCACATCTCAAAGGTGTGTTGAAACATTTCCTCTCTACCTATTTTGAAAAAGATGTGGCGATTCGCCTGCGTCCGCACTATTTCCCGTTCACCGAACCCTCTGCCGAAGTAGATATCGGCTGTGTTTTCTGTGCTGGTAAAGGCTGTCGAATCTGTAAAGGCAGTGGTTGGATTGAGGTGCTGGGTAGCGGCATGATTCATCCCAATGTATTGCAATCGGTCGGTATTGATTCCGAAGAGTTCTCCGGTTTTGCCTTTGGATTGGGTGTGGAGCGTTTGGTGATGCTGAAACAAGGCATACCGGATCTGAGACTGTTCTTTGAAAATGATGTGCGATTCTTGTCCCGGATGGGGGTGAACAAATGAAAATTCCTTTTTCCTGGTTGAAAGAACATGTGGCGTTGACTGCAACGCCAATGCAAATTGCCGATGATCTGGTGCGTTTGGGTCATGAAGTGGAAGCGGTTGAAATGCCGCGTGCTGCCGTTGTTGGTGTGCGTGTTGGTTTGATTGCTTCAAAACAGCCTCATCCGGATGCAGATAAACTGAGTCTTCTCAAAGTGGATGTGGGTGATGCGGAAGCATTGGATATTGTCTGCGGTGCATCCAATATGGATGAGGGTGATAAAATCCCTGTTGCTACGCTTGGCACTGTTTTGCCGAATGGTTTGAAAATCAAGAAGGGCAAGATTCGCGGTGAAACCAGCTGTGGTATGTGCTGTTCTGAAACTGAACTTGGACTGGCTGAAGACTCGGCCGGGCTATTGATTCTACCGGCAGATGCTCCGGTTGGTGCTGAAGTAGGCGATTACCTTGAGCTTGAAGAAGCAGTATTTGATCTCTCGATCACACCGAACCGTGGTGACTGTATGAATGTGCGCGGTATTGCGCGTGATCTGGCTGCTGATGCCGGTTTACCACTGAACGATCTCGACCTGCATGCGGTTGCGCTGGATGCTTCACTCGCTGATGCGGTTGTTACGGTCTCGGCTGAACAGGATTGTCCTGTCTATATGGCCAGACGTATCCAAGGCATCACTGTGGCCGATTCACCGGCATGGATGCAGGCAAAACTGATTCAGGCCGGCCAGCGTCCGGTCAATGGTGTGGTGGATGTGCTCAATACCATTATGCTTGATCTTGGTCAGCCTATGCATGCCTTTGATGCAGACACACTTTCAGGATCTATCACAGTGAGTTCTGCTCAGGGTGGTGAACCATTTTCTGCGCTGGATGGACGTGAACTGACATTGAACGCCGGTGATCTGCTGGTTTCCGATAACGCCAGTGTGATTGCTTTAGCCGGCATTATGGGCTCAGAGCCGACCGGTGTACGTGAAACCACTACCAACATCGTATTGGAATCAGCTTTCTTCCGTCCAGCCCGTATCAGTGAAACGCGTCGTGTGTATGCCATGGTGAGTGAAGCATCGATGCGCTTTGAACGCGGTGTTGATCCGGCCATGGTGGCAGTGGCTATGCAGCGCGCCACCAATATGATCATCGATCTGTTTGGTGGTTCGGCCAGTGCAGTCACCGTGTGTGGCGATGCAGGCAACGTTAATGCCGATGCATCTGGTGCAAGCCGAAAGGTAAATGCCTCGGTATCGCGCATAGAAACGCGTTTGGGCATTGAAATTCCGGTGGCTGTAGATGATGTGTTGGTGCGTATGGGATTTGCATTGCAGCGAAATGGTGATGCTCTGACAGTGAGCGTGCCTAGTTTCCGTCATGATGTATCGATTCCGGAAGATATTTCCGAAGAGTATGCGCGGGTGATTGGTTTTGATAAAATTCCTGAACTATTGCCGCCCTTGGCAACCACAGCTCCTGCCCGGCAGGATCGATCGGTGCATGATGCGGTTGGCGCCGGTTTTTTACAGGTAATTAATTACGCCTTTATTTCCGCTTCAGAGCAGCGTCTGTTTGTGCCACAGGATGATCTGGATATTGCTTTGGAAAATCCGATTTCAGATGCCATGAGTGTGATGCGGCGTTCGGTATGGCCGGGGTTGTTGAATACAGCGCGTTATAATATGAACCGTCAGCAATCCGGTGTGTCGCTGGTAGAGCAGGGGCGTGTCTATCTGAAGAATCAGAAGGCTGAAAATAGTCATGATGAAATCAACGTCATTGCGTGGTTGATGAGTGGTGATGTTGAGCAGGATGACTGGTTTGGTAATGCCAGACAGGCTGATTTCTTTGACCTGAAAGGTGCGGTGAATGCATGGTTAACCTTGCGTGGACTGACAGGGCGTTTTATTGCCGATGACAGCATGCAGGGATTGCAGGCAGGCCAGAGTGCAAAAATTCTGGTTGGCAGAGCGGAAGCAGGCCGCATTGGACGTGTTGATGGTGATATTGCTTCAAGTCTGGATATCGATACGCCGGTATTTGTTGCCGAGATTAACCTGGATGCATTGACTACAGGCAAACAAGCCAAATTTGTACCACTGCCGGAATTTCCGGGAGTGGAACGTGATTTGGTGTTCCTGTTTGAACGGACGGTCTCTTCAGAAGCGATCCTCAATGCAGTAAAGAGTGCGGCAGGAAAAATGTTAACGGATGCACGCATTTTCGATCGTTATGATGGTAAAGGTGTGCCGGATGGGTTTGTCAGTCTGGGTATCCGCTTTGCGTTGCAGGATGGTAAGCGTACGCTCACGCAGGAAGATTCAGATACAGCTTCACAAGCGATTATTGCTGCTATGGATAAACGTTTCGGGGCTATGCTGAGAGCTTGATACAGCCCTCTCCAGCAAGCTTTTGCGACCAGGAGCCCGAATGATAAAGGTAAGAGATTTATGTTTCGATTATCCGGGCACACGTGCACTTGATGATGTCTCTTTTGATATAAAAGCGGGCAATATTGTAGCGCTGGTTGGCCCCAATGGAGCGGGGAAAACTACCCTGTTACGCACGTTGGCAGCGTTGGATCAACCGGTGTCGGGTCAGATTCTGCTTGATGGTAAAGATATCAGCGAAAATCCACGCGAAGTGCATCAAAAGCTTGGCTATTTGTCTGATTTCTTTGGCCTCTATGAAGAGCTGACGGTAGCGCAGTGTTTACGCTTTCATGCCGGCTCGCATGGTATCAACAGTGAAGATATAGCGGCTACGGTAGAGCGCGCCGCCCGGCGTCTGGGCTTGGATGATCGCTTGCATCAAAAAGCTAAAGAGCTATCACGCGGTTTACGGCAGCGCTTGGCGATTGCGCAGGCGATTGTACATGAACCTAAAATTTTGTTGCTTGATGAGCCTGCCTCGGGTCTTGATCCTGAAGCACGTCATGCATTGGCAACACTATTTTGCCAGTTACGTGACCAGGGCATGACCCTGCTAGTATCCTCCCATATTTTAACGGAGCTGGAAGAGTATTGCTCGCATATGCTGATGTTGCGGCATGGTAAGTTGATTGCCGAAGATGGTGTGGGGCAGGCAGAGAATGATCGCTGTGACATGCAACTTACGGTGGTTGATGATGATGGCGTGATGGCTTTGTTATCAGCCTGTGATGGCGTTCTGGATGTACGATATAGTGATGATCAATGTATCTGTTTTAGTGCTCCGGATGATGCTTTAAAACAACATCTGTTGCTTAAAGAATTGATAGACCAAGGTGTGGCTGTGGTCTCGTTCAAACCACGACAAACAGATATGCACAGACAATATCTCGATAAGGTGCAGCAACAGGAGAGAGATGTTCAAACGAAAGATGTTGAGCAAAATATCGGCCCGGATCATAAGGGGCAAGAGGCATGATGATCCGTAACCCTGAACTCTTACGCAATATCTGGCTGGAGATGACTCCGCATCGTTTGATGAGTATGCCGCTGCTGTTGGGCGCTTATTTCTTTCTGTTGTTTGTTATGGGTGATTATCAGTTTAATCATGCTGATGCGATGCAGGCACTATCCATTTCTGCACTGCTGACGCTGGTTTGGGGCGCGCATATGACAGCTGAATCTGTGTTGTCTGAAGTGCGTGATAATACCTGGGATGCACAGCGCATGTCGGCTATGCCGGCATGGCGATTGGTGTGGGGTAAACTGCTGGGTAGCAGTCTGTTCAGCTGGTATGGCGCATCCATCTGTTTTTTGCTTTTTATTGCCGTGAACGATTTCGATGCCATGCATGCTGTAAAAATGATGCTTCTCTATCTTATGGCTGGTCTGTTGGCTCAGGCAACGAGTATGCTGTTGGCACTATTGTATATTCGTAAAAAGATTAGTTTGCAGCGTTCGCATACACTATTTTTCACACTGATTTCAGCTTTCACGGCCTGGCAATTTATTGCTGTTTCAGGCAAGGGGGCGGGCACACTTAACTGGTTCGGCTACACTTTTTTCACGCTGGAATTCACGCTGATCAGCTTGATGGCATGGCTGATATGGACATGGGTAGGATGTCATCAATTGATGCGCTCAGAATTGCAGACGCCGAATAAGATTTGGATGTGGTTTGCTTTTGTGCTCTGGTGCATCATTTACCTGACCGGGTTTGTGCCTCTCTCAGAAGTGGTGGCTGTGCTGCCTTATATTGCATTAAGTGTAAGTATGCTGATGACCTATTCGATGCTGTTTAGTGAGTCGAAGGATCCTGTTGCGATGGGGAATCTGTTACGTGTTTTGATGAAGAAAGATTGGTCTCAGCTACAGCTGGTGATGCCTTGCTGGCTGATGAGTATGCTATTGATGGTGCCTGCCGGGCTGGTCTTGGTTTTGCTTGGAAAGCCATCTGCATATGTGTCGATAGCCCCACTGGGGCAGGCTTTGGACTATGTATCACCTATGCTGGTGTGGACTGCAATATTGTTTGTATTCAGGGATATCTGTTTTGTGTTGTGGCTGAACCTTTCATCGCAACTGAAACGGCCGGATCTTGCTGCCATGCTGTACCTGACAATCTCTTATACCCTGCTGCCATTGATTCTCTCAGCACTGAATATGGATGTGGTCAGGATGGTGCTGCTGCCGGGCAAAGATGCAGGAGCCGTTGGCCTTGTGATTGCAGTTGCTGAAGTGCTACTGTTTTTCTGGTTGATGCGGTCGCGGTGGCAGAAACACTATGCAAGAAATGGCGCTGAATATGGTAAATGATCTGGCGTATGTAGCGGGTGTGGATGAAGTAGGACGTGGGCCTCTGGCCGGTCCTGTGGTCACCGCAGCTGTGATTTTATCACCTGATGATCCCTATCTGGGCCAATACAGAGACTCCAAAAAAGTAGCAGAGAAGAAGCGCTTGAAGCTATACCACCATATTCGACGTCATGCTGTGGCCTATTCGGTGAGCATGGCAACGCTTGAAGAGATTGATCAGCTCAATATTCTGCATGCAACGATGTTATCCATGCGTCGTTCTGTGCAGGCCTTACGTGTAAGCCCTGCAAGCGTGTTGGTGGATGGTAATCGTATTCCGGATTTGCCGATGCCGGCAGAAGCAATCATTGGCGGTGATGATTCGGTGCAGCAAATTGCAGCAGCCTCCATTATCGCCAAGGTCGTGCGTGATCGGATGATGGCTATGTACGATGTGCAGTACCCGGGCTATCAATTTGGCAAACACAAAGGCTATGGCACCAAAGTGCATATGGATGCGCTACAGGCTCATGGCCCATGCCCGATTCATCGTAAATCTTTCGCTCCCATCGCTAAACTGCTTTAATCATGGATGCATGTTTCCTGATTCTGAAGAGGGAACGGCGGGCATTTTCTCAGTTACTCCTGATCAAGAGGTTTGACTGTTTCGGATAAATCTCTTATCGTAGATAAAGGAGATTTGATTCATGCGTCAAATACCGTTACATCACACACTGCGTAGAGATCTGATTAAAGATGTGCTCATTTGGTCTGGATATTTTCTAAGCGTGCTTGCTATCATATTCTTTCTCACACTGGATAATCTGGTAAATTATATGATTACTGAAATGGCTGAGACCCGTATGCGTTATCAGATTGCAGAGTTTTCCAAGCACATGACTCAGGGAGATCAAACCAGTATCACCGAAGAATCAGATGCGCTGGTTCAGGATGGAGCCATTACCGGCATTATACTGGTGGATGCATCGGGCCTGCTCGCTCAAATTGCACTCAGAGATGGAAAACCTCCCAGTCTTAATATCTCATCCGGTATGGATGCACAGCAGCTCAGGGAAGCTGTAAATGCGCAAAGTAATCTAACACTGTTTGAAGCACGGATTCCCGGTCATCCGGGGTCGCTGGTATTAATTCTCGATAAGGCACCGCTACTAAGTGCTATTTATACGTCAACGGCCTGGACGGGGTTAGTACTCTTAATCTTTTTGACCATCTCAATACTGGTGCTGCATTTTTCCTTACGCAAACATCTGATTGAGCCGATCGATGAAGTCAGACATATTATGCATGACGAGTTAAGCACGGAAGATAAAGATGCGTTGATAAGTCACTTGCCTGATGAGGTAGCCATTCTGGCGAAATGTTATGAAGAGAGTAATCAAGCGCACCTATCGATGGAAAAGCAGTTTCATCAGGCTCAAAAGATGGAAGCAATCGGCACACTGGTGGGAGGTATAGCTCACGACTTCAATAACACGCTGGCAGGCATTAATGGCAATCTTTATCTGGCCAAACAGGCTGCCCTGGCCCAGCCTGATGTGATCGAGAGACTTGAACGGATTGAAAAATTATCCTTGCGATCCGCCGAGACTGTCAAAAACCTGCTTACCTTTGCCCACAAAACCAGGGTGGAGGCAATGCCTCTACTGCTTGGCCCTTTTATTAAAGAGGCCATCAAGTTGAACAGGGTATCCGTGCCTGAAAGTGTGAAACTGGACTATGATGTGGCCGAGCAAGACATGGTGGTTAACGGTGACCCTTCTCAATTGCATCAGGTGTTGCTGAATTTGATCAATAATGCGTTTCATGCCACCGAAGGTTTACCCGAACAAAAAATTATGATTTCTGTAGCAAGTTACAATGCAGATGCATTGTTTCACCAGCGCCATGAGAGCAGCGCCAATGCATTTGCCAGAATTAGTGTGAGCGATAATGGGCGAGGCATCTCTGAATCAGATCTGCCTCATATTTTTGAACCCTTCTATACCACCAAAGAGGTAGGCAAAGGTACCGGCCTTGGCCTGGCCATGGTGTATGGGTCAATCACCAGCCAGAAAGGGGTGATTGAAGTCGAATCCACACCTGCAGGCACGCACATGCACATCTATCTGCCTCTGATCGATATAGTTATGACCGCTGATGACGCTGTAAAAAACAGTCCCGCATCCGGTCATGGTGAATGTATATTGCTGGCTGATGATGAAGAGAGTCTTCTGACTGCAACCTGCGAAGTGTTGGAAAGTCTGGGGTATCAGGTATATACCGCCATGGATGGTCAGCAGGCCGTTGATATATATGAATCCCATCAAGATAAGATAGACCTTGTACTCCTTGATATCGTGATGCCTCAAATGGGCGGTGCGTTAGCCGCACGCAAAATGAAAACCATGAACCCTGCCGTTAAGCTGATGTTTGTAACCGGTTATGATGATAAAACATTTTCTGATGAAGGAGATAATAAGCTACTGGACGATTTGGTGATTCATAAACCCTATGCCATTGAAGAGCTGAGTATGTTGATTCGTCAGCAGCTGGATAGTTAGCCATTTTGAGGGGATCTGTTCCTCCACTTCGCGTTTGTGTCAGTCATGAATATTTGTTTTGATCATTGGCTTGATGTATGCTTATACCAAAAGCGGGGTGGGACTGGCGAGGAAGTCAGCTCGCAAATTAGAAGGCTTGTGAAGGTTGGTAGGGTCAATGCAGCTTGAACATAATCACTCTATTTTAAAAAAAGTGGTCGCGGCTACCGTCGCCGGTTTCATTATTCTTGTTGCCTGTTTTTATTATGCTATGCAGCGGCAACAGTCTCAGGAACTGATTAGTGCGATTGGTAATAACGCTGAAATGATCACTAAAGAGATATCCTCCAACATATCGATAAGAACAACTTGGATGATAAGCATGTTTGAACATGTTCAACGTAGTGGAGATGCTGAAACATATGCGCAGTCGTTTCTCCAGCGGGACCGCAACAGGCTTTATCAGGCGGCAGAACACTTTTATCTGGGGCTGAAACAGAGAAATAAGATCACCCATATGTATTTTTTGGATATGCAGCGCACTGTGGTATTACGCATGCATCAGCCTGCGCGCTTTGGTGATGTGATTGAGAGGGGTAGTGCCAAAGAGGCGGAAGCAACTGGCGCTGTTTCTTCCGGCGTGGAACTAGGCCCTTTGGGCACATTAACATTGCGCGTTGTGATGCCGTGGATCTATCAGGGAAAGCGCATCGGTTATATGGAGATGGGCATAGAATTAGAAGATATTCTGCAGGTTGTGGCATCAAATAATGATTTCAATATCTTTCTTATATTAAAAAAAGAACTATTTAACAGCACTGACTGGCAAGATGGGCAGAAAATATTGGCTCGAAACAATGATTGGAGTCTTCTGGATCATGATGTCATTGCTTACCCCACCAAGGCAAATGATGTGAATACCCGCATCATCACGAGCTATTTGAACAGATCAACAGACGAACGGCTATATGTGGAAGATGATCAAGGTGTCACATATGGCATGATTGATATCCCATTCATTGATGCATCCGGTGATGAAATTGGCAGGCTGTTATTGCAGGTGGATATATCGACAGCGTATTTAAATTCCCGTCAAGGTATGTACTTGATGCTGGCGGTGTTGATGATCGTTATTTCTATCATCGTTGCGCTGTTATGTCTGGTTATCTTGAAAGCTGAAAAAGCACGTGATCTTGCCGAATTCAGGCTTAAATTATCCAGTGAAGCCTTAGCGAATACGGTTGAGGGCATTATGATTACGGATAAGCGTGGTCTGATTGTCGATGTGAACAGGGCCTTTGAACGTGTGACCGGTTTTAGTAGAGAAGAGGTTTTAGGAAAGAATCCGAATATTTTACAGTCAAACTGTCAGGATAAACATTTTTATGCGGCGTTGTGGCAATCGATAAATGAGACTGGTGCCTGGCATGGCCGGATAGTAAACAAGCGTAAAAATGGGGAGCTTTATCCGGAGCGCTTGTCTATCACGGCAATCAAGGGTGAGCATGCAGATGTTACAAATTATATTGGCATCTTTTCTGATGTGAGTGAGGCAGAATTGATTGAGCAACAGGCTCATGAACTCAATAAAATGCAATCGCTGCATACGCTGGTTGGTGGTATAGCACATGAATTCAATAATATGCTGGCTGGTATAACCGGTAATCTCTATTTGGTCAGATCAGAGCCTGATGTTTCTCCCAAGATCATAGATCGATTGACGGTTGTTGAAACAATTGCTTTCAGGGCTGCCGATATTATTCGCAGGCTACTTGCCTTTACCAGCCAGGATATTATCTCTAAGCAAAAGATAGATATGCTACCGGTTATTTCACAGGCCATCGATACACAGCGACAGGCGTTATCAAAACAGGTGCAGTTGACCATGCATGCATCAGCAGATGCTTTTACCGTTGAGGTGGATGAGAACCAGTTGTTTCAGATATTGATAAACCTGATCACCAATGCAGTTGATGCAACAGAGCAGGTGGAACTTCCTGAAATCACTATCAGTGTGGACAGATATGTGGCTGATGAACATTTTATGGTCAGGCACCCTGATCTGATATCTATAAATCTGGTGAAGTTGACCGTGTTGGATAATGGCTGCGGTATTTCTGATGAACATTTGGAGTATATCTTCGACCCCTTTTATACAACCAAAGCTGTTGGTGATGGTCCGGGGCTGGGCTTATCCATGGCCTATGGTGCAATGAAATCATATGGGGGAGCGATTGAGGTGGTGAGCAGGGAAACTGTTGGCACATCTGTTCATCTGTATTTCCCTGACCTTGAGCATATACCATCCGGGCTGGAGATAGAAAATAATGGCATTATTCGTGGGGAAGGTGAAACCATTTTACTCGTTGATGATGACGTTATGGTGCTAGATACGGCATGTAAGGTACTTAAACGGCTTGGATATGAGGTATTGCTTGCTACAAATGGTAAAGAGGCTTTAGAGCGGTATCAGGAAAGCCAGTCAGATATTGATCTGGTGATGTTGGATGTGGTGATGCCTGTCATGGGCGGCATTGATGCAGCACTGGCAATACGTGCGATCAATACGCATGTGAAAATAATGTTTATCACCGGTTTCGATGTGAGGGATAGATTGAAAAAGCAGATCTCGAGGAATGGCGATGTTGTGCTTAGAAAGCCCTTTAATGTCAAAAAACTAAGCCAGGTACTGCAAGGGATTTTCCATCCCGATTTTCAGATATAACAATCAGGTTTAACAATGGTACTGGGATAAATGCTATTGATGAATACGTTTTATCTACCCACTAGGAGTCTGTCGGACTTATGGGGATCGTAGCGAGAAGGAGCAAGTGCCGATGG
>NZ_RCFQ01000063.1 GCF_003665155.1 Mariprofundus sp. EBB-1 | reverse complement strand
ATCACTTTCATGTGCTGTGCAAAATGGCTATTTTGTAGTGTGGTAAACGTCAGCATATCCACATTTCCGTCGGCCAATGCGGTACGCATGCGCTGCATTAACGCATTCAGATCGGGCATTTTTTCTTGCAATGCGACCAATTCGTCATAGGCCAGTTGCTGGTCGGCTACCAGACTGCTTGCCTCTATGCCTGCGGTTGTCATTCGATCACGGTATTCTGCCCGAAGCCGGGCACGGGTAGCACGGGCGATTGCGATATTACCCCGATTGCCATTCAATAACGGCAGATTCAGATTGATAAACGGCCCCAACGACCAGATTGATCCGGTATCCCTGAGACTATTGGCGCCAATCGTAATGCCGGGAAACTGGGACAGCACCTCTGCTCGCACTCTGGATTCCTGTGCCTGATAACCGGCCTGTAATGCCAACAGATCCGGGCGTTGCTGATCCAGATGAGCCAGAACGAGCTGGAAATCCTTTTCCTGAATTGGCGTTGTAATCAGTGCTGACAAGCCCTGATCGGGTGGGCTCAATGGAATATCAACTTGCGGAGACAAGCCCAGCAACAGAGCCAGATTGTGCATCGTGCTGCTGCGTTGCCGCCTGGCTTCAAACCATACGGCCTCTGCATCCATCATCGACGTCCGCGCCAGCCCTTCCGTATCCATCGTGACATTGCCCTGATCGAGAGCATCTTTTTGCACCTGCCAGCTGTTTTGCGTTTTTAAAAACTGGGCGTGCGTGAGCTCAATCTGGCTCCCTTGAATCAAAGCCCTACGATAAAGCATGCGCGCCTGTTGAATAATCTGCCACTCCTGCCACAACACTTGCAGATACACGGTGCGAGCCTGTTTCGTAGCCGCACTCTGCCGTGCGCCGCGTGTAATCAGGGACTGCAGATCAAAACCCAGACCGAAACTGTAAGCCGTCACCAGTGCCGGATCATTACCGCGTGGAAAATCGGCAGACACGTTCAGTTGAGGGTCAGGTAATAAACCGGCCTGCATAAGCTGCGCCTGTGCATCTAGGCGTGTGGCCTGCACCGCTGCCAGATGCGGGCTGTTCAGTACAACCAATTGCACAATCTCGATCTCATTCAGTCCATCATCTGTGTTTACACTGCTATTTTTCCACATATCAGGTAACTCGGCATGCTTTGAGCTATCCATGTGCAACTGTTGAAGATCATGGTTGAGTTTGGCTGTTGGCTGCAAAGGCAACGGTTGATAAGTGGCGCAACCCGTGAGCAGAACAATGGGAAACAAGCAGACTGTTATTGACTTCATATTTTATCCTTTGGCTTTAATGTTGATAGCTATGCATCGGTTGAACCAGTCACTAAATTGGTTCGGTGCCGCCCACCAGAACCGAATTCACGCAATATAGGTGCTAACGAATTGGCGGAGTATATCATGGGTCAGTTCACCAGAACCTGCCCATAACATGACCATTTGGTAATATTAGACCTTATGGCTCACTGCTGGGTAGCAGACGGCTAGAAAAGAGGCACTCAGGAAAGCCATGTCTGAACTAATTTAACACCAAAATAGGCCAACATAAGCATAATATAAGCACCGATCACCGCATTGCAGACAGTAGATACAGGCCACGTCATTCTACGTCTTTTTATTTGTAATAGAATTAACACACCTAATGAGAAAATTGATAAAAGGATTTTATGATGCAACAACCCAAAGTGATGAAAATCAACCCACTGCCAGGTTAAACCAGTAATAACACTCAGGGTGAGTAAAATGGTTGAAAATTTAATCTGAGCCATCATGTGTCGTTCTGAAGCCTGCAAGGATGGAATGGCTTTCATGAGTAAAGTTAAACGCTTTGCTTTTAACGATCGATCCATTAATTTCTGAAGGAATGCGAGAATTGTTGCAAATGTTAAGGTGCCATAAGCAAGCAAAGAGATGAGGATATGACCTGTTTCTAGAAAGGATGAGGTTTGTATCCAATTAGGACTATGTGCATTAGGGAGGATGGGAATAAGTAACAGAGAAATGGCTGTAAAAGGTAACAGCAGAAGTCCTAACCCTCGTATACTATGGCGTGATACCCCAATTCCATAAATAACTTGGCTCATCAAGGTAGCCATCGATACACCTGTAGCCAGTGTGAAATTGATCCCATTTACAGTCACTGGGTCAATAATATGAATAGCCCAGACATTCAAAGCAACTGCACCCCAAAGCAAGCCAGTAATTGAACGTGGTTGATTCTTTATTGGTATAACATTCCAATGCATTGCATTATTCCAAAGGATAATGGATGCAGCAAAG
>NZ_RCFQ01000062.1 GCF_003665155.1 Mariprofundus sp. EBB-1 | reverse complement strand
TCTCAACGCCGGGACAATCGACCGCGTCACACCGGCCTGTAGAGATAACATCACTGAACAGATCATATTTCTATCTCTCTTTCTTCGCATACACAATCGACCCAAGTCTTCATCATCAGCCTTGCCTCACTCACCCTGTCCGCACAAAGCTTGTTCACTGACTACGAACGTATAGCATACGCAACTTCATGGGGGCGACTTGGTTTCGACGGAGATACTGAACCCTATGGGGCATGTCGGGTTGTTGGTCCCGTAAAAAGCTGGCACTTGCATATAATTGCAAACGACGACGTAGAACTAGCTTACGCTGCGTAAGTTACCCCGCTCTTGAGGTGTCCATCCATTGGGAATCCGGGGTCAATTAGATGGAATCGCTACTACAGAACGGAGACTCGTGGTCTGTAGGGTTAAATAGCTACGAATCGACCCCGTGGGCATTTTGTCCGTTTGGTTCTCATGGGGTGCTGTTCGAACGGACTAAACATGTAGAACCATAGGCTGATGATTTTCGGACGCGAGTTCGACTCTCGCCGCCTCCACCAAACAAAGAAGGCCTCCCAATCGGGAGGCCTTCTTTGTTTGGTGAGAGTGCGTCAGAGATCGAAATCTTGGTTCGACAAATCAGCAGGATAGCTGATTTGAACATTGCTTTAGCAATGGCCCGAAGGGCGGAGGACAGGAGTCCGTAGTACAATGGCAGGATAGCCAGCTTGAACGTCGCTTTAGCGACGGCCCGCAGGGGCGAAGGGCATGGATGCCCGGAGTACTCTCGCCATCTACAACTTCTCGCCTACGCTCCAGCCAGCACCAAACATTCGATACACATTCACCCAATCGGGAGGCCTTCTTTGTTTGGTGGTGTGCATCAGAGAGAAGTTCTCCCAGTTCATGTCGCACATCCATGTGATTCGGGGCATCCATGCCCCTCAATAAAGCCAACTGCTTTAAGATCCAAGCTTTCGCTTAACCAATTCACTCATATCGTTTATCCTGAAGGGCTTGCTGATCACATCTTCATCTTTCATTCCTTTCAACATATTTTTATCATAGCCAGTGGCAAATATCACTCTTGCATTTGATTTAATCTTACGGATACATTGGGCTGCCTTATCACCACTCATAACTGGCATAACCACATCAAGGATAACTAAATCAATCTCATTGACATGAGCTTCGAACAATTCAACGGCTTTTTGTCCATTTGTTGCTGTCATTACCTGATATCCAAGTGACTCAAGCAACTTACTGCCTATTTCAATAATCTGAGGATGATCATCAACAAGAAGAATCACCTCACCTTCTCCTCTTGATGCCTGCTTCATAGAAGGCGTATTGAAAGCAGCCTTTTTTGATTGCTCTAATGGAATATATATATATGGAATATAGCTCCGTTGTCTTTACTACTCTCTAACTGAACAAAACCATCATGCGTTTTAACTGCGCCAAAAACCATTGACAGCCCGAGACCAGATCCTTTACCAACCTCTTTTGTTGTGTAGAAAGGCTCAAAAATATGTTCTATATCATCTTCTAAGATTCCGTATCCGTTATCCTCAACACTTAAATGAGCAAAGACTTTGCCTTCGGCATCAGGATATGAGGCCGCAAACACCCTATCAGGTTGATAAACATCAAGTTTTAATTTAATCAGTGGCTCATCGACTCCTTCAACGGCGTCACATGCATTACCTACCAAGTTCATCATCACTTGATGAAGTAAACTAGAGTCACCATTGATAAAAAGTTCATCATCACACGTATCCTGATAGATTTTAATTGTCTCAGGTATTGTTGAATAAAGCAGCCTAGTAGTTTCAGCAAACATTTAATTTAAATTAATCGTCTTCATCTGAACTCTGTCTTTCCTAGCATAGGTCATAAGCTGTTTAACCATTTCAGCCGCTTGGAAAGACGTTGATTCAGCATCATCAATGAAGCTTATGGCTTCAACATGGCTGTGGGCTCTCGTTTTTGCCAAATAGAGGTTCCCGGTAATAGCGGCGAGCATGTTATTAAAATTATGTGCGACCCCACCAACCAATACACCAAGTGC
The DNA here is from genome assembly GCF_003665155.1 of Mariprofundus sp. EBB-1. Classification (GTDB taxonomy): domain Bacteria; phylum Pseudomonadota; class Zetaproteobacteria; order Mariprofundales; family Mariprofundaceae; genus Mariprofundus. The sequence continues at coordinate 331 of NZ_RCFQ01000062.1, read as the reverse complement.
TTCCATCTTCTGGGCCTGATAAAACTGTTGCTCCAGACTCTCTACATTTGTTAAATCTGACTGGATACAGACAAAGTGAGAAGAAGCCTCGGAAACATCTTTAGACAACTCATGAATGGGAGAGATGCTCATCGTGGCTGGATAAGAACGACCATCTTTCTTTTTATCGATTATTTTCCCACTCCAGTCACTTTGAGTACTTACCGCCTTTTTAATATTTTCATACGAATCAGAATCCAGAACCCCTCTCTTCAACACATTTAGCATGCAGCCAACGGACTCTTCTGCGCTATAACCAGTAAGCTCCGTATAAGCTGGGTTCACATACTCA
>NZ_RCFQ01000061.1 GCF_003665155.1 Mariprofundus sp. EBB-1 | reverse complement strand
GGGGTTACTCTGCGGGGTGTTTTTTGATGGTCAATGTTGAGTTCTTTTTTCGCATGGATTCACCTTTCAAATTAATTTTATAAGCACTGTGAACGAGGCGGTCGAGGATGGCGTCAGCCAGGGTCGGATCGCCGATATATTCGTGCCATGCTTCTACCGGCAACTGGCTGGTGACGATGGTGGATTTGAGTCCATTTCGATCTTCCAGTATTTCCAGCAGATCATTCCGTTGTGGCTTGGTCATGGCCGCCAGGCCCCAGTCATCAAGAATGATCAGGTCAGTACGAGCCAGATCCATCATGAGCCTGCCATAGCTTCCATCGGCACGGGCAATGCCGATCTCCTCCATCAGACGTGGTAAACGCATGTAGCGGACCGTATGTCCTTCCAGGCAGGATTTATGAGCCAGAGCGCAGGCCAGATAGCTCTTGCCTGTTCCTGTAGCTCCGGTGAGCAGGATATTGTTCGCCTTTTTGATCCAGTCACAGGATGCCAGTGAGAGGATGAGCTGTTTATCGAGTCCACGCGGCGTGCGGAAGTCGATGTCTTCAAAGCAAGCCTGCTGGCGCAGCTTTGCTTTCTTCAATCGGGTTTGTAATCGACGGTTGGCACGCTCGGAGGTTTCTCTGTCCACCATCAGGCCGAGGCGGGCCATAAAGTCCATCGACTCAACCTCCGGCATATTGAGCTGTTCGCTCAATGCCTTGTGCATGCCGGTGAGCTTCAGTGTATTGATTTCATCCAGTATAGGGTGTGTAAGCATTGTTTCTCTCCTTGTGGTTAATGGAAATAGCCCGGACCACGGATATTGTTGTGGTCGGGTATGTGTTGTGTTGGTTGCATCTCGGGCAAGGCTTGCTGATCAAGTCCTGTCTTGAGGATGGATTGGATACTCTTGTAGGAAACGCAGTTGGTAACGATGGACCGGTTACATGCTGCTTCCAGCCTGTCGTTTCCATACTTTTTACCCATGCTCATCAGCCCCATACAGGCGCGGAAGCCTTGTTGTGGGTGCCGCCTTTTGCTCATGATGATATTGGTGGCGATAGCTGTCTGTTCACCAATGCTGCGACCCCATCGGATAAGCCGTTCGGGTGTCCACTGGGCATAATCCCTGTGCGCCCTAGGCATGTGCTCCGGGATCGTGCTGTGTCCATAGCCACCACTGCGCACGTGGACAGCAACACGTTTGCACTTATGGAAGCACTCCACCGTGCTGCGCGTAATACGGACATCCAGTTGCAGTTTGATGAGCTGATATGGAACAGAGTAGTAATGCCCCTCTATCTCAATGTGGTAGTCGATCCCCACTCGGGCCTGCTTCCACTGGGCGTACTCATAGGCTCTCTCCGGCAGTGCTTTCAGAGCTGGTTTATCCAGCTCCTCAAACTGGCTGCGGCGGCAGCCGGGAAGCTTCTTGAACGGGCGCTCATTGAGTCTGGTCAGCAGCTCTTTGATTGCGGCATTGGCTTCGACCAGAGAGAAGAATGTCCTGTTGCGCAGCACTGCCATTATCCAACGTTCAACCAACAGCACGCCGCCTTCTGCTTTGGCCTTGTCTTTGGGTTTACGGACACGGGCAGGAATCACGGCAACGCCATAATGCCTGGCCAGTTCGGCGTAGCTGGGGTTGATCTCTGGGTCATAACGGCAGGGCTTGGTGACACCTGACTTCAGGTTATCCGGAACCACAATCTCCGGCACGCCACCGAAGAACTCGAAAGTCCTAACATGTGAACCGGTCCAGTCTGCCAAGCCCTGTGTCATAGTGGCTTCGGCAAAGGTGTAGTTGGATGCGCCCAGAACAGCTACAAACACTTGAGCTGAATGGGATTCACCGGTTGTGCGGTCCACGATGGGAACCGTCGGACCAGCGTAATCCACAAATACCTTCTCACCGGCCAGGTGAGTCTGGCGCATCGATACGCTCAGCTTACCGCGCCATATCCGGTATAGCTCACTGAAACGACTGTACTGTAAGCCATCAGGTGATTGCGTTTTGTACTCCTGCCACAGCAGGAACAACGTAACACCTTTGCGCTTCATCTCCTGGTGAATTTGTGCCAAGTCTGGCATGGGACGTTCAGAAGTTGTTAAAACAGATGGGTAGAGAAGTCGCTCCAGTCGAGCATCATCCATGCCCTTCGGTAGCGGCCAGGATAGTCCGGCTGCTGTGGCTCGGCGGATACAACCTGCTACAGCACTTCGAGAGACATGGCAGCTTCTCGATGCTGCCGCATCGGAAACTCCAACCTCCCATTTTAATCGCAATATTTCTTTGCTCTTCCTCATGGATAATCTCCTTGCGGGCATTGCTCCTCCTACGTTTCTTCGCGGAGAATAATGCCTCTTTGAAATTATCCAGATCAGCTACATTTGAAATCCTGT
>NZ_RCFQ01000060.1 GCF_003665155.1 Mariprofundus sp. EBB-1 | reverse complement strand
ACCTTTAAATAAAATCTGGTTGGCTGGAGATGCAGCAACGATTGAAGAGGCTGTTGAAAATAGATTGCAGTCATTAGATGGGAGTCGTCGCAAAAATGCAGTCTTATGCTTTGAAACTGTATTTAGTTTTTCTCCAGAGTCAGAACCAAAGAGCCTTAGTGAATGGTCTAAAGATACTGTTGATTGGGCAAGAGAATTTTTCGGTGATGAAAATGTTGTTGGTTTCGAAATACACTTGGATGAAACGACAACACATATTCACCTCCAAGCGGTTCCACTCGTAGAAAAACAGCGAAAAGTTAGAGGCTCAGGCTCAGATAGCCCGAAATACTATGCACCACAATTAAAATTAGATGCCCATTATTTTACAGGTAGCCCAAAGAAGCTAAGTGATATGCAGACAAGTTATGCTGACGCAATGGCGAAACACGGCCTTAAAAGAGGTCAAGGCAAAAGCGGAACTGGCGCACATCACGTCGATGTAAGAACAGTCAGAGGTAAGATGAACGACGACTACGAAGCTGATATTCGCAAGGGAATGGCTACTGAAATTAAACAACATCGCAATACTCAAAATGAGAATCTGCACTTAAAAGAAAAAGTTCGTAGTGCTATGAGTCAATCCATGCATTACAGCAGGCAGGCTAATGTAGTTAAAGAGGAAGCTGAAAAACTGCGTGAAAAATTAGCAAAAGAAAAAGCGGAGAAGGATTTATTAGAGCAGCAAAATTCATTGCTAAATAATCGACTCAATGAAATAGACCCAATTAGGCAAGTGGGGAATGTACCATCGCTACTGCAACTAAAACCAAGCTTTTGTAAATAAAAAAGGAGAATTAAATGGATTTTTCAAACCTAAATTATGATGGGAAAGAAAGAGAGTATGATAGGTTAGCTGAAAATGCGCCTCACGTTTTAACTCATGAGCATAAATTACGACTTGTAGAAAAAAGACTATCAAAAGGAGGTTCGCTTCTAGAGTCACTTAATAAATTAGGGCTGTTAAAAGAGAATACGCCGTTAACTAATATAATTGATGAAAAAGACGATACTCTTGAAATGTTTGATGCGGGTTTAAATAAGTTATTTGAAGATATCAAGAAGCATAACGAAGAACTCAAAAAATTATCATCTACTTATAAGCGTTAGGTATTGAACCTGTTCTTTGTACCAACTAAATAATATTTAGTTATCAAGGCTCAAGATATTCTAATAATCAGGGCGCCCTTGCAAATAATGAGGAGTTTTGAATATCTTTACCCAAGCAATTCCAAAGTTTTTTCTTTGTGTCTTAAATGAGTATAACGCTTTAACATCTCATAAGTCTCATGTCCGGACATCTGCATTACTAATTCAGTAGATAGACCTTTTTCAAAAAATCGGCTCACTGCCTCATGTCGCAGGTCATGAAAACGCAAATCTTCAATAGCTTCATTTTCTTTGCCATCCAAGCTTTTCGTTTTTTTACAAATCCGCCTGAATGCAACCGTCACATAATTAGCAGAAATCGCAAACACCTTGCCACCCGTAACTTCTATCTTTTGCTGCGCCTTTAGAACTTTAAGAGCCTCGGTTGATAAAAAAACGACACGACGCTCGCCACTTTTTGTCATTTGTAGGGTTAATTGCTTGCCTTTTAAATCAACATCTTTCCAAAGCAAATTAGTCATTTCAGAGCGTCTCATGCCAGTTTCAATTGCTAAAGCAATCAACTCAGGCATTTCAGCATTAGTTGCAGCAGCAGACAACAGTCTCTCCAGCTCGCCTGTATTTAAACGACGGTCTCTTCCTAAAGTTTTTTTCGGAAAAGTAACTTCAGCAACAGGATTGGGAAGTCCATCCATTTCCCATTCCGCTGCCGCTTCATTATATAGATGACGCATCAAAGCAAGTTCGTGTCGAACTGTATTTGCAGAGACTTTTTTAAGCCGAGACTTTTTGTATTTGATTACATCATTTTTAGTCACATCAGAAAAACGTTTTGCAGCAAATTCAATTTTTTTCAGCCGCTCAATTAGAGAGTTTTCCTGTCGGATACCTTTCTTGTTTGGCGTTACTTCTTCTTTATATTTCTGAAGAGCATCAATGAAACTAATGGCACGAGCTTTAGCAATGCCGCTCAATGCACCAGAAGCCTTTTTAACTTCAGCCGCTGCTTGCCACGCTTTAGCATCTCTCATGGTATCAAACGTAGCGCTATCAACGACTTTTCTATTTTTCCAAATCTGAACTCTATAAGTCGTTCCGCCCTTACCTTTACGTTTAATGATAGCCATTTTATCTCCTTCTTGGTTTGCATTTGGTTTGCAGGCTCGTGCTTAAACGGGATAATACGGGATATGATGATAGGTGTATATTGTTTATTATGATATTTTATAAGTAAATATTAGGGTATTGCCCAATTCAAGGAAATATTAAATAAAACTCTGACACCGTCAATCGTGGTTCGAATCCACGTCCCCCAGCCAGACACAAAAAAAGAGCCCCAATCGGGGCTCAG
>NZ_RCFQ01000006.1 GCF_003665155.1 Mariprofundus sp. EBB-1 | reverse complement strand
TTCACCTTGTACCCCAGGGTACCTTCTCTGCGCCAGCGCATTCACCTTGTAAGGCAATGATCATAGATTTCTAATTCGTGGAATTCGTGGCTAAGCTTTTCTTTATTCGCCTATCCATCACGCCACAGTTTCTTTTCCCTCGTATGCCCAAATCAGTATTTCCGAGCTTCCGTGATGAATCTGTTTTTGTAAGTGGAGAAGTTCAGAAGATTAGAAAATATACGGTATTGTGTATTGTTTAACTTTTCCCACAGCAGCGTTTGGTTTTCAGGCCGCTATTGCAGGGGCAGGGTGTGTTTCGTCCTGCTTCTGAGATTTCGCACTTGCCATCCAGATAGCGCCAGTGACCACCTACTTGTTGGAAGCGGCTGCTTTCATGCAGCAGCATAATTTTTGAACCTTCTTTAAAACCAGCAATAAATTCGACGCAGTCACTGCTACTTTTGACAATGCTCAGCCCCAGCCAATCGGTGGAGGTTGGAGATACCGACGATGGGCGGGTGTCCGGGTGCCAGCTTGTGTGCAAGTAGTCCCAACAGCCTAATACATAAGCTGAATAGCGTGAGCGCATGAGTGTTTCCGGGCTGCTTGCACTGTCGTTATCAATAATGGCTTTACAGCATTTGGTAAAGCTGTTGCCGCTGCCACAAGGGCAGGGCGCGCGTTCATTGACTGTTTTCATCGGGGTCAATGATGTGGTGAATGATATCTTCTTCCGTGAACTGCTCACCACATACGGTTTTGTTTTGTAACGATATTTCTGCTTGATGCACGGCGTCTTTATCGTGGCATATCAGGTGATGCCATGGAAAAAGAGGCTTGCCTTCATGCAGTAATCGATAAGCACAGGTGGTAGGGAGCCAGTTGAATTGCTGATCGTTGAATGTGCGAATATTCATACATTCAGGCACCAGTGCGCTGCGTTGTTTATAATCGGTGCATTGGCATGTGTTATCATTGAAGAGTTTGCAGCGAATATCGGTATAGAGAATTTCACTTGAATCTTCGTCTTCAAATTTCCATACGCAGCAGTGACCGCAGCCATCACAGAGTGATTCCCATTCGTCATCGGACATATCCGACAGTGTTTTTTCTTTCCAGAACATGAAGAGCTCGCTTAAAATGTTTTGACGTGCATGCGTTATAGTACTTCAACAGCTTTGGCAGCTAGTCGGGATCGTTCACTGGCTTTTAAGGCGATGTGGCCGGCGAATTCCCAGTCAGCAAAAGCAGATACTGCTTGTGTCAGGCCGTTGGTGTGGGCGGTTAAATAAGGTGTGTCAATTTGAGCATTGTTGCCAAGAATGATCAATTTTGAGTCCTCACCCATGCGGGTGACAATGGTTTTCATCTGATGGGGGGTCAGGTTCTGGGCCTCATCAACGATTAACCATGTTTTGGTGAAAGTGCGGCCACGGGCATAAGAGAGGGCGGCAATTTCAATGCGGTTTTGGCCCAGAATATCGGCAATATTTTGTGCTTCATCGCCCAGCAGAATGGAAAGGTTGTCGGTAATGGCTCCCATCCATGGCTCTAGTTTTTCACGTTCGGTGCCGGGTAAAAAACCGATATCCTGCCCCATGGGTACAGTCGCACGGGTTACCAATATCTTTTCATACAGCCCCATATCCAGTGTTTGATGCAGGCCGGCAGCCAAAGCCAATAGTGTTTTACCGGAGCCTGCCAAGCCCATCATGGAAACCAGATCAAGGTCTGCATCCATTAGTAAATTCATGGCCATGTTCTGTTCAAGATTACGGGCCTGAATTCCCCACACTGCGTGTCTTTCGGTTCGATGCGATAAAATATCCAACAGGTGGACACGGCGCTCGTCGATATTTATCTCATTGCAACGCATGGCAATTTCACGATCGCCGGGTAAAATGACGAAGGAGTTTTTGAATGGTAAGGCCATATCATCAGGCCAGGTGACCACAAAATGATTACCGTGGTTGTTTTCCAATACCTCAAGGTTTTCAGCCATGATTTCCCATGTTTCAAGGTCAAGGCGCACCTTGCCACTCGGTAGTACGGAGAGGTCGCTTACAACCTGATCAGAACGATAGTCTTCCGTCTTTAATCCCAAAGCACGTGCTTTGATGCGCAGGTTGATATCTTTGGACACAAGAATAACTTGCCGTTCAGGGCTATCGTTTTGGGCTGACATGGCAACGGCAATGATGCGATTGTCAGCACTGCCTTTGCTTAAAGAATCCGGTAACAGGTCGAATGCATGATTGCTCATTTCAAAAAACAGGTGGCCGCCGCCGGGTAGAGGGCAGCCCTTAGAGAGATCGCCACACTCCTGACTTAATTCATCGAGCTGGCGGGATACTTCGCGCACATTGCGGGCCAGCTCATCAAGCCCTTTTTTTACATGATCCATCTCTTCGAGTACCACAATGGGTAGCACTACATCGTGTTCATCAAAACGCTGCAGAGCATTGGGGTCATGGATGAGAACGTTGGTATCAAGGATATAAATCTTACGTGGCATGTCATTATTCACGATGGTTTTTCCCCTTTGGAGATGTCTTTATTGGCTCACTGCATATAATGCCATAAGCCATATGTTTAGCATCTAAAAAAATATATTTTAAGGCTTGACAGAAAAAAACTGCACGCCATGATTCGCCCCGATTCGCGGGTATAGCTCAGTTGGTAGAGCGCGACCTTGCCAAGGTCGAGGTCACCGGTTCGAGCCCGGTTACCCGCTCCAGATTAAGGGGTCCTAGTGGCCCCTTTTTTTTGCATATGGTTAAGTACGGCAGGGTGGCTCAGTGGTACGGCGGAGGACTGCAAATCCTTTATTCGCGAGTTCGATTCTCGCCCCTGCCTCCAACCATTGCATAGTTTGTTTACATTTGACGTTCGGCGTCATGATTCGCGGGTATAGCTCAGTTGGTAGAGCGCGACCTTGCCAAGGTCGAGGTCACCGGTTCGAGCCCGGTTACCCGCTCCAAATTAAAGGGCCCTAGCGGCCCTTTTTCTTTTTTGCATGGATTGTACGTTGTTGGCTTTGAGTAGCTGATTTCGGTCAAAAGCAGGCGCTTATATTTTAGAATTATATGAATATATTACAGCAACACGGCTTTTGAATTCTGCTTATATGATACGTTCGATATCAGTATGCATTTTACAATATGGGAGAATCATCAATCTTTTCTTCAAAGGCGATATTATCATCAGCATCAAACTCACTATGAAATATCTCAACTGAATCAGCGGCATCATCCAAAGATTTAAATCTTGCGATGTGCGTTATCGCATCTCCTTCATATACCAGCGGCAAGTTCGTTTTTCCAATAATAATACCTGAAGTAGGTGCATACATATGATCTTCATTGCCGCCATATGGGTCATCAATAACGCCCAGCAAATCACCCTTGGCTACATGCGCCCCCATGGGTAATAAACTTCTGAAAATACCACTTTTTGAAGCTCTTACCCAATACGATTTACTTGCAACTTGTGGCTCATACACTTTTTTAGGCTTGCGTTTCTTAAGCATGCCTAACTCACGCATCACCTGAAGAATACCGCGTTTACCAGCACGAATAGCAACTTCATCAAACCTTAAAGCTTCTCCAGCCTCATATACCAACCAAGGTATATCCTTTTGTCCTGCTGCTTCGCGAATGGTGCCAGGGCGCAGTGAGGCATCCAGCAATACAGGCACTGGAAAAGCATGGGCGATACGTGTGGTTTCCGGGTCATCTAAACATGCTCTAACCTGGGGTAAGTTATCCCTGTGAATAGCTGCAGTGTGTAAGTCAATCCCATGCGTACATTTAGCAACAACTTCATTTAAAAAAATATGAGCCAAACGTCCAGCCATCGACCCTTTTTCCGTTCCAGGGAAGCAGCGATTTAAATCTCTTCTGTCAGGTAAATACCGTGTTTGATGAATAAACCCATACATGTTCACAATCGGAATCGCAATTAAATCACCTTGCATGCCAGACCATGACTTGCGACCCAGTATGCGGCGAATGATTTCAATACCATTAATTTCATCACCGTGAATCGCAGCGCAAACCAATAGTCTTGGTCCAGGCTTCCTGCCGCGGATTACATGGATAGGCATTGATAAAGCGGTATGTGTAGTTAATGGAGGAAGCTGTAAATCAATAATGCGGTTTTCACCACGAGAAATTACTTCTCCACCAATAACTAAATTATCCATCAACCTTTGCCTACCGTTCTAGTTTTACCCGCGGGGGCATGCTTTTCGATGCATTGAATAATCATGCCGGCTACATCCTTCCCCGTGGCTGTTTCAATGCCTTCTAATCCAGGGGATGAGTTTACTTCCATAACCACAGGGCCGTGGTTGGAGCGCAGTAAATCTACCCCCGCAACATTTAACCCCATAATTCTTGCTGCCCTTACCGCAGTTGAGCGCTCCTCAGGGGTGATTTTTACAATATTTGCTGATCCGCCGCGATGTAGGTTCGAGCGAAACTCTCCCTCTTTACCTTGTCGCTTCATCGCAGCAACAACCTTTCCATCCACCACCAAGCAACGGATATCAGCTCCTCCGGCTTCTTCAATAAACTCTTGAACCAGTATGTTTGCCTTTAAGCCGAGGAATGCCTCGATTACGCTTTCAGCTGCTTTATGGTTTTCAGCTAGAACAACACCAATGCCTTGGGTGCCTTCAAGCAACTTAATAACAAATTTGTTGCCGCCTACTGAAGTAAGAAGGTCATCAATATCATCAGGGCTGCGTGCAAAACCAGTCACAGGAAGACCAATACCTTTACGCGCCAACAATTGTACAGAACGTAATTTGTCGCGTGAACGTGAAATGGCGACAGATTCATTAAGTGGGTACACGCCCATCATTTCAAACTGGCGAAGTACGGCTGTACCATAAAAGGTGACCGATGCGCCAATTCGAGGAATCACAGCATCAAAACCTTCTTGTTTTTCACCTTTGTACCTTATTGAAGGTCTCATGGAAGTAATATTCATATAGCAGCGAAGGTGATCTAGTACGATTACTTCATGGCCGCGACTCTCTGCGGCTTCAACCAAGCGACGAGTGGAGTATAGTTTCTTATTTCTTGATAGTATTGCAATTTTCATTTTTACCTCTTTCTTGGTTTGCTCTGCCTTGCTCGTATGATTTTGAGGTATCAATCATCATTCGTCCATTCATCGCTTTGCGCCCTAACAACATACGGAATTTCATAGAATCACGGTTGGTAAGTGTGAATTCACAATCAAAGGTAGTATTTCCAATGCTCAATGTAGTTAAAATAACAGGTCTCATCTCACAATGGCCGCCAGAATCCCGAACCTGCCGACGGTCAATCACTTGTGCTTCACACACCAATTCACTCGCGGTGTCATTTTGTTTTGGGTGAACTCCAAATCGAACCCAATCTGCTCCATCTTTTTTGAAGTCTTCGACGTAAAAAGCATGGATGCATGATGTTCTTGCACCACTGTCTAATTTTGCTTTTATCGTAGCGATACCCAAATCAGGTAAGCTTACCCATTCGCGCCATCCGACTTTAATTAAATTATTACCCATAAATATCCTGCCGTAAGCCTATGACTTAGTAATTATTGCCTGTTTGTGATTCTTAGAAGTTAGGACTCTAATCCTTATATAAAACATCTAGCAATATTATTTATTTCTAAGTATGGGCTTAAAGTTGTTAGTTCATTCTAGGGCTGAACAAGCACCACTTTACTAGGCATGTTTTACCTTCCAAGTAACACAGTTTTTATTACAACAACCTGAACATTGCATGTCCCTTTTGGCCGGAAGCTGCCGTTTGCAGTGTTCTGTTTAAACTGTTCCGCTTTTATTCTTCTGGACTCTAGTTCGGGTGATTGTTTTTTGAGCGAAGGCGTGGGTGTGAAAATTACTGGTGCTCCGAAGGCAACACATTCTATTGGGCGTTGATCAGTGCTGCTGCTGTTTCTCTGTAGCGGTGCCGGGTTCGATTTTGTGACCAAAGTTGAACAATGTGCGCCGTGCATTTATAATCTTTGACTTATGTCTGTTACCCTTGGATTGATGTTGCGTGTTGATAGCAACCCTGTAGCGATGCCTGTGCCGCCGCTAATGCAGGGTGAGCGGCCTGTGCGTCCGATTATTGAGGCGGAGAGAGTCGTTGAAGTCACATCAACGGCGCGCAATAAATCCTTGCGAAATAACACCCAGATTCACTATCGGGGTGATGCGCAGCCAGCCCAAGAGTCGCCAGCCACCTATTCACGTCGTGGTGCTTCGGGGCCGGCATTGCCGGAACTTAATGGACAGTTGCTTAATTTATATGCTTGATGAATAATCGTCTGAACAGTAAAAATCATGATCGTGATGCTGTTGGAATGCTGTATGTGTACCCGGTAATTTCCCGGCGCGCTGGCGGTGTCTCTGTTGGTATCAACCTTAATCCGAACAATGCCTGTAACTGGCATTGTGCCTATTGTCAGGTGCCTGACTTGCAGCGTGGAGTCGCCCCTGATATTGATTTATCTCTCTTGCGCGCTGAGTTGAAACGCTTGCTGTCTGACATTATTTTGGGTGATTTTATGCGAGATCGCGTGCCGGAAGAGTGTCGGACGCTATGCGATGTGGCTATTTCCGGAAACGGGGAGCCCACCAGTTGCAAGCAGTTTGATGTTGTGGTGCAAATCATTGTTGAAGTAATGAATGCGTTTGGACTTGATGTGCCATTGCGATTGATCACCAACGCTTCTTATGTCCACAAAGCGCATGTTCAGGGTGGCTTAGCTTTGATGGCGCAGCATCAAGGTGAAGCGTGGGTGAAGGTGGATAGTGTTACCGATGCCGGTATCCAGCGTATTAATGGTATTGCTCTGGGCGTGGATCGTTTGCGGCGGCAGCTTGATTCGGTGGCGGCGGTTTGCCCTGTGTGGATTCAGACCTGTATGTTTAACTGGCAGGGAGAGGTGCCTTGTGAATCCGAGGTGGTCGCATATATCGATTTTCTGAAAACACTACTGCGTGATGGCGTGCCGATTTGCGGGGTGTTACTGTATGGTCTGGCGCGCCCTTCTTTGCAGGAAGAAGCTATGTATCTCTCCACGCTTGATCATGAATGGATGCAGGCGATGGCTGACAGAATCCGACAAGCCGGCCTTGAAGTGAAACTATCTGTATGATCTGATCCTTTGTGTAGTTTAAAAGTCAGCTAGCAAATCTTCGAGTACTTCTACATTAATTCGCATTCTGCCACGACCTTCGCCTTGTCTGAGGATGTCATCCCTTTTAAGTTGGCTGATAGCGCGTGAAATGGTTTCACGGCTGGTTGAAAGTTGATCTGCCAATAGCTGATGGGTGGGCAATACGGTGTCGCACCAGCCATCCGTATCTTGCTGGCTAAACCGGTGGCAGTGATCGACCAGATAGGTGTAAAGGCGATGCGGCACATCCATGCTGCTGACGCGTTTGAGCATGCCACTGGTTTTGCGTAGTCGAGCTGCTGTTTCTGTGAGTAGTTTTAATGAAATTCTAGGTTGATCGAGCAGTAGAGGGACCAGATCACTCCTGCGAATATTGGCGAATTTACAATCTCCCATGGTAGTGACATTGGCTGAGCGTGGCTCTTCATCAAGCAGAGACATTTCGCCAAAAAAAGAAGCTTTACCGAGCAGGGCTAAAACAACTTCGCGGCCATCCATGGAGTAGGTGGAGACTTTTACTTCACCGGATAATATAATATACAGTGAGTTTCCGGGTTCGAATTCTTGTACTACGATGCTCTTTTTTGGAACCTCAATACTGGATGCAAGTGCGGCTACCGCTCCCAGTTCGTCGTCATCAAGCTCTGTAAAAAGTGGAACTTTTCTGAGCGTATCAATCATTGCCATGCGTTGCTCCATTGGTGTCGATGCAGCCAAGTCTGATTGAAACAGGCCATGTGGCTACAGTGCAGCCGCCAAGGTGCGCTTGCATCTGTGTTAGTGCTTTTTCTACACGCTCGGTTGTGTCGATGGCTTCAATCATAAGTGGTAGATCATTGGATAGCGCTAAAAATGAGGTGGAGTGTATGCCGTTTTGTCCTATGCCTTCTATGCCGCGCAATACGGAGACGCCTCTGAGTCCGGCGTCGTGGCAGAGTTTAAGAATGCTTTCCATGGCTGGTTGGCCATCAATTTTACTGGATTCATGCAGATAAATGCGCAGACAGCTTGCTTCTGTCATGGGTATGATGGCTCCTTTGCGTGGTGTGATTCAAGATAGTGCAAGTAGTATGTATGCAGATTGATCAGCTGACAAGTGTCGGACTTTTGGACGCTTCAGGGTAATCGTATGAAAATATTCTTTTGTTTCAAGTAGGTCAGGCAGTGAATAGAAAAAAGCATTCACCACAGGGGCACAAAGGTACAGAGGAAGGCTTGTGTGAGAAGGCGCATGATGAAGTTTTGACCGCGTTTACTTTGCGAAACGGTATCGTGAAGCCCTATGTTGCCTTTGAATTTCCTCTGTGTTTTTGTGCCTGTGTGGTGAAAAATAAGAGGGAAGCTTTTTTAATGCGATTGTTCTGCCCTGGCTTCTATCGGCGTGCTTGAATTGTATGGCGATCACTGCTGGAGTGAGGGCATGAATGATGATGGAAATTGGCAGGTGGTGGAGCGGCCAGCAGAGGGAGATGCGGTCTGTTTTGATCTGCAGGCGACAATGTCTCTATCTGATGGGGCAGAAGTGGAGCTGGTAGAGCAAGGTTTTTTGCTCTGTTTTCAAGGTGAGTTGCGAGCCTGGCGCAATCATTGCCCGCATGCAGGCTCTCCGCTGGACTGGGTTCCAGGGCAGTTTTTTAGTGATGATGGTGAGTCTTTGGTTTGTCATACACATCACGCGCTATTTCAGCCTTTGTCGGGTGAGTGTCTGGCTGGACCCTGTCCTCGGGGTTTGTACTCTTTATCTATTCAGGTGTTGGAAGAAGGGGTGGCGGTTCCATTGCGTGTTCATTTGTAATGAAGTCGTGATAGGTGGTCTGCTGCCGCGATGTTGGCTTTTAAGAAAGTTATCAATTGTAAAGCTTGGTTTTTTTCAACAAAAATGCTTAGGATGCGGGCATAAGGGAGTCTTGAATACCATATTTTTAGTGCGGCTTTTTAACGCTGTAGAGTGTTGAGAAACTTGACCGATATGGATGTCGGTGGTAGCAAGCACCCGCACGAAAAAAGGGTAGTTTTGGGCTTCAGGGAGGGGATTCATGGGCGCGGAGTATCTCGCCAATCAATATGCACCAATCTTTATTTTTATACTCATTGCACTTGCAATGGGTGCTGCTCCTCTTGCGCTAACCTTTCTTATTGCAGAGCAGAAGCCGAATGCAGAGAAACTTTCTGCCTACGAATGTGGTTTTGAAGCGTTTGAAGATGCCAGGCTGCAAATTGATGTTCGGTTCTATTTATTAGCAATATTGTTTGTTATTTTCGACCTTGAAAGCGCGTTTCTGTTTCCATGGGCTGTCGTGCTGGATCAGATCGGCCTGTTTGGCTTCGTTGAAATGGTGATGTTTCTTGTGATCCTGTTGGTTGGATATGTTTACGCTTGGAAGAAGGGGGCCTTGCAATGGGAATAGAAGGCGTTCTTGAAAAAGGTTTTATTACCACTACAGCAGATAAGCTGATCAACGGTGCGCGTGCTGGTTCATTATGGCCGATGACCTTTGGTTTGGCATGTTGTGCGGTTGAGATGATGCATGCCGGTGCTTCGCGTTATGATCTGGATCGTTTCGGTGTCGTGTTCCGCCCATCTCCACGTCAGGCTGATGTGATGGTGGTAGCTGGTACGTTGTGTAACAAGATGGCTCCGGCACTGCGCAAGGTCTATGATCAGATGTCTGAGCCTCGCTGGGTGATCTCGATGGGTTCATGCGCCAATGGCGGTGGTTATTACCATTATTCATATTCGGTGACGCGTGGCTGTGACCGTATTGTACCAGTAGATATATATGTGCCGGGTTGTCCTCCGACCGCAGAAGCATTGCTTTATGGCTTTATTCAGTTGCAGGAAAAAATCAAGCGCACCAATACGATTGCTCGGTAGGTAATGATGACAGAGAAATTGCAGGACGACATTGGTACAAGTGCATCGGCGGAAGTTTCTTCTGTGGTTGCGGGTTTGCGAGATAAGTTTGGTGATCTGGTGCTGGATGCAAGTGAAGGGCTGGACTGTCAGGTGGTGCTGCTGCATCGGGATGCGATTGCAGAGGCGTGTCATTATTTGAAAAATGAACATGCATTTGAACAAGTGATGGATATTTGCGGTGTCGATCTCTCTGAGATGCCGGGCTGGCCGGCAGATGCACCACGTTTTGAAGTTGTCTATCATCTGCTTTCAGTATCAAAAAATGAACGTCTGCGTTTGAAAGTGGGTGTGAATGAGCGCGAATTGGTTGATTCAGTGACTGAAGTATGGTCCACAGCCAACTGGTTCGAGCGTGAAGCATTCGATATGTATGGTATTATCTTTAACCATCATCCTGATTTGCGTCGTTTGCTTACCGATTATGGCTTTGAAGGGCATCCGTTGCGTAAAGATTTTCCTGTTACAGGTCGTGTTGAAATGTTCTTTGATGAAGCGCAGTGGCGCTGCGTGTATCGACCCAATGAAGTGCAAGAGCGCGTGTTGGTAGATCGTACATGGCCGGGAGTTGACCGTGGCTGAAATTAAGAATTATACGCTGAATTTTGGTCCCCAGCATCCTGCTGCACATGGTGTGTTGCGTTTGGTGCTTGAGCTGGACGGTGAGGTGGTTGAAAAGGCTGACCCGCATATCGGACTACTGCATCGCGGTACCGAAAAACTATTTGAATACAAAACTTATCTGCAAAATGTTCCATATTTTGACCGCTTTGATTATGTCTCGATGATGGCTAATGAGCATGCTTATGCCTTGGGTGTTGAGAAGTTATTGGGCATCGAAGCGCCTGAACGGGCGCAGTATATTCGTGTGATGTATGCTGAATTAACACGAATTCTTAACCATACTATGTGGTTGGGCGCGGTGGCGCTGGATATTGGTGCTATGACCGTTTTCTTGTATTGTTTCCGAGAGCGTGAAGATATTTTTGATTATTACGAGGAAGTCAGTGGTGCGCGTATGCATGCTGCCTATTTCCGTCCAGGTGGCGTATCAAAAGATCTACCGGATGGATTGTTGGATAAAATCAAGGGTTTTACCGAACGCTTTCCAACCTATGTCGATGAGTATGAAACGCTGTTAACTGAAAATCGTATCTGGAAACAGCGCAATGTGGATATTGCCATTGTGGACGAAAAAGCTGCGCTGGATTGGGGTTTTACCGGTCCGATGATTCGCGGTTCCGGTATTGAGTGGGATCTGCGCAAAAAACAGCCGTATGATGTGTACGACAAAATGGACTTTGATATTCCTGTCGGGGTCACAGGTGACTGTTATGACCGTTATCTGGTGCGTGTGGAAGAGATGCGCGAGTCAAATCGCATTATTCGCCAGTGCATTGAGTGGCTGGAAAAGAATCCCGGACCTGTAAAGGTTGATGACCTGAAGCTGACCAACCCGCGTCGCGCTGATATGAAGGCGGATATGGAAGCGTTGATTCATCACTTCAAATATTTTCAGGAAGGTTTTCATGTCCCGAAAGGTGAAGTGTATCAAGCGGTGGAACATCCAAAGGGCGAGTTTGCGGTGTATATAGTTTCTGATGGGTCCAATAAGCCGTACCGTATGAAGGTGCGAGCGCCTGGTTTTGCCCATATTGAAGCGCTGGATTATATGATTCGTGGCCACATGGTTGCTGATGTTGTGGCAATTCTTGGTACGCAGGATATTGTATTTGGGGAGGTTGACCGATGAGTACGGATGCGGTTAGTTCTCAAGAAGTCCGCTTCAGTGATGAGCGCCTGAGCGAAATTGCGGAGCTGGTGAAGCGTTATCCCGGAGCGCAGTCGGCCTTGATGCCTGTATTATATATGGCGCAGGAAGATTTTGGTTATATTTCCATGGATGCACAAAAGATGATTGCTGAAGTGCTGGGCCTTCGTTTGATGAAAGTGCGTGAAGTGGTGACTTTTTATACGATGTTTAAAGAGCAGCCTACCGGTAAATATCTTTTGGAAGTCTGTACCAATGCAGGCTGTATGCTTAATGGTGCTGATGAACTGGTTGCACATATGTGCGAAACCTTGGGTATTAAACAGGGTGAAACCACTGCAGATGGTTTGTTTACCATTGCGGAAGTGGAGTGTGCGGGAGCATGTGCTGGGGCACCTGTTGTGCAGGTGAATAACACATATCACGAAAAAGTTACGGCTGCTGATATGGATGCATTGATTACAAGAGTTCGTGATGGAGGTGCGGCATGATGCTTTTGCAGGATAGCAAAACCACACGCGCTTTAGCGCGCACGCAGTGTGACGCACATGAGCTGTCTGGCATGATGATTTTGCAGGATAGCAAAATCACACGCGCTTTAGCATGCACGCAGTGTGACGCACATGGAGGTGCGGCATGACCATTTCCTCTGATCCTAAACAGGTGAAACAGATTTGTTTCGATAACATCAATGTGCCGGATATGAATACGCTGGCCGTGGCACAGAAACACGGTGCATATACATTTCTATCTACTGTACTCAAAGAGTTCAGTCCAAGTAAAATTATTGATGAAATGAAAACATCCGGATTGCGTGGACGTGGCGGGGCAGGTTTCCCAACTGGTCTGAAATGGTCATTTGTGCCGCGAAACACCGGTAAGCCAACATATCTGTTATGCAATGCAGATGAAGGTGAACCTGGTACATTCAAAGACCGGGATATTATGCGCTTTGATCCACATCTGCTGATTGAAGGCATGATCATGGCTGGTTTTGCGCTCGATGTGAAAGATGCTTATATCTATGTGCGTGGTGAATTTGTGCATGAAGTGAATGTCATGAATGCAGCCATTAAAGAAGCTTATGCGGCCAATCTACTGGGCGAAAATATCCTTGGCAGTGATTATAGTATGAATCTTACTGTGCATCGTGGCGCTGGCGCTTATGTATGTGGTGAAGAGACAGCCTTGATTGAATCATTGGAAGGCAAGCCGGGTCGCCCGCGCTTTAAACCACCGTTCCCTGCTATTGAAGGCTTTTATGGCTGTCCAACCGTTGTGAATAATGTGGAAACACTGGCGACAGTACCTGCGATTCTGGAACTTGGCGGTGCCTGGCATGCGGCTATTGGTATTCCCAACAATGCGGGTTGCAAGATTTTCTCAGTGTCAGGTCATGTGAATAAGCCGGGCAATTATGAAGTACCGATGGGCACATCACTGAAAACATTGATTGAAGACTATTGTGGTGGTCTTCAGCATGGAACAGTGCCAAAAGTTATTATTCCGGGTGGCTCTTCTACACCATGGTTACTGGGCGAACATTATGATACTCCGCTTACCTATGATGATTTGATGAAAGCGGGTTCGTTTCTGGGGTCAGGAGCCATTATTGTGATGGATGAAACGGCTGACTTGGTGGCGTTTACACGTCGTTTGACGCATTTCTATGCGCATGAATCATGTGGTCAGTGCACACCATGTCGTGAAGGTACTGGTTGGCTGGAACGTGTGATTACACGTGTTGAAAATGGTCAGGGAACGCAAGAAGATGTAATCGTATTGGGTGATGCTGCAACGCATATGGCAGGACGCACTATTTGTGCGTTGGCTGAAGGTGCAGCGGCGCCGGTGTTGTCATTACTTAAACATTTTCCTGAAGATGTACAAGCTTGTTTGGGAGAGAATGCGTAATGACCTCTTTATTTATCAACGATCAGGAAGTCGAAGTCGCGGCGGGAACTAGTATTTTAGAGGCATGCCGTGAAAACGGTGTTGATGTACCTTATTTCTGTTATCACCCTGAACTCTCCGTAGCGGCCAATTGCCGTATGTGTCTGGTGGAAGTGGAAGGCTGGCCTAAGCCTGCTGCATCATGCTGTACACCAGTTGGCGAAGGTATGAAGGTGGTTACTCAGACACCCGGCCTTGAAAAAGACCGTGAGATGATGATGGAGTATCTGCTTATTCATCATCCATTGGACTGCCCGGTCTGTGATCAGGGCGGCAGCTGTAAATTACAGGATTATACGGTAGAGCATGGCGCATCGAAAGGTCGTTATAGTGAACCTAAACGAGCTGTAGTGAATTATGAGTTGGGTCCGTTTGTAAATACTTGCATGACACGCTGCATTCATTGCACGCGCTGTGTTCGTTTTGCCGATGAAGTGGCCGGCACTGGCGATATCGGTGTGTTGAATCGTTCTGATCATATGACCATTGCAGGTATTGTTGAAGAGGCTTTGGAATCTGAATTGTCTGGCAACCTGCCGGATATTTGTCCGGTTGGAGCCTTGCTGGATAAGCCTTCCCATGATGTATCGCGTCCATGGGAAATGACCCGTCATCAGAGTACATGTACGCAGTGTCCAAATGGCTGCGATATTCAAATTGAATCACGTGATGATGAAGTGATGCGTATTCAACCGGTTGAAAATAGTCCTGAGCCATGGATTTGTGACCGCGGCCGTTATGTTTATGATGCTTTCCGCTCTGAACATCGCATCCTGGCACCAAAAGTACGTGAAAATGGTGCGTTGGTTAGTGTTGACTGGGATGATGCGTTTACAAAAACATCTGAATTATTGAAAGGTAAACGTGTTGGCATTCTGTTTTCTCCTGATTGGAGTGTGGAAGGTCAGGCATCTATTCGTCTGATGCGTGATGCGCTATTTCCTGATGCACACGTTGCGTATGATCTACACCGTCGTGATATGCGTCCATTTGCCTTCGAAGAAGGTTTCTCTATGACTACTGCTCAGATTGCTGATAGCGATCAGGTAGTAGTGCTGGGTTCTGACCTTAGGCAGCGCCTGCCATTGTTGATGCAGCGTTTGCGTAAGCGCGGTCTGGCTGGCAAGCCGGTCTCAAGAATCGGTGCGATGAATTACCGCACCAATATGGATGTTACCAATGATGCATTGATTCGCCCCCGTGACTGGCCGGCTGTCATTGCTTTTGCTATGGAACAGGTCAGCGCTCTGGGTAAAACAGCTGCCGGTTTTGATGCGTGGATTGCTGCTGTAGCTGACCGCCATGAAGCCGGTAAAATTCTGGCTGACGCGTTGATGGCGGATAGCTGTGCTCTGTTGGTAGGTGAAGAAATTCGTTCGCATGATGATGCGGCGGCCTTGATCAATGGTCTCGATCTGTTGATGCGTGCATGTGGCCATGCTGAAAAAGACAATGATGGTCGCAATTTGATACCGGAAGGCATGAATACGCAGGTGCTCAGTACAATTTACGGTGATGTGCGTGTTAGTGCTGGTGATCTATTCGCTTCAGCTTCGGCGGGTGAGTTGGATGCATTGATTCTGGTTGGTAGTGATCCGCTTGGTGATGGCTTGTTTCCAGCGGCTGCCAAGGCGGCTCTGGAGAAAGTGCCTTTGATTCAGGTTGCGGCGGTGTCAGGGCAGGTTAGTAAGTACGCGGCAGTGCAATTGCCTGCAGCTTCCTATGCAGAAATTGAAGGTACGTTTGTGAATATGGAAGGTCGTGTTCGCGTTGCAACAAATCCGATTAAGTCACTTGGTCAGGAGCGTCCGCTATGGAAAGTGATGATGCGCATGATTCAGGTCATGGGTGGTGAAGTGCCTGCAGTGAATTTGGAAGAGCTGCGAGCATTAGCGTGTCAAAGTGTTCCTATATTGGCAGACGTTTGCGTTGGTGCTGATCGTGATGCTGTTATGGTTGCTCCGGCTCGCAACAAAGGCTTGGTTACCTATCCGCGCGCCCAAAAAAGTAAATTTAACCTGGACGTTGTGAGTCGTTATTCAATGTACCGTGAAGGTGCGTGGGTAAGAGCATCTGAAGCGTTGACAGAAGCTGGCAAGATTCATGCCTTGGGTGATGTGATTGTGCATCCTGACACATTGATTGCTAATGGATTGTCTGAGGGTGAGAACAAAGTAAGCTCTTTCCTCGGTGAATCGCTGTATCAAATCGCTGTTCGAGAAGATGTCAGTCCGGGAGTATTGTTTGTTTCCAAACGTGGTGTCGCGGGTGATCTGTCTGATGTGACTGAAGCTTCGATTTCAGGAGGGGCTGTATGACACTATACATGATAGTTGTTGAACGTGCTTTAGCACGCCTGCAAGGGACAGCACATGGAGGTGCTGTATGAGTGGTCTTGATATGGCGATTCAGGGTGGTATCTGGGCGCTGGAAATTCTTGCTATTGCAGTACCTATTGCACTGTCTGTTGCTTACATTACCTACTTCGAACGTCGTATTATCGGCTGGATTCAGGTACGTAAGGGCTGTAACCGTGTAGGTCCTGCTGGTCTATTGCAGCCTTTGGCAGATGGACTGAAACTGGTGTTGAAAGAGACAATTATTCCGGCTCGAGCGAATAAAATGTTGTTTATTGGAGCGCCTTTATTGTCTCTGATGCCAGCTCTGGTGGCTTTTGCTGTCGTGCCGTTTGGTGAAACATCGTTGTTTGGTGTGTGGGAAACACCACATATTATGGCGATTTCGAACCTGAATGTTGGTCTGCTTTATGTGATGGCGATTTCATCCTTATCTGTTTACGGTGTATTAATGGCTGGTTGGGCATCCAACTCCAAATATCCAATTATGGGTTCGATTCGTTCTACTTGTCAGATGATTTCATATGAAATATCTATGGGGTTTGGTCTGGTAACGGTGATGATGCTGGCTGGTTCTCTGAACCTGAGTGACATCGTACATGCTCAGGCTGGCGGTATTCTTCACTGGTACATGATTCCACTGTTTCCGATGTTGATCGTGTTCTTTATCTCCGGATGTGCTGAAACCGGCCGTACACCATTCGACCTGACTGAAACGGAAGAGCTGGTTTCAGGTTATTATACTGAGTATTCAGGTATGTGGTTCGCAACATTCTCCCTGGCTGAATATGGTGCCATGATTATGATCAGCTTGCTGACATCCATTCTGTTTCTGGGTGGTTGGTATGCACCGATTCCGGCTCTGGATATTATTCCGGGCACCGTCTGGTTGTTGGGTAAGACTGCGTTCCTGATCTTTGTATTTATCTGGTTCCGTGCAACATTCCCGCGTTATCGTTATGACCAGATGATGCGTCTGGGTTGGAAAATATTCCTGCCTTGGACATTGGGTTGGATCTTTGTCGTTGGTATGTTTATTTACACACCTGGTCTGGACGGCATTATCGATTTCTGGCTAGCGTGGAGGTAACGATATGCTGAAGCGTGCATTTAAAACGTGGTTTCTTTGGGAGCTGTTGATTGGTCTGTCTGTGACAGGTCGATACATGTTCAAAAAGAAGATTACGGTTGAATATCCGGAAGAAAAAACACCGCTATCACCGCGCTTTCGTGGCCTGCATGCACTACGTCGTTATGAATCCGGCGAAGAGCGTTGTATTGCCTGTAAGTTGTGTGAAGTGGTTTGTCCTGCCTTGGCCATTACAATTGAATCTGAAGAGCGTGATGATGGATCTCGACGTACGACACGTTATGACATCGATTTCAGTAAATGTATCTATTGCGGATTCTGTCAGGAAGCGTGTCCGGTTGATGCTATTGTGGAAACGCAAGAATTTGAGTATGCGACTGAGACGCGTGCTGAACTGTATTATGATAAAAAAATGTTATTGGCTGTGGGAGATCGTTATGAAAAACAGATCGCTGCGAATCTTGCTGCCGATGCACGTTACAGTTGATCAGGGGCTGATATGAAAACAACAAGCTCTATAGTCGTTAGGGAGGCGTAATGCTCGAAACCGCATTTTTTAATCTGTTTGCCGGGTTGTCGATATTTGCTGGCCTTGGTGTGGTGTTGTCTCGCAATACCATGCATGCAGTCATGTTCCTGATTTTTTGTTTCTTTAATGCGGCCGGCCTGTTCTTTCTGCTGGATGCTGAGTTTCTGGGCATTATTCTGATATTGATTTATGTCGGGGCAGTGATGGTACTGTTCATGTTTGCCATCATGATGTTGGAAGTCAATGTATCCAAGATGCGCGATAACTTTCTTCAGTATTTACCGTTGGGTGGCATGATTGCTGTTATCCTGATGATTGAATTTGTCGCAGCTTCAACGACAGGGGTGTTTACTGAGGGTGCGAAAGCCACTGCAGAGCATCTGGCGATGGATGTGAATAACACCAAGGAAATCGGACAGATTCTTTATACGAAGTATCTATTGGGATTTGAAATTGCTGCGATTATTTTGTTGGTAGCATTGGTCGGCGCGATTGTATTAACGATTCGTGGTCGTAAAGATGCGAAATATCAGAATATATCGAAGCAGGTTAATGTGCGCAGAGAAGATCGTGTGCGCAAGGTGAGTATGTAATGGTCGGATTATCTGAATATCTCATTGTAGCCGCAGCGTTGTTCTCTCTCGGCGTGATAGGCTTGTTTCTAAACCGTAAAAACGTGATCGCAATTTTGATGTGTATCGAATTAATGTTGTTGGCTGTGAATATTAATCTGGTGGCTTTTTCACACTTCTTGAACGACATATCGGGGCAGATTTTTGTATTTTTCGTGTTAACTGTAGCTGCATGTGAAGTGGCAATCGGTTTGGCGATTCTGGTGAGCTTCTATCGACTACGTCGTTCGATTGAAATTGAAGACATCAACACGTTGCAGGGTTAAGGGGGAGTAAAGTGGAAGTAACGGCATTGAATACTACTGAACTACTCGCGATACCTGCTTTACCGCTATTGGCGGCATTACTGGTTGGTCTGTTCGGTTGGGCTTTAAAAGAGAAACTGTCACATATAATAACATCAGGATCAGTGATTTTATCAGCGCTGTTATCGATTCATATCTTCACGCAGGTATTGGCCGGGGCCTCATTTGAAGGCAATTTCTGGACCTGGATGCTGGCTGGTGATTTTGTCGTACCTGTAGGTATGATGATTGACCGCTTGACCGTCATTATGATGATCACAGTGACGATCGTTTCAGCATGTGTGCATATTTATACCATTGGTTATATGCATGGAGATCCGGGGTATTCACGTTTCTTTTCATATATTTCAGCCTTTACCTTCTCCATGCTGGTGCTGGTTATGGGTAATAACTTTTTCACGCTGTTCTTCGGCTGGGAAGCAGTGGGACTGTTCTCATATCTGTTGATTGGTTTCTGGTACAAGCGTGAGTCGGCCAACTATGCAGCATTGAAGGCCTTTATTGTGAATCGTATTGGTGATTTCGGCTTTCTCGTCGGTGTGTTAGGTGTGTGGTATTTCTTTGGCAGCGTGGAATATTCAGTAGTCTTTGCCAAGGTGCCTGAACTGTTTGCGCAACATGCTTCACTCAGCTTTATGGGCTGGGAGTTTTCAGCCATTACATTTATCTGTCTGGCACTGTTTATTGGAGCAATGGGTAAATCCGGCCAGGTACCTCTACATGTCTGGTTGCCTGATTCCATGGAAGGTCCAACACCTATCTCCGCACTGATTCATGCTGCAACCATGGTAACTGCCGGTGTATTCATGGTGGCTCGCCTCTCTCCAATGTTTGAGTTTTCAGAAGTGGCTCTGGCTACGGTAGTGGTGGTAGGAGCGGTCACTGCTTGGATGTGTGCAACGATTGGCCTTGTACAGAATGATATCAAACGGGTCATTGCTTATTCAACCTGTTCGCAATTGGGTTACATGTTTGTTGCCTGTGGTGTATCTGCGTATTCAGCCGGCATCTTTCATCTGATGACGCATGCGTATTTTAAAGCGCTGCTGTTTTTGGCTGCCGGTTCTGTGATTCATGCTGTTCTGGCGCAACAAGATATTCGTAAAATGGGTCAGCTGCGTAAATATATGCCGATTACCTATATTACAATGTTACTGGCTGCTCTGGCGCTTTCCGGAATTCCGCCATTTGCAGGTTTCTTCTCCAAGGATCTCATTATCGAAGCAACCATGATGCGTGAGTTTACCGAATATGGTTGGGTGGGTTCATTTGCGAGCTTCGCATTGTTGACCGGTGTGTTTATGACTGCCTTCTATACCTTCCGCATGTTCTTCCTGACTTTCCATAACTCAGATCGTGTAGAACCGGAAACCAAGGCGCATCTGCACGAATCACCAAAAGTGATTACGATTCCGTTGATTGTGTTGGCTCTCGGCGCTGTGTTCTCGGGTATGTGGGGTGTGATGTACCTAGATATTGCTAACCCTGAGATTGCTAAAGGCTTCTTCGGTACCAGTCTGTTTGTATTGGATGCCCATAACCCGTTGATGGAGTTGGCTGAGCACGGTGAACATGGCATGTTCCACTTCCTGTTGGGTATGCCGTTCTGGTTGGCCGTTGGTGGCATTAGTCTGGCTTATGTGATGTATTTCCGTGAATCAGCCATGCCTGCCAAATTCGCTAAAGCAGCAGGGCCGGTTTATACATTCTTGCTGAATAAATGGTACTGGGATGAGTTCTACGATAAATATGTCGTTGCTCCGGTTCGTTGTCTGGGTAATTTCTTATGGAAATCCGGAGATCTTGCGATGATTGATAAGGGTGTCATTCACCGTGGTATTGTGGATTCGATTAAAGACGGTGCAGCGCGCATGCGTGCGTTGCAAACTGGTATGGTATTTCATTATGCATTTGCGATGGTTATAGGTGTCTTCGGATTCCTTACCTATCTGTTGCTAAACGGTTAAGGGGAGAGAACGACGATGGAGCTACATAACGTTCTGGACTTTCCGATCCTGTCGCTGAGCATCTTTTTGCCAACCTTGGGTGCGTTAATTATCTGGTTATTTGTACGCGGTGATAACGCTGTACGCTGGGCCTCTTTGATTGTTGCTGTTGCGACATTCTTAGTGACATTGCCTCTTGTGCTGCAATTTGATTCGACGACTTCGCATATGCAGTTTGAGGAGTTCCACCATTGGATACCTGCTTTTAATGTTAACTATCAACTGGGTGTTGATGGCATTTCCATGCCGTTCATTGTACTAACCAGTCTGTTAACTGTTATTTGTATCATCTCTGCCTGGTCATGTATTCAGAGCCGTGTAAAAGAGTATATGATTGCATTTCTTGTGTTGGAAACAACGCTGATTGGTGTATTTAGTGCGCTTGATGCCATTCTGTTCTATTTCTTCTGGGAAGCGATGCTGATTCCAATGTATCTTATTATTGGTATCTGGGGCGGTAAGAACCGTGTCTATGCTACAATCAAGTTCTTCCTGTACACGCTGGCTGGTTCTTTGTTGATGTTGATTGCTGTGCTGGCGATGTATTTCAAGGCTGGTCACACATTCAGTCTATTGGCTTTCATGGATTATCCGTTTGACTTCACATGGCAGTTCTGGATTTGGATTGCGTTCTTTATTGCGTTTGCAGTGAAGGTGCCGATGTGGCCAGTACATACATGGTTGCCTGATGCACATACAGAAGCACCGACTGCGGGTTCAGTGATACTGGCTGGTATCCTGTTGAAGATGGGTGCGTATGGTTTCTTGCGTTTCTCACTGCCGATGTTGCCTGATGCATCGCAATATTTTGTTCCGTTGATGGTTGGCTTGTCGCTTGTCGCCATAGTTTACATCTCATTGGTGGCAATGATGCAGACAGATATGAAGCGCTTGATTGCGTATTCATCGATCGCTCATATGGGGTTTGTAACACTGGGTACGTTCATGTTCACCCAGGCCGCGCTTGAAGGTGCGGTGATTGGTATGATCTCACACGGTTTTGTTGCCGCTGCACTCTTCCTCTGTGTCGGGGTGATGTATGATAGATTGCATACACGAGAGATCGGGGATTATGGTGGTGTTGTCAATGTGATGCCGGTATTCGCCGCAGTGATGTTGTTCTTCTGTATGGCCAACATTGCTCTGCCTGGCGCGTCGGCCTTTGTTGGTGAAATCATGGTGTTGATTGGTACGTTTGAGGCGGCTCCGGCTCATCTTGGTGTTTCCGCCATGTGGATAGCAGTGGCTGCTGCAACCAGCGTCATTTTATCGGCCTGTTATACGCTGTGGATGT
The DNA here is from genome assembly GCF_003665155.1 of Mariprofundus sp. EBB-1. Classification (GTDB taxonomy): domain Bacteria; phylum Pseudomonadota; class Zetaproteobacteria; order Mariprofundales; family Mariprofundaceae; genus Mariprofundus. Next base: position 85,824 of record NZ_RCFQ01000006.1, on the reverse strand, counting down.
ATAAACGTGTGGTGATGGGTGATCTGGTGAAAGACAGTGTTAAAACCATGAAGGATATGAGTTTCCGTGAATTTGGCTACTTTGTACCGTTAATGATTCTGACACTCTGGATTGGATTTTATCCGCTTCCTGTATTGGATCTCTTACACGTATCCGTTTCACATCTGATTGATCAGGTATCAACATCTAAGTTAGATGCCGCTGCGGCTCTGCTTCAGGCTATGCCTGCTGCCGAAGCAGCGCATCATTGAAGGAAGTAAATCATGGCTAATGTGACATTCCCTTTCCCGTTCCCTGATCATCTGATCACGCTGCTGCCTGAAATGATTGTAGCTGTGCTGGCGATGACCTTGCTGCTGGTGGATCTGTTTATCTCGAAAGAGAATAAAATTTGGACTGCATATATGGCAGTGATAACGATTGTTGTCGCGGCTATTGCAACCATTCAATTGTATCCGGTCGGTAGTATCGAAGCATTTTACGGTTTCTTCGTGTTTGATCCGTTTGCTGCATTCTCCAAGTTGCTCCTTTTTGCAGCAACAGCAATCTCGATACTCATCTCCATTGATTATATGAAGGATGAAAATCATGTCGGTGAATATTATGTGCTGATGTTGTTTGCTATGTTGGGCATGATGCTGATGATTTCAGCAACCAACTTCATTATTCTCTATCTTGGTATGGAGCTTATGGCTCTATGTACTTATGTGCTGGTGGGTTACCAGCGTGAAGTCTTGCGCTCAAACGAAGCGGCACTGAAATATTTCATTCTTGGTGCATTGTCATCTGGTATGTTGTTGTACGGTATCACCTTCCTGTATGGAGTAAGTGGCAGTTTCGATTATTCTGACGTTGGTGCAGCACTCCATGCGACAGGCAATGCTTCTGATCCGGCTGTGTTACTCGGTTTGGTGTTTTTACTGGCTGGTCTTGCCTTTAAAGTGTCCATGGCGCCATTCCACATGTGGACACCGGATGCTTATGAAGGTGCGCCAACGCCAATCACTGCGTTTATGTCTGTTGCCCCTAAAGTGGCTGGATTTGTTGTGATTGTTCGTGTTGCGGTTGATGCTCTTCCAGCGATGCAGACTGAATATATGACAATCCTGACTGGTATGGCGATATTGACTATGGCTATAGGTAATCTGGCTGCGATTGCGCAACGCAATATCAAACGTATGCTGGCCTATTCAACAGTTGGTCATGTTGGCTTTGTAGTTCTGGGTGTGATTGCTGGTAACGCTGATGGTTATGCTGGTATCCTGGTTTATCTGTCCATCTATATGGTGATGACGCTTGGTATATTCGCCATTATTATATTGATGCGCCGAGAAGGTATTCAAGGAGAACTGCTGGATGATTTTGCAGGCCTCTCAAAAGTACGCCCCGGTTATGCACTTGCTATGGGATTGTTCCTCTTTTCATTGGGCGGTATTCCATTCCTGGCCGGTTTCTGGGCAAAATATGCAGTATTTATTGCAGCGATCGAAGCAGGTCATGTTTATTTAGTGCTGTACGCACTGCTGTTTTCAGCTGTTGGTGCCTTTTATTATATTCGCGTGGTTAAATACATCTACTTTGACGAAGCACGTGTGACATTTGAATTTACAGAGAGTCGTGTAATGCAGGCCACTGTTGCTATTACAGCCGTTGCGATTGTTGCGCTGGGTCTATATCCGGATCCTTTGATGGATGCATGTAAGGCGGCTGTCGTAGGATTAATTTAAAGAAGTTTTAATATTTGTATGCAAGAAAAGATTGGCAAAGATGGTGAATAGAAAATATATACTTGTCACGAGGCTGGGGTGACGCTAAAATCCGCTTCGAAAATTGAGGGGTAGGGGGCTTACAGCATTCGTTGTACAGCATCTTATCAGTTTACTGGGGAGTTAAAGCTCTGGAAAATTTAACTGCACTGTCGCGAATTATTCGCATGCAGGTTATGGCGGGAATCCTCGGTTGTTTGGTTTTGCTAGTGTTAGGTTATGCCGCATTTGCAGCTGCTTTTGTTTATGGTGTGTTGCTGATGATTATGAATGCGTGGCTACTGGCTCGCAGGCTGAATCAGGCTAGTGAATTGAGTGTGGAAGCGATTCAGCGTTCCATATATGCCGGAGCTGCAATGCGCTTCGTGATTCTGATAGCAGGCTTGTTATTGGGTCATTTGATTGCCTTGCATCTCATGGTGATTGCGGCTGGAATGTTTGTGGCGCAAGTGTTGGTTTATATGATTGCCTTGATTGATTTGCGAAAAGAATCGATTTGAGAAAGATGAATTCGATCAGAGGTAGTCTGGTCGTTGAAAAAGAGTTTAAGGGAGACCGGTTTGGCTGAAACAAGTCATGGTGAAGGCGGCATTGCTGGACATCTTCAATATTGGACGCTGAAAATTGATGAGTCCAATCCATTTATGCAAATCCATCTCGATACAATGTTGGTTTCAATTATTGTGGCTGCAGGGCTGTTTATCTTTGCTTTGTGGTTGAAAAATCGTTTGGTTGAGGGTGTGCCGACTGGCGCGCAGAACTTCATGGAATCTGTGGTTGGGTTTATTGATCAGACAGTTAAAGATAACTTTCCTGTACATAATCCATTGATTGCACCACTTGCGTTTACTGTATTTGTTTTTATCGCACTTGTGAATACGATCGATATTTTGCCAGCCTTCTTGCTTGGTAATGTGGCCCACCTGTTTGGTGTAGAGCACTTCCGTCCTGTACCTACTAATGATCTTAATTTACCAGCAGCAATGGCTGTCTCGGTATTTGTGTTGGTGCTTTATTATGAGTTCAAGCTCAAGCCGGTTCATTTTATGAAAGAGTTGGTGATGGAGCCTTTTACAAGTTTAGTTCCGATCTATCTTAAGCCGTTTGTTATGCCGATCAACTTGATTTTGAAAGTGGTTGAGGAAGTGGCTAAGCCGTTGAGTCTTTCCTTCCGTCTGTTCGGTAACATGTTTGCCGGTGAGGTTATCTTCCTGTTGATTGCATTCCTGCTATTGGGTGGTGGTGCAGTGGGTATGGCGGCAGGTTTCTTTGTTGGTCTTGCCTGGACTGCGTTCCATCTGTTCATTGGTCTCTTGCAGGCATTCATCTTCATGATTCTGACGGTGGTGTATCTATCCATAGCACATCAACCAGTAGAACACTGATAAGTTTTTCAAAGCACTATATTAAAATATAAAGGAAAGGAGTACATAAAATGGACGCAAATATTATTATTACAGCTGCAACTGCAATTTCGGTTGGTGTTATTCTCGCTGCCGCAGGACTGGGTTCTGCAATCGGTTGGGGCCTCATCTGTTCAAAAGCACTAGAAGGTATTTCTCGTCAGCCAGAAATGCGCCCTCAGTTGATGTTCAACATGTTTATCTTCGCTGGTCTGATGGAGTCTTTCCCTTTCATCATCATGGCATTCGCTCTGTGGTTCTTGTTCGCTAACCCGTTCTTGGGCTGATTGTAAAAGAACTGCTGAAAGAATTAATGATTAAAGAGGAGGTCATATGAGTTTAGACCTGACATTTATTGGTCAGATTGTTGTTTTCCTGACATTGGTTTTCCTGATGAGGAAGTACCTGTACGGTCCAATGGCCGAATTGATGGAAGCGCGTTCTAACAAAATTGCTGAAGGTTTGGCTGCTGCAGATGCTGGTAAAGAAGCCTTTGCAAAAGCACAAGCTGAAATTGCTGAGCAATTGAATGAGGCGCGTGCAAAAGCTGTAGAGATTATCGCTGCTGCTGAAAAGCGTGCTGCAGAACTAGGTGAAGAATCAGTCACCAGAGCACGTACTGAAGCTGAAGCAATTATTGACTCTGCTCGTGAAGAAGTAGGCGCTGAACTTAATCGTGCCAGACAGACACTGCGCGCCGAAGTTGCTGATATTGCCATGCTTGCTGCTGAACAGGTTGTAGAGGCAGAGCTTGATGCATCACGCCATACCAAGTTGATAGAAGGTATTGTCAATAAGGGTTTTGGTAACGCATGAGTACCACACAAATATCCCGTCGTTACGCGGTCGCCCTGTTTGAATTGATTGGCGAAGGTGTCAATTTGCGGGAAGACCTTGCTAAGGCAGCTACTATAGTTGCTCTGGATGAAGTGTCTGAAGTGGTCGCTTCACCAGAATACCCTGCTTCACTGAAACAGGACGTTGTCGTTACCGCTGTTGGTGAAAAGATAGCACCGGAAGTTGAACGCTTACTGGCAGTGCTGGCCGAGCGTGAAAAGCTTTCTCTGTTGCCTGAGATTTCAGCTCTCGTTGAAGAGATGATTCGTTTGGCTGAAAGTGAAATTGATGCGGAAGTCACTGTTGCTGCTAAGCTTAATAAAGCTATAGCAGATAAGTTGACCAAAGCTTTAGAAGATACAACAGGCAAAAAAGTGCGTGTAAGCGTAACTCAGGATAAAGCTATCCTTGGTGGCATGGTTGTCCGGATTGGTGACCGTAAAATAGATTATTCGTTGCGTTCGAAGTTGGCCGGTTTACACCGCGTTCTTGCTTCTTAAGTAACAGACTGAGTATTAGAGGAAAACAGACATGAAGCTCGATACCACAGAAATTAGTTCAATTATTAAAGACAAGATCAAAGGCTTTGAAGTCAGTGCAGCTGATGCCAACGTTGGTCGTATTGTATCCGTTGGTGATGGCGTTGCCTTGATTCACGGTCTTTCCGGCGCAATGGCTGGTGAAATGCTTGAGATGCCCGGCGGCATCATGGCTATGGTGCTTAACCTTGAAGAAGACAGCGTCGGTGCTGTGATCTTCGGTGAATTCACTACCTTGTCTGAAGGTGATGAAGTCAAATGTACTGGTAAGATTTTTGAAGTGCCGGTTGGCCCTGAACTTAAAGGTCGTGTAGTGAATGCATTGGGACAGCCTATTGATGGCAAGGGCCCGATTAAAACTACACAAACTGATGCTGTTGAGAAAATCGCACCTGGTGTAATTGAACGTAAATCAGTTGATCAGCCTTTACAGACTGGTATCAAATCTATTGATGCAATGGTCCCTGTTGGTCGTGGTCAGCGTGAGTTGATCATTGGTGACAGACAGACTGGTAAAACAGCAATTGCAATCGACTCCATCATCAGCCAGAAAGATACAGGTGTTACCTGTGTGTATGTGGCAGTGGGTCAGAAGGCTTCTACCGTTGCAACTGTAGTACGTACACTGAGTGAACATGGCGCATTGGATAATACAATTATCGTTTCTGCATCAGCGTCTGAATCTGCGGCACTGCAATATCTTGCGCCATATGCTGGTTGCACGATGGGTGAGTACTTCCGTGATCGTGGTGAAGATGCACTGATTGTATATGATGATCTGACTAAACAGGCTTGGGCTTATCGTCAGGTTTCATTGATTTTGCGTCGTCCTCCGGGCCGTGAAGCATATCCTGGTGACGTGTTCTATTTACACTCCCGTTTGCTTGAACGTGCATCTCGTGTTGATGAAACATATGTAGAAAAATTCACCAACGGTGAAGTGACAGGTAAAACTGGTTCATTGACTGCATTGCCAATCATTGAAACACAGGAAGGCGATGTATCTGCATTCGTACCTACCAACGTAATTTCTATTACTGATGGTCAGATTTTCCTTGAAACTGCAATGTTCAATGCAGGTCAGCGTCCGGCCATTAATGCTGGTTTATCTGTATCCCGTGTTGGTGGTGCTGCTCAGACTAAAGCGATGAAGAAAGTCGGTGGTGGCTTACGTCTTGATCTGGCTCAGTATCGTGAATTGGCTGCATTTGCACAGTTTGCATCAGATTTGGATGCTGCTACTCGTCAACAGATTGAACGTGGTAAACGTGGCGTTGAAGTGTTGAAGCAGGATGAAAATGCTCCACAGTCTGTTGCTGAAATGACTGCAGTTCTTTATGCACTGAATAATGGTGATCTGGATGATGTCGATTCCAAGAAGATTGTTGCATTTGAGAAGGCATACCTTGCATATCTGAAATCATCACACGCTTCATTGATGGACGGCTTGAACGCTGCTCCGGCATTGAACGAGAAAGTCGAAGAGGGTTTGCAGAATGCGATTGCAGACTTTAAATCGACTGGCACGTACTGATTAGGATCTAGTCATGGCATCTGCTAAGGAAATACGCACTCAAATCAAGGCTATCCAGAACACTGGTAAAATTACCAAGGCGATGGAAATGGTTGCCGCATCTAAGATGCGTAAAGCACAGGCTCGTGTGGTTGAAGCGCGCGCCTACGCTGAAGGCATCAAACGTGTGGTTGGAAATTTGATGGGTGCACACCCTGAATTTCAACACTCTTTTTTGGTTGAACGCGATGTGGTGAAGAAAGTTGGCGTCATTGTAATCACAACCGATAAGGGATTGTGTGGTGGATTGAATACCAACGCTCTGAAAGCTGCTCTGGGTTTAATGAAAGAACAGACTGCCGATGTTGAAGTATTTACCATTGGACGTCGTGCGGGTTCATTCATGCGCCGCATTGGTGCAGAAGTTGAAGGCGTAGCAGAAAATATTCCTGATTCTCCGGAATTGGCTGATATTTTAGGTGTTATTACACTGGCCATTGAAAAATTCAAAGATGGTGGCATCGACGAACTGCATCTGGTCTATTCTGAATTTGTAAATACCATGACTCAGAAACCAACTACTATGCAGTTGATTCCTTGTCCTGTTCCTGAAGAAAAAGATGAATCAGGTTACTGGGATTATCTGTACGAACCTGAAGCGAAGATTGTGCTTGAAGGCATTCTACGTCGTTATGTTGAATCGTTGATTTATCAGGCAATGTTGGAAAACAAAGCATGTGAACAATCGGCTCGTATGGTTGCGATGAAAGCTGCTACTGATAATGCTAAGGATATCGTTAAAGATCTTAGCATCACATATAACAAGGCCCGTCAGGCCGCCATTACGCAGGAGCTGGCTGAAATTTGTGCCGGTGCAGCTGCGGCTGGTTAATAAGTTTAAAGATTAAGTGAGGTCATAACATGAGTACAGGTAACATTATTCAAGTGATCGGTCCGGTTGTGGACATTCGTTTCAATGCAGGTGAGTTGCCAGGCATCTACAATGCATTGAAAATGACTGATCCAAAGTTGACGCTCGAAGTTCAACAGCATGTTGGTAATAACACAGTACGTGCTATTGCAATGGGCAGTACTGATGGATTGATTCGCGGCATGGAAGTGTCTGACACAGGCGCTCCTATTCAGGTTCCTGTTGGTGAAGCAACGCTAGGCCGTATCATGAACGTGCTGGGCGAAGGCATCGACTTTGAAGGCGAAGAGGTTGCTTCTGAAACACGCTGGAGTATCCATCGCACAGCACCAAGTTTTGATGAATTATCTCCAGCCTCTGATATTCTGGAAACAGGTATCAAGGTGATCGATCTGATCGCTCCAATCGCCAAGGGTGGTAAAGTAGGCCTGTTCGGTGGTGCTGGTGTTGGTAAAACTGTAAACATGATGGAATTCATCAATAACATCGCTAAAGCACATGGTGGTTTGTCTGTGTTTGCTGGTGTTGGTGAACGTACACGTGAAGGCAACGATTTCTATTATGAAATGAAAGAGTCTAACGTACTGGACAAAGTTGCACTTGTTTATGGTCAGATGAATGAACCTCCAGGTAACCGTCTGCGTGTTGCATTGACCGGTTTGACTATGGCTGAGTATTTCCGTGATGAAGGTCGTGACGTTCTGATCTTCATTGATAACATCTACCGTTACTCTCTAGCTGGTGTTGAAGTATCTGCACTGTTGGGTCGTATGCCATCCGCTGTGGGTTACCAGCCTAACCTGGCTGAAGAAATGGGTCGCTTGCAGGAGCGTATTGCTTCTACTAAGACTGGTTCAATCACATCTGTACAGGCTGTTTACGTACCTGCGGATGACTTGACCGATCCGGCTCCTGCAACCACGTTTGCGCATCTGGATTCTACTATTGTATTGAGCCGTCAGATTGCTGAGCTAGGTATCTACCCTGCGGTTGATCCACTTGACTCTACTTCTCGTCAGCTTGATCCAAAAATTATTGGTATTGAACATTATGAAGTTGCACAGGGTGTTCAGCAGACACTACAGCGCTACAAAGAATTGCAGGATATCATTGCAATCCTGGGTATGGATGAGCTTTCAGATGAAGATAAGCTGATTGTACAACGTGCACGTAAGATGCAGCGTTTCTTGTCTCAGCCGTTCCATGTTGCTGAAGTATTTACTGGTTCTCCAGGTGTTTACGCCAAGAAAGAAGAGACCATCAAAGGCTTCAAAGGTCTTCTGGCTGGCGAATATGATCACATGCCTGAACAAGCGTTCTACATGGTTGGTGACATCTCTGAAGCTGTTGCTAAAGCTGAGAAAATGGCAGCGAAAGGCTAATGGCTTCCACTATGCAAGTATTGGTAGCTACGGCTGAACGCGAAGTGTATCGCGGTGATGCTGAGTTTCTGGTTGCTCCCGGAGCTGCTGGTGAACTTGGTATCTTCCCAAAGCATAGCCCGTTATTAGCAGCCTTAACTACTGGTGAGCTGAGAATCACTGTAGATGGACAGGTGGATGAAGTATTTGTTTCAGGTGGCTTTATTGAAGTTCAACCTGATATGATTACGGTGCTGTCTGATGCCGCCGAACGTGCTGGTGATATTGATGAAGCAGCAGCAATAGAAGCAGAACGTATTGCCAAAGACGCTGTTGAGACACATCAAGGTGATGTTGATTACGCTAAAGCTGAAGCTGAATTGGCCATGACAACTGCACGGCTGGCTTGGATTAAAAAGAAAAAGAGATAAGCTTTTCTTATCTATTCAAAGGGTCGCCATTGTGCGACCCTTTTTTTTAATAAAAAAACTGCAAACTTGATACTTTCCACTATAATCGCTACAAATCATTTATAAGTTATAAAGGGAGAACCAATGACTCAATTTCATTACCCTGATTTGCAGGTGTGCGTACTAGCTGCCGGTAAAGGTAAGCGTATGCGTTCCAATCTACCAAAGGTGCTGCACAAAGTGCTTGGTAGAGCCATGATTGATCATGTGCTTCACACTGTAGAGGCCTTACGGCCCAAATCTATTGCTGTTGTCACTGGCCATGCTTCTGAAAAAGTACGCGAGCATGTCGGTCAGCCAGTTAACCTGGATTGGGTTATTCAAGATAAGCAGTTGGGGACTGGCCATGCGGTTCAACAGTGTGAAAAGGTCATCCGTGATGTGCGTGATGTGTTAATCGTCTGTGGTGATACACCGATGTTGTCGGCGGAGACACTTGCGCGCTTAGTGGACGAACACAGAGCATCAGCTACCGATGTCACGGTACTTACTGCTAAACCCCTTAACTCTTTTGGATATGGGCGCATTGTCCGTGATGAGAAGGGTAATGTTACCAGTATTGTTGAGCAGAAAGATGCTACGGACGATCAGCGATTAATTGGTGAAGTGAGCAGCGGTATCTATTGTGTACGTCATGATGTGTTGTTTGATCTGCTGCATGCCATCGACAATAGTAATGCGCAGGAAGAATATTATTTACCTGATATTGTACCTTTGGCGCTAAACGCCGGGCAAAGTGTTGCTGCGGTTGCTATGGATGATTCCGATGAAATGGTCGGAGTAAATGATCGTGTTGATCTTGCGCATGTCGAAGATTTGATGCAAAAACGTATTATTCAGGATTGGCAACGTCGTGGTGTTACGATTGAAAAACCTGACACAGTACGGATTGAAGCAAGTGTGAGTATTGGTTTGGATACTACCATTCAAGCGGGTTGTTACCTGATTGGCGCGACGCAAATTGGAGATGAATGCAAAGTTGGTCCAAACGCTGTGCTCGTAGATGCACGTCTGGATGATCGTGTGAATGTATATGCATTCAGCCATATTCATGGTGCAGGTGTCGGTTCTGATACTGTGGTTGGTCCATATGCACGCTTGCGTCCAGGGGCTGCTTTGGATGAACATGTACATATAGGTAACTTTGTAGAAATTAAACAAGCCGTTATCGGTGAAGGTAGCAAGGTCAATCATCTGAGTTATATTGGTGATAGTACGATTGGCTCAAATTGTAATATTGGTGCAGGCACGATTACCTGTAATTATGATGGTGCTAACAAGTTCGAAACTGTCATTGGCGACAATGTCTTTGTTGGCTCTGATACCCAGCTGGTGGCTCCGGTTTCTGTGGGTGACGATGCGACCATCGGAGCTGGCAGTACCATTACCCGCAATGTTGATGCTGGAGGCCTTACCCTTTCAGAACGCACTGCTACGCAGTATTTCTCTGACTGGAAACGCCCACAAAAAGATAAACGCTAATGTGCGGTATCGTTGGAGCTATTTCTGAGAATAATATACTCCCTCTGCTGCTTGAAGGGTTGCAGCGGCTTGAATACCGTGGATATGATTCGGCAGGTGTTGCGATCAGAAATAATAAGGGTGAACTGAAACGGTTCAGAGCACTGGGTAAAGTGGCGGAGCTCAAAGCATTGGTAGAGCAGTCGCACGTCACCGGAAATCTGGGTATCGCACATACACGCTGGGCAACCCATGGCGCTCCTGCGACACGCAATGCACATCCGCATATGAGCGGGGTCAGGGTGGCCGTGGTTCATAATGGCATTATTGAGAACCACAATGTATTGCGGGATCGTCTGATTGCTCTGGGGTATAGTTTTACGTCTGAAACCGATACCGAAGTGATTGCACATCTGATGGCGCATAAACTTGAATCAGGACTGTCATTATTAGCCGCCGTTGTTGAGGTGGCCGCTGAACTGGATGGTGCATATGCGCTAGCGGCATCCAGTCCCGAGGACGCAGACAGGATTGTTGTGACGCGTGAGGGTAGCCCGCTGGTTATCGGCATTGGTAAGGGTGAAAACTTTATTGCCTCAGATGTGGCTGCGCTGCTTTCGGTGACACGGCGATTCATTTTTCTTGAAGAGGGTGATGTTGCTGAAGTGCGCCGTGATGGTGTGACTATTTATAATGCGAATGGGGATGTGGTTGAGCGTCCGGTCAAAGAGTCTGCTCTTTCCAATACGAGTGTTGATAAAGGGCCTTATGCGCATTACATGCTTAAGGAGATCTATGAACAGCCGAGTGTTATTTCTGAAACACTTGAAGGCCGTATTCATCATGGGCGTCTGCTGGAAGCTAGTTTTGGTCATGAAACCACAGCGCTGCTGGATAAGACTAAACATGTTCAAATTATTGCCTGTGGCACCAGCTATCACGCAGGCCTTGTTGCGAAATACTGGTTCGAGGAAGCGGGTATTTCCTGCAGTGTAGAAGTGGCTTCTGAATACCGCTATCGCAAGGCTGTTGTGCCTGATGGTTCTCTATTGATCACTATATCTCAATCAGGTGAAACGGCTGATACACTGGCCGCTTTGAAAGGCAGTCGATCACAGGGTTATATTGGTAGTTTGTGTGTCTGTAATGTGGCTGAAAGTTCATTGGTCAGAGAGTCGGACGTGTCATTGATGACCCGTGCCGGTACAGAAATTGGTGTGGCTTCCACCAAAGCCTTTACCACGCAATTGGTGGCTTTGCGTCTGCTGATGATCGCTCTGGCGCGACGCACAGGGCTGACTGCCGAGCAGGAAAAAGAGTTGGTAGATGAACTGCACGCTTTGCCGCGCCAGGTGGAAGTGGTGTTGCAGCTGGCCGATGAAATTCAGATTATGGCTGCTGATTTCTCTGATAAACATAATGCACTGTTTCTCGGTCGAGGGCCGTTTTATCCGGTTGCTATGGAAGGAGCGTTAAAGCTTAAGGAGATCTCCTATATCCATGCAGAGGCATATCCAGCCGGTGAATTGAAACACGGTCCTCTGGCGCTTGTGGATGAATCGATGCCAGTGGTTTGTGCGCTGCCTGATGATCCGTTGCTTGAGAAGGTGCTGTCCAATTTACAGGAAGTGCGCGCACGAGGTGGCGAACTGTTCCTGTTCAGTGACCAGAAAGTCGATATTGGACTTGATCGTTATCAGAGCCTGACACTTTCAGATATTTATCCTGGTACTGCTCCTATCGTGTATAGCATTCCATTGCAGCTGTTGGCCTACCATGTTGCGCTGATCAAAGGTACGGATGTCGATCAACCACGCAATCTCGCCAAGTCGGTTACAGTAGAATAGTAATTTGATCTGATTATGTAGAGTTATTATTGCTCTATTATAGCAATAAATGATAAAGCAAAGGGCGCTCTTGTTGAGCTATGGCGCTGTCGGGAGTTGAACGGATGTACTGCTATCTGTAGCGGGCGTGTTGCCCGTAGCTGGTTCGGTAGGTGAAGCGGGAGCTGAGCCGGGAGTCTGAGCCTCTATAGTGGCAGCTTTAGATTCTAACTGTGCCGTAGTCGTGGAAACTTGCGGGCTTGCTGCTTCTATCGGGGTTGATGGAACCGGTGCGGAAGCTTGGGGCATCAACGCTTCTGTTTGCAGGCTTGGATTTGCACTATCTGCAGGTGATTGTTGCATGGTGGATGAAACAGTGGTGGTGGAATCTGATTTTTCAGAAAGGCCAAGGCCACCTGCAGCATAAAGTAGCAGGACTGCCAGCGTGAAAACCGATAAAATTGATATAGTCGTTGCACTGGTAATAGAGAGCTCTTTGTGTTCATCATGCACTTCATGGAACTGCATAAAAATGTTCCCATCATCTTCATGAATCTGTTCAGGGGAGAGGTGGGCGGCTTTTTTCCTTAGCCATTCTTTAACGTTTTCGGGGGTTCTATGAGTGGGCCAGATGGTCTCTTTGCGATTTTCAATTGCAACAAGTTCATCAGGTTTCAGTTGATAAAAATGGCAGAGTTTTTCTGTTGAATCAGGCATTTCATGGGTGCGTTTATCATGGCGTCCGAAGTGATAGTAATTATATACTCCCCACAGTCGCATAATAATAAATGCAGCCAGAATGACCCAGCCCATTTGTTGAATCAGTTCGATAAAGACAAAAATACCGCCTTCTGTGATGAACTCCTGTTGGAAGGTGGAGATACCTACTACCCATAGCAGTACGTTTGCTATTGGCAGGAACAGGTAAAGCCAGAGTCCCCACACGATGCCAGTGATGCCAAGTTCGGTGAGTGAACGGGTATCCGATTTAAGTTCCGGTTTGGTGATGATGTGGATTTTAGCCATCGTTATCTCCCTATCATTCTTCTAGGTGTAGGCCACGGTCAGGGCTCTGCCATGTACCATGGCCCTTATACCCCTTCTTTCTCAATAAGACTTTGGGCACAGCGACAACGATAGTTGTGGCGCTTATAAGCCAGTAGATGAAGGGATACCAGATGATCCAGACCAGATTTTTCAGTAATGTTTTATCATAGCGGCTCTCCATGGCCAGGCTTACGGTGAACATCATCAGGCAGACCATAGCCAGGAGGGATCCGGCCCATAAGGGTGGCGCCGGAGCAAGGAATATAATCGGTTCATATACATTGATGGCACCCTGAATCATCCACAATGCGATAACTAACCAGAAGCAGTAAGCCCAGAGTGTGCTTATTACATATTCAATATAGACAGGCCATAAGCGGCGTTGCCTCCAGTCGCTCCAGATGTCTATGTTTTTGACGAGTACTTCAATGCCGCCCTGTGCCCAGCGCAATCGCTGTCTCCACAGTCCCTCAATAGATTCAGGCACCAATATCCATACCAGCGCACGGGGTTCATAGCGAACATCCCAGAAATGGCGTTCCAGCTTCCAGGTAATATCGATATCATCTGTGATGGTATGTGTATCCCAGAAGTTGACATCTTCCAATGCCTGTTTTCTAAATGCCGCGATTACACCGGATACGGTAAGGACTTTACCCAAAATGCGCTGGGCGCGTTTAATTAGACCAACAATAGTGGAGTATTCACCAGTCTGGATTTTTGCCAGCAGTGTGGTTCTGTTGAGCACACGGGGGTTACCTGTGACAGCTCCGACACGAGGGAACTTGTTGAAATGCCAGGCGATCCATTTCAGTGCTTTTGAATCAAGCAGGGTATCCGAATCCAGTGTGAGGATATATTCACCTTTTGTGGCTGCACTACCTGCATTCATTGCCGCAGCCTTGCCCTTATTGCTGCGAAGATAGACGGCGCGAATGCGTTCGTGCTTTTCCGTGAGTTCATTCATCAGAAGGTCTGTGCCATCGGTGCTGCAATCATCAATGGCAATAACCTCATAGTTCGGATAATCCAGATCCATTAACTGCTCGAGTGTATTGACGATTTGCTCTTTTTCATTGTGTGCTGGAACCAGAATGGAAAACATGGGGAAATGATCCAGTTCAGGCACGGTTGTGATATTCCTTTCTTCTTTCCAGTAAAAGATCAGTGCTCCGATAATCCATATAAAACTCATGAAAAGAGGAAAGAGAAAAATAAAATCACTTAGAAACTGTAGAATATTAACCATAAATCACCTCGCAAACGGGTCGGTCTGTCTGGACATTTCCAACTTTATGGTGGAAATGTCCGGTTTGTTTTCTAATGCATTGTCGGGGTAATAGGCGAGATGAACGCCTCCTGCGACAAGTACATCACGCATTTCTTCAAGCAGAGCCTCATTGCCCACCCATCTTTTTTTCTTCCAGTCATAGGCTTGTAATTTAAATATGGTTTTTTCCAAGCCATTGTGTGCTTTTACATTTTCAACCATTTTGGTGAGCCATTGTGCCGGTTTGTGGGCTTTCTCCATGCGTGGATAGGCCATCACGACCACTTCATCATAGTTGTTAAGGAATTCCTTATAATTCTGGGCGAACCATGCTTCTGCCTGGGGGTTGATCAGCATATTGGCATAGATATTACGGGCGAATTTTATTTCCGGTCGGATATGTTTCACTATTCGCATTAGTCCTTTGGTATAATCAATCAATGCCTGTGTTTTGTATTTCCCCCATTTGAGCGCTGCCGCACTGTCTTCAGCATCACTCTTAAGAGGGAACGATTTTCCGAGTGCAGCTTGATATGCTTGAATAGCATCCGGGTGAAAATCTTCATGGTCGGTCAGATAAGCATCATCCTGGAATAAGATACCGTCAATCTGCGAGTAAGCAGCCAAATCCTCATATAACATGCCGACTTTTTCCTGAACATCTTTACTGAACGGGGTTAATCGCTTGTACCATGACTGGCTGGGGCGATTTTTCCCATTCGACTTTTCCTGAATGCGGTACATTTTGTTAAATGCTTTATCTGGAAAAATAAAACTGAGGCTGGGTATCCATGCATAGACCTCTATGCCTCGAATTCTTATTTGATGAGCTGCATGGCTGAAGAAATCGCTCCTGACAGGTAGTTGGCGATTGTGAAAGTAAACACTATCGACAGAGCCGTCTCCATCAGGATCCGCAAATGCCTGCAAATAAACAGTGTTAACCTTCATGGCGTATAAGCGATCAATCAGTTTACCCAGGTTCTTATCCATTTGTTCAATGGATTTATCATAAATAAGATCAAGGTCGACTTGCACTGCGCGAACAATGGTCGGTTTGTGGTTTGGATACAGGACGTTGTCGATAAAATCTTTAATTGGAACGCTTTCAACCATCAGGCGTGGGGTTTCCGCAAGGTTTGTTATATTCCCGAGACCCCATACGAGTGTGAACCCCATACGAAAACCTTTATTTTTAGCAATATCCCAGGAGATGCCTGTATGGTTTCCAAATGGCCAAACAATGATTCGTGGCTTGAAACCAACATGACTTTCAAAGATTTTGTTCTGATGTGAAAAGTCCTCTTGCAATCGTTGCCGGTATTCTTGTTCGGTTTCATAGTGCTTATCTTGGGGGGAATACAAGCGTACATTGACTGCCGGTCCTGTATTGCCAATGCTGTTGTATTGGATGCCTTTATGCATGTTATACGTATGTGAGGCCACTTCAACGAGAGGGCTCTTTGCAACTTCTTTGATCTGTTTCCAATTCATCAGCTTTTCCGGCAGGCCTTTGGATGGAGGGTTTTCGATGAAGTCTCCGACTACTGCCAGCATTGATGGAAATCCATACTGTTTCAGGAAGGGGACAACAAAATCATAGTATGATAAATAAGCATCATCGAAGGTCAGCAGTACAGCTTTGTTTGGTAGCTTCTTTTTGCCGGCTTGGGCATCCAGAATGTCTTGAACAGATACCGGGTGATAGCCGTGTGTATTCAGATAGTCCACCTGTTCTGCAAATTGCCCCTGGGTAATAGTATATTTATCACCTGGAATGGCTCTGAGAGCTATGGAATGATAGGCGAGAACAAGAAATTGCCCATCCTTGAATGGAGTCGGAACTACTTTAGTTGTTGCGGCCGTTGCCGTTGCCAGTGCAGGAGCCAGGGCTAGAAGTGCTATTAATAGTAGTTTGTGAAGATTACACATCAGAAATACCACCTATACAATGCATCAATTGAATAATTCATGACACCAGTGCCATCGTAGGAGTGGCGCCCTGCAGAAATGCCCCATAGCAAGTGGTGTGTATCGCTGAAGTCGATTTCCTGCTCATAACGAGCCGAACCCAGAAAAGAACCGCTAAATCCGGTTTGTCCGTATGCACCGGCAGTCAGGTAGAGGCGGTGAATAAAGCCGCGGTCATAATAGCCTTTCATGCTTTCGTAGGCGTGCCAGACAGTCTGCTCAATCATCAGTGTACCTGCCGCACTCCAGTCACGAGCCGGGTTGAAATAGAGGGCATTATTCTTGGAGTTATCACCTAAAGATCCATCTACGATCAGGCGCAGACGCCAGTCTTTCTTTGCATACAGTCCTTGCTCGAAACGGGCTGTTACGGCTGTGCGACGATTACCATCGGAATAGAAATCGTAACTGCCTCCGATGCCATATTCGCGCCATTCACTTTCTCTGTAGGTGAGGTTTAGAGCAGCCTGTTTGGAGGTGATGGCTGCCACACGGGCACGCAGTGGCACATCTGTGGTGAAAGAGTCGAACATGGCTTCAACAATCCAATGGTCGGTCGGGGTGTACCTTATATTGGTTCGAGTCCCATATTCATGCCCTGCCTTCACATCCAGGGAGAGCATCTCCCGCATGTACCAGTCGCTGTTGAATGTGTGATCAAAACCAACTCCTACGCGATGAAATGTTGATTTTAAACCACTCTGAGAGCTTCTTCGGTAATTTACCATGGCTAGGATATTGGTGTAGAGGGTGACTGGGTGAATGTAGTTTGCAAAGGTGTAGAGGTCGTTAAAGCCATCGTTGGAGTGGTTGAAGACGATACCTACGTCCAGTTCCCGCATGTCATCTATTGCCAGTTCTCTGGCAGCACGAATACCGTGTTTGTCTTTCGGTTTCTGTGCCCGATGTTTGTTGATCATCTCACGGGCCTCTTCCTTGTGTGCCAACGCGTTGAGCACAAGGGCATGGCCAACTCTGGGGCCAGGATTGAGATCCCGGGACTCCAACGATGTGATAGTCTGGAATTCTCGAAGGGCCTTGCGAGGCCAGCCACGGAAGTAGTGTGTATGCGCTAGTCCGGAACGGATTCCAGTATTAGCGGGTGCTTTGCTGTAAAACTCGGTGAAATAGGCATCGGCTTCACGCATCATGTTTTGATCGAGCAGGAACCAGCCGTGAGCGACCACAACTTCCATCTGTTGACCTTGTGTATAGCGGCTGCGGAGTTTTACAGGAATGACATCTTCCTCAAGCTTAATCAGAAGTTCTTCTGCTTCATCCCATCTTCTAAGTTCTGAGAGGGAATAAAATTTACCTACGCGTGCATTGAACATGTTTGGATCTGTTTTCAATTGTTGATTATAAACAGCCAGGGACTTTTCCCACTCCTCAAGATAGATGTAGGCACTACCTACGCTATTCATAACCCAGGAGGGCGGGGTAACCCCTTCAGCCTTTAGCTGATCGTATTCGGCGATGGCTTCTTTCATTTGCAAGTCTTCAACCAGTACGACGATGTGATCAAATCTTGAGCCTGTTGGGTTTCTTCTTTGTAGTAGGGGCTCAAGTTGAGCCAGTGACTGCTTGAACTCTCCCCACTGCATGCGGTCGATCACCATGTTACCCTGAATATAGGCCTGTAATTCACTGTTATCACCGGCCTGGCTCAATGCCTGGCTACTTGCACCCAGCGCGGACATGGCCATCAGTTTAAGTTTCCTGGCAATTCTGTACTCAGGGTGGATGGCAAGAATGCCATCATACTCTTTGATGGCGGCCCAATAGTCGCTCTGTTGCTCATAAATATAGGCTTTGGCAAAACGCACTTCTGCCATGCTGGCTTGTTCTGCCGGCAGTTGTTTGAATAGATTGAATGCCAGCTTGGGCTGTTTTTCTTTGCCCAGTACATATGCAAGTCCTGTGGTGAGATAGAGGTCTTTTGGCTCTATCTTAAGTGCATTTCGATAGATCACTTCGGACTGTTTTAATTTGTCGGTTTTGAAGTATGCCCAGCCGATCCAATATGCTGTATATGTTGAGAAACGTTCGCTTTTGATGCCGGCAGACTCATAGCTGGTAATAAGTTCGTTGAATTCCCGATGTAGTGCCAAGGCCAATATATAGTTTTCAGTATCTGTCTCTTTTTTGGAAGCTGCACTGTGTTTTAATGCTGCGAGCATGGCTTTACGCTTGTCAGTCGGAACTGAAGTGACCAGTGCCTCCCATGTGCTATGCTGTGCCGTTGATGAGACCTGATTTTTTCGTAGTAGATCAGCTTGGGCAGCCCAGGCTTTAGCATATGCGCCATGGGCAATGAGTACTTGTGGCCTGATAGATAGTAGTGGCAAGGAGTCGGGGCTAGTCTTTAGATAAGCATTCAGCCTGTTGTCGGATTCCTTTACCTTGCCAGCATAATAAAGGCTACGTACATGACCTATCTGGGCCTCTTTATCTGTGGGTTTTTGCTGAAGCGTAGACGCATACAATAAAGCGGCCTGAGCGTAACTGCGCTGACCATAGTAGGCACTAGCCATGTTTCTTAGCAGGTAAGCATTTTTCGGAAAAGCAGCCGGCAGTGCTTCAAAAGATCTGGTAGCCAGTTGATTTTTTCCTGCCCAGGAGAGAAAAACCAGATAATCGCCGGTCATTAGCACATTTGCCATCGGTTTTTTTGCATAGGGTGAGAGAATATCTGCAGCTTTATTGAGCTCTCCGCTACGGGCCAGCTTCAGCGCATGCGCATGATCTTGTTGGGCTGGAGAGCTAACCAGTGCTTGGTTGCCAGTGTTTTGATTCGTTGCTATATCCTGAGCTAAAGTGGGTGTTGGGTGTAGAAACAGCAGAGTGACACAGGTCATCACCACAATCGGTGTTAATGCCATACTTGGCGGAGAAAAAAATATATTCCTGTAGGTCAAATACAGATGTGCCAAATTATTTATTTCTTTGTTCACTAGGCCCCTCCCTTAGAGAACGTGCTAATTATAACAATGCTATTTAGTAATCCATCATATAGTAGAAGAGCGTAGTTTTTCAAGCAAATTCAACTATGGTACATGAACTTTATAGCATATCCCCTGTGTATATTCAACTACACTACCTTTAAAAACATATAATTATTATGACTTTATAGTGATATGTAACAGTAAATTATCACTTATGTCAAGAGGCAGTATTCCTCATGTTAGCCTATTCCAATATAAAATGGGTCTGAATAATCACACAGGTTAATTTAGCATAGGGAGGGCTAATACTGATGGATGAGATGGAAACCAGAACAAAAGGAGAGTCAGACCATGTTGGTGGCCGAAAAGTTTGCGTGATATTAATACTTTACTGGATAATCACTTCTCAGATTATGACTGTTTGGGCTGTAAGAAGGTCTGCAAATCATTCATGTAACTGGCCAATGAGACGCTGGATTAGAGGAATAGGTGCCAGGCTTTCAGAGGAATAGGCAAAATAGGAAAATAGGTGCTAGGCTTTCATCTTTTGATATTTTCCAAGGAGATGCCGGGTCAGATTCAAGCATGGAGTGTACCCGTTTGGAATATCGGTACCTAACGGTGCAATGTTTCGGTATTGCAGTCATCTGTTCTGCTCCAGGTTCCTTGGCAGTAACGGTTTGATGGTTATTATTGGCATAAATGGCTAAAATAGCTATTATGTCCTTTTTTGGAGGTGCTATGAAATCAATTGCGGCACGGGAAGCAAAAAACCGATTTGGTGTTTTGATGGATACGGCACAACGAGAACCTGTTGCCATTGAAAAGCACGGGCGAGCTGTGGCTGTGATGATGTCGGTTGAAGAGTACAGAAAAATCAAGATGGAACGATTGCATGCTGAAGTCCATGCAGGGCTGGATCAGCTCGATACGGGCGCATCCACGTTGTTTGATCAGACCGAATTGAAGGATCTGTTTGAGGGAATCAAGGTGCGCGGTCGGGCACATAGAAATGCCGGCGTGTAAGGTTAAGCTATCCGATCTTGCTGTGGCAGATTTGGTAAATATTGAAAATTATACAGCTAAAACATGGGGCGAAGCGCAGGCTGATAAATATCTGGCTCAGTTGGAGCAGCGAATTAACTGGCTTGCGGGGCATGTGCAGTTGGGCAGATCCAGGGAGGATATTGAGTATGGATTGTTCAGCTTTCCCGAAGGCCATCATATAGTCTTTTACCGTCTGAACGGTTCCCTGTTAGAGGTTGCACGAATATTGCATGAATCAATGGATGTTACTCAGCAACTCAGCTCATGATAGCATGGCGCATTTTTTGGTAATGTTTTTGACGCCTATGGATTTAAGGAATCCCCACAGCTAAGCGTTGCATGTGCCAAAGCCGAGAGCGAAGCGTCACCATATTCCGAATCAGATAGATAGCGGTGGATCAGGGCTTATCAGGTGTCTGCTACCTTGTTCAGTTGGGACATACAATCATCAACGATTTCGAGCATATTATAACCCAGTTGCACTTGCTCTGGGGTGGACGCGATAATCATCAGATTGGCGCACTCATGGAACCTTTCCAGACTTTCTGGATTTCCCATAAGAATATCCATATCAATAATGATTTTATGATCGGTGGCCATCGTTTGAATCTAACAGCTAGCTCTGCATGATAATAGGGATATTCACCTGGCGACGATTCAGAATACTAATTTTTCTAGCCACTTCACCAGCCAGCGTTTGATAGGCTTTGGCCTGATCACTATCAGGCATGGCTGCGACGATAGGAGTGCCTTCATCGGCATTGATGCGTATCTGAAGATCAAGCGGGATATGCGCAAGCACTTCGGTGGCGTGTTGCTGACTTAAGCGTTCAGCACCACCCTCTGCAAAGATGGCTGTGGATTCACCACAGTGCGGGCAGATGAACTGACTCATGTTTTCCACAATACCAAGATTGGGCACATGCACTTTCTCGAACATGTTGATGCCCTTGCTGCAATCAATGAGGGCGATGTCCTGTGGTGTGGTAACCATGACAGCGCCGGTGACAGGCACGGTTTGTGTGAGTGTGAGTTGCGCATCACCCGTACCCGGTGGCATATCAATAAACAGATAATCCAGCTCGCCCCATTCGACATCACCCAATAGCTGTTTCAGTGCCCCAGCCACCATCGCACCGCGCCAGATCATGGCCTGATTGTCTTCTACCAGATAACCAATCGACATGGTTTTTACGCCATAATTTTCTAATGGAATAATGGTTTCAGTATCTCTGTCAATTTGGGGTTTTTTACCACTTAAGCCCATCATGCGCGGAATGGATGGGCCATAAATATCGGCATCAAGTAGGCCTACACGAGCTCCGGTTTGCGCCATCGCCACAGCCAGATTTACCGTGGTGGTAGATTTACCAACACCACCTTTACCGGATGCTACGGCAATAATATTGGCTACACCGGGAATGCCCTCTTTAGTCTTAGCTGCTACAACATTGGAGCTCATGGTGACATTGACTTGGTCAATACCCGGCAGTGCTAACAGTGCTGCATCGGCCTGACGTTTGAACTCTTCTTTGACCGGACAGGCAGGGGTGGTTAATTCGATGGTGAGTGCAACGGACGCATTGCCGATAACAATGTCTTTCACAAAACCAAGTGAGACAATGTCCTTTTTGAAATCGGGGTCGATGATGACAGAGAGTGCTTTAAGAATATCAGCCTGGGAAACCATGAGAAACTCCTTATGCAGCATCATGCCAAGCAATGATGCATGCCGTGTTGGGTCAGCATCGTCATAAACCCGAGTAAAACTGTCAAGATTATAAGAACAGGGGTATAAAAAATGCCCCGACAAGTGTCGGGCCACCGCTGCACCAAAGACAGGGGAGACTGTGGTGCGGCAAACATGTGTGATGTTAAGTAAATAGTGGATAAATTTGAATTTGTCAATGTCATGGTATTACTGATACGCTCTGCTTATGTTAGATGTATTATGCGTGGGACACGCTTCATACGATATTTCGATGGCTCTCTCTCATCACCCTGATCCGGATGAGAAGAGTTTCGCTGATGCGATGCAGTTGGCTGGTGGTGGCCCCGCTGCCAATGCGGCGGTGTGCGTGTCGCGTTTAGGTGGAGTGGCGGGTTTCTGTGGTTATTTGGGCAATGATCTGTTTGGTGAGGCGCATGTGCGGGAGTTTCGGGCCGAAGGGGTGGATATTTCTAATCTGGTGCGAGGGGCCGATGCCACTCCCGTTTCGCAAATTCTGGCCAAACCGGATGGCCGCAGGTCTGTGGTGAATTATAAAGGGGATACTCCTTTTCTTGGGCCTGATGCAGTAAGTATTTCTCAATATCCAAAAGTGATGCTGTTTGATGGTCATGAACCACTGTTATCACTGTCTTTATGTAGATGGGCAAAAGAGCAGGGTATCATCACTGTGCTTGATGCGGGCTCCCTGCATCAGGGTACACGTGAATTAACCACAGAAGTAGATTACCTGGTGGCATCTGAAACGTTTGCCCGACACTACTGTGAAACGCATGATCTCACTATTGCTTTGCACCGTTTGTCCAAGCATTGCGAACATGTAGTGATTACTCAGGGCGACGCAGGATTGATTTGGAGCAGTAATGGGGAGTCAGGTGAGATGAATGCATTCAACGTCGATGTAGTCGATTCCACAGGTGCAGGTGATGCCTTCCACGGTGCGTTCGCTCTGGCTTTGGCGCGTGATATGGTCTGGTCTGAGCTACTTCGTTTTGCTTCGGCTGCCGGGGCATTGACCTGTACAAGGCTGGGAGCGCGCTGTGGTTTGCCATGCCATGGTGCGATGTATGACTTTTTGGAGGCCGTGCATGCATAAAATACTTATCAGTGCCTGTCTGCTGGGAGAGCGCGTCCGTTATGATGGCAAACACAGTTCAATTCATTCAGACGTTTTACAAGCGTGGGAACAACAGGGCCGTTTGATCCCGTTATGTCCGGAAGTGGCAGGTGGCCTGCCTATTCCAAGACCGCCTGCGGAAATCGAAGCAGGGGACGCTAAAGCTGTCATTAAAGGTGAGGGGGCTATTCGCCGCAAAGATGGCAGCGATGTTACAGAAGCTTTTATGGCTGGTGCTGAAATGGCTTTGGCTCTATGTATGCAGCACGATATCCGTATTGCAATCCTGAAAGAAGGCAGCCCATCCTGTGGCGTAAACAGACTCAATGATGGTAGTTTTTCAGGCATAAAAATCAGTGGGCAGGGTGTGACGGCGTGTTTGCTGGCACAGCATGGCATATCCGTGTTCAGCGAGTTCCAGACAGAGGAAGCCGAAACACGATTAGATCAGTTAACACGCTACCATTTTGGAGAATGACGTAACTATTCAGCTTTTAAGGCATTGAACTTGCTTGTTTTCACTCTATGCATCTATACTACTATCATGATAGTGGATTTAACTTGAACTATAGGCTGACGAATCGACTTTTTGCGTTTCTGACCACGGTTTTTCTGAGCTTGGTCATGCTCCCTGCCGCATCTTTTTCCCAGCCTGCTTCCGGTCCCATCCGTGTCGGCATTCTGCACTCTCAAACCGGCACCATGGCCCGCAGTGAGAAACCTGTCATCAACGCAACCCTGCTGGCCATCGAACAGATCAATGCTAACGGCGGACTCCTCGGCAGGCGGGTTGAGGCTGTCATCGCCGATGGAAAATCAGATGAAAACGTATTTGCCGCTGAAGCCGAACGCCTGATTACAGAAGAGCATGTCGATGTACTATTCGGCTGCTGGACTTCAGCTAGCCGTAAAGCTGTCAAACTCGTGGTGGAAAAACTCGATCATCTGCTCTTTTATCCGGTGCAATATGAGGGGCTGGAATCATCCGACCATATTATTTACACCGGTGCAGCTCCCAATCAGCAGATTGTTCCGGCTGTGAGCTGGGCTGTGAAAAAATTCGGGCCGCGCGTTTATCTGATAGGTTCAAATTATATATTTCCGCGAGTAGCTAACTGGCTGATCAACAGGCAGCTACCGCTGATCAATGCTGAAGTTGTCGGTGAGCAATATATTTTGCTAGGCTCGAATGATGTCTCTGACATAATCAATGATATTCAAGACAAACAGCCCGATGTTATTTTCAATAGTATCAACGGCGACTCTAACGTGGCCTTTTTTCATGCCCTGAGAGAGGCTGGCATCAGTGCCAAAGAGATGCCTGTTGTATCATTCAGTCTGGCTGAATCCGGAATCAGGCTGATGCCCATTGATGAAATCGCTGGCCATTATGCCGTTTGGAACTATTTCCAGAGTTTGCCATCAGCGCAGAACAAAGCCTTTATCAGCGCACTGTATCAACACTTTGGCGAGCAACCTGTCAGTGATCCGATGGAGGCTGCCTGGGTCGGTGTGCAGATGTGGGCCAATGCGGTGCGTGGGGCGCGTACCAGTGACCCGAAAGCCATCCACAATAATATTCTACAGCAGAGCTTGGCGGCTCCTGAAGGCATCGTTTCGGTGGATCAGGGCAGCAACCATCTATGGAAAACAGCGTATATTGGACAGGTGAATCGCCAACATCAGTTTGATGTTATCTGGTCATCTGAGCATGCGCTGAAACCATTCCCATACCCTCTCTTTGTCAGCAAGCATGAAGCCGAGTGGATGCTCAATCGACTGTACAGCGATTGGAATCGCCAGTGGTCGGCTCCTGTCCCTGCAGCTTCAACCGCGCCAGCCAATAATGCAGCAACGAGTCGTCCGGAATGAACGCTCTCAAGCAAGTACAAGGGCGTTCTATTCGCACAGAAGTTATTTTGATCTGCGTACTTTCAATCCTTATCGTTGCAGCGTTGACTGGAACTATTGCTTATCAATTATTAAAAGAGCAGCAACAGCAGCAAACGCTGCAAACGCAGCATACGATTGCAAACCAGAGAGCCAGCCAGATTGAAGCGTACATGGACAACCAGATTCAGAATCTGATTCAAAGCAGTCAATCCATTGAAACGGTAGCAGCACTTGGGCAGTTGGGGCTGGTATTTCAGCAAGGGCCAGATTCGCAGGCCTATGAACAGACAGATGAAAAGTATAGGCAATGGTTTATCTCCATGCTTCAGCGCTGGGATTATTACGATATTTTTCTCATCAATGTGGAAGGTGACATTGTCTTCAGCGTGACGCATGAAAATGATTTTGCTACCAATTTGCGCACCGGACCCTACCATGATTCAGGCCTTGCTCATGTCTATAGAGATGCACTAAGGATGCTCTCTCCTGATCACTCCAGCTTTACCTATTATGAACCATCCGATGAACCCGCTGCATTTATTGCTGCGCCGGTATTCCACGAAGGCAAACTACTGGGCGCGCTTGCTTTCCAATTGAATACAGACACCTTTTATTCCATTGCCGGTAATCTGGATGGCTTAGGTAGCAGCGGAGAAATCATTCTTGGCACCGATATCGGCGACAGTGTGGTTATTACTGCGCCCACGCGTCATGAGCCCGATGCCGCCTTCAAACATTCGATTCCAAGAACCAGCGCCCTGGCCCGCCCCATCAGGGAAGCTACGCAAGGCATTATCGGTCAGGGTATATTATCTGATCTGCGCGGCATCGAAGTGATCGCAGCCTGGGTCTACCTACCCAGCCTTAACTGGGGACTGGTTGCGAAAATCGATCAGGATGAAGCCCTGGAAGGGTTGGCATTGATCAGGGACAAACTGATCCTTTCCGTGATTGTGATTTTGTTACTGATGATCGGCTTTGTTGCCTGGCGAGCAAATCATATCATTCAACCACTATCACGTCTGACGCAGGCCGCTACCAGTATTGCTAAAGGTCGTCGTTTCTATATCGATACCCCCACAGATACCCCTATTGCCGAAATCAATCTGCTCTCCGCCTCATTTAATAATATGTCAGATGAGATTCTCAGTTACCAGCGCGAACTGGAGGATAAAGTGAAAGCGCGTACCGCTGAATTATCGCGGTTGCAGGCTGCTGTTGAACAGACCCATGAAGTAGTACTCATCACTAACCGGGATGCCATTATCCAGTATGTCAACCCGGCCTTTGAGAAGATTTCCGGTTACACAGCCAAAGAAGCGGTCGGACGCAGAGCCAATATGGTAAAAAGCGGTGAAATGTCGAAGCAGTTCTATGAACAGATGTGGAACACCATTTTGGCGGGTGGCAACTGGCAAGCCGATTTTATCAATCGGAACAAGGCGGGCGAATTGTATGAAGTGGAGCAGGCAATTTCTCCTATCAAAAATGAGGAGGGTAACATTGCCGGCTTTGTATCTGTTCAGCGTGATGTTACCCAAGAGCGTCAACAGCAACAGCAACTCGAACACACCCAGCGGCTTGAATCACTCGGTGTACTGGCTGGAGGTATCGCGCATGATTTCAATAATTTACTGACCGCGATTCTCGGCAACGCAGGCATTGCCCGCCGCCGCATGCCTGATGACAATCCTGTCGCCATCAATCTGAAACATATCGAAGATGCCAGTGAACGTGCCGCTGATCTGTGCAAACAGATGCTGGCCTATTCGGGCAAGGGTAAATTTGTGGTGGTGCCGATTAATCTCAGTAGTCTGATTGATGAAATTCTCGGACTGCTTAATATTTCAATCAACAAAAATGTCAGTCTGCGTACTGATCTGGATACGCAAATACCCGCCATTGAAGCGGACAAGGCGCAAATGCAACAGATCATCATGAATCTGGTCATCAATGCATCCGAAGCCATTGGCGAGGATAGTGGCAATATTGTGATGCACACCGGCATCATCGATGTTGATGAGAATTATCTGCAGACCACTTATGTTAATGAATCCCTGCCGGGCGGCCAGTATGTGTTCATGGAAATTTCCGATGATGGATGCGGCATGGACAGCGACACTCTGAATAAGCTGTACGACCCCTTCTTCACCACCAAGTTTACTGGTCGAGGGTTGGGCATGAGTGCTATTCTGGGCATTGTTCGCGGCCATAAGGGCGCTATTAAAGTCTATTCTGAAGTCGATAAAGGAACGACATTCAAGGTGCTGTTCCCGGCCATCGATATGGCTCAACGTGAGAATGAATCATCAGAAAACAGTAAAACGGAAGCGTGGCAAGGTTATGGCCGGATTCTGGTTGTTGATGATGAAGCTAGTCTGAGACAAACAGCCCGTCTGATGCTTGAGGATATCGGCTTTGATGTGATGACAGCGGTCGATGGTGTAGATGGCGTGGAACTATTTGCACGTGAGTATGCACAAATCGATGCCGTATTGCTGGATATGACTATGCCGAACATGGATGGAAAAACCGCTTTCCAGGAGATGCGTAAGATTGACCCTGAAGCCAAAGTCATTCTCTCCAGCGGTTACAATGAGCAGGAAGCCACCAGCCACTTTGCTGGTAAAGGTCTGGCCGGATTTATTCAGAAGCCATATCAACTTGGTCACTTGCGCCAGAAACTATTTGAAATACTTGTTGGCTAATCGTTGTTATAACAGGTGATATAACAAAGATCAGAATCTTGCTTGCTGGAATTTATGCACCGGATGGGGTGAAACGTGTGGCTATTCACCTATGCCGACATTGATAAGCATATGCGCTTGAATATGGAGGTGATGATGATGAATACACCAAGACGAACAAGCAATCCTTTACTCTTATCAGTTCTTTTGATCATAGGCCTGTTTTGTGCCTCATCTGCATGGGCTGGAGCCAATACATCGCAGGATTTTGATGCCAATGGTGATGGGCAGATAACCTTTGAAGAGGTGATGACAAAAGTGGAGCGATCTGCGCGCAAAGCGTTTGATGGCATGGACAGAAACCATGATGGGGTGTTATCCAATAAAGATTTCAATGATGTGCGCGAAGGCATGCAGAAAATGCAAGAGTGGCTGGATCAGTTGCTTAAACCATTTGTGCAAGAGGATGATGCGGAGACATTGGCACTGTAAGGGAAAAACACTTCTTATGTGATAACACTCACGGTTTTATAAGGGTGAATCGGCAGGTTCTCATTTTAGAAATATAAACCTGCCCAAGGAGTTCATGTGGCCAATTTCCGCACCCATATTACTGTTGCAGTCGTGGCCTCAGCAACTGCGACGCTCTCATGCATGCAGGCGGATGTAATATCACATCAACAGGCTGTGATCCTGTTTGCATTGGGCGTGTTGGCTGGTATTTTACCCGATGTGGACTCTGATTATTCGGTACCCACGCGTATGTTGTTTAAATTGTTAAGTGTACTGTCTGCGGGGCTTGTGGTGGCCTGTTTTGTGAATCAGTTGCCACTTATTTATCTGCTTGGTCTGGCTTTGTTGGCGATATTTGCAGTTCAATATATTGTCTATCCACTATTTGCTTCGGTAACAGAGCATCGGGGGCTGTTCCATTCCCTGCCTGCGGCAATGCTATTTGCCTTGTCGATTGTGATGCTTGGCCTGTATGGATTGCACTGGAGTGTTGATTTTTCATGGTTGGCAGCATTTTTCATGTGTGGTGGCTACCTGGTGCACCTGTTATTAGATGAGTTCTACAGTGTTGATTTTATGGGGCG
The DNA here is from genome assembly GCF_003665155.1 of Mariprofundus sp. EBB-1. GTDB lineage: Bacteria > Pseudomonadota > Zetaproteobacteria > Mariprofundales > Mariprofundaceae > Mariprofundus. Next base: position 56,914 of record NZ_RCFQ01000006.1, on the reverse strand, counting down.
TAGTTTAAAAGCCTCCTTTGGCACTGCGCTGACCCTGTTTAGCCCATCCTCGTGGCTGTCATATCTATTGCTGTATATGGCTGTGGGCGCGGGCCTGTATATGTTGCCGTTGCCTGGCTGGGTGTAAGCCGGACTATTCATCAATGGCGCCTCAACCCGCTTCGCGTCGCCTAATCTAATTTGCTGCAAAGTGCGCAGAGTTATGCCAAGGCGATGCAAAAAACACACCTACAGTAGTATGGTTTTCTCTGCGTCCTTCGCGGTGAGCGATTTTGACGCGGTTATTTAAAATCAGGGTTTAACCTTAGCGTTCAACTGAGCAGACCCTTAGGCTAGTCTGGCGCGATGTTACAGATACTCATGATTGGCTCTGTGTGGCCAGAGCCTGCCTCCTCTGGAGCCAGCTTGCGCCTGATGCAATATATCAAGCTGTTCAGGCAGCAAGGATGGTCTGTAACTTTTGTCAGCACAGCGGCAGAGAGCGAGTTTATGGCAGACCTTGAAGCGTTATCTGTTGTCTGTGTGCCGGTAGAGGTGAATGAAAACTCCTTTGATGAGTTCTTACAGCAACTGCAGCCGGATATTGTGTTGTTTGATCGTTTCAGCATGGAAGAGCAGTTTGCTTGGCGGGTGGAAAAAGTGTGCCCGAATGCTTTGCGCCTGCTCGAAACCATCGATCTGCACTGTTTGCGCCATGCCCGTCATATGCAGTTTAAACGCCATGCTGAAGTGGTACAGCATGTAGAAGCTTCCGACCTGTATAGTGAAGTCGCGCAGCGTGAAATTGCCTCGATCTTTCGTTCTGACTTATCCATTCTGACTTCCAGTTATGAGATGGCGTTGTTGCAAGAGCGTTTTTCGATGCCGGATGAACTGATCTGTCATTCTGCTTATCTGTTTGATGCGTCGGATTACCCGACGCCCTTGCCTGATTTTGAACAGCGGCAGCATTTTATGACCATTGGAAATTTCCGGCATGCACCCAATTGGGATGCGGTGTTATGGCTTAAGCAGCAGATATGGCCGTTGATACGCGCCCGGCTCCCTAGAGCAGAACTGCATGTGTATGGCGCATATGCACCACCGAAAGCGACAGCGCTGCATGATGCCCGGTCTGGTTTTCATGTATTGGGGCGGGTGCCTGATGTCGATGCGGTGATGATGCAGGCGAAAATTTGTCTGGCCCCGTTGCGCTTTGGTGCAGGTATTAAAACCAAACTGGCTGATGCGATGCGCAATGGTACGCCGAGTATTACTACCAGTGTCGGTGCAGAGGGCATGACTGGAGGTTTGAGTTGGGGTGGCATGGTTACCGATGATGCTAACGCTTTTGCCGATGCTGCAGTGCGACTGTATCAGCAGGAAGATGCTTGGAAAAAGGCTCAGGGTGATGGTTTTGATATAGTGTTCAGTCAATTTGATATGTCGATAAATGGGCCTGCATTGATCCGGCGCATCCAGGATTTGCGCGCCAATATTGAGCAGCATCGCTTGCGAAACTTTACCGGTTCGATGCTACGCCACCATCAACATCGTAGCACAGAATTCATGTCGAGGTGGATTGAGGCGAAGAATAAGATATAAGCATTAACTATTCAGCGCATCCCTGATTGTCCCGATGACTGCGTTAAACGTGCTCACTTACTGCAGTAAGCTGCGCTTTTCGCCTTTTCCTCAGAAAAATCAGAGCCAATCTGAATAGATAAATGTTTTGCCGATTTTGCCGTTCAGGGTACATAAGGAGGAAATATTTATCCTGAGGGTGCAGTTTAACAGCGTATCAGCAGATTTCTAACTTGGTACGATGTATGCATGGAGAAAGATATGAGCACTGCATATGATATGATTCGCCACCCCGTTGATATTCCGCTTGAGGTAAAAGCGGTGCTTGCTGCTGATGATCAGGCCGATCGCAAACAGGCGGTTTGCGGGCAGCTCAGTTTTCATTTTCCTATGATGATTGCAGTCGGTGTGTTGTTGAGTATTTGTATTCCAAGCATTAATGCACAGGAAAAGTTGAAAGGGCAGGTGACATCAATTTCCCAGTCCGGTCATGGCTTTATGATTGCGATGTCATTTCAGTCTGAAACAGAGGCATTCCGCATGCGTATGCTGGAGCAGCTATGCCAGATCGAAGATTATCGCCAACATGCTTTAGATCATGAAGGCAGACAACTGAATCAGGAACAGGCCGCCTTGGAATGGATTGATCACTACGCTGCCACATTCCCTGTTGTCTAGTTATTTGTAAGGCCAACTATTGAAGATAAAGAGGGTGCCCATGGGCACCCTCTAAGTTTATTCTCGAACAGTGTCTGTTAAGGTTTATTGCGTTCGGTAATCTCAATGAGATGATAGCCGAATTGTGTTTTGATCGGGCCATGTACCTTGTGCAGTTCATCGGTAAAGACGACATCATTGAATTCTTTGACCATCTGGCGCTCACGGAATGTACCCAGGTCACCACCTTTTTTGCCGGATGGGCAGGTAGAGTGCTCTTCGGCTAATGTAGCGAAGTCAGCACCAGCCTCAATCTCAGCTTTCAGTGCCGCGCACTGCGCCTCATCGGCTACCAGGATATGACGTGCTGCAGCTGTAGCTTTCTTTTTGCGTCCCCACATGTTTGTGCTCCTTGTTATTGCTTTTCTTAGTGTGTTTGTGTCTTCGTGGTAAAAGTTTTTGATCTTCTAATCGGACAGACCGGAATGGCGCAGCAGTGCATCTACCGACGGTTTACGACCACGGAATGCTACAAACGCATCCATGATCTCGCGACTGCCACCAATGGATAACAGTTCGTTGCGCAAACGAGCTGCTGTATCAGCGTTCAAGACACCCTCCTCTTCAAAGGTGGCGTAGATATCGGCCGATAATACTTCGGCCCATTTGTAAGAGTAATAACCTGCTGCATAACCGCCTGCAAAGATATGCGAGAAGCTGTTCTGAAAACGGTTGAAGGATGGTGGTGAAAAGACGGATATTTCTTCACGCACCTTATCCAGTAATTGCTGAACAGTTTCATCACCATTCACATCAAATTGAGAGTGCACCAGCACATCAAATAGAGAAAACTCGATCTGGCGCAGCATGATCATGGCCGACTGGAAGTTTTTGGCAGCGAGCATCTTGTCAAACAGTGCATCCGGGAGTGTTTCACCCGTTTCATAATGTTTGGCAAAAAGGTCAACTACTTGACGTTCCCAGCAGAAGTTCTCCATAAACTGACTTGGCAGCTCCACGGCATCCCATGGCACACCACGAATGCCGGATACTCCAAGCTCGGACACAGTCGTAAGCATATGATGCAGACCATGGCCAAATTCGTGGAACAGCGTGGTTACCTCATCATGTGTCCACAGGGCGGGCCTATTGCCTACAGGGGCATCAAAGTTGCAGACCAGATATGCCACCGGCAATTGTAGTACGCCGTCCGGGCGCTGCCAGCGCACGATACATTCATCCATCCAGGCACCACCGCGTTTATGCGCCCGCGCATAGGGGTCGAGATAGAAGGCAGAGATCTGTGTGCCAGTGGCATCACTGACTTCAAAATAACGGGCACTCTCATGCCAAACGGGAGCATCATCACGTTCACGGATGGTGATACCGTAGAGTTTCTCCACCAGCCCGAACATGCCGTTGATGACGTTCTGTTCAGGGAAGTAGGGTTTGAGCTCTTCTTGGGAGATAGCATAGGTTTTCAGGCGCAGTCTTTCCGATGCAAAAGAGATATCCCATGCCTGTAGCTTATCAATGCCAAGTTCGGTATCTGCAAAAAGTTGTAGCTCGGCAAATTCTTTTTGTGCAATCGATTTACTTTTGTCTGCCAGCTCACGCAAAAAGCCTGTCACTTCTTCCACATCGGTTGCCATCTTGCTGGCTAACGATGATGCGGCGTAGTGCTCAAAACCAAGCAGCGCTGCAGCCTCGCTACGCAGGGCGAGGATTTCATTGATGACAGGGCCATTATCCAGCTCACCGGTTGAAGCCCGTGTGACATATTCGCGATACATTGTCTCGCGTAAGTTGCGATTCTCAGCAAATTGCATGAATGGAATGTAGGAGGGTGCATCAAGGGTGATCAACCAGCCGTTGTTGTTACCTGATTCTTTGAGCTTGTCTGACTGGGTGGCGCGCTGTGCGGCAGAGGCCCGCACTGACTCCGGCAGGCCCGCAACATCGCTTTTATCTGTCAGGTGCAGTTCAAAGGCGCGGGTGGCATCCATCACATGTTCACTGAAGCTGGTTGCCAGCTCTGAAAGCCGCATCTGAATTTCAGTGAAGCGGGTTTTGTCATCGCCCACAAGCTCAGCACCGGAGAGTTTGAAATCCCGCAAGGCATGGTTGACGACTTGTTGCCGTTCTTCGGAGAGAGATGGGAAATCATTACGCTCAGAGACCTTGCGAATGGCAGCATACAGTGCTTCATTCTGCCCCAGTTCACTTGACCATTCGGTCATCTTCGCCACACCTTGCTGATAGATCGGGCGCAGTTCGTCGGAATCACACACCCCATTGAAATGGCTAACCGGCCCCCAGACACGTCCGAGACGTTCCTCAATGACTTCCAGCGGCAGCATCAGCGAATCCCAATCAGGATCAGCGATTTGCGTAAGCTCAGCCACAGTCTTGCGTGCCTGCGTAAGCTCCGCATAAATCGCCGGCAATACATGCTCTGGCTTGATCTGATCAAAAAGAGGCAGTTTAGTAGTGATCCCTTGCAGGATTGGATTGGAAGTTAGTGCTGTCGTGGTTTCATTCATGTCCGGAACGATAGATAGCCCCCCCATCAAAGCAAGAGGCTAGTCCTCAGAGGTGAATGTATGAGGTTAAACTATAGCAATGAAGTATGATGTATTGGAAGTCGAAGAGTAAATGGGTAATCTGGGTTCCGGGTACTGTTTGGAGGAGATTGAAATGGGTGATAAAACTATAGAAATGCCTGATGCAAAGGGTTATTTTGGCGAGTATGGAGGGCAGATTCTTCCACCGCAAATGATTGCTATTATGAATGAAATTAATGACTCTTATGAGGCGGTCACCAAAACGGATGCATTTCAGCAAGAGCAGAAACAGTTGTTTGCGGATTACGTTGGTCGCCCCAGCCCGATTTATTATGCCAAACGATTGAGTGAGAGTATTGGCGGCGCACGTATTTTTCTTAAACGCGAAGACTTGAACCATACGGGAGCCCATAAGATTAATCACTGTATTGGGGAGGCACTGTTAGCCAAGCATATGGGTAAAACCAAGGTGCTGGCAGAAACAGGAGCCGGCCAGCATGGGGTGGCGCTGGCAACAGCTTGCGCGCTAGTTGGTATTGAATGTGAGATTCATATGGGTGAGATTGATATAGCAAAAGAGCACCCGAATGTCACCAAAATGAAAATTCTGGGTTGCAAACTTGTTCCTGTATCTCGCGGTACCAGAACATTGAAAGATGCCGTTGATAGTGCCTTTGAAGAATATATGAAGGATCCTGTGAACTACTTTTATGCAATTGGTTCGGTGGTAGGGCCACACCCGTTTCCAAAGATAGTGCGTGATTTCCAGAGTATTGTTGGCAAAGAGGCGAGAGAGCAGTTTATGCTGAGGGAGGGGAAGCTTCCCGATCTGCTTATTGCCTGTGTGGGCGGCGGGTCTAATGCGATCGGTCTGTTTACAGCCTTTCTGGATGATGAGTCAGTCAAGATGATTGGGGTTGAACCTGCAGGAAAAGGGCTGGATACCAAAGATCATGCTGCTACGCTTACGCTTGGTGTGAAAGGGGCTATTCATGGATTTGAGTGCTATAACCTTCAAGATAGTGAAGGAAATCCGTTACCCGTTTACTCAATTGCTTCAGGTCTGGATTATCCCGCCGTTGGCCCGCAACACTGCTATCTAAAGGATATTAAACGCGTAAAATATGAATCCGTTGATGACAAGGAGTGCCTGGATGCCTTTATGCAGCTTTCCCGCTTGGAGGGTATTATTCCTGCACTTGAGAGCGCCCATGCTGTGGCGCATGCCATGAAAGTTGCTAAAACAATGTCCAGTGATGCGACAATACTTGTGAACCTTTCAGGAAGAGGGGATAAGGATGCTGATTTTGTAGCTGAGCAATTATCACTTTGATTGTCGTGTGCAGGGGATGGAGTTTAACAACTCTGAATGATTAAGGTGTTGGGTAAAGCCTTGCGGCCATAATTCCAGGATATGTCGAGAAGTCGATATGCACTGAACCTTTGAGCGAATCGCATACGAAAAGGCCTCGATTCAGCAAGCTTTGAATGTCTTACGTGCCTGTCTGTCGGCATAACCGGTGTTCATTTTTGGTGCTCTGTCGCGCTTAACGGAGCCGCTAAGCAGTGCTTCCAGCAATAAACAAGGCCCGCCATTGGCGAGCCTTGTTGTTATGATGATGAATCAGTCATCATGTCTCGTATGTTTACCCTGTTTCTTACCATGGCTTCCATAATAGTCATCATCATTATCGCGCGTCAGCCCCTGGGGCTGAGCCTCAGCTACGACATCACTGGCACATGATTCAGTTACCACTGCTGTAACACGCATCAACATGGCCGGTGCCTCGATTTCATACACACCATTTTCCACTTCAACCTCGGTCTTCTCATCTTCGTATTCAAATTCGATGATTTGACCATCGGTTACAGTGATTGGTGTTGCATAACCAGCGATCACCAGCTGGGCTGTGACATGATCCACATTCACCATACTCGACACAGCGAAGTGCACGATGAAACGTCCCTCATCAGAGTCACGACCATATTCCTGATCATCCTCATCACCAGCACTGTACGGCACCAGACTCGCTGTCAGCACAGGTACAGGAACGTTTACAACAGTGACATTCTGCTGCCCTACAGAAGAATTATGATTAGCATCTTCTGCCGTCCAGTGGATCACTGTTGTTGTACCCTGACCATAGGCCAAAGGCGCATCAGATGTCACAATCACCGGTGGAAAGAAATCCGTCGCTGTCGCCTGCCCGATCGCCACCGGAGTCAGAGGACACATGGACCCATAACTCACATCAACAGGCACAGTCAGAACCGGTGGTGTGGTATCTAACACCGTAACAGTAAAGCTGCTGCTACTGCTGTTATTCGAAGCATCCGTCGCCGTACATGTTACTGTTGAGCTACCCAGACCAAAAGTGCTACCGGAAGCCGGCAAACAGCTGACTACTGGGTTCGGGTCAATATTATCGACAGCAACAGGTAAGCTGAACGTAACCACAGCACCAGCTACAGACGTCGCTTCAACCCCTGTAATATCAATAGGTGGTGTTGAAAACACCGGTGGATCAGTGTCAACACCAATCGCTACCGGATCAATAATCACGCCGTTAACCACCCCGTCCAGATCATATGGCCCACCATCAGTCAGAGTAATCTGGATGGAGTTCGGGCTTGTCTGTGTCCAGAGACTGCTAGGAATCATCATAAACGGCGGCACACCACCTGTTTTAAAGAGCAGGAACGGTGTAGGCAGTGCAGAGCTGAATGTCAGTGTCACCGTCACACTACCACCGACTGGCGACGTCACACTGTATGCAACCGAAGCAAACGGGAAGCTGATACCGGCAGGGCCTCCAAAAGGGATACCGGTAGTGCTAGCAAACAACGTCTGACCCGGAGGTGTCGTGATGCTCACCGTCCCAGCGTAAGGTAGCGGCAGGTTCGGAATCGAATTTACTTCATTCACAATCACATTCATCTGATCGCTGCTGTGATTGCTGGCACAATCCGTAGCCGTCACTGTAACCGGCGTAGTGCCAATCGGGTAAGATCCTACTGGATCCACTGTCAGTGAAACACCGCAGCAATTATCACTGGATGTCGCCTGAGTCAGCACATCAAATACTGCACCACCCGGGCCTGTGGCATTCAGCGTAACATCTGCACCTGCATTGACGACAGGCGCAGTAGTGTCTTCCACTGTAACAACGGTAGTAGCTGTATTCGACCCACCGTTTCCGTCACTTACAGTCAATGTCACTGTTGTAGCACCGCGTGGGAAGGAAGCCGTCGGGTTGGTGCCCGTTGCAGAGCCACCTCCGGCCCATGACCAGTTGTAAGTCAGTGTATCGGCTGGGTCCAGATCAGAAGCAGATCCATTCAGCGTAACATCCGCACTGGATGCGCCGCTACATTGTACCGTTTGATTAGCTCCGGCATTGGCAACAGGAGGATGATTCCCGCTCCCTGCCTGCAGTGTCATAACCAAATCATCCAGAGCAGGCCCCTGCCGACCGTAAAATCCGAAATTGCCGCTGTCAATCGTCAGCGATTTGATGCCCGGCCCGGTGAACGATAATACTTGAGCTGGTGGAAATGGACTGGCGCATGAGGCACCAGTACCACCACCACTTTCAGAGGCGGTACCAATCACCACTCCAAGTGAATTTTTCACTACCGCATCCCATGGTGGGTATGCCAGGGAGGTACAACGAGCAGCCCTCGTAAAGCTCAAGCTGTCAATCGGGGTGGAAAATTCCAGTGTGAAGGAAACGTTCGTGTTACCAGGAAACATCTCCAACACATTAGGCGATGACGAGGCCACAACATTCTGTCCCCCGAAGTTTGGGAGGGCTGGATCTGCCGACGCCACCGTCAAAGTTGCTCCCACCTGACTGGTGATGGTGATACCGAAACCGGCCAGGTAATTATCCAGTGCTGCACCGGACACCCTGCCCGCCGTTGTATCGAGGCTGTCGAAGTCCACGGTCACTACTGCGGAAGGAGCAGGTACTCCCGCCGGAATATATACCTCATGCACATTAGTCGATGGTGCTGGTGGAGTAAGGAAGCCACCAATGATATGTAGCTGATTAAGCAACACCGTTGGAGCAGAGCCGCTTCTTGCTGTGGGCATTGTCGCTGGATCGACGGTCCAGCTATCCGATGCAGGATCATAAACCCAAACACTGTCGCGCTGAACATCATTAAATGGATTGAAGCGCCCCCCGATAACATAGAACTTGTTATTGATAACACCAGTTGCGAATAAATGATTCACCCCCGGCATGGGTGCTTTGGTGATCCATGTGTCTGTAGCAGGATCATACTCTTCCAACCGAGTCACAGATGGACTGGATGGCCAGGTTTCTCCGCCAGCCACATAGAGCTTGCCATTCACAACGCCAGCGCCTCCCGAAAAGCGAGTGCCCGCCGCCATCGGAGCCTTGGTCGCCCATGTGTTGGTGGCAGGATCGTATACAAAGAGATCGGCATGAGCTGTTGATGGACAACATCCGGAGCTTCCACCAACCACATACATCTTTCCTCCAATCACTCCACCCATGGCTGTATCCCGTGCAGCAGGCATCGGGGTACCAGTCGTCCATATATCCGTTGCAGGATCGTAAATCTCAAGGCTGTCTCTCTGCATAAAGGTAATGTTGTTTGAGAGCCCTCCGGCCACATACAATTTACCATCAATAACACCTGTAACTGTACGCAAACGCTTGCTTGGCATCGGTAAACCAGAGGCCCATGTATCGGTGGCTGAGTTGTAAATCCCCAGGGAATTTGTGCTTAAGCCAGTCACGGGATCACTGCCGCCAACCACATAGATTTTACCGCCGATAGCTTCAGCCGAGGCCATGACTATATTGGTAGCAGGGTAGGTAGTTTTGGTGGCCCATGTACCCGCAGCCGTCGCAACAAACCCCATAGGGGCAATGCTGATCATGATTAGTAATACCAGTGCCACTCGTATAGGGCTTAAGAAACCAGACTCAGTACATTTTGCTATGAATTTTTGCCAGATTGAGTAAGTCATGATTGATACCTCCAAAAAAATATCTATGCGGTACTAGTAAAGTTTATGGGGCGGAGAAAATATATGGGGATTTATCCTGTATTTACCCGGGGTTTTATCCCGATGTAATGCAACTTGCTGTATTTCGGCTATACTGATGTTGTTAGCAGGGGAACAACCGTGGGAACATTAGACAGCGCCATTCGAATCCGGTTGATTGAAGAAGTGCCCATCAGCGAGGCGGGCTTTCGCTGCTTACTGGAAAAGGAATATGATTTCAAACTGCTGAAGCCTGTCACTTGCGAGTCGGGATGTTGCATAGCATGTACGAATTCAGCCCCCGATATTTTGTTAATGGTGATGAATTCCGGCTTGAAATGCGGGCTGGAATGCATCAGTCAAATCAAGCACCGCAACGCGGATATAAAAATCCTCGTCCTCTGCATGATAGAGGACGTTCATATTGCCAGGCGCCTGCTAGATCTGAGGGTAAATGGCGTTATCTGCGGCCATACGCCGCCCATGATTTTATTTCGCGCCATTCGGGTGATCGCAGCAGGGGGCACCTATATTGACACCAATATCGCCCAATCTATTGCATTACAGGAATCAAACAGTTCATTCAGCCCATTTTCAACCCTCACGCTTAGGGAGTTTGAGATTATTCGCATGATGCTGGATGGCTTAAACCAGCGACAAATTGGCGAAAACCTGTTTATCAGCGCACACACGGTTGCCAACCACCATGCCAATATTATGAAAAAGATGGGGGTCAGTAATCACATCGAGCTGACCAAGCTGGCTATCCGGCACGGATTGATCACTGTCTGAAGGGTGCTATTGGAGTGAAAGGAAGAGGTTTACCTTTCGTAGCAAAGAGGGTTTCGGTGACAGTATTACTAAATACGCTTAACACTCATTAGCAATATGGAAAATGTGCATTGTTAAGCTGTTGGGTAAAGCCTTGGTAACCATGATTCCAGTACATGCTCAGGAAAACTGAGACGCACTGCGCCCTTGGGCGAATCGGATACGAGAAGCCTCCTGTCCAGCAAGCCTTTGAGTACTTTGCGTGCCTGTCTGTCGGCATAACCGGTAATCTCAGGTGCTCTGCCGCGCTCAAGTGAGCCGCTAAGCAGTGCTTCCCGCAACAGGTTGAAGGAGCCTTTCATTAAACGTCCGGCATCCACCTCATCACGGCAGTAGAGTCCAATCCTGCGCAGGAGTTCATTCGGTTCCAGAATCGACTGCATATAGTTAACCTGATCAATGCAAACCGTGAGGAAGAATTCGCAGAACTCTTCTAATCCTTTGAGTGACAGATTACCCCTGCCATCCAGATCACCTTGCCTTGGCATATCAGCAGCTTGAAGGCGCAGTTTGTATTCTTGCACATTGCGCCCTAAACCTCGTGCCACCGACCAGAGCGCGCTGCCGATCCCAAGCTCCCGGAAACAGGCGTAAGACTGCAGTCGAACGACTCGGCCATTGCCGTCATAAAAAGGGTGAATCCAGAGCATGCGATGGTGTGCTGCAGCCACAGCAATCACCTGTCGTGCGCGAGATGGCACGGAGCCATAGGCCTCCTCAAATCGGCCCATGAACAGGTTTAGCTCATCAACCGAAACGGCAACATGGCGGCCAACCTGTACATCACCACTCCTGAGTTGACCGGGGATCACATTTACATTCTCGCCTGTTTCGGGGTTGGTGACAGATAGCAATGCATTGGGAAGGCGCTTACAGAATTCTTTATGTGCCCATAGTGCAAATGCCCCTGTGAGTGCATGCGGAGGTGCTTTGCCTTCATCAATCAGGCGCTGCACCTCGATATGAGCACGGGCTTCCAGCTGAAGATCACGAATTTCGGGGTCATCAGAATAATCATCTCTGAGCGCCTTCTCGATATTGGTAGGGTGGGTGTTGTGCCCTTCAATCAGATTACTGTAATAGCAGTTCATCGAACGTACCAGATCACCAACAGAGCGAATGACCTCTCCATTCAGGGTTGATGCCAGCCCCTGCGATTTACCAGCCAGATCAAATGCGAGATTTTCAAGCCGGTGCTGCCTGTCCTCCGGCATCAGCGGCTCCATCAGGCTGGGATTTAATGTTTTATGATGGCCCATAAGTGCCGATCATAAATGCTGTTAATTATTTTGTAAAACAATAGTTTAAGTTTATACTTATAATTAAGTGTGCCGATTATAGTGCCGATGTTTCTGGGTGCTCCTTAAGATTTTCTAGTTTCAGTGCGGTTGATCGTTTTGTTGTTGCTGCGGCGCACGCAGTTGAAATTGAATCTCTGTTACGCGTTCGCGGGGTAGCGCCACATCGATAGTACGGCCAGGCTTAAAAAGATTACCGGAATAAACAGATAGGCAGTGCGTACTTTCAGCACGGTATCTTCGGAAAGCATGGTTTCTTGTCCGACTACTCCGGTCTAGGCGAGCAGGGTACCACTGCCTACTGTGACGATGCCGATGGCCGTTTGTAGACCAGCACGCTTTTAGCGCTGTATTACAGAGCCAAAAGCGTGTCCTGTTGGTCGTGTGGTTACAGATCGAGTGTCAGACTTCCCGGATACTCCAGTGCTTCTTTTACAGCCACCAGAAAACGCACTGCATCGGAGCCGTCAATGAGACGATGATCATATGACAGAGCCAGATACATCATGGGGCGAATGACAATCGTATCATTTTCCACAACCGCACGTTTTTGAATGGTGTGCATGCCGAGAATGCCGCTCTGTGGCGGATTCAAAATCGGTGTGGAGAGCATGGAACCGAACACACCGCCATTGGTGATGGAGAAAGTGCCACCTTTCAGATCATCGGGCAGCAGGCCACCATCACGGGCTTTGCCTGCCAGGTCGCTAATGCCCTGCTCAATTTGTGCCAGATTCATCAGATGCGCATCTCTTAATGTGGGTACCACTAAACCTTTTTCCGTACTCACGGCAATGCCGACATCAAGGTAATTATGATAAACAATATTATCCGCTTCGATATAGGCATTGAGGGCAGGGTGTTGTGAGATGGCTTGAGAAACAGCGCGTACAAAGAAAGACATAAAGCCTAGTTTTACACCGTGTTTGTTCTGGAACGCCTGACCATAACGGCTGCGTAGATCCATGACGGGTTGCAGATTCACTTCATTGAAGGTGGTGAGCATAGCGGCCGTGTTCTGGGCGCTTTTTAAGCGTTCAGCAATGCGTTTGCGCAGGCGGCTCATTGGCACACGTTCTTCACTGCGCTGATTGCTGAGGGGAGCTGTTGTCACTGTTTTAGTCACTGGTGCAGGTGCATCTGTAGCGGGTGCCTCGGCTGTGGTTTCTTTCACTTCTACTTCTGAGACCGCTTCATCAGTGGGCGTGGTATCTGCAGCAGTGCTCGTTGAAGCTGCTTTTACCGCCTGTTCACTGCCATCAATCAGTCCGATGACTTCACCCGGTTCAACAGTGTCATCAACCTGTTTGGAGATACTTTTGAGGATGCCTGCATCGAGCGCGGTGATTTCCATGGTGATTTTATCACTCTCAATTTCAGCCAGCACATCATCAACGACAACGGCATCCCCCTCCTTTTTGAGCCAGGAAATAAGTGTTGCCTCTGATTCGGACTCACCCAAACTGGGAACCTTGATCTCGATATCCATGCTTAATCTCCTTGTTTCTTTAAATCAGACGATCATTAGTGCTGTCGGCCAGCGCGCTATCAACCAGTTTTGCCAGTTCCCGTTTATGACGAGAAATGGAACCAACTGCTGGTGCGGCTGAGCCGGGGCGTGTGATGCCGTATATTTTTTGCGTTTTGAGAAGAGTCTGGCGCATAGAGCTATTGAGCAATAGCCATGCCCCCTGATTTTCAGGCTCTTCCTGTACCCAGTACACTTCGTTTGTTGTTTTATAACGTTGCAGTTGTTGGCGCAGTTGTGTGTCGGGGAATGGATAGAGGCGCTCCAGACGAATAATGGCGATGTCTGTGATGGCACGTTTTTGGCGCTCTGCCAACAGGTCGTAATAGACTTTACCCGAGCAGATAATCAGACGACGCACGTGTGCGGCACCGATACTCTGATCGGTTTCCTCTAATATCGGATTGAATTGACCGGAGGTGAAATCTTCAAGGGCTGAGAATGAGGCTTTGTTTCTCAACATACTCTTGGGCGCCATCATAATCAGTGGTTTGCGGGCTTGGCTTAATAGTTGCCTTCTAAACAGATGAAACAGTTGGGCAGGAGTAGTCGGGTAAACCACCTGCATATTGTCTTCAGCACAGAGTTGTAAATAGCGTTCAAGTCTGGCCGATGAGTGCTCAGCACCTTGACCTTCATAACCGTGGGGCAACCACAGCACCAGACCGGACATGCGGCTCCATTTGGTTTCGCCAGCAGCAATGAATTGATCAATCACCACCTGCGCAACATTAGCAAAATCACCATACTGCGCTTCCCAGATCACCAATGCTCTCGGTTCGGCGATGGAGTAACCATACTCATAACCCAGTACGGCCATTTCCGATAACATCGAATCGACCACAAGGAAGTGAGAGAGTGGCCCGTTTTCTGTTTCACGCAGCGGAACAAATGCTTTGCCGGTGATTTGGTCATAGACCACAGCATGACGATGGAAAAAGGTGCCACGGCCGGAATCTTCTCCGGAGAGGCGTACCCAGTGGCCCTCATTGACCAGCGTGGCATAGGCCATCGCCTCACCACAGCCCCAGTCGATGGGCTGCTTGCCATCCATCATCTGGATGCGACCATCAAATATCTTTTCTACCTTGGGGTGCAGTGAAAAATTAGCAGGTAGGCGGTGTACCTTGCGCACCAGTTCTTTGAGTAAATCGCCGTGTACTGTTGTGTCGGGTTCTTCGGCATGGCCGGAAGTGAATCCTTCCCAGCGCCCTTGCAGGCTATTTACGGGGCTTGGGGCAGGGCGGTCTTTATTGCGGCTGCGACGTACTTTATCAAGGCAGTCGCGATAGGTGGCAACCATGGCTGTGTAATCGGTATCGCTGATGATGCCATCCTCAATAAGGCGGTTGCGATAGAGCATGCCTACGGTCGGATGACTGGCAATGCGTCGATACATCAGTGGTTGGGTGACTTCCGGTGCATCGGATTCATTGTGACCATGGCGGCGGTAACAGATCAAATCGAGGACAATGTCTTCACGGAATGTGTTGCGGTATTCGACAGCGATTTCAGTGGCCAGACAGCATGCCTCAGGGTCATCACCATTAACATGCAGGATCGGTGCCTGCACAATTTTGGCAATATCGGTGCAGTAGGTGGAAGAGCGTGCATCATGGGGATTCACGGTGAAACCAATCTGATTGTTAACGACAATATGGATAGTGCCGCCGGTACGGAAACCGCGCAGCTTGGAGAGTTCAAGTGATTCTGCCACCACACCCTGACCTGCAAATGCCGCATCACCATGCAACAATACACTCATCACTTCACGTTTTGTTTTATCTTTGCGGCGGCATTGTCTGGCTCGCACACTGCCGAGCACAACCGGTGTAATGATTTCCAGGTGAGAGGGGTTAAAACCCAGCGACATATGTACAGTGCCACCCGGGGTAGGTACGTCCGATGAGAAGCCCAGGTGATATTTAACATCGCCTTGTCCTTGTGCATCATCCTCAAAATTAGCGCCTTCAAATTCGGAAAAAATATCGGCCAGCGATTTGCCCATGATATTGGCGAGCACATTTAAGCGACCGCGATGGGCCATGCCGAGAATGATTTCTTTGGTTTTGTTGCTGCCAGCATGCTGAATCAAGGTGTCCAGCATGGGGATCAGGCTTTCACCACCTTCGAGTGAAAAACGTTTTTGGCCGACATAACGCGTGTGGAGGAAACGTTCAAATTCTTCGGCATGCATCACCTTGCCAAAAATATGGCGGCGTGTTTCTTCATCATAGCTGGGGGTGGAATGAATGCGTTCCAAGCGTGATTGCAGCCAATGGCGGCGGGCCGAATTGGTGATGTGCATGAATTCAAGTCCGATATGGCCGCAATAGGTCTGTTGCAGAAGGGATACAATGTCGCGCAATGGCATGCGAGCATCACCGCTTAAATTACCTGTCGGAAACAGTTGATCCATATCCGCTTCGGAAAGCCCATAATAGGCCATCTCCAGCTCAGGGCTGGAGGCGCGTGGGTTGAGCTTTAGTGGATCCAGATCGGCATGCAGGTGACCATGCATGCGATAGGCTTGGATCATATAAATAGCGCGTGATGGAAACTCGATATCATCCTGATTATCTTGTGAACGAGCGTTGCCTGAAGTTTGTTGCAGAGCAGACCGTGGCGCGACTTCGCTTGCTGTTTGAGAAAATGGGCGCGCTGTAGGGCGCATTGTTTCCAGCATGGAGTGATGGCTTGGCTGCGTATCAGTTGTTTCATCTTTAAGGGTGGAGAAATAGGCGGCCCACTGGGCCGATACGGAATCCGGTTGTTTGAGATATTGTGCGTACAGCTCTTCCAGATAAATGCTGCCAGCACTATATAATTCATCCTGTGCAGTATCTGTCGTTGTTTGTTTACCGCTCACATGACCTCCAGATATAAACCTATCCATTCATGAATAATGTAGACTAGTGTTTTTTGTCACTCTGCATAGGCCCATTGATACCATAATATCCCCATATATTCATGCAATGCATCAGATGAGTCTGCTAGCACATGTGCTTGTGGCAAAAAACTAAGCACATTATATGCCCCTTTTGTTTCCACATACGCGCAGGGGGCCGGGATCACACTCAAGCCTTGGGCTTTAAATACGTGGACGGCACGCGGCATATGCCAGGCAGTCGTAACCAGAATAATTTTTTTGATACCTTTTTTCTGCAGTATCTGTTGAATATGGATAGCGTTTTCCCACGTGGTTTTGGCAGTGTTCTCACTGAAAATTTTCTCAGGTGCAACGCCGAGTTTGATCAACCAGCGTTGCATTACTTTGCCTTCTGATTCTAGCTTGCCCGAAATGCCATGGCCGCCAGTGGTGTAGATGTCCAGCGCTGTTGTTTTTTCTAAATCCGCAGCATAGATGGTACGCATCAGGGCATGATCAGATAAGGCATTGCGGCCACCAAATTCAGGCGCATTTTCATAAATGCCAGCTCCTAGGAGGATGATTGCAGTATGCTCTTTTGCTAGTTGCCGCAGTGTTGTCGGATCGGTTTTCAGGGCTGCATAGTGGGTTTCTAAAGGAGAAATTAATACATCACGCACCGGCTCTGTGGAGAGTACCCAGAGCAGCGTCAACGATATAATGACCAGTTCTTTGCCGCCGCGAAATTTTAAAAAAAGCAAACCGAGCGCTGCAAGCAGAATAAGGCCTGCCGGAGGCAGCAACAGCAGGGCGATAGATTTGGTGATAAATAGCATGATGGCAGCTGTAGATATTAGCTTGGTCGTGATGAAAGTTTAATCATGTGAGCGTGTAGATGCTCAATCATCCAGATCCTCTTCATCATCAAAGATAAAGTGATATGGGGCTGTGATTACATCCATGGTGGTCACCAACCCATAACGCACGTAAGAGCAAGAGGACAACATGAATAGGGACAGGCATAAAACAATAATTAATCGCATGGGTGAAACCTCTAACTTAATTTTGGCATTACTATAGCAATCATCAGGCTGAGGACAAGGCAGCCTTGCAATTTTCCAAAGGTAATCAGACTAAAGCTGAGCAAAGTTCACTCTGGGATGCCCTTTTCGACCTATGTGGTAAATATTTCTACATCAGGATGTGCCCCCGGCATGTTTTCATGCGATTGTCCTGTTAATCATCCTTTTAAATGGTGCTGAATCATGGCTTCCAGCTAATAATCAGTAACTTTTATGATTGATCTGGATGCTATGGTGTTAACATGGAGCTGCGTCC
This sequence comes from Mariprofundus sp. EBB-1, assembly GCF_003665155.1. Classification (GTDB taxonomy): domain Bacteria; phylum Pseudomonadota; class Zetaproteobacteria; order Mariprofundales; family Mariprofundaceae; genus Mariprofundus. The sequence continues at coordinate 39,243 of NZ_RCFQ01000006.1, read as the reverse complement.
CGCCATAATGTCGATGGCCTTTAATAGGCGCTTAAATACAGAGTCCTGGCAGTAGGGGATACCATGTTTTTTGCATACTTCAACGACCCGGGGTTGCGCATATTGGTATTGATTTAATGGTATGTCAGGCCACAGGTGATGCTCAATCTGATAATTTAACCAGCCATAAAAGAAATCATTTGAATCAGAACCGGTTGGGTAATTGACCGAGCCGAGAATTTGTCTCAGATAGAACTCACCTTTTCCTTTGCCTCGATCTTCAAACATCATCACATCATCGCCCGCATGATTGGGTACGATAACCAGAAAAGAGTGCATGTTGGTGAAGAATTCGGCCATGATAGACGTTAGCAATACACTGATCATTGCAGAAGTCCCTAGCGGAAAAAATAGCAGTGGCAGCAGAGTAAATCGAAAGGCAACGTAGGGTAGAATGCTATTCAGCCATAAGGCTCGTCCGCGTTTGGTGAACAAGCTCCAGCTTCCTCCTCTGACCATTTTCGGCTCAGGCTCACCGTTTTGTCGGGCCTGGCTGATGCGCAGTTCTTTATGGGTTCTGGGTGTGTAGTAGGCTATTTTCCAAATAGCTGTAAACAAGATAATGATAAGAAAGCGTACAGCCATGGGGATGTTGGATTGTCGCAACCACGCCATATTATGCTGCAGGTGGTCAGGGTCACGTTTTTCACCTAAATTATAGTGGTGTAAAATATCATGTTCCTGATGCCATGCATCGGGTGTGATCCAGTCAGGCCAGTCGATAAAGCGTCGCCATCCGCGTGCAAATGTCTTGCTGGAATATGAGTTTGGGATGTTGTCTATTTTATCATAACCTTTATGTACAATAGGGTGGGTCATCTGTGTCCAGCGTGTGAAGCTACCCTGGCTGATCAACAAGGCGGAAACAGGGTTGGGGAAGATCCACGCAGTTGCATAACCAAAGAGTGTGCATACTCGGCCCCAGCGTTCCATTTTCTTCAGGTGTGTGAAATCAGCTTCGCCCATGCGTGCGATCACATCATGATGAATCTGATCCAGATCTTGTGCTAGCTGTTTTCGATCTACCTTGTGGTAACTGTTTATACTCACATTTTCCCCTTAGCAACAGTGTTCCACTCTTACCATTATACATTATACATCTATTTATCTAGGTGAGAGAGGACGATATCAACCACCCGGGGTGGTGCATCTATGGCACCCTATAGTGGTGTCGTAGGCAGGTGTGTTGTCTGTCAGGTTATCCGTAAAATGGTCAGAAGAGGGCAATAGTTGCTGTTCAAGTATCTCTCTTTAGTGGATACTCTATTTACGCTGAGGTCTTCTGCCTCTATTCTGTCTGTTGCCATTAGGGCGTCCGCCGGGTTTGCTGTTGTGTTGTTCGGCGCGGTCACCTGCTTGCATGCCTTCAGCAGTCGCTCCCGGAGCCGTTGGTTTGCCAATCTCCAGCATCTCCGGCTCGATATGCGTGATTGGTATTTGGCGACTGATATAGGCTTCTATATCAGGCAACCCAAAACAAAAGCGTTCACATGAAAATGAAATGGCTGTGCCACTGGCGCCTGCGCGAGCTGTACGGCCAATACGGTGGACATAGTTTTCCGCATCTTCGGGTAAATCATAATTGAATACGTGCGTTACACCATCGATATGCAGGCCGCGACTGGCCACATCAGTTGCAACGAGCAGATGCAATTTTCCACTGGTGAAATCCTCTAAAATGCGCATGCGTTTTTTCTGGCGTACATCGCCGGATAAAATACCTACGGAAAAGCCGTAGCGGGCCAAATTTTTTGCCACACGTTCACCGGTACGTTTTTCATTGATGAAAATCATGCCGCGTTCGACCTTAGATTCACGCAGCAGGTGAACAAGGATAGGAAACTTATCTTCCATGCTGGTGTGGTACATCGATTCAGTAATGCCAGAGGCGATCAGATCCCCCTCTTCAGCACGCAATTTCTCTGGAGAATTCATGTGCTCATAGGCCATTTCCAGTACGCGATGCGACAGCGTGGCAGAGAACATCAGCGATTGGCGTTCATTGTAGTTGGGTAGGCGGCGTAGCATAAAGCGCAGGTCATTAATGAAGCCGAGATCAAACATGCGATCGGCTTCATCAATAATCAGCATATCGGCTTTAGATAGCGAATATACACGTTTCTTTAAATAGTCGATCAATCGGCCGGGGGTGCCAATCAGAATATCTACGCCATCTTCAAAACCCAATCGCTGTTTTTCATAATCCACGCCGCCATATACAGAATGTAATTTCAAATCAGTGAATTGCGCTAATTTTCTGGCATCTTCACCGATTTGAACAACCAACTCACGCGTCGGTGCAATGATCAGTACACGGGGATGATGTGTTGTGCGGCCCTTTTTGGGTTCGGTTGTGAGCAGGCGGTTGATGGCGGTAATTAAAAAAGTTGCTGTTTTGCCCGTGCCTGTGCGTCCTTGTCCTGCAACATCTTTGCCTGCCAAAGTGATTGGTAGCGCTGTTTGCTGCACATCAGTCATCTCGGTAAAGCCAAGCGACTCAATGCCTTTTTGCAGCGTCTCAGGCAGTTTTAATTCAGTAAATAAGGTGGGTTGGATGACCAGCGTCTGTTTCATGGCGGGGAAGCTTACGCGCTGCATGATTGCAACGCCACCAAGCGCTGATTAGTCTGCCGCCCGTAAGAACTGAAAAAGGGCTCATGGCGCAACTGGTTAGCGCAACCGGCTCATAACCGGTTGGTTCTAGGTTCGAGTCCTAGTGAGCCCACCATACAACAAGAGAGCCTGTGATCTTCGTGATTGCAGGCTTTTTTGTATTGATATGAAATGATGTCGTATATCGATTTCGTTTGCGGATTGATGCCGTCTGTTGATTTGTACCTTGATGCACAGCTTTGTGATTACGCTATACACAGAGAATAGAGGGTTGAATATCAAAGGGGTGATTGTCAGCCTTGGCATGAATAAATGATAACAGGATGTGAAATGGCACCAAAACCAGAAGAAGTCGTTGATATGATTCGTCAGAGTATTCCTGATGCAGTTGTTGAAGTGAATGTATATTCCGGAGATGATCATTTTGAATTGCGAGTGATCTCCTCAAGTTTCTCAGGTAAAACGCGCATTCAACAACATAAAATGGTTTATGCAGCCCTTGGTGAGCAAATGAAACAAGCTATCCATGCCCTTGCATTGAAAACATCCACCCCTAAGGAGAACACATGAGTGATTCAGTATCCCAGCAGATTGAACAGGTAGTAAAAAACAATGATGTTGTTTTGTTTATGAAGGGGACCCCCGACTTTCCTCAATGCGGTTTTTCCCAGCGCGTAGCCGCTATTCTGAATTCATATGAGATACCGTTTTCTGCGGTAAATGTGCTGCTTAGTAATGATGTGCGTGAGGGTATTAAAGCCTATTCTGACTGGCCAACTATTCCCCAATTGTATGTTAACGCTGAGTTCGTCGGTGGCTGTGATATAGTCTCTGAAATGCATGACGGTGGCGAGCTGGAAGAATTGCTAGCGCCGTATAAAAAATAAGCGTAAGGTAAGCTCTGTAGCGCCGTATTTTTATTCTTTGTTGGCTGGTTGGACAAGAGTTGGCGGTAATCCATGAGCTACAGCTAGGATGTTGATGCTGATTGATTCCGGTTTTGATTATCATGAAATCTGTGAACGTGGTTATTCACCACCTGTGCGCTTGCACAACCAAAAAACTGCTTTTGCTGCCGAGATAGCTTACTGATGCAAACCAAGCTTAGTCACAAACTGGGTCAGCGTTTAGCGCTAACCCCTCAACTTACCCAAAGCCTGAAAGTGCTGGCTATGAATTGCATGGAACTGGAAAATTATCTGGAAGAGTCCGTTGAATCTAATCCGATGTTGGAGATGGACCCCAATGCCAGTGCGGCTAATGAAACACCCAACCAGGAACGCGCTCTGGAAGTGGCTGAGCGTGAGCAGTGGAAAGAGGTGGGGGATGATCGTTGGGAATCCATGTATTCTTCTTCGAGCCGTGATTCAGGTGGTGATGGTTTTAGTGAGCGTGAACAAACATGGCAGGGAGAACTAAGCCTGAGCGAATCCTTGCATGATCAGGTCAATCGTGAGCCAATGCCTGAACTTGAGCGTGAAGTCGCTCATATCCTGATTGATTCACTGGATGATGATGGTTATTTCCGTGCTGATCCGGCTGAATTCGCAATTGAAATAGCCGATCAGATTGTGACCGATGCTGCCGTTGTTGAAAAGGTGCTTGAAGAAGTGATTCAACAGCTCGAACCCGGTGGCCTTGGAGCCAGGGATTTGACGGAATGTTTATTGCTGCAGTTGGATACCGATCAAGAGATTGATACATGGGTCATGCGTCTTTTATTGCACTTTTCCGATCTGTTGCATGAATCCGATGATCTGCTTGCTGAAAAAGTTGATTGCAGTCTTGAAATTATTCAACAGGCTAGAATGCGAATGCGCAGGCTTGATCCGTTCCCCGGCCACGGTATGCGTGGAGATAATAACTTTTATATTCGCCCTGAAATTATATTCAGACGCAATAATGATCAGGAAATAGAAGTAGATATTCCCGGCACTGGATGGCGCGGAATGCGACTGAATGAGCAGTGGAAAGATCATGAATGGAAGGGCAAAGATAAAGAATTTATGTCCCAGGCTATGAAAGAAGCCAAGTGGTTGATGCATGCATTGGATCAACGCAGCGAAACGCTTTTGAAAGTGGCACTGTGTCTGGCTGAGCGGCAACGCGCATTTCTTGAGTTCGGAGTGCTGGGGTTGAAGCCTTTAACCTTGCAGGATGTTGCTGAAGATGTCGGCCTGCATGAATCTACTATTTCCCGAGTTACCAATGGTAAATACGCGGATACTCCAATTGGTTTAATTGAGCTTCGGCGCTTCTTTTCGGCCGGGTTGCCAACGCGTGGCGGAGGCTCAATATCTGTTTACCGCGTACAGCAACGGGTGAAAGCTTTGATTGAATCCGAACCAACAGCTCACCCTATTTCCGATCAGGCCATTGCTGATCGTTTGCAGGCTGAAGGTATAGAAATTGCACGAAGGACTGTAGCGAAATATCGCGAGCAGTTGGGCTTGCCTCCAAGCAGCCAGCGGCGGCGTGCCGTTAAAACACGCTAAAGGTGTTTTGATTCGTTAAAGCATCGTTATTAAAACTGATGACTTCGTAGGAGTCATCAACGCGCCCATGGACGGGCGCGCAAATCAAGTGTTTTATTCGCAAGAGCTTGATTTATAAGGGGAGTGAAAGTAATGCTTTTCACTTCCAGAGGCGTAAAAAGGCCATGGATGGATTTTTTTACGACTTCAACAAAATAGAACGGAGGACAAAATATGCAAGTATCCATCACAGGGCGTCATGTGGAACTCACAGACCCGCTAAAATCTTACGTCGATGACAAGCTACAGCATCTAAAACATTCGTTTGATCATGTTGTAGATGTTCACGTAGTGCTTTCGGTGGAGAAGTTTCGGCAACGATGTGAAGTGAGCATGCAGGCCAGTGGCATCAATATTCATGGTCGCCATGAAACTGACGATATGTATGCATCGATTGATGGTGTAGTGGATAAATTGAATCGTCAGTTGAAACGTTATCGGGCCAAGCTACGTCGCCATCGCAATGTTGCGCAGCAACAGGGGCGTGAAATTAAAGTGTCGCATAAGGTGTTGGATCTGGCGCAAGAGAATGAAGAGTTCAGTGAAGATCATCAGCCGGCAACGTTGCGTCATGAACAGCTGGATGCGAAACCGATGAGTGTTGATGAGGCTGTGATGCAGCTGGAGTTGGGCAGTCGTGATATTATATTTTTCACCAATGATGAAACGTCATCATTGAATGCAGTTTATCGTCGCCCGGATGGTGCGTTAAGCTGGATTGAACCGGAAGCTTGATCCAATCGGAGCCTATGCATGATCACAACTGAACATATTTGTCTGGATTCACAGGCACATAGCAAACGGGCTATTATTACCGAAATGGCCCATTTCCTGACCTCTATTGATCCGGATAGAGTGATGGAAGTGGTGATGGCACGTGAGCAGCTGGGCAGTACAGGAATTGGCCATGGGGTTGCTATACCCCATGGTCGTATGCCTGATCTGACTAGTCCGGTGCTGGTGCTGACAAGGCATGCTGAAGGTGTGGATTTTGATTCAATAGATGGCAAACCGGTACATATTGTCGTGTTGCTGTTGGTGCCTGATTCTGATGATCGTCAGCATCTTGAACTACTGGCGCAGCTGGCTAGAAATTTACAACAAGAATCATTTCGTGAGCAAATTATGCAAGCGGAAGACAGTGAAACCGTGGCGGCTCTGTTTGCCGGTAAGGTTTCGGAGGCCTAGTGCCTAAACAGCGCAGGATCACGATTCGTGAGCTGCTGAGTGAGCAGGGAAAAGCAGTAAAAATGCATCTATTGGCTGGAGAAGCCGGCCTGCATCGCTATATAGATCATCCTCGTATGCAAAAGCCATCCCTGGCCTTTGCCGGCTTCCTTGAAAATCTGAGTGATTATCGCTTGCAAATTATTGGTAAGACTGAACTGCAATTTTTGTCTACACGTACAGCATCGGAACAGAAACAGGTTATTGATGCTGTGTTTGATTTGAAACTGGCGGGTGTAGTGATTACGCGCAATCAGGTGGTGCCGGATACTATCCTGGAGGCAGCTAAGCGCACCGATACCCCGCTATTGTTATCGGCATTATCTTCTTCCGCATTTATGACCCATATGATGCTCTATTTGTCACATCGTTTAGCACCGATGCTGCATCAACATGGTGTGTATATGGATATTTTTGGACTCGGTGTGTTGATTACCGGAGCCAGTGGTATTGGTAAAAGTGAAATTGGTCTGGAGTTGATTTCGCGTGGGCATCGTCTGATTGCAGACGATATGGTGGAATTTACGCATGAGAGCCAGAATATCATCGTTGGACGCAGCCCTGAAAATTTGCGTTACCATATGGAGATTCGTGGTTTAGGCATCTTGAATATCCGGGACCTTTATGGTGCCGCAGCCATTACCGATACGAAGCGACTGAAGCTGGTGGTTGAATTGGTTCCATGGGATCAGATTAAACCGGAAGATCGCGTGTTGGGTGACGAGGGAGAAGTAGATTTCATGGAAGTGAACATTCCACGTGTGCCTATCCCGATTCGTTCAGGACGATCATTGGCCGTGCTGGTTGAGGTAGCAACCCGAAATCAATTATTAAAACAGCGTGGTATCCATAGTGGCGAGAGCTTTGTGCAAGCATTGCAGGATCGGATAGAGCGAGGGACAGCAGAGCAATGACTGATATATTGTTGATCAGCGGGCTATCCGGAGCAGGTAAAAGTACAGTATTGCATGCGCTGGAAGATGCCGGTTTTTTCTGTACGGATAACTTGCCATTGGAAATGTTACAAGACTGGATTCTGAGCATGCAGTGTAAGAATCAGCAGGCTGCAGTATGTCTTGATACGCGCAGTGGTTTTAGTGCGCTGGCCATTAAAGCTGTCATTGAAGACATGGCTGTGCCATCTGATTGGTCCTTTGTATTTGTTGAAGCGGATGATGAGGTGCTACAGCGCCGGTTTTCCACGGTCAGGCGTCGCCACCCGTTCCCTTCCAACCGTGATTTGGTGGCATCGATTCATCTGGAACGTGAGGGTTTGAAGCCTTTGCGCGACATGGCTGATATTGTACTTGATAGCAGTCATTTAACGCCATACGAGTTGGCTGAAAAGGTCGATTTCTTTTGTTTAAGGGAAGCTGGGAAGGTAAACAAGCAGAAAGCCAATGCAATGGCATGTACTGTCATGTCGTTCAGCTATAAAAATGGTTTACCAGCGCATGCGGATATTGTGTTTGATATGCGTTTCTTACCCAATCCCCATTATCAGCCTGAGCTGGCACCATGCACAGGGCAAGATCAGAGCGTGATAACATTTTTGCAACAATATAAGGAAGTGGGGCAGGCAGAACGCTATGTAGAGCAATGGCTTGCATTTATCTGGCCGCAATTGCAAAAGGAGCGAAAACATTATTTCACGATTGCATTCGGCTGTAGTGGTGGCCGTCATCGCTCGGTGTATATGGCAGAGCAGATAGCGTCATGGTTGCAAGGCAAGGCAATGGTGGAACCTGCTATTCAGCATCGTGAACTGGGTATTGTGCAATATGCCAGTGATAAAAAGAGAGCTGCTGGAGTAGTTGCGTGATTGGAATTGTGTTGATTGGACACGCTCACATTGCCAGTGAAATGCTGATTGCGCTGCAGCATGTGGTCGGAGAAGAGCCCTTAATCGCTAGTGTGGATGTCGGTGATGATTATGAACCTGAATCACTTGCGAAAGTGTTGAATGAAAAAATTAAGGCGTGTGATGTTGGTAAGGGGGTGTTGTTGCTGGCGGATATGTTTGGTGGGACTCCGTGCAATATTGCCATGGGCTGTTTGAAACCCGGGCATGTGGAAGTCATTTCAGGATTTAATTTACCATTGCTGATTAAAGCTACGAGTTTGCGACACCATGAAAAAGATTTGAAAGTATTGGCAGATCAGGTTGTGGTATCTGGTAAACAATATATTCAAATAGCACAGCAACTAAATATTTCGCGTGCTACCGAGTGCGGAGATGTCTAAAGCGCTTACCGCTGAGAAGGCTATTTATATTCAGAATAAACTTGGTTTGCATGCCCGTGCATCGGCCAAGCTGGCGACAGAAGCAAGTCGTTTTGAGGCTAATATCATGCTGATCAAGGATGATATAGAAGTGAATTGTAAAAGTATCATGGGTATAATGATGTTGGCTGCCTGCAAAGGGACTCAGCTAAAACTTCGCGCTGAAGGATCTGATGCTGAGGATGCGCTTGATGCGATTACAGCACTGGTAAACGCTTATTTTGGAGAGGGTGGGTGAGTAATTCAGTGCAGGGAGAGGCACGCATACCGATCCGTAGAGAAGGATCGGCGGTGGCCTCAAGTTCAGGCATTATTATCGGGCGTGTTCAGAAGTTGTTGCATGGCCGTCACCCCATCCCTGCACGGGATGTTGCCAGAGAACATATTGAACATGAAGTGGCTCGTTTGTTGGCTGCGATTGAGGCGGCCAAAGCAGATATAGATATTGAACGTGATCACCTCAATAAAACAGGTATTAAAGATTCGCTGACCATACTTGATGTGCATCGTATGTTGATTATGGATCCGGATTTGTTGGATAGAGCTATTTCTCGTATTCACAATGATTGTATCAATGCCGAATGGGCACTGCGACAGGAAATGGATGTGATTCAGGCTATTCTTGAGCAGGTAGAAGATGAATATTTACGTAACCGCACACATGATATTGAACACGCGGGCAGAAGGATTCTGAGTCATTTGATGGCTACTGATGCATTGGCATTGGCACCGGGTGAGCAGCTCGACGGCTGGTCTGTAATCAGCAGTGATAGTGAAGATATAATCTATGTCGGTGATGATTTTTCTGTTACTGATATTGTCAGCATGTGGCGTCATGGCGTTGCTGGCATCATTACTGAGCAGGGTGGTGCTGATGCACATAATATCATTGTCGCCCGTGGTGTTGGTCTGCCTACGCTGGTTGGCGCCGGCGGTATTCTCTCTGATATTGAGGATGGCGATACGCTGATTCTGGATGCTGAACAGGGCTCATGGGTGTTGAATCCATCGTCAACTGAACAGGCTGCTTATTTAAAATTTATTGATGCCATTGCGGCCAGCAAAAAGGGCTTACAGGCCTTTGCATGCAAACCATCCTTAAGTGCAGATGGTCATGCGTTAAAACTGATGGCCAATATCGAATTTCCAGAGGAACTGGATGCGGCTGAAAGCATCGGTATTGACGGAGTGGGCCTTTATCGTAGTGAGTTTTTATTCATCAATGAAGCGAAAATGCCGGATGAAGATCATCAATTTGTGCAATATGCCGCTCTAGTGAAGCGTATGAATGGTAAGCCACTTACGATGCGATTGCTGGATATTGGTGGTGATCGCCCGTGGTTGTATCGTGATTTTGCCGGGCATCAATATGGAGGCAGCAATCCAGCTATGGGATTGCGTGGCATTCGTCTGTTGCTTTGCAATAAGGAACTGATGGAGATTCAACTCTCCGCCATGCTCAGGGCTGCTGAAATTGGCCCGGTACAAATTCTGGTGCCTATGGTGACGGCCAGGGAAGAGATGGAACAGGTGCATGATGCGATGGACGCTTGCCGTAAACGCCTGGGGATCACGCAAGCAGTCCCTGTTGGCGCAATGATTGAAGTGCCGGCGGCGGCCTTGATGGCTGATGAAATTGCAGCTGTCAGCGACTTTTTCTCAATTGGTACCAATGATTTATTGCAATATACCTTGGCAGCTGATCGCAATGATGACGAATTGGCAAGTTTGTTTAAGACGGGTGAATCAGCCATTTTGCGTTTGATTATATTGGCAACTTTGGCGGCTAGAAAAGTAGCTATTCCGATATCAGTGTGTGGTGAATTGGCTGCCGAACCAGAATGGGTTTCGACATTCCTGAATCTTGATATGGATCATTTGTCGATGAGTTTGAATAATATTCTGATGGTACGACAGTTTTTGAGTAGAGAAAAATACCAGCCTTTATCTATATAGCTGCACAATTTACGTCTATCTGCATGCTTTGCATGCAAACTCCTTTTGCTGAATGCGACAAAGCTGTTTACCCTTGCGCGCTCGAAGGTTAACCAATGAGTAGGGAGAGTAATGATGCGTTATGATTGGACGGTAGATGAAATTGAGGCACTGTTTACACTGCCCTTTAATGATCTGATGTGGCGAGCCCAACAGGCTCACCGGGCAAACTTTGATGCCAATGAAGTCCAACTATCTACATTACTCTCTATTAAAACAGGTGGTTGCCCTGAAGATTGTAAATATTGTCCGCAATCCTCACGCTATAACACCGATGTTGAATCTGAACTGCTGATGAAAAAAGAGCAGGTGATTGAAGCTGCCAAAGCGGCTAAAGAGAAAGGCGCTTCACGATTCTGTATTGGTGCGGCCTGGCGTGAACCAAAGGGTCGCGCCTTTGATCTGGTCTGCGATATGATTACCGAGATTAAAGAGCTGGATATGGAAGCGTGTGCCACGCTCGGCATGCTGAATGCTGATCAGGCGAGTAAACTCAAGGGTGCAGGGCTGGATTATTATAATCATAATCTTGATTCCGATCCTGAATATTACAAAGAGGTGATCAGCACGCGCACTTACGATGAGCGGCTCGATACCCTGAAACACGTGCGAACTGAAGGCATGAGTATTTGCTGTGGTGGTATTGTTGGTATGGGTGAATCTCGTCGTCATCGTGCCGGTCTGGTTGCTCAGCTTGCTCGCATGTCTCCTCACCCGGAATCAGTGCCGATTAATATGCTGGTGAAGGTGGAAGGTACCCCGGTCGCAGAAGATACGCAGTTTGCAGATACGCTCGATAACTTCGAATTCATTCGTACTATCGCTGTTTCACGCATCACCATGCCGGGCTCTCATGTGCGACTTTCAGCGGGGCGCGAAGAGATGTCTGAAGAGATGCAGTCGCTCTGCTTCCTGGCGGGAGCTAACTCAATTTTTTATGGTGAAAAATTACTTACCACGGGCAATCAGGCTGCTAGCAGCGATCAGCTTTTGTTTGATAAGCTTGGTTTGCGCCCGATGCAAATGCCTACCCCGTCGAGCCGTCGTATGGTGAATGCGTAAAATATTGATATATCTTTTTTAAATTGATGCCTTAGACGATTTAAAACAGCTTGCAATCCTAGTCGAGAGGACAATAGTTAGTCATCAATGATGGATCCACGTGTGGTCTGTTAACATGCGATTTGTCATGAGAGGGATGTTTGTGATGCAGCTATTGAGATATTTCTTTCCCGTGTTAAGTCTTATTCTTGTTACTTCGTTTCTTTCAATCGATGAGCTTGAAGCTGAAGAGACACATTCATTGGTGTTCAGTGGTGTGGTGCTTGAACAGGGTAATAATCCTCTGCTTAAACAATTTTCCCAATGGCTGGCCAAGCAGGCGGACTATCCACTCACAACGCAGTTTACTGATAGTTATCAGGGCTTGAGTGATGTTTTGCGAGAAAACTCAAAGGCGCTAGCCTGGACCTGTGGCGCCCCTTTTGTCGAAGATCATGCTGCAGACCAACAGCAGTTGATTGCGATACCACTGTTTCATGGTGCACCCGTGTACCGTTCTTTTGTCATGACACGTGCCGGGCGCACAGAAAAAACACTGGCTGATTTCAAAGGGCAGGTGTTTGCCTACTCCGACCCACGTTCCAATTCAGGTTTTTTAGCTCCTTCGTATGCTTTGAAACAGCAAGGTATAGATATTCATCAGCATTTTCGCTATCTGATGCATACCGGGTTGCATGAATATTCTTTGGAGGCGTTGCTGGCCGGGCAAGCCGACGTAGCGAATATTGATGAGTATGTGGTGGACGAATATTTTAAGGCCAATCCGGATATGAAAGACAAACTTGTCATTCTTGAACGCTTGGGGCCATTTCCATTTACTCCGATTGTTGCTGGTAAAGATGTACCTGAATCCACGGTGGTACGCTTGCAGCAGGCATTAGTCAGTATGCGTGAAGATGCACAAGGGGCGACTATGTTGAAGCAGTTCGGTTTGGATGGCTTTGTAGTGAAGCCAGTCTCATTTTACCAGCCCATTGCTGATATGCTCAATGCGGTGCATCAATAATATGATAAAGTGTTGTATGTTCATCAATAAGCTATCTGTACAAACCGGTTTGATCTTTCTGCTTGGCACGACCATCGTGGTGGGTGGACTTTCCTGGCATCAGTATTCAGATGAATCAGAACGGTTACCTATTGTTGCACAACGGGATGCAGTTGAATCCACCAGGTTGATTGCAACGAGTGTCAGTAACGAAGTGCTCTACCGTAAAGCCTTTCCTTTGTGGAAGCAGATGAAGCGCATCAAAGAGCGCTTTAATGATGATAATGTTATTTTACGTGAATTTGCTGTGCTGGATGACAAGCATCTGGTGCTTACACACAGTGATGCGGTGCATTATCCGGTTATGAAACAAATGCCTGTGCCTGCTGATGGTGCAGTCTGGAACGGGCATGATATTCAGGTTGTGCAATCTGTTTTACACCCTTCTGATGGTCGTGTGATTGGCGTTGTTATACTGACATTTGATGCATCCTCTATTGATGCTGAATTGGCAAAATTAAGACAGGAGATCGGTGTTTCGATGGCCTTTGCCATGCTAGTTGCATTATTGATTGCGATTGGCATGTCGTTTCGGGTCTCTGCACCATTGCAGCGCTTGTCCCGTTTGGCAGCACATATTGGCGATGGTGAAGTCGAGATAAAAAGTTTCAGACATACACCGGATGAAATCAAGGCATTGGCTGTTTCCATGCAACAAGCCGATCAAGCCATTATCGCAAAAAATCGGCAATTGATAGAAAATGAAGCACTGCTGAAAAGTTTAATTGATAATTCTCCGGCAGTGATCTTTATCAAAGACCTTGAAGGTCGGTATATATTAATCAATAGTCGCTATGAGGATATTTTCAATATACGTCATGAAGATATTGTGGGTAAAACGGATGCCGATGTTTTTGATGCAAGCCTGGCAGCAGCGCTGAGTAAACATGATGAGGAAGTGATTGAACGCGGTGATGCAATGGTGCTGGAAGAGAGTGTACCTGACCGACGTGGGCTCAGACATTACTATTCTCTGAAATTTCCGCTCTATGATACGCACAAGAAAATGTATGCCGTTTGCGGCATTGCCACCGATATTACAGATCAGAAAGCATCTTCTGCACAAATCAGTAAATTAGCTACGGTGGTTGATCAGGCCGATGAGATTATCGTAGTTACGAATGCAGATGGTATCATCGAATATGTCAATCCGGCCTTTGAACGCATCAGTGGTTACAGTGCAGAAGAGGTGCTCGGGTAAACACCCCGTATCGTGAAAAGTAATAAACATACGGATCATTATTATGCGGCCATGTGGAATGCTATATTGGCCGGTAAAACATGGCATGGCGATTTTACCAACCGGGCTAAGAATGGTGATTATTATGAAGTGTCCCAATCGATCACACCCATTATGGATGAGAAAGGAAACGTCAGTGGTTTTGCTTCTGTACAGCGGGATGTAACCCATTTACGTAAAGTGCAGGATAAACTGCAACATACAGACAGGGTTGAATCGCTCGGTGTATTGGCCGGTGGCATTGCGCATGATTTTAACAATCTACTGACCGCTATTTTGGGTAATGCTGCACTGGCACAACGAAAAATGGATGATGCCTCGCCCGCATCTAAACATTTGAACGCGATAGAAAATGCCAGCCATAGTGCCGCCGATCTATGCAAGCAGATGTTGGCTTATTCGGGCAAGGGCATGTTTGTAGTCAAGCCAGTCAGCTTGTCTGAGCTGGTGGAAAAAATGGGCAAGTTGATTGATGTGTCGTTAGCAAAGAATGTTGTACTTAAATATCATTTGCATGCGCACTTGCCTCCTATTGATGCAGATGTGGCCCAAATGCAGCAGATTGTTCTGAATTTGATCACCAATGCTTCAGAGGCAATTGAAGGGAAAAGTGGTGTGATATCCATCACTACCGGTGTGATGCACGCGGATGCAGACTATCTGAACGGTTATATCGGGTCTGAAAATCTTGAGACTGGTCGATACATATTTCTCGAAGTATCAGATACCGGTTGCGGCATGGATGCTGCAACACAGAGGAAAGTCTTCGATCCATTTTTCACCACTAAATTTTCAGGGCGCGGATTGGTATGAGTGCCATGCTTGGTATTGTGAAAGGGCATCATGGCGGCTTACGCATTTATTCTGAGCCGGGTGAGGGAACGTCGATTAAAGTTTCCTTTCCGGTATCCCATGAACATACGGTACACATTGAACCTGAAAAAAATGCTAATCCTCTTTTTCGGGGTTCCGGAACAGTACTGGTGGTGGATGATGAAGAGGGTGTACGTGAATACGCTGTGATGTTGCTGGAAGAGTTTGGTTTTGATGTGATAACGGCTGAAAATGGTCTCGAAGGTATTGAACAATTCCGTCAGCATCAGAATGATATCACACTGGTGTTGATGGATATGACTATGCCCAAAATGGATGGCAAAGCGTGCTTTAGTGCCTTAAGAAATATTCAGCCCGATGTGAAAGTGATTCTTTCTTCCGGTTATAATGAGCAGGATGCGACCAATCGTTTTGCCGGTAAAGGTCTGGCTGGCTTCATTCAAAAACCATACGAGCCGGAAAGCATGCTTAACAAGCTGCAAGAGATTCTTCTATAACCTGAGGGAGGGCTGATTTATTAAGCATCTTCCGGATATAAGCCAGTAAGTAGAGCCTTATCAACGCTCTCTATCTTAATGCTGGTCAATAATCGATTCCAGTTGTGTAAGGGCCAGCAGCAGGCGCATATGTTTGGATGCATTGCGGCGGTCTTCCGGGGAGCTTTCTGTTGATTGCAGGTGCGCTGAGCGGTAAGCCTCTACATTGGGCCAGTGACGGTGTTGCATCCACAGTTTTTCGCCAATCTTGTCGAACTGTTTACCTGGGTGTTCTAACAACTGGGTAATGGCACGGTTTTGTAACAGGGTTAATCGGTGTAGCCATTCACGGCGTAAGTTATGTGCATCTTCGCCTCCCCAGTCAGGGCTGCGCAGAGGAATCTCCATGATTTCAATCGGCAGGATTTTCAAGCAAGCCTGACTGGCCAGCAGGCAGCGTTGTAAGGGCATGTTCAGCTGAGATGCCAGATGCACAGCACAGGCTGACCGCGCCATATGTGGCATGGCAGCCATATGCAGGGCATGCAATTTTGTTAAATTTGAATTGGCAATATTATCAAGTAGTTCGGCATGGTTGCAGCCTGCCAGCGCAGATAACCCCGGATCAGATATACTTCTCAAGAAGCGGGCAAGCCCTTGCTTTTGTTTGTTGATCCAGCGCGCATCCAGCATGGAAATATCGCACAGGCGCAGCAGCGTCTCAGCAAATAGCATCAATTGCTCTTGCAGGGAGCGCTGTAGATAGAGTGTGATTTCCATATCCTGCGAGCTGTCCCAGATAGCGGCACGTAGTGCTTTGGCATCCAGAATATCCTCGGCAATGAACAGGGCTTCGACAATCTCACTGGCACTGGCATCGAGCATGCTTTGAATATGCAGCATGGAAGCAAGACCTATGTGATTGATGATATGATTACTGGCTTGCGTATGAATGATCTCACTGGCAAGCGGGTGTTTGTCGAAATGACGACTATATTTGTGATGTAGCGCCTGTGGAAAATAGCTCTCCAGCAGGCTTTGGCTAAAGGCACTCATCTGATCAAATGATTGTTCGGCGAGCTGCGCATGAATACGGTTTTTTTCCTGTCCCAACAGTATGGACAACTGTGGTCTGAGGTGTAACAAGGTATTGTCATCTATGCGTGGTGCTACGGCAGGGTCGAGCCAACCAAGTTGTGAGAGCTGGTCTCGCAGCCGTTGCAGACGGGGTGGATGCTCAATGGCATCGAGTTCAGCCAGTGTTAATACGCGTGATTGTAGCAGATTGTCTTCCAGACACTGCTCTGTCACAGCCTGAGTAAGTTGCTGCAATAGCTTGTTGCGTGGTTTGCCTATCAGTGGTTTAGGTAGTGAAGCAAGCAGAATCTTCAGGTTTACTTCATGGTCGGACATGTCCACACCGGCGGAGTTGTCCATGGCATCGGTATTGATGATGCCACCTTTTGTAGCGAATTCGATGCGTGCTTTTTGCGTGAATCCAAGGTTGCCGCCTTCGCAAACTACCTTGCAGCGCAGATCATCTGCATTGATGCGTACAGGGTTGTTGGCAGGGTCACGTACATCCGCGTGGCTTTCATCGCTGGCTTTGACATAGGTGCCGATGCCACCGTTATACAGCAGATCTACAGGGGCTGAGAGAATGGCTTGAATCAACGACTCTCCTGATAAGGCATTGCTATTGATGCCGAGTGCACTCTGCACGCTACTTGAGAGCGTGATGCTTTTGGCACTGCGTTCAAACACACCACCGCCTGCGCTGATCAACGAGGTGTCGTAGGCGTTCCAACCACTGCCGGATGAAAAGAGTCGCTGGCGTTCGGCAAAGCATTGCCCTGCTTTATCGGGCCATGGGTCGATAAAGATGTGCTGGTGATTAAAGGCTGCGATCAGTTCAAGGGCAGGATTTAACAGCATGCCATTGCCGAAGACATCGCCACCCATATCACCAATGGCCACGCATTTTATTGGATCAATGTTGGCATCAATACCGAATTTGGCAAAATGGTGGCCGGCGCATATCCATGCACCACGTGCGGTAATGCCTACCACTTTATGATCATATCCGTGCTTGCCACCACTGGCGAAGGCATCATCAAGCCAGAATTCGACTGCTTGAGACTCTACATTGGCATCATCTGAAAAACGTGCTGTCCCTTTATCTGCTGCGACCACCAGGTAGGGGTCATTTTGATCCTGTTTGGATATTTTCATGCCTTCAGGAGGGACAACATGCCCGTCGATTAAGTTGTCGGTCAGTGCCAACAGGGTGCGAATGAAGTTGCGATACTGCTCAAGAATAAAAGCCGGCCCTTGGCCGTCTCTGATGACAAAGCCGCCCTTGGATCCGGTGGGTACAATCTGACCATTTTTTACCGTCTGTGTACTCATCAACTCCAGCACTTCCGTGCGAAAATCAGTTGGGCGATCCGAGAAACGCAGGCCTCCGCGTGCAATAGGGCCTGCGCGTAGATGAATGCCTTCAACATGGACACCATGCACGAAAATTTCACGGTAAGGTGTGGGGTGCGGCGCAAAGCTCAACTGACTGGTATCAATTTTGATGCCGATAGGCATGTTTCTCTGATGAATGAAGGCATTGGTCCTCAGACCTGCCTCAACCAGTTCGGCCATGGCACGGAACCATCGGTCATCACTTAAGCTGGCTACCTTGATCATCGCCTCGTGAAAGCTTGAACGTGCCTGAATGAGGAAGTCTTCGGGCATGGCGATCAAATGATGGGCGGCAAACAGGCGGTGCAGTGCTGCACTTACCTCAGGGTGGCGCAACATCATATCTGAAAGTGGTAGTTTGGCGGCATCCGGCATCAGTTGAATCAGATGATTGCGCAAGGTAATCAGATGAGAAATGGCATCAATATCGAGACTGGCACGGATTATTAATGCATTGATGATGTCATGATCGGCTTCATTATTGAGTACCAGTGCCAATCCGCGTTTGAGGTGTGAGGCATCATCACTGCTCAACTGGCGTGTCGCCCGGCATGTAAGCGCGCTGATGTGGATGCAGTTATCTGTGTCTGTCGTACCGAAGGGGACAACTGATTCCTGTACAGGGTCGAGGTCAAAGGCACGGATAATATCAACCAGCGTGCCGAGAGAAGGTTGATGCAGAGAATGAATGTGTAGCTCTACATCGTGCTGCGAACCGCTTTTAGGGCGTACATGTACAACGGTACGGTGATTTCCCAATACCCGTCGCCGCATTTGCACATCCCTGCTGAACTGAGCCGGAGGGAATAACTCCTGATAGAGCGGCGGGATACGTTCAAGCTCTTGCAATGTGGCCGGGATATCAAAGATATCTGCATGGCGCAGTACTTCTGCTTTTGCACTATCTTTCCAGAATACAATGCAGTGACGAATCAATGCGTGCAGATCCTCCGCCTTGATCATCTCATCCTTGCGCGCAATGGAAACAAGGATGATGCGGTGCGGTCCGATGCCGAGTGATTCATATCCCTGGTGATTCAAACCGGCCTTGGCAAACGCATCCAGCATGCGTTGCATCACCACTGGCCCGAATCGTTTTGAAGATATGGCAATGAGCAGGGTATCAAGGTTGCCATGTGTGGATGGAATGATATTGGCAACAACTTGCAAAGGATCAGCCAGATCAATGATTGCCTTGAGAGGTTCCAGCCAGTCGTTGGCACGAGTAGCTAACAGGGAGCGTTTGGGCATACGGTCGAACAGGGTGCGAATCTCGCGACGATAGAAGGCTGAATGTAACATTAATGTATCACTGGCCAGGCTGCGCCAGCTGTTGGCCAATACAGGTAGATAACTGGCATTGGCATAGCGGGCGCTGCGGGAGAAGTGGCCGATAATAATAGCTGATTCCATCTTGGCGGGTGCATCTGTAGTGCTCTCTTGCAACCAGCTGATGCGTACGACTTCTATGCTGGCGGAACTGTAGAGGTAGTGTTGGCTGCTACACAGGTTAATCCATTCAATGCCTGCTTCTGTGGCAGTAGCCATGGCATCAATATCTTCCGCCAGACCAGGGGCAATGCGATTGAGTACCCTGCTGTTTTTCATTAATCCCATGCGCTTGTGTTGATGCTGTAGTCCAAAATAGAGATAGTGATTATCGTTCATCCAATCCAGTAACGCTGCTGCATCGGGTGAATCTATCATTAAACGTGCAACGGATTGCGCTACGGTCTTACGCATATTCTTAAAATCGTGCACAGAGAGGCTTACTGCCTGCAAGATAGCCTGGATATCCAATCGAATGGATTCGGGATTCGGTGAGATGGTGGCTGAAAGATGCAGGGCGATAAACATGAAATTACCATCATCGGATGCATGAGTATCGTCTGATTTTGGTTGTTTCAATGCAAGGTCACAACCCTCCGGGCCACACTCCATGCGTGCAACCATGGTTTGCTGACCGATAGGCTGAATGCCACTGCGAATCATATACCCCTTGATGGCATCCAGATAAAATGCCTGATCAGGACAACGAATGGTGAAGATATGCCGATGCAAATTACCATGCGTAAGGGTGCGGCAATGCATGGCAATGTTTTTACTTTTACCCTTGGGCAATAGGGAGAGAAAATCCTGTACCAAAGCCGCCATCAGTCTGGGTGGCACTGCATCCATACGGTGCTGACTGCGGGCTTGATCAAGCAGGTCGATGAGTTGGTGACGTAGTTGGCGCATGGCTATAGCGTAATCTTAAGCATGCCCGATGTCGATATCTCCAATAGATCCAAAAGACTATTTGACGAAGTGTGCAATCTTCGTTTGCATGAGTGCTATGGATGCAAGTATCAAAGGGCATAGAGAGAGACTCCGACAGCGTTTCGCTGCCCATGCTTTTGATGGCTTTCATGATTACGAAGTATTGGAACTGTTGCTTACCTATGCGATCCCGCGCAAAGATGTAAAACCTATTGGAAAAAGATTGCTGAAGAATTTCGGGACATTGGCTGGTGTGTTTGATGCGCCATTGGTTGAACTCCAGCAGACCGAAGGGGTCGGTGAGCAGGCTGCTGTTTTTTTATCCTTGATCAAGCATGTAGAAATTCGTTATCTGGCCTCTGATCTGCAGGGTAAAAATGTCTATGATCGGCCTGAAAAGGTGAAAGCCTATTTGCGTATGCAAATGCAGGGGCGTGGGATGGAATGTTTTGGGGCGATTTTTACCGATCAACAGCATCGCCATCTGGCCACGCAAATTTTGTTTGAAGGAACCGTGGATCGTACCGCAGTTTATCCGCGTAATCTGATGAAGCGGGCGTTGGAGCTGGATGCCAAAGGATTGATTCTGTTTCATAATCATCCGGGTGGAACCAAACGCGCTAGCAGTGAAGATATTACTTTAACCCATCGTATGGTAGAAGCGTGTGCACCACTGGATATTAAAATACTGGATCATTTCCTGGTTGCAGGCACAGATGTGCTGTCATTTAAAGAGAATGGCTGGTTCTGAATATTTTGCGGTCATAAGACGTTTCCAGAGAAATTTATGTTAACAAGCCTTGGCTTGATAGGAGTATAGAAATGAATATCGATGCCATTATGCAGGGGATCAGCATTTGGGCTTTGCCGGTGCTGTTTGCCATTGTGCTGCATGAAGTGGCGCACGGCTGGGTAGCAGACAGGCTGGGAGATAATACGGCCCGTTTTATGGGGCGGCTGACACTGAACCCCTTAAAGCATATTGATCCGATTGGTACTATCCTGATTCCTGTTATATTGCTGGTTTCAGGTTCTCCTTTTCTGTTTGGTTATGCCAAACCGGTGCCGGTTAATTTCGGAAAACTGAACAATCCCAAACGTGATATGATCTGGGTTGCGTTGGCAGGCCCGGTCATGAATTTGATTCTGGCCCTGCTATCAACTGCATTGCTGGCTGTAACGGTCCATATGCCTGCTTCCTTATCCTGGGTCTCTGAGCCGTTAGCATTAATGTGTCAGGCTTCGATCATTATCAATATGGTGCTCTTGATCTTTAATCTATTGCCATTGCCACCGTTGGATGGTGGTCGAGTGGCGGTGGGTTTGTTGCCCGGTCCGATCGCATACCAGCTCTCCCGTATCGAACCATTCGGTTTTTTGATTATCGTATTGTTATTGGTTTTTGGTCTCTTGCAATCGGTGATTGGGCCGCTGGTGATGGATAGTGCGGGCTTTTTGATCAACCTTGCGCTCTCATTGTAGGAATATGCAGAAGCTGGGCTTTTTTAAATTATCATGAAGGGTTTAATGAAGGCATTGCGGCCACTATTTGAGGCGGCACGCGATTTGACACCTATCGTGCTTGTGATTCTATTTTTTCAGGAACTGGTGCTTAAACAGCCTATACCGAATATGGAAGGCATTCTGGTTGGTATGCTTCTGGTTTTGATCGGCTTGGCTCTGTTTGTACGGGGGCTGGAAATCGGTTTGTTTCCATTGGGTGAGTCGATGGCTTTTGCTTTTGCCAAAAAAGGCAATGTGATGTGGCTACTTCTGTTTGCATTCTTGCTCGGCTTTGGCACTACCGTTGCAGAGCCCGCATTAATCGCCGTGGCTGGTAAGGCGGCCCAAGTCGCAGCGCAGGCCGGTGTGATTGATTCAACTCAAGCTGCGATGGACGCGTATGCTAATGGATTGCGCATGACCGTGGCTCTCTCCGTAGGGATTGCGATTGTGCTCGGTGTGTTGCGGATTCTCAAAGGTTGGCCATTGCACTTCTGTATTATTGGCGGTTATTTCATTGTGGTGGTCATGACCTATTTTGCGCCGCCTGAAATTATCGGTATTGCTTATGATTCCGGGGGCGTTACCACATCAACGATTACGGTTCCTTTGGTGACCGCTCTTGGTGTTGGGCTGGCATCTTCGATTCGTGGGCGCAATCCTATGCTGGATGGTTTTGGTCTGATTGCTTTTGCATCATTGGTGCCAATGATTTTTGTAATGGTTTTCGGGATTGTGACGACATGAGTCATCTGACTCTGTTTCTCGACACCATGCTTTCAACCTTGCGTGATGTGATCCCCATTGCTGTCGTATTGCTCGGTTTTCAGCTGTTGGTATTGCGACAAAAAATTGCCCATCCATGGCGGGTATTTCGTGGTTTTGTTTATGTCCTGCTTGGACTGGCGCTGTTTTTGATGGGCTTACAGGAAGCTATTTTCCCTCTTGGTGAGGTGATGGCGACGCAATTGACCAATCCGGCGTTTCTGTATGGCGAGCTGTATCAGGAGGGGGTCACAGTGATCACATCCATTCACTGGCAGGATTATGCATGGGTCTATGTGTTTGCCTTTTCGATAGGGCTAGCGACTACGCTGGCTGAGCCATCTCTGATCGCAGTAGGCATGAAAGCGCAACAGGTATCCGGTGGTGCGATCTCGGCATGGGGGCTCAGGTTGGCTGTATCCTTGGGTGTCGCCGTGGGGGTATCGCTGGGCTGTTTCCGTATTGTGACCGGCACCGATCTTTGGCTCTATATTGTTGTGGCCTATGTGGTTGTGATTTTTCAAACCATGTGGGCGCCAAAAATGATTATTCCACTGGCCTATGATTCCGGTGGTGTAACCACCTCAACCGTAACCGTTCCATTGTTGGCGGCGCTGGGGCTGGGGCTAGCGGCAACGATTCCAGGCCGAAGTCCGCTCATTGACGGTTTTGGTTTGATCGCATTTGCCAGCGTTTTTCCGATTATGAGTGTCATGGCGTATGCTCAGATCAGTCGCTGGCAGGAACAACGTAGAATAAGTAAAGTAGAGGAAGGGGGGTAGTAATGCGCTTTAAATTGTTGATTGCACTGGTGGCAGACACCGACACCGATAAAATTATGGCCGCTGCACGCGATGCTGGAGCTACCGGAGCTACAGTCGTGGGTGATGCGCGTGGTGAGGGGTTGAATCCGAAAAAGACATTTTTTGGCCTGACGCTTGAGACACAGCGAGATATGGTATTGTTTGTGGTTGAAGAGCATTTAAGCCGTAATATCCTTGAATGTATCTCCTCTGAAGGTGGTTTTGATGAGAATCCGGGGTCAGGTGTGGCTTTTCAAATTGATATTGAAGATGCAGTTGGATTGGGTGGACAGATTATGTGTCTGATGGATGAAGTGGGGGATAAGTTATGAGTAAACCAGCTGTGATTATGGTTAAAGATGTAATGAAAACGGAATTCGATATCGTGGATGGTGTATGTTCGGTGCGTCAGGCTCTATCTGTGATGGAGCATGTAGAGACCAAATGTCTGATTGTTGATAAAAAAGATAAACAGGATGAATACGGTATTGTGGTGATTGGTGATATCGCACGTCTTGTATTAGCTGTAGATCGCTCTCCTGACCGCGTCAGTATTTATGAAATCATGACCAAACCTGCTGTAACAGTGCATCCGGAGATGGATATTCGTAATGCGAGTCTGCTATTTTCACGTTTGCATTTGTCACGCGCACCTGTCGTAGATCAGGGTAAAGTGGTTGGTATTATTAGCTATACGGATATGGTGATGAAGGGCTTATTGAAGTTCGTTTAAAAAATATAAATTTTGCTATTGACGAACGCTTGGCAGATACCTATTGTCCGCCGCCTTCGCAAGGAAGACTTAAATAATCGGGGCGTAGCGCAGCCTGGTAGCGCATCTGGTTTGGGACCAGAGGGTCGGGTGTTCGAATCACCCCGCCCCGACCATTTAAGCATAACAGTGAAGAACGTAATGATTTGGACGCGATCTGGAGAGCGCCTGTAGCTCAATTGGATAGAGCAACAGCCTTCTAAGCTGTAGGCTGCAGGTTCGAGCCCTGCCAGGCGCGCCATCGGTTAACACAATATGGTGGACGTAGCTCAGTTGGTAGAGCCCCGGCTTGTGATGCCGGTGGTCGCGGGTTCGAATCCCGTCGTCCACCCCATGTGTTCTTCAAATCATACATACATTATATTTTATTCGGGCCGTTAGCTCAGTTGGTAGAGCAGCTGACTCTTAATCAGCGGGTCGCGCGTTCGAGCCGCGCACGGCCCACCAAATAAAGCCTTGTTTTATAAGGCATAAATCAAAGAGCTGCCTTTGGGTGGCTCTTTTGTTTTTGTCTGAGGTAACTTTTAAGGTAACCTTTTGGCAATATGAAATACGTCAGTTAGCTGGCTAATTCTCTTGCGTAAAATAATTCAGTTAACATGCCGCCTAATCCCTTAACGGTGAATCGATTTAACTCAGGTAATTAAATCTCACTCGTAAGGAGAAGGTCTCCGGTTCGCAGGCTTAGGGGCCAGGCTTTGGTGATTGGGTTTTGAATAGATATAGCCTATATTAGTATTATGGCTCGCAAACCTAGAATCCACATCCCCGGTGCCTTTTACCATGTCATGCTAAGAGGCAATGGCGGCATGAATATTTTTCATGATGATATTGAGCGCACTCACTTTCTTTTATTACTTCAGGAGGGCCTGCACAGGTATGGACATAAGGTTCATGCCTTTTGCCTTATGAATAACCATGTTCATCTGGTCATTCAAGTAGGTACGACCGACTTATCAAAGATAATGCAAAATTTATCATTTCGTTACACGCGTTGGTTTAATAGCCGACAAAAACGGATGGGACACTTGTTTCAGGGGCGCTTCAAAGCAATTCTGGTAGATGAAGACAGCTATTTGCTTGAACTGGTTAGATATACTCACCTTAATCCTATTCGCATCGGTCTGGTTGAAAAGGTGATTGACTACCTGTGGAGTAGCCATCGTGCATATATGGGCCTCGAAACATTACCTTGGCTGGAATGCGATATAGTCTTAAGCCGTTTTTCTTCGGATTTAAACCATGCTCGATGCGTATATGAAGATTTTGTTTTAAGTGCTTTAAATGAAAAACGAAAAGATGAATTTCATTCAGGCGCGCAAGATAGCAGAGTGCTCGGTGATGATTATTTTGCTGAACAAATTTTAAAAGAAATTGGCGAAGAGAAAAGAACGCTAGCCTTAGATGACTGTATCGAAAAAGTGTGTGATTTTTATAAATTACAGTCAGACGATTTATCCCGAGCTGGCAGCCAACGCCTGCCCTCCGAAGCCAGGAGCGTGGTTGCTTACCTGATGAAAGAATATGGAAAAGAATCACTGACCAATATCGCTAAACATTTCCACCGCGATGTATCAACGCTTAGCGGGGCAATTCATAACCTAGAAGTGAGAATGAGTGAATGCCCATCGGTTCGAGATAAAGTGGAAGGCCTCCGAACCATCATAACCCCATAACCAAAGCCTGGCCCCCTTTCATCTGGCCCCCTTTCATGTAACCCCATAACCAAAGCCTGGCCCCCTTTCCCAGGTGTTCCGGGTCGGGCCAAGACTTTCTGAGAGTATGGGTAAAAGTGTATTTATGGCTAATCAGGGTAGTTGTTAGCTATTACTGATGCCAAGAAACCTTTCACAACATCCAATGGTTAATCGGTTGTATATATTCTAAGAAATTGATAACAGTACCGAAATACAGTACGATATGGGTGTGAGATATGGAGAGTGATCATGATTGAAACAAGCGCGAATGAATTTAGACAGACACTCAAAGCGAAGGTAGATGATTGTATCAATAATCATGATGTTCTTAAGGTTCGGCGGCGGCATGGTGGTGACTTTGTAGTTCTGGGAGCTGATGATTGGCGGGCTGTTGAGGAAACTCTTTATCTGAACCAGTTTTCAGGGCTTGTGGACTCAATTCATCAGGCTAATGATGAACCCTTATCTGAAGGAACTTCTCTTGAGAATCTAGATCTTTGAGCTGGGATGTTATTCTGTCCAAGCAGGCAGTGAAGGATTTAAAAAAAATCAAACAAGCTGGGTTGGCCTTAAAAACCAGAGTGCTATTGGAAAAGATACAGCAAGACCCGTTTGTAATGCCTCCCCGATATGAAAGCCTGATCGGTAATTTAAAAGGCTTTTACTCCCGCCGAATCAATATTCAGCATCGTTTGGTCTATTCTGTCGATAGTGAAAAAAAAGTTATCCATATTTTACGCTGTTGGACTCACTATGAATAAAGTGATGTTGGTGATCTCTCTTCTTGCGATGTTTCTGTCGTTGAGCGGATCATGGTGTGTAGCTGCTGTTTTACAGCAAAAGCAAGAGGTTTCGCCGTTTGTGATGTATGCGGTGATTCAAGTTATTCCGGGTCGGTCGCAGAGGTGATTTTGACCGATGAAAAGGGCCTAATGTTTCGTACCAGATTGCGTGATACTGCAACGAGAGATGAAACCGTTGCAGTTTCAATCCAATAGCCGCCTGCTGATTATGCGTGGGGCTGTGCATGAAGGGACCGAACATGCAGAGCACTGTTATGAATTGATTGATGGGGGATTTAAGTTGCTGAGCAAAATGGTGGCTCACCCTGTGAAAACGAGCCCTCCAAAGTTAGAAATCAAGTAAATTCAGGTCCATTTAATAAATGATAAACTGCAAAAAAGGTCTTCGGCTCACACGTTCGCAGATTTGGGGCCAGGCTTTCATATATTGATATTTCTGACTTTCCAAGGCGTAAGCGTCATTGTCGAATGAATCAGATAGCCACTTTATATAAATATTCATTTTAAAAATGCAGCGTTGTTCAATGCATCATGCAAAGCACGGAAGAGACGGGTAGATTTTGTGTGCGTGATTTCATAGAACAACGGGAGTTAATGATGATTCTTAAGCGGTGTTTGTTGGTGTTCGTGTTGAGCTTGTGTGTCCATGTTTCAGCAGTGGCAGAAGAAGATGCTGAAACACCTATTATTATTTCAGCTTTGTCACTCAATGATCATGAAGCAAGCCAGCGTTGTGGCTATGCGCTCAGTTTAAAAACGCCACATTTGAGAATTGAACCAACTGCCATGCGCATGTTGGATGGGATGTGGATCATGAACCTTGATGGGCGGGATATTATGATGGCTCAATATGGAGAGGATCATATTACAGTGAATGGAAAACCAGTTCTCAAACAGGCGTGGGGTGGTGGCGGTTATTCTGTAGATATGATTGTTACTGAGGAGCCTTCATGCTCTGGAGAAGATTGCGAAGTGATGCCAGTCCAAATCACGCTGACTGTCTCTAAGAAAATGAGGAAATCAGCCACGGCTATTCTTACAGGGGCGCGTGGGTGTTGATCCCTAGCCCAAGCAAAAGCTATAGGGCACTTAACCTTGCTTAGAATACTTATGTTATTTCAGACCTTGGTTTTTGCGATGGCCTCGCTATTGCTCGTTTCAGGTTGCCAATCTTACAATAACGGGGGAGAAGTTGATTCTGCTCATGTAGCCAGAGCTTCAGCAAGCACTCTTGAAGAGGGTTTTAAGCATCATAGGCAAGCTGCAACCATTGATGAGAGTGGAAAGCTTCTCTGTGTGGATATAAGCCCCGATGATCCGCAGCACTTCTGTACGGGAATGGATGAAGATGAGCCATACTGGTTTTTAATCGATAGCTCTGGTTCACGCGCAGCAATGGGCTCAGAGAGTTTCGGCTTAGTTGAGTCGTTCGAGCTTGATCGGCATGGTAAATATATTGCATTGGAAACTTCAGAAGAAGGGCATCCCATGTTTGGGGTTTATGATTTTCAACTGTGGCTAAAGCAGAACAAGCAACCTGAACCAATATATTTTCTTAATCCTTATCCTGGCACGCTTCATGTAAAAGGTTGGGAAAATAATGAGGATCTACGTGCGTTGCCGGGCAAGCTGCAAGCATTGCGTTTTTCTACCGATGGCCCGCTTAAGAATTTGAACGATGAAAATAGAAACAGATACCCTTTGGAAGCAGAACGAACCTATCGACTGAATTTATCTCATAAACGCGTGTATCAAGTGAATGAGAAGTAAGCATATAGAATGGGGATGCATGCATTGAGATGATGATATGCGCTGCGCGGTTTTTTTTACTGATTTTGTTGCTTCCTGTTTCTTTTCTTGACGCGTTATCAAGATTTTAGGTGCGTAATGATTGTTTTATGGCTGGCACAAGGAAATGGATCATTTAGCGTAGATCATATAAATTTTCCGTCGGAGGCCTTGATATGAGAAAGTTATTGATCCTTGATCTGGATGAAACGCTATTTCATGCCTCCAAAACGCGTCTGCCCATCTCACATGATTTCACAATAGAAGATTATTTTGCGTATAAGCGCCCGCATGTAGATGCATTTATTGCGTTTTGTAAGCAGCGCTTTGAGCTGGCTGTTTGGACTTCAGCCACATCTGATTATGCGCATTGTGTTGTCTCTGAAATTATAGGTGATCCTGATGAGCTTAAATTTCTCTGGCATCGAGAGCAGTGCATTACCCGGATGAACACATTCACTTATGAACCGATCTATATTAAAGATCTGAAAAAGGTAAAACGTAAGGGCATAGATTTAAATCATGTGATTGCTTTGGATGATTCTCCAGAGAAGTTAAAACGCAATTATGGAAACCTTTTGCGTATAGATCCGTTTGTGGGTGATGTCGCAGATGATGCCTTAATTCGGTTGATGCCATATTTGGAAACCTTACAAATGGTGGAAAATATTCGCACAGTAGAAAAACGCGGCTGGAGAAGTGCTTCACGAATCTAAATGGGCATTCTTCTGCAGTGAATGCATCATGTTCCTGCAACGTGAAAGGGAGAGGTAGAGAGGAAATAAAACATTGGAATTGATGTTTTTATTCGTTCATTTCAGAGATTGTATCTCTATCTGTTTTATCGGTAGAAAATGGCTTTTCCATCTCTGATAGGAAGCGTTGCATTTATACGCTTTCGGAGAGGCAGGCGCGCATTATCCGGCTGATGGTCTCGACGCTGTAGGGTTTACTCAGCACCATCTCATCTTGGATGCCGCTGTTGGCCAGCACATCGCTCTTGTCATAACCTGTACAGAAAATCACCGGTGTATCGCTTCGGATGCGATGCATTTTCTCCGCCGACTCAACCCCGCCCATGTTCGGCATGACCACATCCATCAGTACCAGCCTGATTTCATGCTGATGCGCCGCAAATATCTCGACTGCCTGCATGCCATCGGCAGCTTCCAGCACAACATAACCCAATGCTTCCAGCACCGCTTTACCCGTACTCCTGAGTATTTTCTCATCATCGACCAGTAGAATCGTTTCGCCATGACCAGCTTCAGTTTGCCTGGATGTGAGGGATGGTTTCTTGGCTTCAGTCATCAGCAGCGGCAGATAGACGTGCATGCTGCTGCCGATTCCTTGCGACGAAACCACATCGACAAAACCGCCATGCATCGCACAGGCACCGTACACCATAGACAAGCCAAGGCCGGTGCCTTTTCCCACCTCTTTGGTGGTATAAAATGGATCAAAAATATGTTTCAGTTTCTTTTCGCTAATACCGCAACCGTTATCGGAGACCATTAAATGCGCATATTGCTTGCCGCCAGCTTCCGGATGCGCTTCAAGGAAGGCTGTGTCGGGTGTAAAAGAGCTGACTTTCAGAATGATTTCCGGATGTTTTTTTCCACCTACCGCATCACGCGCATTATTCAACAGGTTGATCACAATCTGCTGAATTTGGATGGAATCACCATGCACCGGCAAGGGCTGGGGAGAAAATGAGGTCTGTAGGTTAATACTTTCGGGAATGCTCAAGCGATGCAGTTTGAAGGTTTCTTTGACGAAAGCAGTCAGATCAAGATCTTTCTTTTGCAGCGGACTTTTTCTGGCAAATGCCAGCATCTGTCTGACCATGTCGGCTGAACGAAAGCAGAGTTTCTCTACCATCTCAATATCATTCCGTGCTGATGGCAGGGCAGATGTTTTACTTTTGAGCAGAAACAACCGACCTGTCATACCGGCGAGTGCGTTATTAAATTCATGCGCCACGCCACCAACGAGTGTGCCCAGAGACTCCATCTTCTGAGACTGCAGCAGCTGCTCTTCCATCTTTTTGTGTTCAGTGATATCGCGCTGGATGTTAACCTGGCAGATGATATTGCCACACTCATCGCGCACCGGAGCAACATTGCGCTCAACGTAACGAAAGCTGCCATCCTTACACTTGATGATGATTTCGCCGCGCCAGACATTGCCCTGCCTGACTGTTTCCAGCATCTCGACATAAAAAGAACGCGGATGCCTGCCGCTGCGCAGAATCTTGGTGTACTGACCCACGGCCTCTTCGGCCGAAAATCCGGTTATAGTTTCAAAAGCCGGGTTCACATAGAGCATGCGTGAATCCAGATCGGAAATGATGATGGCATCCTGGGCATGTTCAACCGAAGCCACTAGCCGCGCTATCTGTTCACGGGCCTGTTTCTGCTCAGTCACATCCAGGAACATGCCGAGCACGCCGTTGATATGCCCGTGCTCATCGCGGGCAGGCGCTTTTACTGTATGGATAAAGCGTTCTTGACCATCGAACACAATGCTTTCGTCAATGTCTTCTGTTGTGCCGTTGGACATAATACGCTTGTCATCGCGTTGGTATCCTTTGGCAATATGAGCTGGAAAAAAATCATAATCATTTCTGCCGACCAGAGCTTCGGGGGAGGTACCCAGGTCATCGGCATAATTTTTACTGCACGAGATATATTGGGAATCCTTGTCCTTGATAAAGAAGCGTTGCGGTAAATTTTCAACCAGCGTGCGATATTTCTGTTCACTCTGTTTCAGCAACGCTTCAGCTTGCAGCATTCGCGCATGTGACAGCGATCCGGCAAGTGAAACGGCAAATTTATCGATCACGCTTTTCAACTGATTAACGGCTTTTGGTGACAGTGACGTCGATGCTGAATAGAGCTCCAACACACCCAACTGAGGTAGCGGATAAATGATAAATATACCGCCTGTCAGTGTCCGTTCGCCTCTGAGTATATCTGCTTCGGAACTGCCGACTTCAATCAGTAGGGGGCGTTGATTGCTGACAACCCGGGCAAACGGGTGCTTGGTATCCTGAATATCAGGAGCAGTGCAGCTTCTTCTCGGGTTTGCATAGAGCAAAGCAAGCGCTGAGTCCGCATTTGCAGCCAGTAGTTCAGATCGAACCCAGACCGATACCTGTGGAATATTCTTCCTTGCCTGCAGAATATTGAGAAACCCCTCACAATTTTTCTGCGGCTCCAGTGCCGTGCCAATCGCCAGTGACAGTTCGTACAATACCAACACATCATTGATGATGGCCGCATTGGTGGATGCTCTATTCATGCAATAGACCGTCATGCAATAGACCGATCACAACTGTTTTATTGAATAGTTCAAGATAGTCATCGCCATAAGAGGAGATCTCTCCGAGTGTCACGGCACCTTCCGGCAGGCAATGCTGACCATGTTCTTTCAGCCTGCGACTTACGGCTTGCAGTTCTGTGTCAAAGGCATCGCCCAGAGCCAGTGTGCGCGAATAACAGTCGATGATCAGGCAGTGGGATGCCTGCTTATGTTTGTCCCATTGACAGTCATCCACAGCCATAGATGCAGCTTCAATAAGCGATGCGCTGTTGCCATGCAGCAGATGCATCACCGAATTTTCAGGCACGCTGGAAACAAACTGGATATGCCCACTCTCTTGTAGGGCAATAGGGTCACGCACCACATCTTCCTGCCCCTCGCGGAACAGGCCCAACGGGAACAGGCTGGCCTTGGCATGGAAATCAGCGCCGGTGGTGATATCGGTTTGGCCATGTTCCTGAACCGATGCCTTATATATGTCAAAAGCAGGTTCCCAGTTCAATTCAAATACGGTATTTTTATGGCTGCGCGTGGCAATCAGGGGCTCTTCACTGATACGCTGCCAGCCGTGGCGGACACCGATGGTGCTGGTTAATCCGGTAAAGGCAATCACGGCGGCATCTTTGATGAAACCATCCCGGGTAAACACGGAAGGGCGATGTTGCAGGTCGCTGTAACCGGTTCCACCGCCGAAAAAATGTAACCGGTTGCCGACATGGTGAAACAGATCGGAAAGCAGTGCTGTATTATTGACAGTCATGGCATCCATGAAAATAATTGCGGTAGCCTGACTACTGCTGTTTGCCTCCAGCAGTTCAGTTAAATCAGGGGCGGTGTAATTGTCCTGATCCAATCCGGTAACAACGATGGGGGCATGTGCAGATGGGAATACATTGATGATCGCACCGCTGTGGTATGCCTTTTCACCATGAATAAGGGCAGGGAAGAGACCTCCAATAAATGGAACTTTCAGTGCTTTCAGTCGTTTGATTAGATCGGGGACGTTATCCGCATGCTTTTCTGATAGAAATATGACAGCCACAGGGCTGTCATAGGGTGCGGCAGCATTTGATACTGCCTCAGTCAGGGATGATTCATCAATTTGATCAAAATACATATGACAAGCTCCTACCGTTCAATCACGTGTTTGGAAAAAGTCCCTGATAAGGCGTTCCCTGGCGTGGCTCTACCATCATCTCGGCCACGGTATCCCGCCATAGGCGATAGTGTGCAGTATTTTTGTGTGCGGCAGCATCGGTAGCGGTGGCATAAGCCTCATAGAGTACAAGCCGTGCGGAATCTTCATCAGATTGCAGCACATCAAAACGTCGGTTGCCTGACTCTAGAACGGAAGCTTCATGATTCAGCTTACAAGCTTGAATGAATGCCTCCAGGTATTCCTGTTTCACATGGACATAAACAATCATTGTATGCATCGAATACTCCTTTCTGCCATTGGATATATTATAGAATGAAAGGTGACAGGCACAACCAAAAAAATAGGGAGAGATGTTCACACTCTTGGTCTGGTCTGTGTGAAGGATATCGTGCGTATTGGTACTGGGTGATGCATGTCACATAAGGTGGAGCTTCATGACGCGAGAGTTGGCTGCAAGGGAACAACACGGAGGCTGAATATGATAAAGAAATTGAAAAAATATGAAGAAGGGCATGATCTGCGTAGTGATGTAGAAACCATCGTGATTATGACAGTGATTGTTGGTGTCATGGGATTTACTTCGGCCATGTTATAATCATCGAGAATGATTTATTGCAAATACCACCCCCATGGGTGGTTTTTTGTGCTATAGTGGTAAGATGAATAATCAGGAAATATACATTTTATTATTGGTCCTTTTGTCAGTGGCGGGCATTATCGCAATTTTTTGGCTTTACTTAGATTATCAAAAGAAAAATATATCGTTTTATTATAACCCTTGGGAGTAGAACCCTTTGAGCTGCATGCATGTCATCATGTGAGTGTTGGGTCTGTAGTGTCCGTGCTAATATTGCAGATATACATGAATTGCCCAATTTACTACGCCATGATGATGTCGTTGTGTTTGTTGATGCAGGTTACACCCGTGACAGTTACAAATGAGGTGCGCAAAAGGTTGTTTGCGTTACTGTGTGAATGACAAATGTAAACCCAAGAAGAATTTATCAGCGAGTCAGAAAAAGCGAAACCGAAAACAATCTTCCATTAGGGCTCGGGTTGAACATGTATTCCGTGTGATCAAACAGCAATTTGGGTTCAAGAAAATACGCTACCGCGGGCTAAAGAAGAAGATCTCGCAGGTTCATATGTTTATTACACGCACTAATTTATATATGCTCAGAGGAGGCTATTTAAGGGATCATTGTGTCTTTCGTACAAGAGATAAGGTAAAAATCTAAACTGATTGCAATGATCAAAACGATCAGGCACTAGCCCTGTTTTGTTTTTTTCGTTGCAGTATACTTAGTGAATTGATTGAAGGCATTTTGCGGAGGGAGTGGTGACTATTTCATATACTATAGATTTGGGTCAACAAACAGTATTTTCAACGTTTACCGGCCATGTAACAAATGCTGAGATCATAGCTCATCAAAACGAATTGAGAAGTGATCCGAAATTCAATCCTGATATGTTTGAGTTGATGGACTGTATCGGTGAAGTGAGTGTGGACCATATAGTGGCGAATGTGATTGGTCTGGTTGATAGAAGTCCTTGGGGCAGAGTTTCCAGACGAGCGATTATTGCTCCGGATCCCCTGATTTTTGGTCGTTCAAAAATATTTCAAGCCTATATCAGTCATGAGCATGGCAATGTCAGTGTATTTAGAGGCATGAATGCTGCCAGAAAATGGCTCTATGAGGGCGAAGGAAAGAGTTAGGGAGATGTGGGTTTATTGGCTCCTGCCAAACACAGCTCTCTGAAGATACCATTTCACAGGATAGTGGAATGGTACAGAGAAGGGAGCCGCCTAGTGCTGTGAGGCATGAAATCAATCACTTAGTGCCTGATCTGATTCGCAGTTCCTGCTGACGAAAAAAATCTGATAC
Source organism: Mariprofundus sp. EBB-1 (assembly GCF_003665155.1). Classification (GTDB taxonomy): domain Bacteria; phylum Pseudomonadota; class Zetaproteobacteria; order Mariprofundales; family Mariprofundaceae; genus Mariprofundus. The sequence continues at coordinate 4,664 of NZ_RCFQ01000006.1, read as the reverse complement.
TGAGGATCAGGTTGCGATTATAATCATGTCGCTGTAAGAAAGATGAAAGGCACATTTACTCCCGTACCCTTCACTCTTGATCGCTACCGGTTATAGCAATGATTACAGATCGCGATGAATCCAGTCTGCACCGAGCGTGCCGTGCAGGCGTTCCAGATAGGTCAGGCTTTTCACCTTTTCGATCATACCATCCGCTTCGCTGATCTGCTCTGCCAACTGAAGCTTTCTATCAGTCTCATCTTCATCGAGGGCTTGCATCTGTGAGTTGAGGTAGGCCTTGTGCTGAAGCCATAGCTGCGTATCACGGGATTGCTTGATGAGTAGACGTTCTTTGTACCAGTCACTCTGTAGCAGATAGTCGCGCGTGAACATGTGTCGAATGGATGGATCGTCTATCTGTTTATGATCAACGTGTCCGTATGCCATGATATGCAGTAGTGCTTTCAGTGGTGGGCAGGCATCGTGGATGGAACCGTCTGTAAAATAATCAAGCGCTACACGCTGCTGGGCCTGGCAAATATTGTTGATGCCATCCACAAAGGCATGCATGTCCTGCGATTCAGGCTTTAACATCGCTTTGTCGAATAGCGCGACAGGTGTATCAAACAGTTTACCAAATTGATTGCGTGCGAAGCGCTTTGTCATTCGGTAGCCAAGCCTGCTGGCGCAAACGGTAGTACCCTGATATTCAAAATCCTTCATTTTTTTCAGGTACCCGCGTTTGATCAATTCGGTGGGATCTTGCAGTTCGGCTGGCAGTCGGCACCATATTTCAGGTATGAGCATGCTGATGTCGTGATCAATACGCCGATTTTTACCGATAAATCCGGCCGCTGTGGAGAATCCGTTGTACCCACACAGGATAAAGGATACCAATGCATTATTGAGATCAGCCGTGGCTGACAAGGCATTGAACGGGCCTTTGGTTAGCGCGCCCTCAGAGCCGGCTCCTGTTGTTGATGGTGATTTTCCGGTCAGGCTACAGATGAAATCCATAAATAGTTCAGGTAGTTCCTGATAGTGGATCGGGTTGTAAACGGCTAGCGATCTGACGCCCGGCTCAGGTGGATTATTACGGCGGCCGGTTAAGACAGCGTTGACCGGGAAATGAACCGGCTGCTCCGGTTCAAGTCCACGTTTCAGGCGTGTGCTTATTTCAGCCAGATAACTGGCTTGAGGATCTGTAAGGTCAGGGCGATCTTGCAGGTAGCGTACATTGAGGGTGGGTTCTCCATTAACGATGCGTGGATGGGCGGAAGAGACAAAATAGAGTGGATCACGCATGTCCGATGCTTGCTTTATGAGCGACTGCATTGGTTGGGTGAACGCTTCAAAATGCATGACATCATCAATGAGTTCCTGAGCATCATTTTTTTGCAACGGAGCGAAATTGGAAATAAAACTGTTTCCACTGGAAAGGTCGCTTTCCGTCTGCGCATCTGCACCACGGTTGATCGCTTCATCAGGACGTTGGAATAGTTTGTTTTCGCAGTTATCCACCAACTTGATACAGGGATGATGATATTCAGGACTCAGTCCGCTTACATATGAGGTGGGAATGACGATAGATGCGCTAATGTCATCTTCCATCTGTAATTTGTCCGACGCAACAAAATCCTGACGCAGCTTGAACAGACGCCAGCTACCATCCTCGCCAAAACCTACGCGCAGATAGCTGGCTAACAGCTTGCGGCCGTGATATCTCAATTCATTGCCGGGTTTGCCGTTGACGGTATCAACAGAAAAATGTTCATGCCAGTTATCACCCCAGGCGCTTCTGTAGAAACGTTTGATCATAAAAGCGAGTGCCAGAATATGGTGTGGAATAGTCTCCAGCCATTGGTTGTATGCATCGGAATAGTCGCTGTTTGAAGGGGTTAGCAGGGTGATGACAGATCCGAGGCTGCGTTCTCTGCTGAGCAGGTTGCGCTGATCTGCAGGCTGATTCTCCGGATGGCGGAAGCGATTGGAATAATCGCGTTCGAAAATCACTCGAACCTGTTGAAGGTCCTGTTCGAAGTTATCGACGTAGGTTGGTCCGGAAATGACTGCACCAGCAATGGATTTGGAAATTTCCGATTTACCACCACCGGACACGGTGCTGGGTTTATGGCAGAAGGTGCCTTCACCCAATGTGCCGATCAGATGCCAGCTTGGTGCATCGGGATGGCGTTCCATGTGTACCCGGAAGCCGCTGGGGTAGATGAATGTATTAGTAGCCCTTAGCTTGATTCGGGAGCGTTCATTCGTTCCCTGCCAGCATACCTGCATATTATGCAAGCTGATTTGTGCGTCTTCAGGCAAATAAATAATGTCAGGGTATTGCCGGTCAATAGCATACCCCTCTTCTTTGAGTTCAATCTTGTCAGCAAGTCGATGACGCAGGTCTGAATAATTGTGGTTTTTCAGCATATCTCGGGTGCGAGGGATATATACTTCACCAAGATTGTAACGCGGGAAAGCCAGTGCTCCTCCGGCATGTTCTTCCTCACAACCGCCGAAGATATTGGCTGAATAGCTAATCTGGGACTTGATCTCTTTTTTGCTATAGCCGAAATAGTTGTCGGCAATAACGGTGACGATGACACCGCGTTTATCCCGGCAGACCAATTTAAATGCATTGCCATCGTTGTAGCATTCATCTTTATTCTGCCAGTACATGCCATCGCGAACCTGGCGTTCTGTAGCATCATCAATGTACGGTAGCCCCAGGGCTTTTTTCTTTAAGTGAATCAAATGCGGAGCGAGAATGATGCAGCCGCTCTGCCCAGTCCAGTGTTCAATATCAAGGGCTGCATCATTTTCAGGTAGGAATGGATCACCGGCATTGCCGAATATCGATTCCACAAAATCGAGGTTTGAGACCAGTCCTCCAGGAGCGAACATGCGTATTTCCATGCTTTTGTTGGAGAGGAGGCCTGCCACACCGACAGCACCAGGAACACCCGGTCGCACAGTTGGCCGCAATAGTAGTGAAACCCATAGTTCTGCTTTCTCAGGTTCTTCACTGGTAGCTGGTAGTTGTAGTAGATCACGCGGTGGATTCAGCGCTTCATTGAGCAGAGCGGCGTAGGTGGTGACGGGTACTTCGAGTTTATCTGCGGGTACAGGCAATCCGCCAGCGGCGATATGAAACACACCTTTGGTGGTGCGACGGTCATTTTTCGGGTTGTGTAGCACGCCTTGTATCAGGCGATAGGAGTCGAGCAGCTCAGAATGGAAATGCGTATTATTCAGTGGCAGGGATGCCTCCCGGGCCATGCCTGCTTGATCAAGTATAAAGGTTGTACCGGGCAGTTCGATTTGTTGATCCACATCATTTTCAGATAGATAGTTGTTAAGAAAGTTTTGAATGCGCTGGTCGGCAGGGCAACGGTAAGCGGATAATAAGCGTCGTTGTTGTGCGTACCGTTTAAGTAGACTGTCTGCAATGGTCAGGTACGAGTAATCACCATCATCGAGACAGCAGGTGGGTTGTCCGAGCGCTGCCAGCTTGAGGTTGATGAGTTGATGCCATTGATGGGGAGCAGATGTAATTTTTTTATTTTCCGGCGCTGCGTTGTTATTCATGTGATATCCAATGTTATGACTTATAATATGTATCTGATGTCTGTCCAATGATAACTACTACGACTTCGTAGGTCGATAGTGCTTTCCTGTTTTTACGAAACTGACCGGGCATGAGGGCAGATGATCCGTGCTGAAAGGAATAGGCCGATAAGGTGTTTTGATGTGAGGCTGTAAATTGTGCCAAAATAAAAAAGGACCCACATTTCTGTGAGTCCTTTTGAATATGGCGCTCCCTGAGCGATTCGAACGCCCGGCCTTCTGATTCGTAGTCAGATGCTCTATCCAGCTGAGCTAAGGGAGCCTGTGTTGTTATTCTTCTTTTTCAGCGGGCCGAAGAGTAATGCCTTTCAACCATACTTTCCACTCCGGATTATCCATGCCGAATAATTCGGGAAATTGCTCATATAACCAACCGCGATAGATAAGTTCTCCATCCCGGCGTAACTCTACGAGAGCGGCGGCATTGTCCACATTTTCATCGTTGATGAAAGCACTATTTTGCACCCTGAGGCCGGAAGCTAGTCCCAACAGCTGTATATCCCAGTTTTTGAGATGGGAGCTACCACCCAAAGCTAATTTTGTGGTGAATCTTTGTGTGGTGTTTTTCTCTAGCCAGACAACTTCAGCCTCTCCCTGGCGGGCAACAGCCCAATCAGGAATGGTGTTTACCTGATTTTTGCTGCCATGAGGATCTTCAGGGGCAGCTAGAGGAAGTTGCCATTCAATCTGTTCGGCTTGTTGCTGTTCGCAGGCGGTGATGAAAAAACCGACAGCGATGATCAGCAGGGAGTGGGTAAGCAGGTTAATGCGCTTCATGTGGGCAGGATAGCCGGGCGGGAATGAAAAGAAAGTGCTATTGATATATGGGATGTTAATCTCATGTCTTTCTCCCTTAAGGTGTTTGTCGATTGCACGTAAGAGGATGATGTTGGGGGGGGGGTACTAGTCGAGAGAGATGGATTACTCAGGGCATCCTGCCCTTCACCCTGCGGGCCGAGCTTAGCTCGTTCAAAGCTTGCGTCCTGCAGCTTTGTTTTCAGAGCTCCTACCCTTCACCCCTTCGGGGCGAGCTTAGCTCGTTCAAATTAACAAAA
>NZ_RCFQ01000059.1 GCF_003665155.1 Mariprofundus sp. EBB-1 | reverse complement strand
GCTAACCGCGACAGGAACTCCCCCGATTCTCGCATCTTCAGTTTCGGCTTTCGTCTCGTCCAGGACTAATTTCACTTTTTCCTATGTACTTTGACCCTTTTCGAAATATGCAACGCATATTTCTCTCCCTCCCCACTGGGGAGGGTTGGGGAGGGGCACGCCGAAGGCGTTCGAATTTTTTAAGGAGACAGTGTGATTAAGGATAGTACACCGCAAGCGGTTGAAAGTTGTCATCAACTACTTTTGTGGTTAGTGCCACAACTGGATAAGTTTCCTCGCAATCGACGCTATACTTTGGGTGAAAAGATGGAATCCAATCTACTATCCGTGTTGGAAAATCTTATCGCAGCAGCCTATCAGCATCGCAAGAAAAGCCTTCTGGATGAAGCCAATCGAAAACTGTCAGTAGTTCGACATTTATGGCGCTTGGCAATGGAACTGAATGCAGTTTCTCATAAAAGTTATGAGCATGGTGCAAAGTTAATGGTGGAGTTAGGCAATCAAATTGGTGGGTGGGTAAAGCATGAAAAGAGTCGGCGCTCTCTGGCCTGAAATCACCAGCTTTGCCAATCTTTATCAGGGATATTGCAAGGCGCGGAAAGGTAAACGAGATCGTCCACAGGTTGCGGATTTTTCACTGAATCTGGAGGTTGAGCTTTTTGCACTGCAGCAATCGTTGATGGATGGCTCATATCTGCCCGGTGATTATCGTCAGTTTATGATTAGAGATCGAAAGCCGCGTGTGATTTCGGCAGCACCCTTTCGGGATCGAGTGGTGCATCATGCGTTGATGAATGTGCTGGAGCCTATTTTTGATCGCTCATTTATCTATGACAGCTATGCCTGCCGTAAAGGAAAGGGGGGTCACAGAGCTGTAGATCGTTATCAAGCGTATGCCCAGAATTACCTTTATGTACTTAAGCTTGATATTCGGCGTTACTTTCCATCTATTGATCATCACATACTCAAATCACAACTAGCAACCAATATTAAGGACAAACAGGTACTCAGACTTCTTGATTTGATAGTCGATGGCTCGCCAGAAGTGAAACCGGAACCGTGCTATTTTTCTGGTGATGGTCTATTTTCCCAGCATGCTCGTCGTCATGGTATCCCGATTGGTAATCTGACCAGTCAGATATTTGCCAATCTCTATCTGAATAACTTTGATCATTGGTTGAAAGAAAAAATGCGGGTGAAAGCATATATTCGTTATGTTGATGACATGCTACTTCTCGGAAATGATAAGGCAGAGATTTGGGCTTTACGTGATGCGATTGAGATGAAGCTTGCCGAGTTACGATTACAAATTCACCCAACGAAAGCACACATATTTCGAACAGATGAGAAAGTGGATGTATTGGGCTATAAGGTTTCACGAACGCGCAGATGGCTTCGTAATGATAATGGCTTTCGCTACGCCCGAAAGATGCGAGCTATGGCAGATGCTTATGGTGAGGGGCGGATGAATTTTGTTGAGATTACCGCCTCAGTACATAGCTGGATAGGACATGCCAAACATGGAGAAACGGAAGGCTTGCGCAATGCGATCTTTTCATCAATCATTTTCAAGCAGAGGGAACAGGCCGGAGGGTAAGCGTGTTTTGCGCGGCGGCTCCTGGAACAATAATCCGAATAATATGCGTTCGGCTAACCGCAACAGGAACTCCACCGATAATCGCAACAACAATATCGGCTTTCGTCTCGTCCAGTCCGCCCATGAAATCCCGGAGTTCTCATGTTTATGGATGTGAGAAGCGTGGCTTGGGTGTCCATGAGTCAGTTTCCCGCCTTGGCATGGATGCCCGTGGTAAATAGTTGTGCCAAGGATGGCTGAAGACGGGGTGAGTAGTGAAAGCGAAAGCCCTGTCAATTTTTGCAGCTTATCGGATCTGAGCAACCATGATGTTAAAATATAAGAGTCTTTAGAAGATAACTTACCCATTAAAGTCTACATCATTCAAGTTTTCAAAAATACTTCCGATAAGTATCACAGCATGAGGTTGTGGTTTCATTGCGCCCCCTGCGAAAGGGCGCGCTTAGGCGTTTCTCTACGAGAAACGACGCGACGTAAGGGGCAAGCCCCTTAACCCCAAAATCTTTCGAGTTCATTTGTATATGAACCACTTATTTCACCTTACGAGGTGCCAACGTGGCTATATATCATTTGAGTTTGAAAATTGGAGCAAAGGGCAAGGCTGCTCCGCATTTTAATTACATATGCGCTTCCAGTAAATATGACAAGAAACAAGGCGTGGAGCATGTCGAGCATGGCAACATGCCGATATGGGCGATGGCTGATCCTGCTCTGTTCTGGCAGGCATCTGATGAATTTGAGCGTGCCAACGGTACAGCATACCGTGAACTGGAAGTATCACTCCCCAGAGAATTACCCCCTAGCCAGCAAGTTGAACTGGCCAGATCATTGGCTGAGGAAGCATGCGGGCACAATCACGCGTTTACCTTTGCTATTCACCACGCAAAGGCCAGTGATAGCGGTATGAATCCACATGTACATTTACAATTCTCTGAACGCATTGACGATGGAATCGAACGCGACTGCAAGCACTACTTCAAACGCGCCAACAAAAAACAACCGGAGAAAGGCGGCTGTGTCAAAGACCGTGCATGGCAGGCTTCCACTCGCGGTCGCCAGAAGTGCGGCGCAGCATCGAGTGAACGATTGCTGGCAATCCGTCAGTCATGGGAGGCGATGTGCAATCAAGCATTGGCAGATGCTAATGCTCCAGCACGCATTGATTGCCGCAGCTATGCAGATCAGGACATTACTCTTACACCACAGCCAAAGGTGGGCGCTAAGTCATGGCACCAGCAGAAACGTACAGGTCATAAAAATGAACGGTTCAAACGCTGGGAGCAGATTGTCCAAAGCAATCAGCCCATATTGGTGGATATGGCCAGAGTTTGCAGAGATACGCTTGAATCACACCATGCCGCATTGCTGGATGAACAGACATTTGTCAGGGATGAGCTGAACAAGCTACGCGAGGCCAAACCGGCCATGCACTCGCAAGAGCAAATCATCCGGCAATTAGTACCGGATACAAAGCGTGGCAAAGCAGGTCAGGCAGCTATCACCCATGCTCAACAGGTAAAACTCAAAGCTGAACGGCGTCACCGGCACTACATGCAAGTAATGGATACACCCTTATCTTTTGGTAATCTTGGCAAGAAGTTAGCTTACTGGTGGAAGCATGGCAGCCGAAGCACTGAGGCCGGATATGTTCGCGAAACTGAAAGCGCACTGAAAAAAGCCCAACGAAAATATGATGCGCTGTTGGCCAAGGCGCAGGAAAGCCCCAGCTTGATTATCAAGGCTGTTGGCTTGCTAGAAGTGGAGCAGCAGGAATACCAAGCTTGGCAAGACAATATCAGTGCAATGGAGCGCAGACTTGCCGTATTAGATGACAGGTTACAGGTAGATCAAGGTGAACTG
>NZ_RCFQ01000058.1 GCF_003665155.1 Mariprofundus sp. EBB-1 | reverse complement strand
ATGCTTAGATGTAGGGAAAAGAGTAATCATCGTAGATGACTATCATAAATTAAACCTTACTAAAGAAAGAAGAAAAGAGTTTCTTGATCGTGCATCAAAATTTTCCTCCTACACTTTTTTGTTCGCACAAAATCTAGCCTTGGCAATTAATGAAATTGTGAATGCCGAAGGTGGAGGCCTTGAAAAAGACTTTAGCAATGTAAATATACTTCAATTTAATCGCCAACGACGAAATCGATTGATTGAAAATTGGTTGCTACTTGATGGTGAACCAGAAGATAAGAATGCTTTTGCACACCGCTTAAACTTTATGGAAACAACGATAACAGACCTTCTCGGAAAAAACTTTGTTCCATCATATCCCATTTATGTTCTCTCAGTATTGCAAGCATCTGAAACTGCAACCCAGATTGACACTAGGGCAAGCACTCAAGGGTATTACTATGAGATTTTTATTAAAACAGCTTTGTCTCAAGGGAAATCCAACGTTGAATATAATATTCTCGAGACATATTTAGCCCATCTTTCTTATCATTTTTTCGAAAATGAGGTTAAAATATTAGATGAAAGAGCATATCAAGACTTTCACTTCGCTCATCAAAATAACTTTGATATTGAACGTTCTTGGAAAGATATTAGTTCAAGTTTAATCGAGAAACAGATTTTTATTGCTACAGATGGCAACTATCATTTTGCTCAAAAATATTTGTATTACTATTTTACAGCTTACTATATGCAAGATCATATAGATGAGGAGAGTATTCAGCATAGAATCGCATTTTTATGCCAACATCTATATAATGAAGAATACTCAAATATACTTCTATTTTTAGCGCATTTGTCAAAACATCCTATAATCATTCAAGAATTGATTAATGCCGCGGAACAGCATTTCCCTGATGTTCAACCAGCATCGATTGATGCAGACGTAGTCTTTCTTAATGAACTTGATCATGCTGTATTAGATATCTCTTATGAAGATTCCGATCATAGAGAAAACAGGAAAAAACTACTCGCAAACATAGATGAAGATGAACAACGAGATACTTTAAATTACGAGCTTACTGAGAACGATAAAAACCAGATGACTGATCCTGCTATAAAATTAAATGGTGCTTTAAAAACACTCCAGATTTTAGGGCAAGTGCTAAAAAACTTTCCGGGGTCAATTCATGCTGAGCAAAAATATGAAATTGCTAACTCATGTTACAGATTAGGCCTTCGGTCTTTAGCATCGATGTATAACTTATTGAGAGAAAATGAAACTTTAATTTTAGAAGACTATATGAACATTATTAAAGTACATCATCCATCGATGCATTTAGATGATATTCGAAAGCGCGCAAAAGAAACAATTGTTGGTATGGGGCGTGTGGTCACATACGGCATAGTTAAAAGAATTTCTGGTGCAGTAGGCTCTCCTGATCTTTCTGTGACATATCAAAGACTATTAAAAGACAATGATATTCCATCCTATAATCTAGTTGATGTTGCTTTACAATTAGATCATGGAGGGAGTTTCCCTTTAAACAGAGTTAAAGAAGCAAACAGTTCGATTCAAAATAATTTTTTAGCACTAAATACACTAAGGTTGTTAGTGGTTGAGAACCTTTCATTGTTTCCTGTTTCATATGATACAAGGCAAAAGGCATGTGAAGCTGTCGACGTTTCATATTCAAAGTTAACAGTAACGAGCATGAATCAGAATATTATTTCTAAGCGATAGAATAAAGGTGACAGTATTTAGGTCTAGTCGCACGAAGGTAAAGTGTTGAAATTAAAGGATGAATGGTCTATAAATGGTAGAGGTAAGAGCTTAGAAACATCTTTTTGATATGAAAAAGGTGCTTCTAAGGGAGGAGCCATGCCGCGAGCTAATCGTCATCATATTCCGGGACAAGTATGGCAGGCACATTACGCATCGCTGCCATAAAGGTGAATTTTTGTTCAAGTTTGCAAGAGATCGGAAGAGTTGGATTGGCTGGTTGTTTGAAGCAAATATTAACAATGCCAGGCTTTGGTTATTGGGTTTTGTGCGGAGATGGACGACACACCCAACCCGCAAATTTCGGTATTAGGGATTGAATCTTGAATTTAAGTTGATCGTTATTTTTCCGATATATTATTTAATGTAGTGAACAGGAGCGTGCATGCAGGTAAATGCAAACATTGCAGCCATCAACAACGCCTCTAAAACGCAAGAGGTCTCAGCCAATAATATTGCCAATGTGAATAGCAATGATTTTAAGGCTAGTAGGGCAGTGCAATCAGGTGATCAATTGAATATCAGCCCGGAAGCCCGTGCTGCTATGCAGAATACCAAGGGTGAATCGATCTCTACCACTGACCCAGCCCAGGATATGGTGCAGATGAGTGTTAATCAGAGATCTGTCGAAGCGAATGTCGCAGCCATCAAAACCCAGGAAGATATGCAACAAGCTCTTTTAGCAATTAAAAAATAATAACGAATATTAACTCTTAACTTGAATCACAAAGTCTTTTGGGGATAAAAAGATGGCCCCGGAACCGTGGCCCTTTCATCGGTGTCTGAAGAGACAAGGAAGGGGGATTAGCTCTCTATGGTGTCTTCCTGAGTTTCAGAGAGCATATTTTTTCAATGTGCTTGCACAGTAGTTTCATTCTAAGTCATTTTGTTATTTACAGGCTCGATTCATGCTCTCTTTTATGGATGATGTGCGCCTGCTTGTATAACTGATGCATATGGGGATGGAATGAGTTCACGGTATATGGTGTTGAAAAATGGTAAAATCATTGCGCAAGAATCGTCTATGGATGATGTTGAAGGTGTAATCTCTCGTGATTTTCGTGTTAAAAAGCAGGATGAGTATGAAGTAAAAGATTTCGAATCTGATGCATCTGTTTGTCTGGTTGAGCTGCTGGATCAGTTGCGTGCTGATGCGACTCCTCAAAAAGAGATCAAGTTCCCTGAGCGTAAACGGCAAAAGCCTATCGCGCGTAATACACCTATTGCCCGTTCACCCATTAAAAATAAGCCGGGTGATTTTACTACAAGCGCGCGCAAACCGATTAAACGCACAGGCATTACCCGAAAACCCATTGATTGGGAAAAAACAGAGCGCAAAGCGATCGTATTTCCGCAAGCAAAACCCTATGAGCCACCCAAACGCAAAGCCTATAAAAAACCAAAAGTACGGCGCAATGATGTAGTGGATGATCATTACAGCGCTTGGTTAGGAGAGCAGCCGTGCATCATCACTGGTATGGTCGCTGAGCGGGGAATTGGGCCATATAATATGCATTGCCACCATGTGAGAGGGCGAATACCGCGCAATGATTACAATCAGGTTCCGTTGATTGGGTTTATGCACACATGGCATGGGGATAGTTATCATGTGATGGGCAGACACAGTTTTCTGGAAAAGTGGAGAGATAAAATTGGTGATGCTGATTGCATTATCGAATATTTTGAGTCGCATGCCAAAGCATTCAAAGCAGAGTACGATTTAATTCACGGCCATGACCAGAAAAAATGTGAAGATATTTCAGATCAATAAAGAGAAAAAGGCCCCGAAAAACCGGAGCCCATTCAACTGTCTCTGAAAAAACTTATGGCGCGGGTGAGTCACGTTCCAGTGAAATAAAAGCCAGGTGCCTGATTTGGCAG
>NZ_RCFQ01000057.1 GCF_003665155.1 Mariprofundus sp. EBB-1 | reverse complement strand
TTAAACGTTAACGTTTATATATTTGAGTTTGGTCTATGTGACCAATGTCGGGATTAAGTAAAACTAAGTATCAACTTTCTTTGGAGAGTTTGATCCTGGCTCAGAACGAACGCTGGCGGCGTGCCTAACACATGCAAGTCGAACGGTAACAGTCCTTCGGGAGCTGACGAGTGGCGCACGGGTGAGTAACGCGTGGATATCTGCCTATTAGTGGGGGACAACTACAGGAAACTGTAGCTAATACCGCATAATCTCTACGGAGGAAAGCAGGGGACCTTTCGGGGCCTTGCGCTGATAGATGAGTCCGCGTCAGATTAGCTAGTTGGTGGGGTAAAGGCCTACCAAGGCGATGATCTGTAACTGGTTTGAGAGGATGATCAGTCACACTGGAACTGAGACACGGTCCAGACTTCTACGGAAGGCAGCAGTGGGGAATATTGCACAATGGGGGAAACCCTGATGCAGCGACGCCGCGTGCGGGAAGAAGGCCTTCGGGTTGTAAACCGCTTTCAATTGGGAAGAAGAGAAGCGTACTAATATTGCGCTGATTTGACGGTACCTTTAGAAGAAGCACCGGCTAATTTCGTGCCAGCAGCCGCGGTAATACGAAAGGTGCAAGCGTTGTTCGGATTTACTGGGCGTAAAGAGATCGTAGGTGGTTTGTTAAGTCGGATGTGAAATCCCGGGGCTCAACCCCGGAACTGCATCCGATACTGGCAGGCTAGAGTTTGGGAGGGGTAAGCGGAATTCCGTGTGTAGCAGTGAAATGCGTAGATATACGGAGGAACACCTGAGGCGAAGGCGGCTTACTGGACCAATACTGACACTGAGGATCGAAAGCGTGGGTAGCAAACAGGATTAGATACCCTGGTAGTCCACGCCCTAAACGATGTCAACTAGCCGTTGCGGGTATCGACCCCTGCAGTGGCGAAGCTAACGCGATAAGTTGACCGCCTGGGGAGTACGGTCGCAAGATTAAAACTCAAAGGAATTGACGGGGGCCCGCACAAGCGGTGGAGCATGTGGTTTAATTCGACGCAACGCGAAGAACCTTACCTGGGTTTGACATCCTTAGAATACTTTAGAGATAGAGTAGTGCCTTCGGGAGCTAAGTGACAGGTGCTGCATGGCTGTCGTCAGCTCGTGTCGTGAGATGTTGGGTTAAGTCCCGCAACGAGCGCAACCCCTATTGTTAGTTGCCATCATTAAGTTGGGCACTCTAGCGAGACTGCCGGTGACAAACCGGAGGAAGGTGGGGACGACGTCAAGTCATCATGGCCCTTATGTCCAGGGCTACACACGTGCTACAATGGCAGATACAGCGAGCCGCAATACCGCGAGGTGGAGCTAATCTCGAAAATCTGTCTCAGTTCGGATTGAAGTCTGCAACTCGACTTCATGAAGTTGGAATCGCTAGTAATCGCGGATCAGCATGCCGCGGTGAATACGTTCCCGGGCCTTGTACACACCGCCCGTCACACCATGGGAATTGGTTGCACCAGAAGCCGCCGGGCTAACCTTTCGGGGAGGCAGGCGTCTACGGTGTGGTCGGTAACTGGGGTGAAGTCGTAACAAGGTATCCGTACCGGAAGGTGCGGATGGATCACCTCCTTTTAGGGAATATATCCCAAGGTCGAGATCCGGCGCATTCACAGTTCAGATAGAAATCACTAAGGAATTTGGTTGAAGAGGCCGATTGTAATGATTTAATCGTAAAGATTAGATTGTAATGATTGGATTCTCCTGAATTCCGCAATAACAACGGGCTCGTAGCTCAGTTGGTTAGAGCGCACGCCTGATAAGCGTGAGGTCGGTGGTTCGAATCCACCCGAGCCCACCATATCTTGGTCGCAAGCTAGTCAAAACCTACGCGTCCAAGAGGATAGTAAGTCATACCGTCCAAACTGGGGGATTAGCTCAGCTGGGAGAGCGCCTGCCTTGCACGCAGGAGGTCAGCGGTTCGATCCCGCTATCCTCCACCAGTTTTTGGTGTGACTATACAGTCTAATATAACAGTTGTTGTTCTTTACAAGTTGGTATTTTGTGATAATCAGTTGGCAAGATAAGAATTATCTTATTTTGTTAAACAGGTTTGATGCATTGGGGATCGCTCCTCATAGTAGCATCAAGCCGATCATATATTGTTGTTCACAGTATATGATGTAAGACATTCCGATGCTTTAATGTTGCATTGGTTAAGTGAATAAGGGTCCATGGGGGATGCCTTGGCGCTGAGCGGCGATGAAAGACGTGACTACCTGCGAAAAGTTTCGGGGAGCCGGTAAGTAGGCTTTGATCCGGAAATATCTGAATGGGGAAACCCGGCAGTTTCGACTGTCACCTGCATCTGAATACATAGGATGTATGGAGCGAACGTGGGGAATTGAAACATCTTAGTACCTGCAGGAATAGAAATCAAAAGAGATTCCCTGAGTAGCGGCGAGCGAAACGGGAACAGGCCAAACCGGTAAGTTTACTTACCGGGGTTGTAGGACTACAACATGGTATAGTGAGAAATAGATAAACACTCTGGAAAGTGTGGCCATAGTGGGTGATAGCCCCGTAATCGAAATTTTAAACTAACCTAGTAGTATCCTGAGTAGGACGGGACACGTGAAACCTTGTCTGAATCTGGGGAGACCACTCTCCAAGCCTAAATACGTCTCAGCGACCGATAGTGAACCAGTACCGTGAGGGAAAGGTGAAAAGTACCCCGTTGAGGGGAGTGAAATAGACCTGAAACCATGGACCTACAAGCAGTGGAAGCACGATGTCTTCGGACCGTGTGACCGCGTACCTTTTGTATAATGGGCCAACGACTTATGGCTCAGTGGCAAGGTTAATGCATCAGCAGGAGCCGTAGCGAAAGCGAGTCTTAATAGGGCGACCATAGTCACTGGGCATAGACCCGAAGCCAGGCGAGCTATTTATGAGCAGGTTGAAGCGATGGTAAGACATCGTGGAGGACCGAACCCACATTGGCTGAAGACAATGGGGATGACTTGTGAATAGGGGTGAAAGGCCAATCAAGCCTGGCAATAGCTGGTTCTCTCCGAAAGCTATTTAGGTAGCGCCTCATGTATTACCACCGGGGGTAGAGCACTGGATGGGCTAGGGGGTCTCGCGACTTACCAAACCTAACCAAACTCCGAATACCGGTGAGTACAATCATGGGAGACAGACCTTGGATGCTAACGTCCATGGTCAAGAGGGATACAACCCAGACCGTCAGCTAAGGTCCCAAAGTGTATGTTAAGTGGAAAACGAAGTGGAAAGGCAATAACAGCCAGGAGGTTAGCTTAGAAGCAGCTATCCTTTAAAGAAAGCGTAATAGCTCACTGGTCGAGTCGGTCTGCGCGGAAGATATAACGGGGCTAAACATACCACCGAAGCTACGGGTGCATTTATGCACGGTAGGAGAGCGTTCTGTAAGCCTGCGAAGCGATACTGTAAGGAGTCGTGGAGGTATCAGAAGTGAGAATGTTGGCATAAGTAGCGATAAAACGGGTGAAAAACCCGTTCACCGAAAGCCCAAGGTTTCCTGCACCATGCTAATCAGGGCAGGGTTAGTCGGCCCCTAAGGCGAGGCAGAAATGCGTAGTCGATGGGAAACAGGTTAATATTCCTGTACCGATTTTAGATGCGATGGGGGGACGGAGAAAGGTAGCTGATCCAGGCGTTTGGTTGTCCTGGTACAAGCATGTAGGCCGAGAGTTTTGGTAAATCCGGACTCTCTTTGGCTGAGATGTTACGTGGTGTTCTTACTTCGGTTCGAACGAACTCAGTGATCCTATGCTTCCAAGAAAATCCTCTAAGCTTCAGTCTAAGATTGACCGTACCGTAAACCGACACAGGTAGGCGAGGCGAGAAGCCTAAGGTGCTTGAGATAACTCTGGTTAAGGAACTCGGCAAATTGGCCCCGTAACTTCGGGAGAAGGGGTGCCTTTTTTATGTGAAGCGGCTTGCCCGTGGAGCAGAAGAAGGTTGCAGTGACCAGGGGGTAGCGACTGTTTACTAAAAACATAGCACTCTGCTAAGCCGTAAGGCGATGTATAGGGTGTGACGCCTGCCCGGTGCTGGAAGGTTAAGAGGTGGGGTTAGCGCTTGACGCGAAGCTCTGAATCGAAGCCCCAGTAAACGGCGGCCGTAACTATAACGGTCCTAAGGTAGCGAAATTCCTTGTCGGGTAAGTTCCGACCTGCACGAATGGCGTAACGACTTCCCCACTGTCTCAACCAGAGACTCAGCGAAATTGAACTTGCTGTGAAGATGCAGCATTCCCGCGGCTAGACGGAAAGACCCCGTGCACCTTTACTACAGCTTGACATTGGATCTAGGTATATTTTGTGCAGAATAGGTGGGAGGCTTTGATATATGGACGCTAGTTCATATTGAGCCATCTTTGAGATACCACCCTGAATATGCTTGGGTTCTAACCAAGGCCCGTTATCCGGGTCTGGGACATTGTCTGGTGGGTAGTTTGACTGGGGCGGTCGCCTCCTAAAGAGTAACGGAGGCGCGCGAAGTTTCACTCAGGTTGGTCGGAAATCAACCATTGAGCGCAAGAGTATAAGTGAGACTGACTGCGAGACTGACAAGTCGAGCAGGGAAGAAATTCGGTTCTAGTGATCCGGCGGTAGCAAGTGGAAGTGCCGTCGCTCAACGGATAAAAGGTACGCCGGGGATAACAGGCTGATCGCGCCCAAGAGTTCATATCGACGGCGCGGTTTGGCACCTCGATGTCGGCTCATCACATCCTGGGGCTGGAGCAGGTCCCAAGGGTTCGGCTGTTCGCCGATTAAAGTGGTACGTGAGCTGGGTTTAGAACGTCGTGAGACAGTTCGGTCCCTATCTACCGTGGGCGTTGGAGAATTGAGAGGATCTGTCCTTAGTACGAGAGGACCGGGATGGACAAACCTCTGGTGTTCCTGTTGTTCTGCCAAGAGCATTGCAGGGTAGCTACGTTTGGAATGGATAACCGCTGAAGGCATCTAAGCGGGAAGCCAGCCTCGAGATGAATTCTCCCGGAGCTTTAAGCTCCCTAAAGGGCCGTGGAAGACTACCACGTTGATAGGCTGGGTGTGGAAGTGTAGCAATACATGGAGCTGACCAGTACTAATTGCCCGTGAGGCTTAACCATGCAACGTTAAGTCATTGGAATGTCTTATACGATTATCACAAAATATTAGCTAGTGATTGGATGAGTTCTTGAAAGAGAATACATTCGGTCGCACCAGTTTCCTGGTGTCCATAGCGAAGAGGTAACGCCTGATCCCATCCCGAACTCAGAAGCTAAGCTCTTTTGCGCCGATGGTACTGTAGCGTTCGCTACGGGAGAGTAGGTCGATGCCAGGAATTTTACGTAGAGCCCCACTGTTGAGAGAAATCTCCAGTGGGGCTTTTTTTGTGCCCGGAATTCAGGGATTGTCGGCACGTTTGTTTTGATAGCTAAGCTCTTTGGATTCGGGCCATCCATGGCCCTCACCTTTCAGGCGTGCTAAAGCTCGTCCAATCCGGCTGTCCTGCCGGATTGTGCGCCGATGGTACTGTA
>NZ_RCFQ01000056.1 GCF_003665155.1 Mariprofundus sp. EBB-1 | reverse complement strand
TCGTCTCGTCGAGGGCGGCGAACAATAGCGAGCAAACTCGCTCCGTCAACACCTATATTTAAACTACCTTTTTGCAGTGGATACAGCCTTTTCAGACCGACCCCAGCTCGTCAGGGCGGCGGACATTAGCGCCAAGCTTCCTGCCGTCAATGAGTTTATTATTAACTATACTTAATCTTCGATAGAAAGGTTGAGAAACTTGCGTTTCCCGAGCTTAATCAAGTATGGCCCACCGGTTTGTAGCTGGTAATCCTTGTCGGTCACCCTCACACCATCAATGGAGAGTGCGTTCTGTTTGACCATGCGCATGCCCTCACCGTTGGATGCTGTTAAGCCCGCTTGCGACAGTGCCTTGATCACCCACAACGCACCATCTTCGGATGACAGTGTCATTTCAGGTACATCATCAGGAATTTCCTTCTTGGTAAACTGCGCCTCAAAACCTGTACGCGCGGCAGCCCCCGCCCCCTCACCATGGAAACGATCCACGATTAAAGCAGCCAATGCTTTCTTGGCCTCCATTGGATGCATGGCTTTAACCTCATCCAGATCACGGTCAGTAAGTAGTTCATAGTATTTCAACATCAGATCATCGGATGCACTCATTAACTTACCAAACTGATCTTTGGCCGATTCAGCCACACCAACATAGTTATTCAGTGATTTGGACATCTTATTGACGCCATCCAAACCTTCGAGCAACGGCATGGTCAGAATCACCTGTTGTGGCTTTTCATATGCGCCCTGTAACTGGCGCCCCATTAACAGGTTGAATTTCTGATCATTGCCGCCCAACTCCACATCAGCATCAAGCGCAACAGAGTCATAACCCTGCACCAGCGGATAGAGAAATTCGTGAATGGCAATCGACTGACCGCCTTTATAACGCTTTTCAAAATCATCGCGCTCAAGCATTCTGGCTACAGTCGCTTTGGCTGCGATACGAATCAGATCAGCCGCAGATAACTTACCCAGCCATTCGGAATTAAAACGCACTTCAGTTTTTTCAGGATCAAGAATCTTGAACACCTGTTCTTTATAACTCTCCGCATTCTCCAGCACTTCTTCAGGCGTAAGTGGCGGACGTGTTTCATTTTTACCAGTGGGATCACCAATCGTGCCGGTAAAATCACCAATCAGAAACACCACTTGATGGCCACATTGCTGAAACTGCCTGAGTTTTTCTAATAAAACGGTATGCCCCAAATGCAAATCGGGCGCTGTCGGATCAAACCCTGCCTTCACACGCAAAGCGCGCCCCTCTTTCTCAGCAAGTTTCAACTTTGCCTCAAGACTACCGGCTGGCAATATTTCCAACGCCCCGCGACTCAGCAGTTCCATCTGTTCCTGAATATTCATACTCACCTCAACCATTCAATCTCAACCACGCGAATCATGGCATCGTCAATTGCATACCGCTAGGAGTCTGTCCGACTAATGAAGATTGTAGCGATCAGGAACAATTGCCGGGTAGATTCTCATAAGCCATCCAGCCTCCCGGCGCAGTGAGACAGATCACGGACATCATTTCGCAAACGGATATCTTGCATGTCATTATAGACATCAGCATGCATCATTATATCTTATGCATGTACGCGAATTAAACACCAAGGAGTTCACATGAGCGACATAGACAGCGAAATCAACCTCAACAACACAGAAAAACCAACAGAGCAGGAGCGTTCTTGTTCAAAAAGTTGCCGCTGCAGTCCGCATCTCTCTTTATATATATCTATAGCTGCGCTTTTGCTGGCCGGATATGCGGTATACGCCAACAACAGCACCCACGACAACAGCGCTATGCAGTCCCAGATTGCAAACCTGGAAACCAAAACCGCTGACATTAGCGATCAATTGAGCACGTTAAGTAATCAAGTACAGAGCAACCGGGAAAACCTGGTGCAAACAAAACTCAAGAAAGCGCTGGAAAACATCCGGGATATCAGCAATCTGGCAGAGGAAGGTACCAAAGCAGCCATCTCTGAAGTGGAAAGTATCTTACAAAACCTGACCGATATTGGTGATCAGATAAAGACACCTGAAGCAACTGAAACACCAACTGCCAGTGACGTCATCAAAACACAGCACAGTGACACAAGTGCTGCTGAACCAGCCGCAACCAGCCCGATCAAGACCAATGCAAATGATGCTAAAACTGCCGAAGAAACGGTCAAGCTGACAAACAGTGAGCCTGCGAACACCAGCAGTGCCAAATCAGTGCTTTCTGAACTGCTGGATACTGCAACAACAGACAAGACTGAAACTACTACAGCCGATACAAACACCGTGATCGATAAACCTGCTGATTCAGCTACGCAGAGCAATGAAGTAGTAATCACCCCAAGCCCTACTCCCGCACCATCCGGAGCACAGGCTTTTTAATCACGTCATCACCCTGTGAAGTAATCATAAAAAAGGCTCACTTACCTGCGTAAGTGAGCCTTTTTTTGTAACAACATAAGCTTTATATTAAAATCTATATCTTAATTTCGTACCCATTTGACAACCAGCCAACCAATCGCCACTGCCAGCAAGCCCATCAAACGCAGAGCCTGCGGAGCGATATCCGGTAATTTACGCATGGTGTTGATCATCGCTTGCGGAAACAGCGCATAGATCGCTCCCTCCAATACCAACACCAAACCCACTGCTGTCCAAAGATCATCCATGTAAACAGTCGCTGCTTAAATCAGATTACTTGCGTGACTGCTCAAAAAAGCGGAAGAACTCAGAATCCGGTGAAATCACCAGACGCGTATCGGTACCGATAGCATTGCGATATGCTTCCAGAGAACGGGTAAAAGAATAGAACTGCGCATCTCTATTGTATGCCTTAGCATAAATAGCTGTCGATTCCGCATCAGCTTTACCACGCACAATTTCAGATTTCTTATAGGCTTCTGCCAATAGCGTTTTCTGAATCTTTTCAGCTTCAGCACGAATTTCCCGGGCTGCTTCTTCACCCTCAGAGCGATACTCTTTGGCAATACGGCCACGTTCAGCTTTCATGCGCTGGAATACTGCTTCCGAGTTTTCCTGTGGCAGATCAGCACGTTTGATACGCACATCAATCACGGTAATACCAAATTCCTGCACACCAGCATCAGCACGGTCACGGATCGACTTCATCAGCGCAACACGCAGATCTTCTTTTTCACCACCGGATACAATCTCATGCAAGGTATGCTGACCCAATACTTCACGCACTTTACCACGCACCACATCGTCCATACGGGCTTTCACACCAGTCTGGGTTCGTGCCACCTGATAGACCTGCAATGGTTCAGTAATACGCCAGCGCGCATAACTATCCACCATGATGGATTTTTTATCCTTGGTGATCACTTCATTTGGCGGCACATCACTTTCCAACAGACGCTTATCAAATGTGACAATACTCTGCCATGGCGGCTTGAAATGCAGACCTGCATCCTGCACCACAGCTTTTGGATTACCGAACTGCAATACCAGCGCCTGTTCACGCTGATCTACTACATAGGTACTCATGCTGAGCACTACAGCAGCGGCACCCAGGATAATGGCTATCATTGTTAATTTTGGACTCATTTTGTCACCTCAACCTTGCCACTGGTTCTATCCAATGGGAGATATGGCAACACACTGCCAGCAACCGAACCATCAATAATAATCTTGTCGGTTTTCGTCATAACTTCTTCCATCGTTTCCATATACAGACGTTTACGGGTTACTTCAGGAGCCATCTTATAAGCAGTTAACAGTAATTCGAAACGCTCGGATTCACCTTTTGCGCGCTCAACCACTTCTTTGGCATAAGCTTCCGAATCAAGCACCATCTTCTTACTTTCACCACGGGCTTTTGGAATAATATCATTGGCATAAGCCTGTGCTTCATTTTTAGCACGCTCTCTATCTTCACGTGCTGATGCCACATCTTTAAACTCTTTAATCACACGCTCTGGCGGCTGAACATCCTGCAGCTTAATGGTGCTGATGGAGATACCAGCCTCATAACCATTCAGAATACTCTGAATCAAGCCTTGTGTTTCGACTTCCACTTCGGCTTTTTTGGTAGTCAGCACATCATCAATAGAGGTGCGGCCAATCACTTCACGAATGGCAGATTCAGCTGCATCACGCACCGTTTTTGTAGCACTATCAATATTAAACAGGAAATTTTCCACGCTCTTAATCTTATATTGAACGATAAATGAGATATCGACGATATTTTCATCTTTGGTCAACATCAGTGATTCGTTATTACGTTTGCGGGTAGAACCATCACTAAATTGGCGGAAACCGATTTCCAGACGCTGTACTCGTGTTACCGGCAATTTTTCAACCCGGTCAACCGGATACGGAATTGCCCAGTTCAAACCGGGACCGGTTGTCGCAGTATGTTTACCGAAACGCAATACCACAGCTTCTTCATCTGCTGCCACCATATAAAAGCCGGACGCAATCCAGATGACAAAAAGCACTGCTGAAATAGCTGTAAGCGCACTTTTATTCAGCTTGAAATCTCCACTGTCGGAGCCGCCACCATTGCCAGCACCGCCACCAAAGAAACCGCCAAAGCGTTCTTGTAAGCGTTTGAGCACTTCATCAAGGTCAGGCGGAGTTTGGTTATTACCACCACCCTGCTTACCCCAAGGATTTTTATTGTTACCGTTCTGGTCGCTCCAAGGCATACCGAACCTCCATACATAAAACAGCGCCGCAGTGTAGCTAACTGAATCAGCGATTGCACCCCCTTCCAGCCAGCAAAGTAAATAAGGTTATTAAAAAATGGTTTTATTCGAACTGATGAAGAAGAACTACGCAAAAAAGAAAGGCCCCGACGGATGTCAGGGCCTGATGTCTGACGCGAAACACTAGGGAGGGGAGGGAGGAGTAGCGCCAGACACGGCAAACATTAAGGAGGTAAGCTTAGACAAGCATTAATTAAATATTAAATGTTTTTCATGTAGGAAAGTCGGAGGGGAACTGTCTTAGCATACGTGGATTTCTCGGAGTATTCATAACCCTTCAACTTTTATAACAATAACAAAGCTTCGTCTTCTCTCATTCGCTTAGGCCCCGGATGTTATAATGTCGTTATAAATGAAAAGTATAATTGATATTCTGTGGGTTAAACCAAAGATGCCTCTGCCATTAAAGGGTTCCCGCTAAATATATCATCTGCTTGAATCAGCTATTAATCAGGCCCATTAGAATCAATAGCATGATGATAATAATCACGCCAATGAAAATTTGAAAACGCTGGGAAATATACCTGTTCATTGAAACACCTACTCATTAATATATATTGATCACTATTAAGTTATAGACCAATATCTAAAAATTGTGAAGTTTTTTGAATCTGCGAATCAGAGTCAGGCTTTCATATTTTGATATTTCTAACTGATCACAGTTGCTCGTTTTGAGGCAGACGCACTTCAGATCACCTCATTTACCTGAGGTATAAGCATCATTTGAAAGCTATGATCCTGATTTAATTTTGCTTCGGTATATATTGATGTAATATTAATCTTCACTATAAAGAATTGACAATCCAGTGGGAGGCCAGACTTGAAAACCGTGAGTAATATTGAGCTTGATGGCCCAAATACAAGAGCATATCGGATTGATGCTGCTGATAATATTGCATGTGTAAGCAATGCTTGGGACTCATTTGCAAAAGACAACCAAGGAATGCCATCTTGTTCTTTTTCTAACCTGGAACATAAAAATATCTTGAGTGAATTTGCCGATGTTGAAACACGTATGATTTATCGAACAATTTTCTCCAAGGTTCGCAGTTCAGGCCACTCCATTACATTTCAACTCCACTGTGATTCCGCTGATACTATTCGTGTTCTTAAAGCTACGGTTATCCCTCTCCCCTTGAACTGGATAGAAGTACGGTTTGAACTCATTGAAGAGAAAAGGCGTGACCCGGATGTTGTGCAACAATTATATGGAGATGCCCACGGCATCATTACAATGTGCAGCTATTGCGGTGACTTAAAGGACAATCAGGGAAACTGGCAGGCCATAGAAACTGAAATCACTAAAGTCGATTTATTCCAGCAAAGCACCCTTCCCCAAATCAGTCATGGCATATGTCCAACATGTAAAATAAGTTTTTTAAATTCTATACGCAAAATCATTTAGCCTATGCCCTTCGGCCCCTCGAGGCCGCTGCTTTGCAGCGTTTAAACAAATAAAACACTATCGCGTAGCGGGAGCGCCGCTACTTGCTCCTGCCGATTTATC
>NZ_RCFQ01000055.1 GCF_003665155.1 Mariprofundus sp. EBB-1 | reverse complement strand
AACGAACTGAAGCTGAAATTATATTCTGCTGGAAAAATGCATTCATGCATTGAATGCGTATCACTTTATCAAGTGTTAAATAGACAGAAAAAAGGAGCTACGTTTCCGTAACTCCTTCGTGTTTGGCGTCCCCAAGGGGATGAATCTGGGCACTGGATTGAAGCTGTTGCATTAACCTGACTGACTGGGTTCGGCCAATTCCGGTCATTCGATTTAGAACTTTTCTGTGCCTACTGCTTCAGGGGTAGTCCAATATCACCGTTATTACTAAAGCATTGGAAGTGACGGCTAGTGAATTACTACGTATTGCAAAGTTTTCAGCTATTGTTTAACTATGCATCAACTGAAAACTATCACCAAAAGCATGACCAATATGGAAATGATTTGCATGATGCATGCAATGAGCTGCCCTCCAATTGTCGCGAGATAGCTTTTAGTTTCTTTTATATGTTCCACTTCATTGTCATCGTTCTTTTTATCAAAGAGGTAATGCGTTCTTTCGGGATATATCGCTAAGAGTTGTTTGTGAAATTCGTCTCCAATTTCAAGCCGTTTGTTTTCAAAGGCATCTTTATGCTCATCTATAACTTGATGAATGGAGTCTTCAAGCTCTTTAAGAATACGAAATTTACAATCACCTAGAATGAAAAGGACTTTTGAGATAATGCCAAAAACTACTGATGCTAGTAGAAAGCCTAGCAATGAGGCCGGTTCAACCCCAAATCCTTGCTTAATTGATAGACTGTTTGAAATAACTAACGCCATCGAAGCAGCAGTGCCGGCAAGAATCCATCCAGAAAATTTATCAATCTCCTTGGATGTGCTTAAATACACATTTCGAAGGCAAATGATTATTTTCTGAACAATCTCTAAAGTTAATTCCTTTGAATTATCATTTTTATCCACGAAACCACCCAATAGTCCTGATTCTACTTACGCAAACAATCTAACAAGTTTTTGAATTTACTAACAACTAACAACTTGTATCAGGGGCTGAGTTAATTCCGATTTCTTTCTAAATTTTCAAGTAGGCAGCCTGAATAATATTTCAGGAATGCTTGTAGTTCACTGGATTTGAACCTCGCAATCAGAAGGTCATTATTTTGCGTATCTTTGAACTCGATCCAGTCTATTAGGTTTCTATCATCCTCAGAAATCACGTTAATAGCAAAGTGTGCTACTGAGTGCCTTAGACCTTTCACTAAATCTCGCAATGTTACAATGCCTGTGCCGATCTCAGAGTGTTCCATACCGATTTCTTTTCTGAATTCAGTAGTTAGTCTAATTGTTGGTATATAGGGCATGACTCTTTCTTTAGGCATAACAATCAATCCAAGCAAGCAATTAATTGTTAGTGTGTAGTTGTACTGCTCTTCAAAAACATACCTGTCTAAAGTTTCATAATATTGAGAAATGAGCCGCATAGTTCTCTCAATAAATTCAGATTCCAGATCATGATAGTTTCCCATTAATCAATACTATAGCCTAAAATATGAATGTCCGCTTTTGGCGAACCTCGTCGTTGGCGACTGACGTAAAACGGCCATAAATGGACAGTCACTTTCAAGGCCGTTACTATTTTTTATACATGTGTAATCAGGAATGTCTGTCTCGACCCCGTGCTTCCATTCGCGATACCGGTACGCTGGCCGCTCGAAGATGGCTGCCAAATGAAATGGTGTTTGCTTAGATGACTCTGCCGCCGCTTTATAAGTACCTCGACGTTTCAGGTGCGAAGCTGACGCTCGGAAATAGAACGTTCAAACACGCAAAACCGTCTGGTTTCAACGACACGGAAGACCTAACGATCCAAAGCATCTTCGCCGAGGACACCGAAGAAGTGCTGAAAAAGATCGCGGGCGGCTTCCCCGACGTGATCCTACGGCACCTTAACGAAGAGCCTACATGCAGTTCACCAATGAAGGGGAAAATCAAGGTCCTGCAGCAGAGTTACCGAGCAAATCCGGGGGCCGCTAACTTCGTTCGGGCCAAACTGATGAACACGGACAAACGAATATATGACGTCGAGTACTACCGCAAGCAGACGCAGGCGCATATCGCAGAGATCAACGAGTTTATGCAGGGTTATCGTGTACTTTGCGTCACTACCCACAAAGACTCCGAGCGCATGTGGACTGAGTATGCTGAGAACCACAAGGGCATTTCTCTGCGAATCCAACCGAATCTTGCCAAGGACTCCAAATTCCAGCTCTTTCGTCCCGTCACTTACCGAGAGAAACGTGCTCCGCTCTACGAAGATACGCTTGAATTCAGCGCTGGCGCTTTGTTTGGAGACCATGAAGCCCGGATTAAGGAGATCATCGAACGGATCATCTACACCAAAACGCTGGATTGGCAGCACGAAGGCGAATATCGACTAGCTGTTCCGATTGGCGAAAACGAGAAGCCTTGGAATACGCTCCCGTACCATCCTGAAGAGATCACGGAGTTGTATCTCGGCCTTGAGATGGAGAAGTCCGACATTCATGACATCGTTGGTAAGGCCCGCACCGTTAATCGTGACATCGCAATCTTCCGAGCCAAACGCGACGGAGGCGGGAAGCTCGTTTTCGATCAGTTGTAAGGCGCTGGGGAGTTCAAGGGTCAGGCCTTATACCTTCTACTTATATAAAATTCTGACTGTCCGAGTTTAGCCGGAAACAGTCAGTCGCAATCTATTCATATAATCTTGTAGCCGCCTAAATCGCCGCACGTACCGCCCTACAGGACGGAACGCGCGCCGAGTGGCGGCTGAAACTGATCTTCTTCCCCCGTTGTAGTAACACGGGGGGCTACGGATACATTAAATATACAATCGTTAACTTTAAAAATACTTTAGAGCCCTAAATACTTCTGCTAACTTATTTGACACTTGCATAAAACTTAGTCTAAACTTCACGAAAGTTTCGTATAACACTTGGGGTATTTATGAAGGCAAGCGATTTAGTAAGTATTTGGGAAGCACCAGATAACAGCAGGCTGACACCAAAGCAGTTCTCACTACGATTACCAGTTCATGTTGCTGCGCAGTTATCTGCATTGTGTGAGATGTACCCAAACAAAACTAGGACAGAGATCATAGGGGATCTCTTAACTGCTGCATTAGATCAACTTCAATCTTCATTCCCCACAGTCAAAGGTCGTTTTGTTGATGAGTTTTATGACCATGAATCTAGTGAAGGTGTGAAATTTTTTGAGGATAAAGGTCCAACTAATAAATTTCGGGAACTATCAAACAAACATTTTGAAAGTCTTGAGAAAGAGCTAGGGAATGAGAGCCCTGCGCCACTGTTCTCGAGTGAAAACGTAGTGGTTGAAGAAAGAGAAAAATAAAGATGAGCTTTTCATTTCTTCTCCACGGGCATGACACCGTACATTGTGCATATTATTTACAACGCACCTCTGGACATGGTGTTGATTTTGAAATGCTTACTTTGGAAAAAGAAAAGTTAAGGCAAAGTAAAATGAGAGACCCAAAGCATATTAATTTAGGTGGAATGGATTTTCTTCTGCATGGATATGGTAGTTCATCAGGTTTTCCATTCGTGATTTCTAATCGAGACTTCAATATTCAACTTGGTGAAAACAACACTCCGAATTTTTACGTTACTTTTCCAAGCGAAGCATTGTGGAGAAAGTCAGTTTATCAACTCCATGCAGAGTTCATGGAATGGGCTTCTGCACTTGGTTACTGTGAATATAAATCAGAATCACTTTCGCGCGTTGATTTCAGTTTTGATTATCATGTTCCAGAAATAGATTTTGATGAGGATAGTTTTATCAGCCTTTCATCGAAGGATAGCCAATATAGGCAAGAAGGGGTGGTTCAAACATTCAACATCGGAAAGGGCGATATTGTTCTACGTGTCTATAATAAGATAGATGAAATTGAGCAGAAAAGTGAAAAGGTATGGTTTTTCGATCTTTGGAATGAAAGTGAAAATGTATGGCGTATTGAATGGCAGGTAAGGAAAGACAAGCTTCGTCGATTTGGAATTAGAACGTTTTCAGACTTGAGTCAGTTAGAAGGGGATCTTCTTCGTTATTTAGCTACTGAGCATACAACTCTAAGAATCAAAGCGAATGACTCCAACCGCTCCAGATGGCCGCTTCATCCTTTGTGGATTGATCTGCAAGATAAAATAGAAAACATGAATTGTTTAGGCGTTGATAAATGCTTTGATGAGGATGCTCTTCTTGAAGAAAAAGAGTTAAGAATTGCCATTAGCATGTATGGCTATATGAAGAGAATTGCTGCACTTTATTGCCTTCGGAAGGGTTCTGATATGGTTTCGAAATCAGAAGCAATTGTTCAACTGGATTGGCTTTTATCTAAAGTTCATGACCCTTTATCCTGGCAAACAGATGTTAAGAAAAAGACAACACAGATGAGGCTGGGTAAGTGGTAACACTTATTCAGATTATGGAACATGTGAATGCTCGCATGTCCCGCGTATTGCTAATGGCAGAATCATCATTGCCTGAAGCACAATTTAGAGCCTACCGGAAATTGGTTCTAGATGAGTTTGGAAAAAGAGGATTAGGAAAAGAGCTGGAAGATTTATTCGATCAACAGGAACGGAAAGGCTAGGGCAGGAATATATTATGCACAGGTGCTTTATGCTTGAACAAGGACAACACATATAAATTAACAATTAAGCTCAATGATGAGTTTTTAGAAGATGGTGTTTCTAATGAAGAGCTGGAGTTGATCAAATCAATTCTTCCAGAACTTATTAGAGAAATACTTATACAGATTGAGAAAGAAAAGGAGTAAGTCATGGTTGTAGCTCTTTATGCGCGAGTTTCTACTGTCAGACAGGCAGAGAAGGACTTATCAATTCCTGACCAGATCAGGCAAATGGAAGATTGGTGTAAGGCCAAGGGTTATAAGGTCGGGGTTAAATATGTAGAAGCTGGAGCATCGGGAACCGATGCGAAGCGTCCCGCTTTTCAGCGGATGATTACTGACGCTACGCTGTCACCGCCGCCTTTTGATGCCATCATTATTCACAGCCTTTCTCGCTTCTTTCGGGATTCTCTTGAGTTTGGTCTTTACGAACGCAAGCTGAATAAAATAGGGGTTAAGCTGATCTCTATTACTCAGCAGACCAGTGATGATCCATCTGGTGAAATGGCTAGAAAGATATTCAGCATATTTGATGAATACTCTAGTAAAGAGAACGGAAAACATACGCTAAGAGCAATGAATGAAAATGCGCGGCAGGGCTTTTTCAATGGTTCACGACCTCCTTTTGGCTACCAAACAATAGACTCTGAAATTAAAGGCCGGCATGGATATAAAAAACGCCTTGCGATAAATCCAACAGAAGCTTCAATTGTTAAGCAGATATATAAGCTCTATTTAAACGGTCATAATGGGAAATCATTGGGTATGAAGGGAATCGCCAACCACTTTACTGAACGTGGTATCTCAATGAGAGGGAAGCCTTGGCGGATTCAAAAAATTCAGGACATTCTTTCAAGTAAAACATATACAGGTGAGTACTACTTTAACCAAACTGATAGTAAAACGAAGAAAAAAAAGCCTAAAAGTGAATGGATAAGGTTAGACATTGAATCCATAATCGAGGCTGAAACTTTCAGGAGTACGGAAGAGCTACGCGATGCACGCTCTCATGAAAGGGTTCCGCCGAGAATGGTTAACAATCCAACGTTATTAACAGGAATTCTAAAGTGTGGCTGTTGTGGTTCTGGTATGACATTAGCAACAGGCAAGGGCGGAAAATATAAATACTACAAATGCACCACTCGAATTAATAAAGGAAATGCTCATTGCTCAAGTAAGAATATTCCGATGGATAAACTTGATGAAATCGTATTAGGTAGATTGGTTAAATGCGTATTCACTCCAGAAAGAATAAATATTATTGCTGACAATCTTCGTTCATCTTCAAAGAAATCTAATGAACAGACAGATCAACAGCTTCAACTGTTCCAGCAAGAGTTAAAAGCAATTGATGCAAAAATGGATCGACTATATGAAGCTGTCGAAAGCGGATTCCTTCCAATGGATGAAACGCTACAAGTTAGAGCTGAGAAACTTAGAGTAAGAAGGCAAGATGTCTTGATTGAGTTATCCAGTATAAGAAGGATTTCACAAACACCATTCTCAACCATTAGTAAACGCCATATTGAAGCATTCAGTAAAGCTCTTCGATCTCGCCTAGTTACTAACAATGATTTCTCAAAAGGGTATCTCAAACTTCTTGTGAACAAGATCACTGTGAATGAAGAGGAAGCGATTATTGAAGGGGACAGTAAAGT
>NZ_RCFQ01000054.1 GCF_003665155.1 Mariprofundus sp. EBB-1 | reverse complement strand
TTTTATCCCTGTATTGCATGAATTGCTTGACTGCCATAGCTCCATCACAGGCTGTAATAACCCCATATCCCAAGTTTTCGAGGATTTCTTTTGTAACTTCTCGCAGCGCTTCTTCATCCTCCGCTAGAAGTATCAGGTTATCAGCATAATGAGAGTCTCTCTTTTTAACTTTCATCATCACTCGCCCATTGATGATCGCTGAGACCAAGTATAAAACCATTTAATTCAACCGCCTTACCAGCCAGCATCTGTGCCGAGACATAATTTTGAACCTGTATAACTCGTTCATCGGCTGTAATCATGCGACACTCAAACTGATTTTCTTCTCCGTGTTCTATGGCTTGAGTGCAGTAGTTTAGTACTTTATCTCGATCTTCAAGGTGAATGCGTTTAATCCAACACTCCATGTTCAGCCATGAATCTACAGGGTAGCCCAAGCATTGCTCTACCTGCTTGCCAACATAGCCAAAGCGATCATTAATCAAATCCAATGACCAAGGTATAGCCTGGCTTAACTCAGCCAACACACTGAATTTCTTCTCACTTTGATGTAGCTGTCGCTCAGTCTGTTTTCTGGCAGTTATGTCATAGGTAACAGCATAGATGCGGAACACCTTTCCCGCAGTCACAATTGGTAGAAAACTGTTAAATACATTAATTATACTCCCAGATGGGCGTAGTATGCGGCATTCTGTATGGACCGACTGTCCAGTACATATCTGCTGAAAAAGCTTTAAAGTTTGCTCAATATCTTGTGGGTGGAGTAGACTCTGCAGAGTCTTTTTCGTTAGTGTTTCACTATCGTAACCAGTTAATTGTAATGCTGCTGGATTGGCATTTATGATATTGCCATCCATATCGAAAGCGATCACAGCATTTGGATTTTCTCTAAGAAATGCATCATGCTCATAACTGATCTGACTGAGTTCATTTTCCCTCTGTTCAATCACTCCTTTTAAATAGGAAATGTAACCAGCTTCCATGCACGAGGTGAGATCAGTCTGAGAAATTAATCCAGCCAAACGTCCTTGGCTGTCAACAATAACCATATGTCTTAGTCGCTCATCACTCATCAACGTATTGGCTTCTGGAATGTAGGCTGTCTCAGGCATGACACGAACGGGGCTACTCATTACAGAACGCACTTCAATGTCCTCGACTTGTGTTTGTTGATCATAATGATTGACGATATCACGTTCTGTAATGATGCCGACTGGCTTCCATTGTTCAGCAACGACAACGCAACTAATGCGGTGGCTCTGCATTAGATCAAGTACCAATCGCATCGAATCACATGGGCGAACCCTGATTAAAACTTTTGTCATAATTGAGGCGACCTGTTTCAGGTCAATAAAGTACTCGATACCCATGCCATCAAGCATATCTGTCAGTGTGACTACGCCAGCAAGAAGACCATCGGTATCGGCAACAACAAGGTGGCGGTAATGCTTTTCAGCTAGGATCGAATAGGCTTCAAACAGTGAAAGTCCCTCATCTACCATGGTCACGGGTGAGCTCATAACATTAACAACTAGAGTATGGGTAACGTCAATACTGTCGTGAATAAAACGTACAGCATCGCGTTCAGTTAATAGCCCGACTGCCTTGCCCTCTTGTTCCACAACCAACATGCTAATTTTTTCCTTACGAAATAGCGTATAAGCATCTTCAAGAGGTGAGTCTGGTGAAATAGTTATCACGCTACGGGTCATGATATCCCTGACACTTCTACTCATAGTAGGTATTATCCTCCCTTACATATTAAGTCATCCAATCTATATGTTAATGGGACATTAAATCATTGTTGATTTATCATTTTGATGTAAAAATAAATGCATAATTGACATTCTTTCTCCATTTCTCATATAGTTTAAATCATGCAGTCACAAATCGGTCAACGAATTCGAAATCTTAGGAAAACACATCGTCCACCATGGACGATTAACCGACTGGCACTTCTGGCGAACCTGGACCCAGGACAACTTAGCAGGGCAGAACGTGGCCTGGCCGGACTATCCTTAGATGCTATGACACAAGTTGCCAATCTACTTGGTCTTTCATTGGCAGAATTAATCGACCCCGAAAACTGTAGACAAGGAAAACAGCTCGACTCTGCCGATGGCCTGATACTTTACGTAATTGAAAGCATATGGGGTGAACTGGATGAACATCAAATTAGTCAATGCAGCAAAGCTGAACTTGAATTGATTCAACATCATATTCGAAGCTCTATCGAAGAGGGAATTAAACGAGGACAGATTCAAGCTGAACGGGAGATTGAAATAATTCTGAACAAACATAGCTGAGTTGGATCAAACTAAAGCACGCTAGGGGTTAGAGAACATTCTCAATGTTCGCTTTGAGATAGTCATCAGTAAAGCCAGATTAACAATTACTGCATTATTTATTCAGGGCGTAGCTTCGAATAGCACTTCCCTACAGGTTTATTGCTATTGCCTTCTGTGTAAGAAGTACAGATACTTTATTTATAATAATGAAAATGGAGAATTTAAATGCTATTGCCACTATTTGATAAAGATTGCGACCTTGTTGCCTGGATAGAACCAAACAAACATATTTTCGGTATAAATATGGAATGGGTGGCATTTATTTCAAATGGGCACGCATGGTCATCGAAAACAGGAAAATGGCTTGGTCCCGTATCTGGGGTGTTGTGCAAAGATACCTGTGGAAAGCCTGTTGTTTGGAATCCAAAGGAAAAAGTATCAGGTACTGCTAGGCCAGCAAAGCCCGCTAAAGCAGTAAAAGTTGCTAGGCCAGCAAAACCAGCAAAACCTGCTAAGCCCGCAAAACCAGCCAAGCCAGCAACACCTGCCGGTGGCTGGTCTCCAGAAAGTTACTTTGCTTGGTCAGGGAAATAGACCTAACGCAGCTTCTTAGGTCTCTTATGGAAAATAGCATACGACTACTGATATAGAAGTAATCCACACTCCTCAACTCATCCCCATTTGGGACTTGGTTAGTGTCTGCTGTTTTAAGCGCAGTTCAACTGCGACTGCAGTAGGGACAGGTTTCTTCTGTTACTATAAATTTTTATAGTTCCTGCTATAGTGCGCTCGCTTAATGGTTTGTAGCTCACGAGTTCCTTCTAGATTGAATGCTACTCAAGTGAGAGTTTGGTAATCCTTAAAATATAGGGGGGGGGCTAAGATGTCAAAAAAATTTGAAACTTTTGAAAGTTGGGTAACTTATTGCAGGAACGAAGAAAGCTCAAGCTTCATCGATAATGCGGCGTGGGATCATGCTTTGTTCCTATTTAAAAATTTGTTATCGGTAGCCGCAGAGAAAGGTGAAGATGTCCGTCTTGTTTCTGGCCATCTAAATAGTGATTTTTTTAACCAAATCCTTGAGGAATTGGAACAGTGTGTAAAAGCCGGTGTTTTAATTGATGTGATTGTTTTGGATCGCTCCCTCTCTGATCCCGCTAATATATTTGAGAAAAAACTTGGTGCTTACGAAAAAGGAAGTATTCTCTACTGTCCCAAGGCTATCAGTTCAAGCCTTCCTCATATGTTGTTAGTTGGCGACAGGCGTTTTAGACTGGAAACAGACCATGAACAGACAAAGGCATTGGCCTCTTTTAATAATAAAGAAATGGTTAAAACATTAAGCATTCTGTATGTTCAAGGTAAGAATTTAATCTCTGGGATCCCCAATAATAATCAGTCTCAGGTAGCTTAGTGGACGTTGCTTCATCGTTAAATGGACTGATTATTGTGGCCTCGGCAATTAGTGTAATAGCACAATACTCAGATACTATTCACAGAACTGAAGTAGCATCAATGAAAGATCAAATGAGAGATGTTGACCTGAAGAACACGAATGGTGATGCCGGGCTGGTGTCGATCAAACCTGACTGGGATGAATTCATGAAGGGTGAATGCCTTCGTGCCAATCGATTTGTGGAAGCATTGTTTGTATTTTTGATTGCATGTATTGTATTTCATGCAGTCGTGGTGTTCTTCCCTGACTATTCAGGAAAATGGGCATTGCTTTGCTTTGCCATTTATTTGGGGTGGACTTCACTATGGCTAGGATTGCGTCTAAGATGCATGGCTAAAGAGAGAGAAGATAAGCGTAGTTCAACAAAACAAATTAGAGCAACCTATGAAGCAGTAATGAGTTCCATAAAGAGTCACGATCGCCATCATCACGAGCAGGAACCTTCATAAAGTCATTGGTTGTCCTGCACCTTTACTGAAACAATTAAAGTTACATTTTTTGAGTGTGTGTACGATTCTCCCTAGAATCCCTCAAATCGTTTTGAGTTTGTCTGTGTGTAGCGCACGGTATTATGAATATTCTTATGCCCAAAATATTCTTGGATTAACCTAGCCTAGCAAAGGATCAATGATGGCCTTGATCCTTCTTAAATTTCAACTATTGAAATAATTGTCTATACTGTAATTAACGTCAGGAGGGTGAGATGCGTATAGTTGTATTATTTTTGTTTGTTGGATTACTCACAGGTTGTGTGAGTGCATATTCGATTTCAGGTGGTGATGAAAAAGGTATCCCGTTTTATATAAAGAAAGGTGTGTTTGTGCAAACCACTAAGTATGAGCTTAATTGGGTGAAGGTGATTTTGGATGTAGGGACTTCTGATAAAGATACCCAATCGTTCACATATTACCTGCACGCCGACTCATACGATAAGCTAAAGTTGGATGAAGCAGTGAAATCCAGCCTTGATACCTCAGGAGATACATTTTCTGTAGTGCAAAAGTTTGAAGGTTTTTTCCAATATTCATGTGATAAAGCTGGCATTAATTGTCGAATTGAGCCTAAGTCAACATCTGTCGATATTTGTAAGAGTGCTAAAATGGTCTCCAATTCAGCTGAAAGGAAGGTAGTTGTGGATTATAGCAAGCCCTATTACTTCAACGCTAAGATTCCTCTTTTCACCTCAACAACCTCCAGTATGACCCTGGCAAGCGATGGTACGCTAAGTGAGGCTAGCTCTACTATTGATACAACCAAGCTTGCTGATGTTTTCATGGGATCAGTTCCTGCTAAGGACATCCTCATGGATAAGTGGGGCATCGTCGCAGGAGCTGCGGCCGTGACCAAGTCAAAAGGTGAACTGAAGGCTAAAATAATTACTAGCGGGGGCGGATTGGTATGTACCTATACAAAAGAGCATGACGCAAAATCACATGAGCTTCCTTGGATTGAGGGAATTAGTAATACATCCAAAGAGAACAAAGCGTTTTTAACTGTAACTCTGAAATCTGCTCCTAAGAAGAAAAAAGAAAAGGAGAACAAGGACACAATCAATGTAAATGGTTCAATTAAACTACCAAAAGCTTTCATTAACTAAGTGATGGAAACCTTTGGCATGCGGTGCTTATTCGTTGCTTCTCTATTTCTGATCGTCGGTGAAGTAGCTTATGCAGCAGATTTAGTAGTTCCAAACGACCGGGTCACAAGCCAATAGAATGTACGAGCGTCTGCAACTGTTGATAGTAATGTCATCAGTGCTCTCAGGGCAAATGAAACGGCAGTGCTTGTTGGCAGCGTACCTTACTGGTATAAAGTAAAGCTTCCATCGGGCTTAACAGGATATGTCAGTAAGCGCTGGGCTACGGTTGTAACCACAAGTGCCAGCACAGGGCAATTGCTACGCATTGGCTCTTGGAACATCAGGAAGCTTGGACATGGTACAAAAGATTTTGCCAAGGTGGCTCAGGCAATCGATCAAAACTTCGATGTGCTGGTGGTCGTCGAGGTAATGCAGAAGCAGAGGGCTCATAATGGATATGATTCCTTAATCAATGAGCTTGGAAGTAGCTGGAAAGGATTGATAACTGATAGCCTCAGGCCAAACACAATAAGTAGCAACTCGGAATTTTACGCAATCCTTTATAGATCATCAATTGTTCGGCCATGCGCTGGTTGGTCTAAACTCATATACCATCAAGACAATGACGGTGGCGACAACGGCGTTGGTGATGACGTTTTTTCCAGAGAGCCTGCATTCGGTTGCCTTGAAGCACCAACAAGCCATTTCAAAATTGGTTTTGATTTTCTCATTGCCGCATTCCATGCTACCTTTAAAAGCAAAGCAGCAATTAAAGCGGAGTCAGGTCATCTAAACGAAGTCTTTTCCACAATGGCAGCAGCCAGGCCAGGAGAAAAGGACTTGATCATAGCGGGTGACTTCAATTTAGTGCCTAACACGCTCTCTACTGTCACTGAAATGGACGTAACTACTGTCGGAAGGGTTCAACCTTCAATACGTCTGGAGAGCTCACAGGGAACCTGTATGACCACATCTTGATCTATGATACCAGGGCTACCAAAGGGCAGGTGAGGCCAGCTGAAGTTATTGATCTGACAACAATGGTCTCTGGAGGCTCTGAGTATCTGGATAGCATAAGCGAC
>NZ_RCFQ01000053.1 GCF_003665155.1 Mariprofundus sp. EBB-1 | reverse complement strand
CGCGCTGGCTTATGTGTGACTGCATTTGAATATAAATGGAGCAGCCATCATGCATACATGGGAGAAACAACGATTCCATGGTTGCATATGGAGGCAGTGCTTGGGCGTTTCTCTGAAGAGAAAATGAAGGCAATAGAGTTATTGAAGTCCTTTACCCAAGATGGTGATGGTGAATGCAGACGAGATGACTTTCATTCGGGCTCACATCAAGGGCAGATACTTGGCGATGATGCATTTGCTGAACGAGCACTAAACTCTTCTGGGCTTCCAGTGGCGATAAAATCTCCGACTCTGGCTGAGATTATTGATGTGGTCTGTACAGAATACGATGTTGATCGGGCAGGTTTGGATGGGGGTGAAAATGTTAGGCAAGGCGCAGAAATGCGTGCCATGGTCGCATGGATTGTTCAAGATTTAGAAAGTCTTACGCTTACTGCTCTTGCTGCTGAACTGGGGCGGGATTTGTCTGCATTAAGCAGAGCCGCAGGAAGACTTCGGCAACGCATGGCTAA
Organism: Mariprofundus sp. EBB-1; assembly: GCF_003665155.1. Classification (GTDB taxonomy): domain Bacteria; phylum Pseudomonadota; class Zetaproteobacteria; order Mariprofundales; family Mariprofundaceae; genus Mariprofundus. The sequence continues at coordinate 6,391 of NZ_RCFQ01000053.1, read as the reverse complement.
AGATGCATTATTAAAAATAAAAGCTGAGAACATTACCCGTTCGCTCTAAGTGCAAAATAGTCAAGCCTGGCACTGGTTCTGAATTCCGGCAACGCCACATCATGTAAGGTGTAAAGCAAAGGATTCTTGCCATTATCCCGAGCTTTATTATATCGACTATTTTTGTCCAAAAAATAATTAGTATGTTTTTTTGGTTCGTATTGATTTTCTGTTGGCGAATCTTCTGCTACGCTTGCTTTGCTTTAGGCTACAATGAGAGATGCGTTGAATAGGGATCGGGGTTGAATGATGGATTATCACTTTACACTGAATAAAGTTGCTAGTGCGCTTAGGGCATCGGAACACGAGCTTAATCGCACAAAAGCGTTTCTGCAGCTGCATGAAGCTATCCAGGTTTACACCGATACAGGTGTTTCACCAAAACAGATCAATGCACTTAAAATTAAACATGATGCATCACTTACTGAGCTCGGTGGATCAGGATGCTTGCCTGCACTGCTTCGTGCTTTTGAAGAGACCGAGATTGAGAAAAAAGAACGTACCGGTTGGCAGAAATTGATTGGTTCAGGCACCGTGGTGGAAGGCTCAATGCAGGCTGAAAAGCTGTGGAATGATGGCCGATTCCAGGATGCGATTTATCTGCTTCGCCGTTCCATATTGCAGCACCGTGATGTGATATTAGGTGGTGGAAGCTCTAAACTGAAAGGGATGTTGATCGAATATTCATTCCAGTATGCCGAACGACTGTTCAAGGAACATGACCAGCTCTTGTCCCATATTACCACCACCAAACAGTTGCGTAGAGAACAGTTGCAAGAAGTGGAAGAAGGGCTGGTGATGGCCTATAAATTAAACCCTTCCTCACAGGATATTAAGCGCAGGCTGAAAAATTTCCTTGAGTTGTGGGAGGTGTATGACGAATATGAAGAAGCCTGTAAACAGCTGGAGATGCGTAATGTAAACGATGCCAAACAGCATCTGAAAAGTTTGCCAATGGAATATGAATTTGTGCGGGAGCGCTTTGAAGAGTGTGATTTACTGGAGGCTGAAGTTGATGATCTGTATCGTCAGGGTGAAGCCGCAGTGGCAGAACGAAATTTCAAAAATGCCGATGATATTGTTACTCTGATTAAATCGAAGCATGCATGTTTTGAGCGCTTGCCTGCATTTGAATCATCATTAGCGATATTATCTGCCGCTGATGGCCACTATCAAACTGCACGTAACATGTATCAGCAACATAATATTGATGAAGCCTCGAACGAAATGGGTGTAGCCATTGAACTGGATTCAAACTATCAGCCATACCGTTATTTTCAAAATGAGCTGCTCAACAAACGTGCTGAAATTGCTTATTTGAATGCAACGGGTTATGAACAGCTTACAGACTTAGAAAATGCAATTCCAGCCTATCAGAAAGTTGTCGATATCTTGCCCCATTATGCTGATGCAACAGATAAACTGAATGTTCTATCTGTGATTCGAGCCGGTTTGGAAAAGGCCATGATAGAAGCTGGTGAACTGTTTTCCAGTGGCTCTCTCGAAGAGGGACTAAACTTATTGAAAGAGGCTCAGCAACAAGGGTTTTCTCTGGCGTATGTGGATAAACTGCTTCTGGAATACACCAAACGCCTAACTCAGGCGCAGCAGATCCGTTCGGGGGCAGAGGTACAGCAGCAATCGGGCAATTTTGCGCAAGCTGCTTCAGAGTATCATCAGGCTTTTGCACTCTATTCCGGTATGTCTGGCTTAAGTGAGGCGATGGATTTTTGTGAGAGTGAAGCGCACCTGCAACAGCTAAAGGAACAGGCCGATATTTATCATCACTCCGGTCAGTTGGAGCAGCTTTTTGCACTGTTGATCGGTGATCCGGATTTTTTCTCCCCGGCTGCCGATGTCGAGCTCTCACCTGCCTATCAGCAGATATGCAAATGCCAGTTAAGTGACGAGATCAACACTGACTCCAAGTTCTATACGCATCTGAAACAGATGTTCGAGCAGAGCAAGATGGAGTTGCAGGCATTTTCCAAAGCATATCAAGAAGCTTATGTCGATTATTCGCAGCAACAGCTCAAAGATAAGCTTCAGGATGAAAATGCTATGGAATGTTATCAAGCCATAGCATCCACACTAAAACAGACATCTCTCTATCACTATCCTGACTCACCGTTATTGTCTGTATTTCTGGATCGTATTCAGACGCATGTTGTTGCTGAAGAGGCTTATCAGACCGTTGTTGATCTGCTCGGCCCTGAATGTTTGGTACATCAGGTGCTTCCCGAACTGCTTGAAAAACTCAGTTTGTTAACCAGTAGCTTTCCTGACAATGAAAAATATCAACGTTTGATGAAAAAAGTAGTGCAGGTCTTTCCACTGTTTTCTGAAATGAAGCAATGCATTGTTGAAATTCGCGATTACCATTTCAAACAGGCCAGTTATCAATTGAGAATGTTCAAGCGCCGTCATGTTGATGCATCGGATGCATATCAGATGATGGAAAATGAATTTCAACGCTTTCTCAGGACTGATCTGCAAGGCCGGATTGCGCAAAGCAAGCAGGATAAGAAACCAAGCGCGTTAATCGCGGATTTGCAGCTTGCGCAAGATCATTTGCATCCGTTTCCTGACGACTTTCAGATGGCAATGACAACACTGCAAGAGCAGGAAGAGGAGGCCAGGCAACTGTATGCACATGCTGTTCAGGCTATGCAGCAGGGAGATTTCCCCCAGTGTGAAACACTGCTAAATGGTAGCCTCTGCATCAATAAAGAGCTGAATGAGGCTCTCTCGTTGCAACAAGATTTACCGCAGTTGAAACAGGGTTACAAACTTCTTCAAGAGGGCAAAAAACTGCTGAATAAGAATCAATTTACCGAGGCGCTGGATCAGTTTGATCAGGCTAATGCCTTGAATGATTCACTGCCGGAGATTCAAAGCTATTACCGGCAGGCAGAAGAAGGGCAACAGACAGAAAAAGTAGAATCTATGATTGCAGCAGCTGAAAATATGTTTGTCAGAGAGCGTTATGAACGGGCTCAGCAATATGCTGAAGAAGCATTGTCTCTGCTGCCTGCAACTACCTTGCCAAGCAGTAAACGATGGGAAATTGAACAGTTGATTGCAAAGGTTGGGCAGAAGTTTTCTATCAACGGCAATATGTTGCTGTTGGGCTCAAATGGTCGGCAATGGCGGGTGCTGCTGGATAAGAAGCTGATCTTGGGTAGAGAAGGTTCATCGGGAGCTGATATTCCCCTTGGTTTGCAGACCATTTCATCAGCCGGTAAGCAGACGGCGCTGTTGCATGAAAACAGGGCTGTGTATGTACTTGATCAGGGCAGCTCAAACGGATCGCTGCTGAAAAAGAGTGCGGAACGGTGCCCTCAAGGGCAACAGGTGGTGTTAAATGATCAGGATAGTCTGATTGTCGGCCAGGCCGCTGAGCTGAAGTTGAACCGATTGAAAGGTGATGATGCCTGGCGTCTGCATGTGCTCAAGCCCGACCATTTGGATGCTAGTCAATTGGGTACATACTGGTCTTCATTGAAAAAAGATATGAACTGTGAATATCTATTGATGGGGAGAGAATGTTATTTTGGCATGAATGAACATGGGGAGCTAATGCCTGTGGGGTATGCGGATGATGATCATGATCTGCTGCTTAAAATTCAGTATTCTGAACAGAAAGGTTATCGGGCTAAGTTGCTCGAACGTGACGATCAAAACGTTGACCAAAGGGAGGGATGGCAGCCCTTGCGTGATGGTGATGTGCTATTGATGCGTGATATTAAATTATTTGTGGAGCAATTATGAGTGAATCAATGCAAGCCGTCTGGACAACTGACAGAGGTTTAATCAAAAAGAATAATGAAGATGCATATTTCTCAGGTGTTTCAGAAATCGATGATGAGCTGTCGTTGCATCTGGTGGCAGATGGAATGGGGGGGCATGCTTCAGGTGAAAAGGCCAGTGCTATCGCGTGTGAAAAAATGGCCCGTTTATTGGACAGTCACAAACTTCTAGATGCCGATGAAGATGCTATGAAATTGATTTTAGATCAGCGGGTGCACGCGATACATCGTGCGATTGTGCAAGCAGGAGAGGATAATGAAGATGATGCCGGGATGGGCACAACGCTAACGGCACTATTGATTCGTGGTAATAGCGGGATTTATGCCCATGTTGGAGATTCTCGTCTATACTCATTTTTTGAAGGCTCTTTAGAGCAGATTACACGTGATCACACACAGGCTCAGGTTTTGGTTCAAATAGGACGTTTGGCACCAGAAAAAGCGCAAAGTCACCATCTCAATCAAGTGTTGTCGCAGGCGCTGGGAACGGACACAGTGGAAGATGAAAATCTTGAAGTGGATGTCGGGTCTGTCAACGTGCGATCGGGCGAGTTATTCCTGCTTTGCTCGGATGGTCTCTATGATATGGTGAGTGAACAGGAGATGGTTGCCATATTACAGCAGTGTTCAGAGAGAGCTGAGGCAATTGAGAAGCTTAAAGCCCTGGCTTTAGAGCATGGGGGGCATGATAACGTGACAATTATGCTGATTGAGATTGTTCAAACACCATTTTCATTGGGGTTGAAGAAATTAAAGGGGCTGTTTAAATGATAAAACAGATGATGAAGAACTATCAATGTATAAGTAATATGGGTTTTGTACTCGTTTGTAGTGCAATGTTATTGTGTGCTGTGGTTTTACCAGGCTCTGCTTCAGCAGCTCAAAATGAAGTAGTGGTTACAGGCTATGGAGAGAATAGAAATGCTGCTATTCAGGATGCACTTCGCAGTGCAGTAGCACAGGTTGTCGGTGTGTTTTTGAAATCAAAAACGCTGGTGAAGGATTTGGTAGTACAGGCTGATTTGATTCACACATCTAGCCATGGTTTTATCAAAAGCTATAAAGTGGTGAAAGAGAAGCCTTTGGATATTGGTTATGACGTGGATCTGTTGGTGTATGTAGAGCCGGATAAAGAAAAAGTGATCAAGCAGATGCGTAGCTTGATTTTTGATCGATCCTTTACAGTAGATCATATCTCCGTGCGTCAGGATGGGCGGTCGATCAACGATAAAACATTGGATCACGATCTGAATAATGCCCTGAACGAGGCTGGTTATTATGTGGTGACGCCGGAGTTCGGTGATGCTTTTTACAGTATTCGCGGCACCGTGGATATGCGCAAGGCGCATTCACAATTTGCATCGGAGGATATGAAGGTCTACGAACTATCGCGTATTAACATCAAAGTTGCAGGTGATGATGGCGTGCAGTTATTTCGCATTACTGAGCGCGATGTGAAGGATGATGTTGTTGAATCAGGAGCCACCGCAAGTGAAGCCGTAAAAGCGGCGGTGTATCAAATATCTCCTGCAATTGTTGATAGTTTTCTTACCAGAATGCGAAAACATAAAGTGGCCAAAAAACAGTAGAGGTATCATTGTATGCTTGATTTAGGGCAACCATTTCTGGATGGTAAATATCAGATTGAGAGCAAGCTCGGTCATGGCAGCTTTGGCATTGTTTATAAGGCTCTTGAGCAGTTTTCCAAGAAGCATGTTGCGATCAAAGAGATCACGGATGATGATTATAAGGAGGCGCTGCTCTCCGAGATTGAGCTTATGGCTGGCCTGCATCATGCCAATGTGGTGCAGTATAAAACCACAGAAAAATTAAAAGAGAACCTTTACCTTGTGATGGAGTATCTACCTGGCGGTAGTCTTGTATCACTTATTGGTGAAGGGAAAAAGATCAGCTCAGGATTGGCCAAACAGCACCTGATAGATATTTTGGAAGGGTTAAAATATTTACATAGCTTTGATGTTGTGCATCGTGATTTAAAGCCGGATAATGTGCTACTTGCAGCCGATGGACATGTAAAGATAGCAGATTTTGGGGTGTCCAGAGCGATTTCAAAATCGAGGAAAGCTTCATCACGAGCAGGAACCATCAAATATATGGCTCCTGAGATGTTTGAAGCTGATGAAGAGCATGGTTATGACCATCGCGTGGATCTTTACGCGGCAGGCTGTCTCTATTTTGAAATGCTGGTTGGCACTCCACCATTTACCGGCACGGATACTAAGGTGATGATGGGTCATGTTGCGCATGACCCAGCTTATCCCGCTTCGCTATCTGAAGAAGAGCTGGCTGTTTTACAAGGTCTGTTGGCGAAAGATGCGAAGGATCGCTTTTCGAATGCTGAAGCTGTGCTTTTAGCATTGGCGGGTGAAATAGCGCCTGTAGTTGATGGGGATCGTGATGAAGATATTTACCGTCAGGCAGCGGTCAAGGCCTTAGCTGATGGAGTGATAGATGATGCTGAGCGTTCTTTACTCAACAGCTTGAAAGGTAGCCTAGGGCTATCTCGCGAGACCTGTGATGAG
>NZ_RCFQ01000052.1 GCF_003665155.1 Mariprofundus sp. EBB-1 | reverse complement strand
CTCATCTGAGGAAAATACTCCCGTGACTGCTGCCTCCACGTTGTTAATCAGGAGCGTTATATAATGAAGGGCATAATTCTTGCAGGTGGTTCAGGTACCAGATTGCACCCGTTAACACTTTCGGTCAGTAAACAATTAATGCCAGTATATGATAAACCGATGATCTATTATCCTCTGTCTACTCTTATGCTGGCTGGTATTCGCGATATTCTGATTATCTCAACACCTGAAGATCTGCCAAATTTCAGACGTTTGCTTGGTGATGGCTCACAGTGGGGGATAAACCTTTCCTATGCTGAACAACCAAGCCCGGATGGATTGGCGCAGGCATTTACCATTGGTCGTGAGTTTATTGGAGATGATACAGTAGCTCTGATCTTAGGCGATAATATCTTCTATGGTCAGGGAATGGTTAAACAACTTAAGAAAGCAGCACAGCAGTCATGCGGTGCAACGGTGTTTGCCTACAGGGTGAATGATCCGGAGCGCTATGGTGTGGTTGAATTTGAAGGCGATTTCCGGGCTGTGTCGATAGAAGAAAAGCCTGCGCTTCCTAAGAGTAATTGGGCAGTCACCGGCCTCTATTTTTATGATAACAGGGTAGTTGATATTGCTGCTAAACTGAAGCCATCTGCGCGTGGTGAATTGGAAATTACCGATGTAAATCGCACCTACCTGAATGAGGGGGGGCTGCGGGTTGAGACCCTCGGTCGAGGTGTCGCTTGGCTGGATACAGGTACGCACGAGTCGCTTTTGGATGCGGCTCGTTATGTTGAGATTATTGAAAAACGTCAGGGGCTTAAGGTGGCATGTCCTGAAGAGATCGCCTGGGAGATGGGGTATATTTCTAATTCTCAGTTGAAGGCGCTGGCTGATTCACTATGCAAAAACGAGTACGGTCGTTATCTGATTCGTCGTCTTGCTGAGGGTAAGATATGAATGTCATAGAAACAACATTACCCGGCGTTTTGATTATTGAACCGAAGGTGTTTGGGGATGCGCGCGGTTTTTTTCTAGAAACCTTTCATAAGCAAAGGTATGAAGCGGCCGGCATTCCGCTGAAAGGTTCGGAGTTTGTGCAAGATAATCATTCTCGTTCCAGTAAAGGCGTGTTGCGCGGTCTGCATTTTCAGCTTGAAAACCCACAGGGTAAATTGGTTTCAGCAGGAACTGGCGCAGTGTTTGATGTGGCTGCAGATGTAAATCCTGACTCGCCCACCTATGGTCAGTGGGTCGGTGTAGAGCTATCGGAAGAGAATCATAAACAGTTGTGGATTTCCCCAGGTTACGCACATGGTTTCTGTGTACTGTCAAATGTTGCAGACTTTCAATATAAATGTACGGCTCTTTATCATCCGGAGTCTGATGGTGGCGTGGCTTGGGATGACCCTGAACTGGCTATCGAGTGGCCTGTCGATCACCCGATCTTGTCAGCCAAAGACTTGGCGCTGCCCAATCTATCTGAAGCAACACGAAAACAATTACCATGAGGCTGTTGATTACAGGTGCAAAAGGACAGTTAGGCTCTGAATTGGTAGGTCTTGGTTCCAAGCATGAGTTGTTAGCTGTAGATCACGATGTCTTGGATATCTGTGATGCAGATGCAGTCAATCGGCTTATGAACGATTTTTGTCCCGATGTGGTGGTTAATGCAGCAGCCTATACTGCAGTGGACAGAGCTGAGTCAGATCGGGATGCGGCTTTTGCTGTCAATAGAGATGGCCCTGCTAATCTGGCAAAAGCATGTGAACGCGTTGGGATTCCACTGATCCATGTGTCTACTGATTATGTGTTTGATGGTTCAAAGAAAAGTGCCTATATTGAGTCGGATCTGGTTGCTCCATTAGGTGTATATGGTGAAAGTAAACTGGCCGGAGAGCAGGTTGTTCAAGAACACTGCTCGCACCATATTATCTTGCGTACCAGTTGGGTGTTTTCAGCGCATGGTCATAACTTTGTGAAAACAATGTTGCGTTTGGGCTCTGAAAAAAGTGAGCTGAGTGTTGTTGCTGATCAGCACGGTTGCCCAACGGCAGCAGCAGAATTGGCGCGCGGTATCTACGCTTTGTTGGATAGTGCTCTTGATGATTCGGCGTGGGGGATTTACCATTTTTGTCAGCCAGAGTCTGCGACATGGTACAGTTTCGCTGAAGCTGTGTTTGTTGAAGCGAGGAAGCAGGGCTTTGCAATGAACGTCTCTCAGCTCAATGCAATAGGCACAGAGAATTATCCTACGCCTGCCAAACGCCCTGAAAATTCAGTGATGGATTGCAGTAAGCTAGAGTCTCAATTTGGGTTCAGTATCAGACCATGGAGAGAGTCGTTGCGTGATGTAATAAAGGAACTAAAAGTGGGGAGTGACTTGTGATTAGTGACTGGTGTAAGGACTGTGATTCGTTTTTAGTGACTGGTAGTTGCTATGGAGCATTTATAGCTAGTTACATGTTACCAATAACCAGTCAACAATCACTAGTTAGAAGTAACTGTCCGTCATGAAATCACATAAAGATCTGGATGTGTGGAAGAAGGCGGTCGATTTGTCTGTTAATATTTATAGTGTGACTGAACAGTTTCCAAGAGACGAGATCTATGGAATGACCAGTCAGATGCGCAGAGCTGCGGTATCGGTCGCGAGCACAATTGTGCAGGACGCACCATTGCACGCGTATAGCGCCCTGAAAGGGGAGTGCACACGATGTGGTCTATGAACATAGCAGAGGGCGCAGCTCGTCGAACAGATAAAGATTTTATTTACTTTTTACATATTTCGTTAGGGTCGGCAAGCGAGCTGGATACCCAGGTTGAAATTGCGGCGCGTATTGGTCTTCTTGATGAAAAGAATGCTTGCAAAACCCAAAGTGAAACCGGAGAAATATCCAGAATGATTTACGGCCTCATTCGGTCAGTGGAGAACAAGAAACATGACTAATTCCCAATCACTAATCACTAATCACTCGGAGTTCGTCCCTCGTAATATCCTGGTGACAGGTGGTGCAGGTTTCATCGGCTGTAACTATGTGCGTTATATGCTAAAAAATTATTCTGATGTGCGTATTGTTAATTTAGATCTTCTGACTTATGCCGGTTCATTGGATAATTTGAAAGATTTACCTAGTGAGTCCCGCCATACCTTTGTGCAGGGTGATATTTGTGACCGTGATTTGGTCGACCGGCTGTTGCGCGAACATGAAATTGATACCATTGTGCATTTCGCTGCCGAATCACATGTGGACAACTCTATTTCGGGCCCTGAAATCTTTGTGAAAACCAACGTGATGGGCACCTTCACCCTGCTTGATGCCGCCCGTCAGTATTGGATGGTTGAAGGTGGTCCTGATCACCAGTCACTAACTACTAGTCACCAATCACCAGTCACTAGTCACGGTGCTCCAGCAGCCGTCAGATTTCACCACATCTCCACGGATGAGGTATATGGTACGCTAGGAAAAGATGATCCGGCTTTTAGTGAGAGTACACCTTACGCACCGAATTCACCTTACTCAGCCTCTAAAGCGGGCTCAGATCATCTTGCACGTGCATATTTTCATACCTATGGCTTGCCGGTGACCACGACCAACTGCTCTAACAACTATGGCCCTTATCAGCACAGTGAAAAGCTCATTCCCACAATTATTCGCAACTGTGTGAATCAAACGCCCATTCCTGTGTATGGGGATGGCTCCAATATCCGTGACTGGCTTTATGTCGAGGATCACTGCTCTGGCATTGATGCTGTGATTCGTAAGGGGACAGTTGGTGAGGTGTATAACATTGGTGGCATCAATGAGTGGAGTAATATCAATATTGTGCGTTGTATCTGCAACCTGATGGATGAGGTGAATGACCAGTCACCAGTCACCAGTCACGAATCACTGATCTCCTTCGTTACTGATCGCCCTGGTCATGACTGGCGTTACGCCATTGATGCAGAAAAGATGGGCAATGAATTGAATTGGAAACCTGCAGAAACGTTTGAAACAGGGATACGAAAAACAGTTGAATGGTATTTGCCGTGATTATTCTGGAATGCTGAGTGAGTATACGCTTGGGTTCAGTTACATTATTTGGGTGTGGGAGCAGTTGAAAACGTAATATCCAGAAGTATAAGGGAAAATTCAGTGCTGTCTGGTTAAGGTGGTATCAGTAAGTAATCAGACCTGAATTTCTTGCATTTATGATACATTTGTAGCTGCCGAAACAGTAAGCCCAAAAATCTTAAATTCAGGTTCTGAAGCACATTAAAACGCTATTTCAGCGAATGCTCTTGGAGAGGTGTGTTAATCCTGCAAGCTGCTAAAAGAGAGGCGCTGTTGCTTGGTGCTGGATTAAGGGACCTTTTTTATTACTCTATTGATTAAAGTGAGCTATATTTCGAATCATGATGAATTTCAGAAATGCAGTAGATGTTATTCTATATCGTGCTTACTCAGAAATGCGGGCTGAAGTTGTTAATGGCTCCATGGGGATGCTACTTTGGGTTGTTGAGCCTTTGCTGTATTTGGGTGCATTTTACATTGTTTTTTCTGCCTTGGGCTTGCGTGGGGGGACAGACGCCGTTCCATTCCTTCTTATAGGGCTGGTAGTTTGGAAGTGGTTTGCCAGTTCGGTTTATCGTGGTGCGTCTTCTATCAAGTCAGCTGCTGCTGTGATGCAACAGATACATGTGCCTAAATATGTATTTCTTATATCTGCATTATTGTCTGTATTTTATCAGTTTCTAATCGTTTTTGGGGTCTTGTTAGGGTTTCTTCTATTGTATGGCATTGAGCCGGGCTGGGGGTGGATTAATTTAGTTGTCATAGTTTTTATTCAGTTATTATTGACTGTCGGAATTGCAGGAATATTTGCAGTGTTTTTGCCATTTTTTCCTGATTTACAAGTAATTGTTTCTAACGGTTTGACGATGATGTTTTTCATGTCTGGTATTTTCTTTGAAATTGATTCGGTGTCAGAATTTTATCAACGCATATTTTACTTGAATCCGATGGCAACCATGATTGAGGCATATCGGGATGTTTTCCTGACAGGACAGATTGGAGATTGGTCATCTTTAGGGATTGTGGCTTTAATTTCTGTCATCCTGATTGTAATGGTTGTTTTGTTGCTTCACAAATGGGATAGAGTATATCCAAAGGTTCTGCCTGTATGATGGCTTCTCAGCATGAAATAGCATTGCAGGTTAACAGCGTTGGTGTGTGTTATAAGCAAAAATCCGGGTTCTTTCGGTCCACAGACTTCTGGGCAATCAATGATATTTCTTTCGATATCATGCATGGTGACACACTGGGTGTCATCGGTAGAAACGGTGTGGGAAAAAGTACCTTGTTGAAAGTGATGACGGGGATTATTGAGCCTGACCGAGGTCATGTGAATACTTTTGATAATAGTGTCTCGTTGCTAGGGTTATTGGTCGGCTTTAATCAGAGTCTTTCTGGTCGAGATAATGCAGTGATGAATGCTATGCTGCAGGGAGTCTCTCAAAAAGATATCGAGAACAAGCTTGATGAAGTTGAGGCGTTTGCAGAACTCAAAGGTTTTTTTGATCAGCCCGTTTGTACATATTCAGCAGGAATGCGTACCCGGTTGAGATTTGCAATCGCCATTCAGGTGAATCCTGATATTTTACTGATTGATGAGGTGCTCGGTGTGGGTGATGCTGCTTTTAGTAAGAAGTCCGGAAAAGTAATCCGGGAGCGTATCGAGTCGGATCAAACAGTCATGATCGTTTCGCATCACCTGGATACTTTGTATGAGCTATGCAATCGAGTTGTCTGGCTGGATGGCGGTGAAACAAGGATGATCGGGCCTGCCGCTGAGGTGCTGGATAGCTATAAGAAAGCAGTAGGCGGTTGATTGAATATGAGTTCTCATAACAAGTCTGATTGCAGGAAGTGTTAATAACATGTGGCCATTTCAAAAAAAAGAACCTGAGAGAGAGCTGGTTCCTGCACTATTCATGCATATTCAGAAAACGGCTGGTACTTCAATCGTTGAAATAGCAAAACAGCATTATGGCGATAAAAACATAGTAAGCCACGGTGATTACTCAGGACGAAAACCTGAATGTTTGTCAGGTAAATTGTTTATCTCAGGTCATTTTGGCTATGAATATGCTGAATCTTTATTATCATCAAGGTATTCATTTACTTTTTTAAGGGATCCTGTTGAGAGGGTACTGTCGTTTTATTATTTTTGTAGAACAAAAAAAACAAATGAGCATCCTATATATCAGGTTGCCCAGAGTTCTAGTTTAGAGGTTTTTTTGCGCGCAGGGATCCGTGAACCGAGTGTTAGAGCGTATATTTTGAATAATCAAGTTTGGCAGTTAGCTCATGGTTTTGGGGGCGAGAATAGTATTGCGTTTCGTAAGTTTTTTTTTAGACCTGAAGAGTTGCTTGATCTGGCAAAAATGCATTTGAATAACTTTTCACACATTGGATTTACAGAGACGTTTGAGAAGGATGAAAAGATCGTTCTTTCTGCTCTTAGGATACCTGAGTCTGAAGGTGGTATGCGTATTAATGTGACCAAAAATCGCCCTTCGATAGCTGACTTATCAATTACAGAGTCTAAGTTGCTTGAAGAACTGACATTATGGGATCAGTTGTTGTATCAATATGCGTGGTCCCGCAGGATTCAGCTATGACTGACAATAGTAGGTTTAGAGTGAAGGATTTACTCCTTGTGAGTTGTCCTGGGGTGCTCGGAGGGTTGGTCTGCCTACAGGGTGACCAGCACACAATTCTATCGGTTGATTCTTCTACGGGCATTTTTCTGGACAAGGATAACCTAGTGGTGGCTCACCAGTTCAGTGGAGGAAAATCTTTACAGGCTATTGATCGGAATAGGCAGAGACTATGCTCGTTGTCCGATGCGCCATTAGACCTACATGATGTGCTATTGAAAGAAAACTCTTTGTTTATTGTCGCGACAGAGAATAATGAGGTTATTGAATTTGATTTAGAATTGATGATGCCTCTGAATCGATGGGGTTTGGCTGGCGAACCGGACTCTGCTCATATAAATAGTGTTATGTTTTATCAAGGACGTTTGATAGCTTCAATTTTTGGACCGTTTGAGAAAAAACGAGGGTACAAGGAAGGTACTAGAGGGCTCGGTCAGGTGATTGATGTTGTTACTGGTGAAGTATTTATTGATGGCCTTTCTCAGCCTCACTCATTGACGGTGGTGGGAGACCTGCTCTATCTGTGTAACTCTGAAGCAAGGGAGCTCCGAGTCTACGAAGGAAGCTGCCTTAAGAAAACAGTTGATCTTCCAGGGTATGCTAGAGGCATTGCTGTTAGTGATGATGAAATATATGTTGGCATAAGTCTGTCTCGGAATGCGAAAATAGAAGGTGATACTTCTACTGCATCAATCATTATTCTTGATAGAGGGACTTGGGCTATCAAGGGATTTGTAAGCGTACCTTTTTCCGAAGTGTATGATGTGATGATTGTTGATGCTGCCAGTGATCTTGTTCTCAAGGCGGTCAAT
>NZ_RCFQ01000051.1 GCF_003665155.1 Mariprofundus sp. EBB-1 | reverse complement strand
AAATTGATAATTATTCGTGAAAATTCGTGTTCATTCGTGGCTGGATGTTTTTATGATTGAGTCCCTCCAAACAATTACCATAAGTTGATGTTTCCCGCTAATGTCGATGAACCTTTTTTTCATGCCGCTTAAAATGACGAACCGGGCTGTGAGAGAAATTTGACCTCTTCTGGTGTTGAACTACGGCTAAGCACCGAATTACGATGTGGATAACGACCAAAGCGATCAATGATGAATTTGTGTTTGAGTTCAAATTCCAGATTGAATTCAACACCGGGTTGATCAAACAGTTTTACAGCCTGAGTATGAATCGCCATCGATTCACTGTGCATAAAGGGCATATAGAAGAAGGCTTTTTCAGGAGCTTCAAATTCCTGATCGGCGCCAATGCGTATTGCTTCCTGTGCCAGCACGAGTGCCATGCCATCCCAGGCAAAAGCTTCCGGTCGGTCTCTGTAAATATTGCGGGAGAATTGATCGAGCACAATGATTTCAGCTAAACGCCCCAGGCTAGATTCGCGCCAGTTGTAGAGTTTTCCGGCGATGGCGTCCTGATGCAGTTCACCAAAGCGTTGCCTGATCTCCTCATCCAGCACTTCATCTTTCATCCACCACTGGCGGGGTTCAAGATCTACGAACCAGAACTCCAGTACGTCCTGGGAATTGGCAGAAGTCATGCGAACTCAGGCAATATATCTGCCGGGAATACAGGGCCATCAACACAGACACGGCGATATTTTTCGTCGCCATTTTCAATTGTTTTAACCACACATCCGGCACAACCACCGATGGCGCAGGCCATGTGCTCTTCCAAGCTAAGATAAGTTGGCAGATCAAATTGACGGCCGACCTCGGCTACGGCATGTAGCATGGGATGCGGGCCGCAAGAGAGCAATACACAATGTGCACGTTCTTCATCACTAAGGGCGGCCAGATAATCACGGGCCAGATGCGGCACGTGGCCTTCATAGCAGCCATACAGCCCTGCATTGGATGCCAGACGACAGGCGATGCCGCGCTCTTCTAATGACGTGATGGAGAGGATGGCATTGCCACCGATACCGGGCAAGATGGTGGTGGACGGCTTCAGAGCAAATGGGAAATCCACTTCTGAGCCTGCAAACACCACGCAATCAGCTTTGCGGTTGCTTTGATGGGATGAAGAGATCTGATCAGCGGCAAAAATCATGGGCGGAATACCAACACCGCCACCAATGAGAATATAACGTTTGGAGGTATCGCTCAGATCAAACGGTACACCGATGGGGCCCAGCATAGCGATACTTTCACCTACTTTACGCTGTGATAGCAGATGCGTGCCTTCACCAACCGCTTTGTAGAGCAGATCAACCGTACCTTTTTCAGGATTGGTTAACATAATTGAAATAGGGCGGCGCAGAGCACGTTCATCTGAGACACGCAGATGTACAAACTGACCCGGTTGAGCATGGGCGGCGGTTTTGGGTGCGTGGACACGCATAATAAATTGATCAGCCGGATGGGTGATGTGCGCTAGTACTTCCGCCTGTTCTTCAAACACAGTGTTGCGTTGATGATTCGCCACGTTCGTTATCCTTCTTCCGCGATGGATGCGGTTGCGTTAAAAACGATGTTTCCACCTTTCAGGGTGTAACTCACCTTGCCGGTCATTTCACGACCATGCCAGGGTGTGTTTTTACCTTTTGAAACCAGTTTATTGCGATCAACTATCCACGTTTCTTCTGGATCAAATAGCGTAATGTCGGCAGCAGCACCAACGCTGAGTGTGCCAGCATCCAGATTGAGTAAGCGGGCAGGGTTACATGTCATCTTGGCAATAAGATCAGACATTGTTAACACATCGTTGCGTACCAGATCGAGGGATACAGGTAACATTGTTTCCAACCCTACAATGCCGAATGCTGCACAGGAGAGCCCACAGCGTTTATCATCGTCATGATGGGGAGCATGGTCGGTGGCGATGACTTCGATGGTGCCGTCTCTTAAGCCTTCAATCACAGCCAACCGGTCTGCCTCGGTGCGCAATGGCGGGCTCATCTTGGCATCTACATTGTAGCCTAATACTTCATCTTCAGTCAGGGCAAAATGATGCGGTGCAGCTTCGGTGCTTACCTTTAAACCTTCAGCCCGGGCAGCACGTACCATTGCAACACCACCAAAGGATGAAATATGTGCTACGTGATAACGCGCATTGGCACGACGGGTAAGCATAATATCGCGCGCAATCATGGAGTCTTCACCCTCAACGGGCATGCCTGTGACGCCCAGTTGCGTGGAGATCCATCCCTCGTTAATACAACCATCACCAGTGAGCTGTTTCTCTTCTGCATGCTGGATAATCATGTAATCGAAGCTGGAAGAGTATTCGAGTGCTTTGCGCATTACTCCGGCATGCCAGACAGGCATACCATCATCGGAGAATGCAACACAGCCGGCCCGGGAGAGTTCACGCATTTCGGTGAGTTCTTTGCCATCGAGGTTTTTGGTCACAGCTCCAATCGGTAGCACATTACATAAACCAACCTGATTGGAGCGTTCAATAATTTGTCGCGCAATACCGGCATGATCGATATGCGGGCCGGTGTTGGGCATGCAGCACATGGTGGTGATACCACCGGCAACCGCAGCGCGGGAACCTGATTCAATATCTTCTTTCCATTCCTGGCCGGGTTCACGCAAATGCACATGCATATCAATCAGCCCGGGGCTGACGATTTTTCCTGTTGCATCAATGGTGATTTCCGCAACGCCATCAAATGCACCTATGCCTGCAATGCGGCCATCTTCAATCCAGAGATCACAGACTTCATCAATGGCATTGGCCGGATCAATGACGCGTCCACCTTTAATTAACAATGAGATACTCATGACCAGAACCCTTCCTTCGATTTCATCGCATCTTCTTCCATTTCACGTTTGGTGCGGCGGTTGCGTTTGGGCGGTATCTCTTCTGCATCATTACCACCACACAGAGCAGCCAACACAGCCATGCGAATCGCAACACCATGTTCAACCTGACTTAAGACGTGGCTGTTGACTGAATCGGCGACGTCAGTAGCAATTTCTACACCACGGTTCATTGGGCCTGGATGCAATACCAGGGTATCACTGCCAGCCGCATTCAGGCGGGCACGGTTTAAGCCATATGCTTCATGGTATTCGCGAATAGATGGAATCGAGCAGTTATCAGTCATGCGTTCTGTCTGCATGCGTAGCATATATACAGCATCAGAGCCGGGCAGGGCAGCATCAAAGTCGTGGTAAACTTCGCAACCATAGCGCTCAATATCAGATGGCAAGAGTGTTTTTGGTGCCACAACACGCATCTTATATCCCAGCTTTTGGGCTGCAATGAGATGCGAGCGGGCTACACGTGAATGTGCGATATCACCAACAATCGTAATCACTTTGTCTTCCATGGAGTCCCATGACTGTTTTAAGGTTAACAGGTCAGTGAGGATTTGGGTTGGATGTTCATGGGCCCCGTCACCGGCATTCACAATGGACGTATCACCCAGGTAATCTGCCAAAAATTCACAAGTGCCGGCAATGGAGTGACGGATAACCAGTACATGCGGTTGCATGGCTGCCAGTGTCATGCCGGTATCGAGCAGAGATTCCCCCTTTTTGGTGGCGCTGGTGGAAGCGGAGATATTAATGACGTCGGCGGATAGTCGTTTGCCAGCCAATTCGAAGCTGGTGCGTGTGCGTGTCGAGTTTTCAAAAAAGAGGTTGATGATGGTCTTGCCACGCAGGGTAGGTGCTTTCTTTATAGATCTGCGGTTAATGTCGATGAATGAGTGGCCAAGGTTTACCAAGTATTTAATTTGTTCGCTGTCTAAGTCGGTAATGCCGAACAGATGTTTGAAGGGGCGCATTATTTTACCTGCCTTTGTTCAATATGCCATGTGCCTTTTGTGATAAGTTTGACTGTGCAGTTGGCTGGAGCGTTATGCGTCAGTCCCACACAGTTTGCACTGATCGGTAGTTGCCTGCCGCCACGATCTACAAGGATCGCGAGTTTGATAGATGACGGTCTGCCGTAATCGAAAAGTTCGTCCATTGCCGCGCGAATGGTTCTGCCGGAATAAAGCACATCATCGACCAGCCAAACCTCTTTGCCAGATACATCAAAAGGTAATTCGCTGGGGCGTACTTCGGGATTAGGGCCAATGGTGTCGAGATCATCGCGATAAAAACTGATGTCGAGATTGCCGCGATGGACAGTGTTGCCAGCATCTTCAAGCTGTATTTGTATGGCGTTGGCAACTTTTGCTCCACCACTGTGAATGCCTACAAGGTAAATCTCTGTGCCAGTAATAGCTGCAGCCATCCGGATCAGTGCATCTTCAAGTGCAGTATTGTCAAACAGAACAGTATCAGTCATTTTACCTCCGGATGTGAGGCAAGAAAATCTTCCAGTATCACTGCCGCAGCAGTTTGATCGATCTTCTCTTTCACTTTCTTCTCATTGAGCCCTTGTCCGTATAAACGCTCTTTGGCTGTCCAGGTGGAAAGGCGTTCATCTTGAAATACGACTGGCAGGGCACAGGATTGCTGAAGTTGTTTGACTGCTTTCCGTGCATCTTTGGATTGTACGCCTTCGCTGCCATCCATATTCAAGGGCAGGCCGGCTACAATACCTTTAGAGCCGTACTCTTTGATCAGTTTAAGCAATTGTTTGGGCCATCCCTGATCGTTACGATGCAGATAGGTAACGCCATGACATGAATATGCCATGCGATCACAGACGGCGATACCGATTCGTTTCATGCCGATATCCAGCGCAATCAAGGGTAGTTGTATGTTTGTCGTTGAACTTGGCATGGCAGAATCAGAAGAAGAATGGGTGCCTGACACGTCGCGTTTGAGTGTCAATGGATCAGTAGTTGAGCAGGATACGACTTTCATCAAAGCCGAGATTCTGCAAAGTTTCAGTGCAGGCGTCCACCATTACGCTCATGCCAGCCAAACATGCGATGGCATGTTTACTATCGGGCGCATCAGATTCAAGTGCATGTTGCACATAACCGATCGGGCCGTCCCAGTTATCATTTCCCATTTCGAGTGTGATGGAGACTTCAATATCGTGATTACTCAAGTTTTCCAGTTCATCGGTGAGCAGCTGGTGCAGTGAAGTAAGAAATCCGGCATAGATATGCACGCGACCATAATCAGTACGGTGATGAATAATGTGCCGCCAAACACTGCGCAGTGGAGCGATGCCAGTTCCTACACCGATAAGATACACATCACTGCCTTTGTGCGTTTCCAGGTCGAAACCTTTACCCATAGGGCCTTCTACATCTAACTCCGAACCTTCAGGGAGGCCGCACAAATATTGCGATAATGCGCCTGATTTTTTAATGAAGAACTCATAAACGTCACTGTCTTCCGGGCTGGATGCAATGGCAAAATATCCGGGGCTCGGTTCTTGTAGTCCGGGGATTGCTATGCGGACGTATTGACCTGTTTGGAAGGACGTTACAGCACTACAATTATTGGTTTCCAGCGTGAGCTGCACCACTTCATCCTGACAGGCCGGGTCAGTTACTCGTACATTTTCTTTGACCCGCATGCGATATGTATAAGACTCAGGCACTTATACCTCCAAAAGAGGGTGTATTGGACAGAAGGGGAGCTCAAGATGCAAGCGACAAAATCACTGGAACTACGTATGACGGCTACAAGCATGGATGAAATGGCTTTTCAGGAGCTGGCCGAGAGCTTGCAAACACTTGGTATTGCATTAGAAACAGATGCGGATAGTGGGCAAAGCAGTCATATAGCCTGGTTTGAACTGGATGCGGATGATCTTGAATCAGGTAGTGACATAAAGAAATGTGCGCAAATCCGTGCTGCACTTGATCAACTGGATATTGACCCGGCCACAGTGCAGTTGACCGTGTTGGAAAATGAAGGTTGGGAAACGGCCTGGCAGAAGGATTGGCAGGCGATGCCAGTCGGTAAACGTTTATGGATTCGCCCCCCTTTTCGCGATGGGCCGACTGATGATCGTATTGATGTTGTGCTTGATCCCGGCATGGCGTTTGGTACTGGCACACACCCGACCACCAGGCTTTGCCTTGAAGCGGTTGAGCGTGTCTGTTTGAAGCGTGCGCCTGCAACCCTGTTGGATATGGGGGCCGGTTCTGGCTTGTTGGCCATTGCTGCGTTGAAGTTGGGAGCAAAAAGTGCTCTGGCTATTGATATGGAACAAGATTCGGTGGATGCCTGTAGAGTAAATGCAGCGATTAATGGCGTAACTCTTGAAGCGAAGCTTGATGATACACCGCCACTCCAGCAATTTGATCTGGTTGTCGCCAATATTCTTGCCGCACCGCTGGTCTGGATGGTCAAAGAGCTGTCACCATGCGTAGGGAATCGTTTGATTCTCTCCGGTTTGCTTACTACCCAGGTAGATGATGTAGCAGCAGCATATATTGCCCAAGGACTCACCGAAGCACGTCGTGATTCTCAGGCTGAATGGGCTTCAGTTGAATTCATTCGCGCCTAAATCGATACCTGTCATCAGGGGTGCCTGCTTACCAATATGAATGTGTTGTGAATTATAGGCTATACTCTATGAACAAAGGCTAGTGATTTTACATACAATGTATGTCTTAGGGGGTAAAGATGCATAATCAGATATTTATCATTGTTATGATTGTGTTGCTCATTGCCGTGGCATTTGTTGTTTTCAAGCGCTTGCTTGGTGATGTGGATGCAGGACAACCTGAGCACGTTGATCAGCGTACTGCCCTTGATCTTGAAACTCCGAAACTAAGTGCTGTTGAACAATGTTGTTTGCAAACCTTGCAGCAGGTCGCCGGCGCTGAGTATTATATACGTCATAAATTGACCCTGGGTGAGATATGCCCATCTGCAAAAAACAGTCAGCAGCATGTGGATTTTAGTTTGTATGGGAAAAAAGATAGCAATGTACACTGTGTGGTTCAGCTGCAAAATCCAGCCACCCGTCATGAGGGTGATGCCTTGGTTGAAACATTAGAGCAGGCAGGTATTGCGTTGTATCTATTGCCGCGAAAAAGTAGTTATTCAATTTTGAAAATGCGAGAGACACTTCAAGAGCATTTGAAGAAGCCCACACCTTCTTCTAATGAAATGATTTCTACCATTTCGATGCAATCCTTCCGTTCATGTCCACAGTGCCAGTCTCAAATGAAGCTAAAAAGATCCACATCGGGTTCATATAAAGGGGCGCTTTTCTGGGTCTGTGCTGCGTACCCTGATTGCGATGGCGTTGAACTATACACCGATAAGCGATGATGGAGCTGATCAACCTGTTTACCAACATTTCAGTAGAGATGAACCAGGAAGTGGTGGAAGAAATTTTGCATGGTAAAACATTTCGTTTGGAGCGTATTGTTTCCAACGGCCAATGCTCTGAACAAGCGTTCTGGTATGATCAGGAAGAAGATGAACTGGTATTTCTGCTCAGTGGAGAGGCTCGCTTGCAATTTGAGCATGATGATACTCTGCTGACATTGAAACCCGGTGATTATGTGCATATTCCTGCTCATCAAAGGCATCGACTGGACTGGACGAGTCCAGATGAAGCCAGCGTTTGGTTGGCGCTATTTTTCAAAGCCTAGAGATCGTATGGCACCTGTTATGTGTTAAAATATTTTATCGCAATGGTCGCAGGGCTCACTCTAGGGGGCTTTCTTTCCCATGGGATACTTTATCGCTTCGCGATTCACCTAATTTTGCACAATTCATCTTGGCGCTGAGAAAACCGGCGCAATGATCAGAAAAGCAATGCTAACCGGAGAGTTAACGCTGAGAGTTGAATCTATTTTTAGTCTTTACTTCGCGGAACTCTGCGTTCTCAGTGGGTGCATTAGTCAACTAAAAAATTATTGAGGATCAGAAAAAGTATGTGCAAAGGTGATCCTCATGCTCTTTTTAACATAATCTGAACGGTATTCTTTCACGTTAGGAAAAACAATGATGTTGAGGAATATTTGTTGTATGGCTTCAAAGGAATCATTTTCTATTTAATACTAATCAGCGGTGATATAGCAGTTCCACTACTATCTGCTAAACTAAGGGCATCGGAAGAGATTAGGGGAATTAATTGTTAGATATAGGGTCACCATTTTTGGATGGTAAATATCAGATAGAGAGCAAGCTCGGTCACGGCAGCTTTGGCATTGTTTATAAGGCTCTTGAGCAGTTTTCCAAGAAGCATGTTGCGATCAAAGAGATCACGGATGATGATTATAAAGAAGCGCTGCTCTCCGAGATTGAGCTTATGGCCGGCCTGCATCATCCCCATGTT
>NZ_RCFQ01000050.1 GCF_003665155.1 Mariprofundus sp. EBB-1 | reverse complement strand
TGCGAAAACAGCTGCAGAAGCTAAAAAGTTAGCTGAGGACAAGAATGCTGGTGAGGCTAAAAAATTAGCTGATGCGAAGATAGCTGCAAATGCTAAAGAACTAGCTGAAGCCACACGTCTTGCAGAAATTAAAAAGCAAGCGGATAGCAAGCATCTTGCAGAAGCGAAAAGCATGGGTGCAGAGCAAAAAATGGCAGAAGATAAGATTAAACGTTCTCAAGAAGTCCAGTATCTGAAAGCGCAAGATAGGGAAGATATTTTACCACTCTCCTCCTTCTTATCACCAGTTAGAAATGTTGCCCGATTACTTGGCTCCAATGACGAGCTTGAAGCAATCATCCCTATTTCTGAGCGCACAAACGTAGAATCAATTAAATTGCATCTTGTTTTTTCCAACTCACTATCTCTGGCTAAAGCCAGGTCTCAGTTACGCTTTCGCTTTAATGATCACATGGTCGGACAAGTTCAGCTTGATCCCGATTATCCGGAAGGTGTTGTGGATTTGAATATTCCGCTCAATGAAATTCATGCGGGCTATAATAAAATTAGAATTGAAAGTAGTTTATACACTCCACATGGTTCAACCTCGACTGGTTCCGAGCTATGGGCGGAAATAGATGCGCAGCAATCTACTATGAGCTTAGCATCGAAAACGAAAGAAATTGATCCGCGATTTTCACTCCTGCCGGGCTTTATTAGGGGAGCAAAGTGGAATGGTAATTATCCTCTCTCAATCATGATCGCAAGCCCGCAACCATCGGATACTCTACTCAATGCCGCTTCAAATACTGTACAGGGAATCGCGATGTTGACTGATGGATTGCCCTTAAAAGTGACTACAATGAGTGCACAGTGGGCTCGTGATCCAGCAGGGAAGGGTGATCTCGCTCAATTGTACACACCATTTGCTGATGCAGATGGCGTGTTAATTGGTACGTATAAAGAGTTGGATGACATTCTGGGTAAAGGAGTAATCGATTCATCCATTGCCAAGGAGCAGGTGTTGTTGAAGCGCCATCCGATAGATCCGGGCAGTTATATTTTGATCATTACTGGTAGTGAAGAATCAAATGTATTGAACTCAGCCAGGCATTTTGCCAAAATGAAACTGAATCTGGCCGATCAGAGTAATGTGTCATTTGGAGAGCTTGATCGGGCTGTAGTAGCCCCCCAGACTAAGCCGGGTGATTTTAGCGTATTAAATCCTATGATGCGATATAACTTCGGTCAGTTAGGTATTCACAATGCCGAAATGAAAAAAGCTGGCGACTATGTTGATCTTAAATTAAAGATGCCTGCTGATCTGTTTGCTACCCAGGATAATAATGTTGAACTAAATCTTCACTTTTCATACACCGCAGGAATGGGGCAAGGATCCATGTTGACCATCTTGCTTAATGGAGCTTTTCAACGCTCAATTGCCATTGATGATCCAAAGGGTTTATTGATTGAAGACTATAGAGTCAAACTTCCCCTGCGTTCATTTAAAATGGGGAGCAATGTTGTACGTTTAGAGACAAATATTGTCCCGAGTGAGGCCGCTAAAAATAGTGATACCTTGCTTAAAAACATAAAAGTCTCTTTCTATGATGACTCGATTGTACGTGTGCCTGAAATGAATCAATATGCACGTTTGCCTGATTTAATGATGCTGCAAAAGACGGGCTATCCTTATGTAGAGCACAATCCTTCCCTTATTGCTGTAGCTGCTAAGGATGACAGTCATTATTCTGCAGCCCTTACTCTTGTATCAAAATTTACGCAATTGCAAGAGCGAACGGTTCCAGAAATAACACTTACCTCTGAAGACACACTGAACGCTACGCAAAGCATTCTGTTGATTGGTTCTCTTGATGAAATTCCTACAAAATTATGGGATGCATCTCCCTTTACCCGTTCTGAAGGTGGATTGCTGTTTCCTGTAACTGATTCACGAACATTACAGGGCGTCCCTCATAACGCATTAACCGCTGCCGTGGGTTTTGAGCAAGTCATCGATGCATTTGTTCGGAAAGTAAATGCTTCATCTGATCTGCAGTTTTTGAGTATGAAAGGATATGGTCTATTGAGCCAATTTGAATCTCCATGGGAATCTGGTTCAAGTATCACCTTGTTAACTGCCTTTGATAACAATGAACTGCAAAAGACAGCTGAACAGCTTGTTGGTTCTACTGTATGGCAGTCTCTTGCCGGTGATGTGGTTGTATGGAATCTTGCCAGTGGTGTGGGAATTGATAACAGTCATTATATGAAGCTGTCGGATGAATATCATACAGGGTCATTGTCGATACTGGGTAAAGTAGCCTATTATGCGATTACATCACCTGTACTGCTTCTTCTTGCTGTATTTATGCTAGCTCTAATGCTGACGTGGCTAACACGTCGATTGATAATACTACATCACGATAGCAGAAGTTGAGTGTGTCTATTGCTGGTGCAACTTATCCAGCACGCTATGCAATATGGGCATTGATGCTGATGCTGATGCAGACGGGGTGCTCTCAAGGTTCCGGTCAGAGTGATCTGTGGAAGCAATATAAAGCACACTTTCTTAATGAAGGTAGTTCAATTGTTGATGTTGCCAATGACAGTATTCGTCATTCTGAAGGCCAGGGAATGGGGATGTTATTGGCTGAGGCCAATGCTGATCGCAAGAGTTTTGATGCGATTTGGCAATGGACCCAGCAACATTTGCAGGTTCGAGATAAAGATCACCTGCTAGCCTGGCGCTGGCAGCCCTCTATGCCTCATGTTACTGATTTCAACAATGCCAGCGATGGGGATATTTTGGTTGCATGGGCTCTATTGCGGGCAGCTGAACGATGGAATGAGAAAAAATACGATGCTGCGGCCCGTTTACTGCTGCATGACATCAGGCAGCACCTGGTTAAATATCAACATGGTCGTATGTTGTTATTGCCAGGTGTGGAAGGTTTTATGAAGGATGAAGGGGCGATTATTAACCTGTCATATTGGGTATATCCTGCTCTGGAGAAGTTTAAACAGGTGGAGCCTGATGAAGCTGCTTGGCCGGGTCTGATCAGCAGTGGTTTGAAACTTAGTGGTGAAGCCTTGTTTGGAGCCTGGAAATTACCTTCTGATTGGATCATTGCGGGTGAAACATTGTATCCGGCCCTGCAATTTCCTAAACGGTTTGGACTGGATGCTGTACGTATCCCGCTTTATCTTGCCTGGGCAGGGTATATGGATCATCCGGCTGTTTTGCGTTCGGCGCACTTTTGGCAACAATTTACAGGTGCTAGTGCATGGCCGGAATGGGCTAGTTTGGATGATACAAATGTACATATGGCGGACAAAGTGCAGGGCATTCAGGCTGTGGCTGCACTAATAGATGATCAAGATGGTGATTGGTCAGATAAAAAGCCTGTGATGAGTTGGGAAACACCAGAATATTATCAAGCCACGCTGTTATTGATCAGTCAGCTGGCGTCAATGGAGAAGGGCCAGTGAGAATAATTATGATGATGAGTCTGTCATGTGCACTATTTACGAGTGCTTTGATGAGTTCAGTGTCTGTCATTGAGGCAGCAGAAAATATACAGCTACAACAAAATTCCGGGATGTTGAGTACGACCACAAAGAAAAGCCAATCAAATATCTCAGTTCAGCGGCAGAGACAGAAAGGCATCATCAGAGATAATAACCCGTCTCATAGTTCTATGAGTACAAAGGCACCATCATCTGTAGCAACGCCGGCTAAAGAAAAGGTTATAGTCTCTAAAGAAAAAGTAGATACGGCTATAGAGGCTGCTGTAAATACACCGATTACTGGCAATAAAGCTAGCGTTGAGGCAAGTAATGAAGCGCTAATGTCAGATTCAGAGATTATTGAACAAGCTGCTGAGTCGGCGGTGCCGCAGTTGGAACAGCCTGCATTGAAGGGTGATGGTAGTGATAAATTATGGAACCTTTATACAGCAGGTGAATTTAAGGCATTAAAACAGCAAATTGCTGATAATCAGCAAAAAGATGCGAACTGGGAAGCACCTGGAGGTTTGCTGGATTTAATGAAGCTGGTTGCAGCAGATGATAAATTGGCTGCAGCACAGAAAAAGGGTGATTATAAAGTAGCTCTTGATCTCTATAAACGTTCACCGCAAACCTTTGGTTGTGATCGCCTAGGCTGGGCACTATTTTTGGCTGAAGGGCAAATGCGTTCCGGAAAGAGATCAGAATCACTTGCAACGTATGATCGAATTTTGAAAAAATGTAATAATATTCAAAAGGTGTCGGCACTTGAGCATGCTCTGGGCGTTTTACCTTCACGAAGCTGGCAACTTCGTGTTCAAAAAGAGTTGAAACTGAAATACACTGGAAAAGAATATCAACGCCGTGAAGTACTAAGATACAAAATGCTTTTACAGCGTCTTCAGACTGCATCGGATAAAAATAAGATGGACATGGTGGAAAGGTATGCAGACAAGTTGGATCCCCTTGTCAGGAAACACAATGATCCTCTGGCTGCAGAAATTGTTGGTTGGGCATACTTTAAGGGTAAGAAGTATGATAAGGCACTGAAGGAGTTTAACTATTCCTATAAGAAAACAGAAAACCCGGATGCATTACGTGGTAAATTGTTTTGCCTGGCTCGCTTGAAACTGTTTTCAGATTTGGATACGTTGGTCAAAGCTAAAAAGAAAATCATCATTAAGGCCGGCTTGATGGATGATGTGCTTCCAATTCTTGCTGGTAATGCGTTGACGCAGAAAAAATATAGCGAAGCATTACAGTTGTTGAATGATTTGAAGAAGATTCGTCCATTAACGATGGCCGAAATGAATATGTATGGCTGGTCTAATTTTCACTATGGAAATTATGCTGTTGCTACAGATACATTCGAATCTCTTTATCGCATGAAGCAAGATGATGTCGTTGCGCGAGGTCTTTATTACAGTGCCAAC
The DNA here is from genome assembly GCF_003665155.1 of Mariprofundus sp. EBB-1. Lineage (GTDB taxonomy): Bacteria > Pseudomonadota > Zetaproteobacteria > Mariprofundales > Mariprofundaceae > Mariprofundus. The sequence continues at coordinate 3,511 of NZ_RCFQ01000050.1, read as the reverse complement.
CGTTTGGGTGATAAAAAGAGGCTCAGATCATTGTCCGATGAATTTGGTGGCCGATTCCTTGCTCTTGTTAAAGATGAAAGAAATGATGCACTGTATAATAGAGAGCAGTTTCTGGTTGTGTATGAAAATGATCCGGACTATTCAGATAGCCTGAAGAATATAGATAAACCATATGTTCGGGCAGCATATATGGCTAAATTTTTGCAGGGTGCACCGATCTTTTCACGGATGGTGCTACGCAAAGAGATACTGGAAGGTCGTGATGTGATTGACGGAGTGAATGAATTGAATATCCGTATTGAGCATTTAAATCTCGATGCTGGAGCAGGTGCTTTTGCTGAGCCACTAAATCCTTTATTACCTGCTGATCCAGGCTTCAATGTAGGCACAATGACTGTAGTTCCAGGGCAGGTAGCCTATGCTATTCCAACCCCTAGAACCCGTCATTCAGGCTTTGAATGGTCGATTGGAATGCGGCATGAAGATGAAGGTACGGTCTATGGAGAAGTCGGGCAGGTTGTGGTGAAAAGTGCAATCAAAAACGATTTCAAATTCAAACTGGGTTATGAGCGAAAATTTGATGGTAGAAGTGTTCAAGTTGAGGCATATCGGCAACCGTTGCGGGAAACTATGATCTCTTATTTGGGTATGACTGATCCTTATCAGGGTATTCAGAAATGGGGTCAAGTATCCAGGAACGGCGTTAGCTTAACTGGGTATCAGGCTTTACAACATAATTTCTCAGTAAGTGGCAATGCACTTGTAGAGTCGCGACGGGGCCATAATGTAGTCGATAATACCCATATGGGTGCCTATGGTGGTTTGAATTATAATATTGCTGTACCCGGTTTTAATTATTTTTCAGTTGGGCCATACACGCGATGGGAAAAATCGGATATGAATCAGAACCATTATACCATTGGCCATGGCGATTATTTCAGTCCACAGTATTTACTGGATTGGGGTATTGCTACATCTATGATGACAGAAACAGGCAAACGCTGGTTGGTTAAAGCAGATGCGTCGTTTGGTAAGCAGACTATCAATAGAAGTGCAGAGCTTTATTTTCCTCTAACCAATAATGCAGGCACAGTCGTGCTTCCCAATACTTATCTGGGGCAAAGAAATACTGAATATCACTATCAATATGATATTTCAGTGATCTTGGCACTAGCCGATCGCTGGCGTTTACAGGGTGAGTTCAAACAGGCTCGTAGCTGGTCACTGGTTCCACTTGTTGGACCACAGCGTGCTGTGATGGAACGCTCATTTATGGTGAGCTTGAAATATCACTTTGGTGACCGTGGTCTCAAGCTATTGCGTAAAGATTTCCCTGCTTATGGGTTGAATCCACTGTATTAAAATGGGCACTGAGAAGCATCAGGATAAGCCGTTGAGCTTGCAAGCAAATAATGATGCAATATCACAGGATAGACGCAATGTGCTGCAGGCAGTTGCTGCAGCATTGCTGCTGCCTTTATGCCCGTTATATAGTGCGCCGGTACTGGCGACTCCTGTCATTGAAGCTGATGTTTCAGCCAGACTGGCATTTAAGCGTATGTCACAACTGTTAACGGGCTATCAGGATTTAAATCCTGAAATGCTTGAGCAGTTGTATGAGGTTTTTCGTCAAGAGCCATGGGGCATGGATCATTTAAAACGTGTCGATGATAAGCTATCCGGAGTGTCAGATCAGAATCATGTGCTTGCAAGGCTTGATAAGGGCGAGCACTGGTTCTTTGGACATTTTTTAACCACATGGATTACCGGCATCTACTATCATCAATCGGGCAACAAAATGATCAGTTATGAACATGCCTTAATGCATGAAGCTTTTCATGACTTACGCCCCACACCGGGCATGTCAGATCAAGCATTCGGTTACTGGAGTGAAGCTCCGCTTATGCATGAGGCCGCTTAGTAATGCCTGATAAAAACATTGTTTTTGATACTGATGTTGTGGTCGTTGGCTCGGGAGTCGCAGGTGCGCTCGTTGCCAGACAATTGGCTAGAAGCGGGCTTAAGGTAACTATTCTTGAAGCTGGTGAAACATGGCAGCGCGAAGATGCAGTGCAGCGTTATCAAAACAGCTGGAATAGAACTCTTACGGCGCCTTATCAACAAGCCCATTGGACCACTACACCAGCCGATCCGGCATATTTTGCGGGTCAAGGTAACCCGAACTATCAACCCAGCTTTTTAAAGGGCGTAGGTGGATCAACCTGGCACTGGACAGGTATCACCCCGCGTTTCCTTCCGTCTGATTTTGAATTGCGTAGTCGCTATGGAAAGGGTGAAGACTGGCCGATCTGTTATGATGAGCTGGAACCTTATTATGTGCAGGCAGAACAAGCTCTTGGTGTTGCAGGAGATAGTGAGAATGATCACGGCTCTCCGCGCAGTGAACCATACCCTATGCCAGCGATACCCATGACCTATGGAGATAAGCTTATAGGTTCCCGGTTGAGCAAGTCCGGTGTGAAGGTTGCAGCATTGCCTGCGGCGAGAAACAGCCGGGACTATGATGGACGTCCGGCTTGTCGAGGCAATAACACATGCACACCATTATGTCCGATTGGAGCTGCATACAGTGCTGATGTGGATGTAGCGAAAGCTGTATCTGCGGGCGCACGATTATTGGCTCCTGCTGTGGTTTATCGTTTTGATGTCGATGAAAAACGAAACATTACAACTGCGCACTACAAGCGTGCCGATGGCTCGACGCATCATATTACTGCACGCAGGTTTGTACTGGCTTGCAACAGCATTGAAACAGCGCGACTGTTATTGATGTCGGGATCTGATTCAGCTCCTGACGGGCTGGCTAACAGTTCGGGTCAGGTTGGTTGTAATCTGATGGATCATACTATTTTTGTAAGCAAGTTTACAATGCCCGAACCACTCTATCTTGGTCGTGGGCCTCAGAGTGTGAGTACTATATTGTCCGGTCGTGATGGGCGTTTTCGTAAGCATTATGCTGCGGCAAAATTTTTTCTTGGAAATGATTTGAATATTCATCAAGAAGCAGCGCAATTGCTCGAAAATGATAAAAACTGGATAGACACTCTTGAGAAATTAAAAAAACAGGCTATCTATCAAGGTCAAATTGGCGCAGAGATCGAGCAGTTACCCGATCATCATAATCGCGTGCAACTTGATACAAAAAGGGTGGATCCTTTAGGGCTACCCTTACCAACGATTGATTATACTCTGAGTGCTTATAGCCAACGTGGCGTGAAGCACTGGTCTGCGTATGTGCGCAGATTGATTCGTCAGATGGACGGACAGCATATCAAGACCTCAACATCGCTTTCATCGCATCATCCCAGCGGCACGACACGTATGGGGCAAAGTCCAAAGAAGAGTGTAGTAGATATTCATTGTCAGAGTCATGATCACCCTAATCTATTTATAGCCGGAGGCAGTGTTTTTCCTGCTATGGGTACGGCGAATCCAACATTAACAATTGCCGCTTTGAGTTTGCGCCTGGCAGATTATCTGCTGCATAAAT
>NZ_RCFQ01000005.1 GCF_003665155.1 Mariprofundus sp. EBB-1 | reverse complement strand
GGTTCCATTAACGGTGCGTTGGCGCGGTTATGAAAAAACGGTGCTGTTTACATTGAAGTCGCGCATCAATATGCATTATCGCGTATTGCTCGGCCGTAACTGGCTACGTGGTGATTATCTGGTTGATGTTGATCGCACCCCGGCAGCGGTTGATTAGCACTCAGATATGGTTGATCAGCGATTGTTTAAGGGGTGAAGGGTAAGGAGTACTGAATGCCCTGTATGACTTAAGTCGTGAGCTATCTATTCATTATTTCATTTAGAAAAGCTTCACCGTACCTGCTAAATTTGACTTCGCCGATGCCTGAAATTTCCAGCATCTGGGATTCGCTGCCGGGTTTGGCGATGACCATCTCTACCAGTGTTTTGTCCGGGAAAATAACGTAGGGCGGTACATTCTGATCTTTAGCCAGTGTGCTGCGTAGTTGGCGCAGTTGTTCAAACAGCTCCTGATCATGCGTCGATAAATCCTGAGCGAAGCGTCTGACTGCTGCATTGGATGATGAGCTGCTTCTCTTTTTCTTCACTTTTGATGCTTTACTCAGTTTTCTTAACATCACGGTTTGTGGCGATTCACTGCGTTTAAGTAAGGGCCATGCTTTGGGTGTGAGTTTGAGTACACCATAGCCTTCCACATCGGTAGCCAGATAACCGTGTGCAACCAGTTGGCGGAATATGCCGCGCCATTCCGGGCTGCTATGTTCCTGACCAATGCCAAAGGTACTCAGTTGATCATGATTATTGGCTTTGATGCGCTCGTCATCTTTACCGAGCATGATATCGATAATGTATTGGGCACCAAAGCGCTCCTTGGTACGATAGATGCAGGAGAGTATTTTTTGCGTGGCGATGGTGGCATCCCATGTTTCTGGTGGATTGATGCAGTTATCGCAATTGCCACATGGCTTTTCTAAGGTCTCACCAAAATAGGCCAGCACAGCCTGACGTCTGCAACTGGTGAGCTCACACAGGCCGAGCATAGCATCGGTCTTTTGCAGCATCATGCGTTTAAACAGCTCATCGGCATCACTGTTCTGGGTGAACAGGCGCAGATTGATCACATCTTTCAGGCCATAATTCATCCATGCATTGGATGGCAGTCCATCACGGCCAGCGCGACCAGTCTCCTGATAGTAGGATTCGATGTTTTTCGGTAAATTCATATGGGCTACAAAGCGTACATCGGGCTTATCAATACCCATGCCAAAAGCGATAGTAGCAACAATAATCAAGCCATCCTCACGCAGGAATCGTTGTTGATGCTCTTGACGTATATCCTGATGAAGACCGGCATGATAGGGCAGGGCGGTGCGGCCTTTTTTATTGAGCCACTCGGCTGTGGTCTCAACATTTTTACGGCTCAGGCAGTAGACGATGCCGGCATCATCAGGGTGATTCTCCTTGATGAATTTCAATAGTTCTTCACGGCCATTCCCCAGATCGTTGATGGCATAATGAATATTGGGGCGATCAAAACTGTTGATGAACAGATGCGCCTGCTGCAGGGCCAGTTGTTCAATGATTTCAATGCGGGTGCGCTCATCAGCAGTCGCAGTAAGTGCTATGCGTGGTACGTTGGGATAGCGCTCATGCAACATGGATAACTGCTGATATTCTTTGCGGAAATCATGACCCCACTGGGCCACACAATGCGCTTCATCAATAGCGAATAGCGATATCTCACAGCGGTCGATGAGGTTCAGGGTATAGCTGTTGAGTAGCCGTTCAGGAGCCATGTAAATGAGATCGTATGCACCATGGATAAATGCTTCCTCGATCTCACGCTGTTCGCTGGCATGGAGCGTGGAATTCAAAAAAGCAGACTTGATTCCCAGTTGTTGCAATGCATCAACCTGATCTTGCATGAGTGCAATCAGCGGTGATATGACAATTGCAGTGCCACTGCGCACAAGTGCAGGTATTTGATAACAGATAGATTTTCCACCACCTGTTGGCATCAGTGTTAATACATCCTGACCATCGATGATGGCTTCAATAATATCTGCCTGATGATGACGAAAATCATCGTAACCGAAGGTGGACTGTAAAATGTGACGGGCTTGCGGCATGTGCTGATCCATCAAGCGAGTATCTATCAACTGCGATGGCCTGTCACTTACAGCGAAAGCGAAACGAGGGAGAAATAAAAACGGCCACCTGCCTGAGCAGATGACCGTTGATTACTGACAAATAGTTACTTAAGAAAGCGCTGATGTATTCAGCATATCCTTAATGATTAATAGTTATAAGCGAATGTGGTGGTGAAACCGTTTACATCCAGGCCGCTAAATGAGGTGTTTTTTGTTGCCAGGTCAGCTTTGGTGGAAAAACGAGCCCATTCCATACCAATAGTGAATCTGTCATTGTAGCGGTAAGTACCACCTAGACCATAGCTGAATCCAGTACTGCTTTTTGTGGTTTTAATGAGTGAATTGGCAGGGGTATGGCTGGCGTTGACGGTGCTGAATCCCGCCAAAGCATAGAGATCGAAACCGTCGGCAACTTCAATTTTAGGTTTGGCAAATGCGGATACAAACCAGTTCACCTGAAATTCTTCACTGAGTACAATCGTACGTTCTTCGCGCTGTTCTGCGCCAGTTGTGCCGACGCGAAATTCTGTAGCGAAATATTCATGCAGGTTCGCGCCTACAAAACCAAAGCCACCGATGGTGGTTTTTTTGTTTGCTCCAGGTTCGAGTTCAAAAATACCAAGTCCTATGCCCGCATAAGGTTCAATTTCAATAGCCTGGGCCGCGTTGGCCTGTGTTAATAGCAGAGCCGTAGTCATCAAAAGTATTTTTTTCATGGTGATCCTCCAAATTTTTCCGACATTATCGCCGTATAATGCATAAGCGCAAATCCGTTCTACTGTCGGCTATGGTATGAACGGCTACGGCTTACCTTGTGGGGGTGTTGCACTTCGTATCATTTCAGTTTGCATCAAGGGAGAATTACCATTAAATGGTATGAACTACGTGCGAATAGCAACCCAGATGGTGTGTCGGTTATTGGCCTGATTTTTATGGCCCCGCACACTATGTACTTTCACATCAAAGCCGATTTTCATTAAGCGTTGTGTGAAGCTGGGGGATGAAAACCCCGACCAGACCGTGAGGACGCCACCGGGTTTCAATGCATCAAAGGCATTGTTAAGACCGCGCAGGCTGTAGAGGGAATCATTGTCATCAATAGTAAAAGCGTCCGGGCCATTATCGACATCCAGCATGATGGCATCAAAGCTATTTTTATGCTCAAACATGATTTTACCGACATCACCTTCAATCACCTTTACACGTTCATCCTCCAAAGGTGAGCCGGCCAGAATACCCAGATATTCATAATTCCAGCGTATGACGGCAGGCATCAGTTCTGCAACGGAAACAGTCGCTGTTGGGCCTGTATTGGAAAGTGCGGCAGCCAGCGTAAACCCCATACCAAGGCCACCGACCAGCACATGGGCATTTTTACGTTTTGCGATGGGCTTGCAGGCCAGCTCGGCCAGCACATCTTCCGAATTATGCATGCGTGAATTCATCAGGTCGCCGGCTTGATCGACTCGGATCGAGAAATCCATACCGCGTTGATATAGTTTCAAGGTTGCACCATGTTCTGTAGCTGTATCGAGTAGTCGAAAAGGTATCATGTCGGCAAGTGTCCACTTGGCCGTGATCTACGCAAGTTTGGTGGGGGCGGTTTTAATGAGTGAGGGGGCATAGGTAGGGCAATCGTAGTAAAATATCCTGTGTTTTAGTATCACTGTTCAGCATTTTTACCGCAGAGTACGCAGAGTTTCGCAAAGTAAAGACAAAAACAGATGCAATCCTCATGTTTTACTATTCTGTTATATTACAATTTTTTGATCATTGTAATGACTTCTTTGCGCCAAGGTGACAACATTTACGTACGACATAGGGTAAACCTGTGACGTGCAGGACGCACAAATGCTATAGACGCGGACGGTTAAATATTTAAAGAACTTGGCCTAGGATCACAGGAGGCCATGTTGTTACATTTGGACATTATGACTATGCTTTAAAATCGATCAGGAGGTTACATGTTTGAATCGTTGGGATTAGAGGTTTGGCATTTATGGCTACTGGCAGGATGTGTGATTGCAGTAGTCGAGTTGATACTGGTGGGTTCTTATTATCTGTTGGCATTAGCTGCCGGTGCAGGGGTCGTAGGCATAGCGGCTTCAATGACCGAGCTGTCGATGCAGGCACAGTGGCTGGTTTTCATATTGGCAACGGCTGCGGCGACGGGGCTGTTATATTTCCTGCGCTCCAAAGGTGGTGATGAAGAAATTGATAATATCTCATTTATGGTAGGTAAACAGGTGAAAGTGGTTGAAGACGTTTCACCGCGCGGTCGTGTGGATTATAAAACGGTGACATGGGAAGCTGAATCAGAAGACAGACTACAAGCTGGTGAACCGGCGATTATTATTGGCGTCAATGGTAGTACGCTGTTTGTCGCCAAACTTAAGGAGAATAACTGATGGATATGGTAATGATTGCGATCGCAGTAGTGGTCGTTGTAATAGTTTTTAAAGGCGTGGTGGTAATTCGTAACTCAGAGCGCATGGTGATTGAGCGCTTGGGTAATTATAGTCGGACATTAATGCCAGGTATCAACTTCATTGTACCTTTTCTTGATCAACCACGTGAATTTATCTGGAAATCGCCTGCGTCAGGTGGCGCATTGGGTCGTTTATTGGGTGACGCTGGTGATTCTGCCTATTCAAGTCTAACCAGCGTCAAGCGCATTGATATCAGGGAAACTGTATTGGATTTTCCATCACAGACAGTGATTACACGCGATAATGTGAGCATCCAGATCAATGCGTTGCTCTATATCGAAATTACCAATCCGCATGATGCAGTGTATCGCATCGCCAACCTGCCAAATTCAATTGAGAAACTTGGCCAGACTACCCTGCGTAGTCTGGTTGGGGAGATGGAACTGGATAAAACACTCTCATCACGTGAAGACATCAACGCACGCTTGCAGATTACGCTGGATCAGGCCGCTGATGACTGGGGAGCCAAAGTTAAGCGTGTGGAAGTACAGGATTTGAACGTACCTGACGCAGTACAGGCGGCGATGGAAAAACAGATGCGGGCAGAGCGTGATAAACGCGCATCTATTTTGGAAGCAGAAGGTTCTCGTCAATCGGATATTCTCAAAGCCGAAGGTGAAAAGCAGGCCGCGATTCTGGTGGCTGAAGGTAATCGTGAAGCACGTATTCTTGAAGCTGATGGTGAAAAGGCCGCGCTGGATAAGCTCAAAGAAGCTTTGGGTGATGAGGGTTTCAGTCAGTACCTCATTGCGATCCGTTATCTGGACACACTCAAGACGGTTGGTGCCGCTGGTGAAGGCGACAAGACCGTATTTATGCCGATTGACGCAACAGCCACGCTGGGTGCTATCGGTGGCATTAAAGAATTGTTCGGGTCGAAATAAAAGAGGGTGTGAAAAACGTCATGGTAGGCTGCTGGGTGGTGTTGTGTTTCCTGAATTCAGTAGCCTGGCCATTGCCTGCTATGCATCAATGATAGACCTGGCCCTGAAGCGATTCCGCGTGAACGCTCTATTTTTTTGAGGCTATTTCTTCCATTTTCATTGCCAGTGAGAAATCGCGTTCGGTAATTCCGCCAGCTTCATGTGTAGTTAAATCGACAGTCACTTTCTTATATACGTTAAACCACTCGGGATGGTGATTTGTGGATTCAGAAATCAGTGCTGCTTCTGTCATAAAGCCAAATGCCTGTACGAAATCATTAAATATATACTCACGATGTAGTTTGTTGTTTTCAACAGACCAGCAATGATATGTACTGATAAACGCTTGAATCTCTGTGTTGCTTGCTTTTACTAATGCCATTGCTTATTTCCTCTATGGTATTGCCTTATATTGTTCGCAGCAATGGGGGGAGCGAGCTGTGTTATGTGTTTTCATCTGCGGAGCTATTGTGAGCAAGAGAGAATCCTGATCTGGCCCCGCTGCTCAAATTCAGCCAAAAGTGGTGCACTTACAACTTGAATCCACCTTTGGTTAGGCGATTTTCTGAACATGTTGATAGTCTTGAATGGCATTCAGTTCAGTCGCCTCTGTATTTTTTGCTTTGAAAAGCTCCCATCGCATTTGCATATTAAGCCAAAAATCAGCTGACATTCCAAAGAACTTAGCCAAACGAAGAGCAGTACTTGGGGTAATACCTCTTTTTTTATTGACCAGTTCATTGACGCGCTGATAGGGCACATGGATTGCATCAGCAAGGTCGCGCTGGCTGATATTCATAGGAATAAGAAATTCTTCCCGAAGCATTTCGCCTGGGTGGGTAGGCTCTCTGTCACTTGGAATACGTATCATGATTCACCTCTAATGATAGTCCGTTATTTCTACGTTGTATGGGCCTGTTTCACCCCATATAAAACAAATTCGGTATTGCTCATTGATGCGAATACTGCACTCATCTTTTCTGTCTCCAGACAGGTTTTCCAGTCTATTGCCCGGTGGAATCTTCAATTCCTCCAATAATAGGACAGAATCGAGTTGATCCAACTTCCTGGTGGCGACTCGCCAAAGCGTTCTAGGGCAAGATTTTCGCGCTAATTTTGAGTTGAAGCCATTAAATATGTCTTCCGTAGCTTGATCTCTAAATGATACGATCATAGTGACATGATAGCATGGACATCATGCTATTCAAGTTTTACGAATGTTTGTGTGCATAACGCCTAGTTCAGCGGCACCGAACACGGAGAGGCTTTTTGCGAAAAAATGCCGAAGGCATTCGCAAAAAGGCGCGGAGTGTTCGGGGTCCGCTGGAACTATTTGTTAGGTTCATTTAATCGATTTAAACCATTGCCAAAGTTTCACGCCATTTTTGATCAATTCCCAGTCTTCTGCATGCGTAATGGCAAGCGACGTCGCTGAATGCACACCCAGCGGATTCCTTAGGTTCTTAGGTGAGATTTCTTTTAGAGCATCCGATACTGTTTGGATGTGAGCACTCATTGAGTTGAAAGCCTCTTGTTCAGTGCTCCCTTTAATCGTCATTACATTCTTCAAGTAACTACCGTGCTGTTCTCTAGCGAACACAATAAGACAAGGAAGTTTTTCAGTGTTTTCGAGCTCGAAGGCCTCTAATAGCTCCTTATTTGCTCTCGGTTCCTCCCATACGGGAACCATCATCGCTAATATTCCTGGGGGTGGCGATGGCATTACATATGTTCCCGGTTCTGCTCGGGTGCAAAAAATTGGCCATAAATCACCAGATATTTCATCTAGCGCGCGCCAGTAATCGTCGTCATAAACGACTTTCTTGACGTGCGCATGCGTGTCTGTAAACAAAAGCACGCCATAAATGCTGGCTTCTTTATCCGACGGCTTGTGCGTTTTCAAGACTCGTTCAATCCATGCCATGTGCTTCTCCTTCGATAAACCTAACTAACGTAATAACAGGCTTGGTTTTCCATCTATTACGCTCCTATATACGGCCTTGATTTCCTTGCTATTGGATATTACTGTTGAAACAAGGAATAAGGAGCCAGATTGCCGTCGTATCCATCAAAGGTCAACGAAAAGTCAAAGTTTAGGCCAACATCTATTCGGCTGATGGATCAGGTGCGTGAGGTTTTGCGCTATCATCATTATGGGCGAAAAACTGAATTGGCTTATGTGCGTTGGATTAAGGGCTATATTTATTTTCATCACAAGCAACACCCAAAGGATATGGGGAAGCACGAGATCGAGGCCTATTTGAGCGATTTAGCGGTCAATCAGAACGTTGCTGTATCGACACAAAATCAGGCTTTCAATGCCTTGTTATTTTTATACAAACAAGTGCTGGATTTGCCGTTCACAGACGATATTTCTGCGATTCGTTCTAAAAAGCGTGTGCGCTTGCCTGTCGTTCTTAGTGTGAAAGAAGTCGGCCTTATCTTTGACAGTTTGCGAGGTGATCATTTGTTGATGGCGCGCATCATGTATGGCGGCGGTTTGCGTCTGATGGAGCTATTGCGTTTGCGTGTGCAGGATATTGATTTTGCCAATGGTTATTTATCGATTCGGACTGGCAAAGGTGATAAGGATCGCACTACATTATTACCCGTCTCAGTGCGCGATGAACTGCGACAGCATCTACTCAAAGTGCGGGGAATGTTTGAAACCGATTTGTGCGAAGGTCATGCCAATGTCTGGTTGCCGGGGGCGTTGGCTAAGAAATATCCCAGTGCGCCAAAATCTTGGGAATGGCAATATGTGTTTCCATCCAAATCATTATCCAAAGACCCTCAAAGTGGGGAGATACGCCGCCACCATGTCAATGAGTCGGGCTTACAAAAGGCTATTCGTAGCGCACGCAGCAAGGCGGATATTAACAAGCGGGTGACCACACACACCTTGCGCCATTCTTTTGCTACGCACTTGCTGGAATCAGGCACAAATATTCGGGTAGTACAGAAACTGCTCGGTCATGCAGATGTGAAAACGACTGAAATCTACACGCATGTGTTGCAGCAGAACCTGGGTGCGGTTGTGAGCCCGCTTGATTCGTTACAGAGTCCTGGCGGATGAAAAAAGAACAGCGCCAGCGCATTGTTAATCGTCACCGGGATAGCCTTAAATGAAAACCTTATACCTGTTTATTGATGAGGGTGGGAATTTCGATTTTTCATCGGGCGGTACTGAATATTTTATGCTTACATGCCTAATCGAAGAGCGTCCATTCCCAAGTTACGATAAGTTACGAACGCTTCGCTATGATCTGCTGGAAGAGGGCATCAACATAGAATATTTTCATGCCACTGAAGATAAGCAGGCTGTGCGCAACAAGGTGTTTTCAGTCGTTCAGGAAAATTTGGATCATGTGCAGGTCTGTTCGATGATTGTGCAGAAAAACAAAGTGAACCCCTCACTGCGGGAAGAAAGTACATTCTATACCCATGTGTTTAACATGCTGATGAATTGGGTTGTGAAGAAACATGTACACGGCAAAGACTATGAACGGGTGATATTGTTTACCGATGTGATGCCTGTAGCCAAGAAGAAAAAAGCGATGGAAAAAGGTGTGAAGACGGTGCTTAAAGCGTTATTGAATGAAGGAATCACCTACCGCATTTATCATCACCAATCAAAATCTAACTTGAACTTACAGGTCGTAGATTATTGTAACTGGGCAATTTATCGCAAGTGGTCGCGAGGAGATGTTCGATCATATGATATCATTAGCGCAAGCATTGATGCTGAATGGAATGTGTTCAGGAATGGTAATGCGGAGTTTTATTAAATGTTAAAAATGCGACCACCCCGGCTATCCTCCGAAGAGGAAGAGCTCCATGAGCTCTTGTTACCGGGGTGGAACCTTTTAATTGAAAACAGGGCAAGGCTATATATCGAATGAAAAAAGAACAACGTAAACGTATTGTAGATCGGCATCGGGATAGTCTTAAACGTCATGGTTATCATGCCAATGCGCTCTACTGGAGCAGCAAAGAAATTCAGGATATCCGTTTTCGGGTGCTTTCAGAAATAGGCATTGAATCGGGTGATGCACTGCTTGATGTAGGTTGTGGGTTTGCCGATTTTAAAGGCTGGATAGAAGGTCATGGCAAGGTTGTGGAGTTTACCGGCGTTGACCTCTCACCTGATCTGATTCGAGTAGCTAAAGAGAAACATCCGGATGCAAAACTACTATGCGGAGAGTTATTTGATTTTCACTTTGATGACGAATCGTTTGACTGGGTTATTCTGTCCGGTGCGATGAATGAGCAGCTGCATGATCAGGGTGAATATGCCCGTAAAATGATCGCTAGGATGTTTGCTCTCTGTGGCAAAGGCTTAGCCTTTAATATGTTAGATGCTCGCACACTCAAGGCCCATGACCTGCAAAGTGTTGAGCCTCAGGAGATGCTTGAGTATTGCCAGAGCCTGTGTGCCGATGTGCAGCTACGGGATGATTATCTGCCCAATGACTTCACGATCTATATGCGCCGCTAAAAAAGAGTCTGTTAGTACATTACTGGATACACTTGATCATAATGCTTGAGCGGGACCTGATGTTAGGTCCCGCTCTTTTCATTTCAGTAAGATATTAATGAATATCAATGGCTTTGGGTTTGGCGCTTTCTCGTTTAGGCAGCCTAACCTCCAGGATACCATCCTTCATGGTCGCTGCGACTTTCTCAGCATCGACATTTCTGGGAAGGCTGAAGCTGCGAGAAAAACTTCCGTACGCGCGTTCAACGCGATGAGCATTTTCTTCCTTATAATCCTTCTCATAACGTCTTTCGCCTGAAAGTGTCAGTACGCCATCTTTTACTTCAAGATGGATATCTTTTTTATCAATGCCTGGCAGTTCAGCTTGAACCAACAGAGCATCATCGGTTTCTCTAATATCCACCGATGGAGCCCACTGGCCAGCATCTCGTGCTGTATCAAGGTGACTATCGTCAAGTAGGCGGCCGAGTTGCCGATTCATACTTTCAAGTTCATTCCATGGTGTCCAACGCATCAGGGTCATAACACACCTCCTTCATAGATTTTAAGCCGTTATCTTTCTCCGGCATTAAATATGTAAGGTGATGTTTTTTGCATTTCAAGGGGCTGTAATCACCGATGTATATCGGTCATTTGTGTGGCATGAAGATCGGTTAAAAGCATTTTCGGTTCATCCACAGGGGGGTGAGAAAGTTTAGGAATAATCTGCTCAAACCTACAAGCTGGGGGATAGGGTCATCCCATTTGAATCACATTATTGTCTCTAATTTTTCGGAGAAGCAATTAAATGCGAACAGGAATACCTTTTTTGGCCAGGTAGGCTTTGCTTTCAGCAATAGTGAAGGTGCCGAAATGGAAGATCGAGGCTGCCAGTACTGCATCGGCTTTGCCTTCGCTTAAACCTTCAGCCAGATGTTCCAGTGTTCCAACCCCGCCGGAAGCGATGACATTGGCACTGATTGCATCAGAGACAGCACGTGTAAGAGGGATGTCGTAACCATTCTTGGTGCCATCTGCATCCATGCTGGTCAGCAGGATTTCACCAGCGCCATAATCGGACATACGCTTGGCCCATTCCACAGCATTGATGCCGGTCGGTTTGCGGCCACCATGGGTGAAACACTCCCAGTGATCATCGACAGATTTTGCATCAACTGCTACCACAATCGTCGATGATCCGAAGCGTTCAGCAGCCTCTTTGACCAGATCAGGATTGAAAATAGCAGCAGTATTGATCGATATTTTATCGGCACCGGCATGCAGCAGGTTTTCGATATCAGCCAGCGCTTTCACACCGCCACCAACAGTCAGCGGCATAAACACATGTTCAGCCACTTCAGTAACCATATGATAGAGCGTGTCACGGCTTTCGTGGCTGGCACGGATATCGAGGAAAGTGAGTTCGTCAGCACCCTGCTCATCATATTTAATAGCAGCTTCAACCGGATCACCGGCATCAATGATATCTACAAACTGTACGCCTTTGACCACGCGACCATGGGCGACATCCAGACAGGGAATAATGCGTTTGCTTAACATTATTTTTGCACCGCAGAGGACACAGAGTCTCGCAGAGTAGTGGCAAACAGGGTTCTAATGGACTTCATTCCAAAAGGTGTTTCAATTAGTTTCAAGGTTAATTTCTTTGCTTCCTTTGCGTAACTTTGCGTCCTCTGCGGTAAAATGGTTTTCATTTCAGAATCCGCATGGCTGCAGCGAAGTCGATGCTGTTCTCATAAATAGCCCGGCCGGTGATCGCACCACAAATGCCATCGCCTACATGCGCAGCACAGGCTGTGACATCATCCATTTTGGCGACACCACCGGATACGATGACAGGAATGGAGATAGCTTTGGCAAGGTTGACGGTCTCTGGAATATTCGGGCCAGTCATCATGCCGTCACGGGCGATGTCGGTGTAGATAATCGATGCCACACCAGCATCTTCAAATTTAAGTGCCAAATCAATAGCACTCACATCAGTCACATCATCCCAGCCGTGCACAGCAACCATGCCACCTTTGGCATCAATCCCGACACAGATCTGGCCGGGGAATGCTTTACATGCTTCTTCCACAAGGCTTGGCTTAGAAACGGCAATAGAACCCAGGATCACGCGTTGAATACCAAGATTAAGGGTAGCTTCAATCATGGAGAGATCACGCAGACCACCACCGAGTTGCACGGGGATGGTCATCTCGGCACAAATAGCGCGAATAGCGTCCTGATTGGCGGGTTTGCCGGCAAAAGCACCGTCGAGATCTACAACGTGTAGGCGTTTGGCACCCAGAGACTGCCAGTGCGCAGCCATGGCGGCCGGATCATCACCATAATCGGTGGCATCATCCATACGGCCCTGTTTCAGGCGTACACAGTGGCCACCTTTCAAATCGATAGCGGGAATAAGTTCAAATGGGGTTGTGTTTTTCATGCGGCCAATGATGACGATTATACATAAGAAATGCACCCGCAAATACATTGCGGGTGCATCACTAGGATATAAATGATGAACTTCGTTTTAGCTATCTGTTTTGCGTTTTATAGATGCCTGTGATTTAAGGGTACGAAGGTATGCCACAACATCTTTAGCATCTTGACCACATATGTGTTGTGGTAACATTTTTGTAGAGGCGTAATTGTTGCCGGTTAATTTTTTAATGCTTTTTCCAGAATGACAAATCCAATCCGTCAGGTTTTCTTCATTCCATGTGAAGTCGGCCTTTGCCAGTGAGGCTCCATATTTGTAATCCTGAGACTTGCCAGCCTGCTGGCCAACTATACTGAACAAATTAGGGCCGAACTTCTTTTCCTGATTGGGCTCGAAGTTATGACAGCTCTGACATTTTTGGGCCAAGCCATGGCCGCGTTGTGCATTGCTTGCCAGTTTCAGGTCTGCTTTCTTTGCTGCCTTGTGCGCTTGTTTTTTGACTGTTTTTTTGGTGGCGACTTCAGTTTTTGCCACTGTATTCACATGGTCCTTTTTTAATTTCGCAGTTGTTTCAGCAGCGCTGGGCTGCATTTGCATGTTGTGCTCTGTGTCTGCGTTTGGCGTAACCAGATGAATGGAAAGGGCGGCGAGTCTTTCTGCTTCAAGAACCACCGCCAGTTGTTTCTCTGCATTTAATTTACCTAGCATGGCCGCTTTGGCATCATTCTGATGTTGCTCATTCAGCATGCGAATATCTATGAGTGCTTTCTCTTTTTCAGCCAGCAATGCTTTTGCATCCGATTGTTCCATAGCCGCTTTTAATAATAAGTTTCTGGTTTCAGTTGCCTGATCGTGTGTCTTTTTTGCCCAGGCTGCTCTCATGGCGGCTTCTTTTTTCAGGGCCTCTGATTCTTCTGTTGCCATTGCAATGGCATTGCGAACCGCTTCACGCTTTTTCTCGGCATCTTCAACGGCTAATAATTTATTGTCATCGGCTGTTTTGATGGCATTTCTAGCATCAAGAACCTGATCAAGGGCGGTCTGAACTGCAGCCATTTTATTGACTGCCATTTCTGCAGAGCGCGCATTGCTTTGATCGGCAGTACTTTCACTGCACCCGCTGACTACTACCCCGATAAATATTAAACTGCTAATCCATGCAAACATCTTCATTAGTGACTCCCACAAATATGATGCGGCAATGTTAGTGCTGATAACCAAAGCGAATGTGACATAGATTACATAAGCATATTATGCAAAATATGGCTGTTAGCTATGTGTTAAGTGATTGTTAATACTTGTTTTTAATAGGTTTTAATTTTTTTGCATAGTACAAAGAAGCCCGGTTGAACACCGGGCTAATGCAATAATTTTAAGGTTTCCATTGCTGGAAAGCTTCCAACATCGCCAAGCCTGCACGTTGGGACTTCTCCGGATGAAACTGAACTGCGACCACATTATCATGCCCGATTGCAGCGGCAAAGGGGTGATCACCATAGGAGCAGGCAGCCAACAGGTGGGCGGGATTTTCCGGAGCACAGTAGTAGGAGTGCACATAATAGACCTGTTGATTGGCTAAGGGCGCAAGCACCGGATGTGTATCTTTTTCTGATGAGAAAATAACGTCATTCCAGCCCATATGCGGAATTTTGAATCCGCGTTCAGGGTGATCTTCCGGGAAATGTTTTACTGCTCCAGAGACAATACCCAGTCCCGGATAACGACCAAATTCATAGGAGACATCCATCAGAATTTGCATGCCAAGGCAGATACCAAGAAAAGGGGTGCCGGAAGCAATAGTCTCTTTCAGTGCTGCATCCATGCCTGTTTCTTTCAGTGCAGAAGCACAATCACGAAAGGCACCAACACCGGGTAATACGATGCGATCATAGTTCAGTAGTGATTCAGCATTATCCACCAGCTCAACGCTACTGCCGGTTTTCTCCAGTGCTTTAGCAACCGAATGTAGATTGCCCATGCCATAATTTATTAGTCCAATCATAATGGGGTAGTGAGGGGTAAGAGAGAATCGGTGAGGGGTAGGAAGTTCATCACTAACTTCTAACTCCTGACTGCCTTACTTCTGACTCACAATGCTCCTTTTGTAGATGGGATACCACTCTGGCGGGGATCATTTTCCACAGCCATACGCAGGGCGCGACCAAACGCTTTAAACACGGTCTCGATGATGTGGTGGTTGTTGCGTCCACGCAGTGAATCGATATGCAAGCTGATTCTGGCATGATTCGCTACGGCCTGAAAAAACTCTTTAAAGAGATCGACATCAAAGTTTCCAACCATCTCTTTAGGGAAATCGACATGATATTCAAGATCCGGACGACCGGAGAAATCGAGCACTACACGAGAGAGTGCTTCATCCAGTGGCACATAAGCATGGCCGTACCGAACAATTCCTTTTTTATCGCCGATCGCTTCACGCAGGGTTTCACCCAGACAGATGCCGATATCTTCAACCGTGTGGTGGGCATCAATATCAAGATCGCCTTTGGCATTGATGGTTAAATCAATCAAGCCGTGGCGGGCAATTTGTTCGAGCATATGATCAAGGAAGGGGATGCCGGAATTGAGTTCGGAAGCACCAGTGCCATCAAGATTAATAGATAAGCTGATTTGTGTTTCTTTGGTATTGCGTTCAATACTGGCTATTCGCGTCATGCTGAAACTCCATTGATAATGTCATCCATTGCAGCCAACACTGCATCGTTTTCATCCTTGCTGCCAATCGTGATACGCAAACAGTTGCTCAGCAAGCCACCAGAGGCGTGCATGTTTTTGATCAGGATACCGTGTGTTTTGAGCTGATCAAAGAGTGCATTGGCATCAGGGACTTGCATCAGAATGAAATTAGCCTGCGATGGAAATGTATTCACGCCGTTGAATGTCTGCAGCGCTTTGGACATGCGTTTGCGTTCCTTTTTGATCTCAGTGGCTTGCATTTCAAATAGATCAAAGTGATCCAGTAAAAAGGAGGCTGCAGCTTGTGTCAGCGCATTAATATTGTATGGCATGCGTACCTTGTTCAGGTGGGCGATGGTTTCTGCTTCACCAATGACATAACCCAGCCGTAAACCGGCCCATCCTAATTTTGAAAAGGTGCGTAACACCAATACATTGGAAGCCACAAGATGTGTGTGGCTACGTTCAGAGAATGGCCCATAGGCTTCATCAATGACCAACAGACCATCAAATCCATTGGCTATTCTGGCGATAGTCTCTTCCGGCCACAGGTTGCCTGTCGGATTGTTCGGGCAGGCAAGAAATGCAATTTCAGCTTTTTCGCGTCCACACACCTGTAAAAACTGATCGGCATTCAGGCTAAAGTCATTGGCCAGAGGCACGGTGGCGACAGGGCGTTTAAACCAGCGAGAAATAAGATCATACATCACAAATGTGGGAGAAGGTACTACACAGGTGCCGGGATCTATCGCCATGATAATCATCTGAATGATTTCATCAGAACCATTACCAAGCAGGATCTGATCCGCATTTACACCAGCGTGATGCGCGATCTTCGTGCGTAGCTCAGCCATCTCGGCATCGGGGTAACGATTAATATCCACTGAACTAAGACACGCATCCCAGCTTACTTTTAAAGATTCCGGAAGCTTGAATGGATTTTCCATCGCATCCAGTTTGATCATGCCGGAGCTATCCGGTACGTGATATGCGGATAAGGATTTAATATCTTTTCTTATCAATGTACTTTCACCTGTACGCACGCTGTTTGTTCGCCGCACATTACTGTGAGGAGATGGTTCTCAATAGATATGTGGTTTTCGATTTTATGATTTGTCATTGAGTCGCAATTCAAGGGTTAAGGCATGTGCTTGCAGGCCTTCGCGGTGGGCCAGATGGGCTGCGGCAGGGCCAATCTTTTGTACTGCATCACGGGTTGCACGAATAACACTGCTGCGCTTCTGAAAATCGTACACGCCCAATGGAGAAGAGAAGCGGGCGGTACGATTCGTCGGTAGTACATGGTTAGGTCCGGCAATGTAATCACCGAGTGCTTCTGGTACATAATGACCGATAAAGATTGCACCTGCATGCCTGATGGCCGGTAACATGGCATCGGGGTTCTCCAGAGCCAGTTCCAGATGTTCAGGCGCAATAATGTTCACTACATCAGCAGCTTCATCCCAATTCTGTACATGAATCAAGGCACCATGGGTTTCCACTGATGCACGGGCAATGTCTGCGCGTGGCAATACGGAAAGGTGTGCTTCAATAGAATCAGCCACCTGAGCTAACAGGTGTTTATCTGTAGAAATTAAAATACTTTGTGCAGCCTCGTCATGTTCAGCTTGTGAGAGAAAGTCAGCTGCAATCCAGGCAGGGTTTCCACCATCGGCGACCACTACGATTTCAGATGGGCCGGCAATCATATCAATACCGCAGGTACCAAAGACCTGTCGTTTGGCAGCTGCTACATATTTGTTGCCGGGGCCAACGATTTTATCGACGGCTGGAATAGTCTCTGTGCCGTAAGCCAATGCAGCAACAGCCTGGGCACCTCCGACAGCAAAACCACGCTGTACGCCGGAAACATAAGCGGCGGCCAGCACCAGCTCATTGATTTCACCATTTGGCGTTGGAACCACCATGATGACCTCTTTGACACCGGCTACTTCAGCAGGCACGGCATTCATCAATACGGAAGAGGGGTATGCCGCTTTGCCACCGGGTACATATAAACCGACACGATCAAGCGGTGTAACTTTTTGACCCAGTGTCATGCCAATATCATCGGTATATTCCCAGTCATCCTGTTGCTGATGCATGTGATATTCACGAATACGATTAGCTGCGAGTGTAAGCGATTCCCGATCCATATCGGACACTGCGTTCCAGGCTTCCTGCATACGTTCACGGGTGATTTCAATACTTTCACCGGTACAGGCCCAGCCATCAAAACGCTCGGTATAATCACATAATGCAGTGTTACCGCGTGTTTTTACATCAGCAAGGATGCCAGCAACCAAGCCTTGCACATCATCACCGGTATCAGCTTCTCTGCACAGTAAATCATCGAGTTGTTTGGCGAAGTCACTGTTCTTTGAGTCCAGTCTGAGAATGTTGATCATGTCTTTTTCCCCTGTTCCTTACCTGTCTTTTAGACTAATTATTATTTTGTTTGTTCAGACAGCTCAACAGCCTGACGCAGCGATTCAATAATGGATTGAATGCTATGTTTGCGTGTAGCAAAACTGGCCGGATTCACAATCAAGCGGCTGGAAATGTTACACATAGTTGTCTCTTCTATCAGGCCGTTGGCTTTTAATGTGCCGCCAGTTTCAACCAGATCGACAATACGTTCTGCCATGCCAACCAGTGGCGCTAATTCCATAGAGCCGTAAAGATGAATGATTTCAGCCTGTATGCCTTGCGCTAGAAAATATTCCGAAGCCAGTTTATCATATTTGGTGGCAACACGAATGCGGCTACCTCGCTCAGGCGTGCCTGCTTCTACCAACGCTTTCGGGCCACACACACATAGGCGGCAGCGGCCAATTTTCAGATCCAGAGGTTCATAAACGTGGGGACGGTATTCCAGCAGTGAATCGCGACCGGCAATGCCCATATCCGCAGCGCCCTGCTCAACATAGGTACAGACATCAGCAGCGCGAATAATTAGAAAACGTACCTTTTCACCGTGACAATCTCCATCCACCATCAGTTTGCGGGTGGTTTGTACATCCTCGGCCGGATGCAGGCCGGCAGCCTGCAATAACGGCAGGGTCTGCTCTAGAATACGGCCTTTTGACAGGGCGATGGTTAACGGTCTTGAATCAGACATCCGATTGTACTCCCTTCATCCAGTTTTCACTGGCACTGTGCCGTTTAATACGTGCACCAAGTTTACTTAATTTTTCTTCAATGCGTTCATAACCACGGTCAATATGATAGACACGGGAAATAACAGTTTCACCATCAGCCGCCAATCCTGCCAACACAAGGGATGCGGAAGCGCGCAAATCCGTTGCCATCACTGGTGCAGCGGAAATACGTTCACAGCCTGTAACCAGTGCTGTATTACCGTCAAGACGTATATCGGCCCCCATGCGTGCAAGTTCCTGCACATGCATGAAACGGTTTTCAAAAATGGTCTCTTTGACTACGCTGGTACCATCTGCCAATGTCATTAAAGCCATAAACTGGGCTTGCAGATCGGTGGGGAAGCCGGGGTGGGGCAGGGTGTGGATATCGACTGCTTTTAATCGGCCTTGCGCTTTGCAACGGATAAAATCATCACCGTATTCAACCAGACATCCGGACTCTTTCACACGCGCCAGAAATGCTTCGAGCAGTTCCGGGCTAATGCCCGTTACGGTTACATCACCACCGGTAATCAATCCGGCAGCAAGATAGGTAGCCGCTTCAATGCGGTCTGCAATGGTCGTCATTTCACCACCATGCAGGCGATCAACACCTTCAATAATAATACGATTATTGCCATCGCCATTGATCTTGGCTCCGAGTGCACGCAGGGATTCAGCCAGATTAACGATCTCGGGTTCGCGGGCAGCATTATCTAATATAGTAATGCCATCAGCTAAAACAGCCGCCATCATCAGGTTTTCAGTACCTGTTACAGTCACCTGATCGAAAACAATGTGTGCGCCCTGTAGTTTGCCATCAACCCTGGCAATGATATCACCCTGTTCGACTTCAATGGTAGCGCCCATGGCTTCCAGACCTTTGAGATGCATATCAATCGGACGTGCACCAATGGCACAGCCACCGGGAAGGCTGACTCTAGCATGTCCAAAACGGGCTAACAGTGGCCCCAACACCAATGAAGATGCACGCATAGTTTTGACTAGCTCATAGGGTGCTTCGGATTTACTGGCATTGCGGGTATCGACATGCAGACAGTGCTGATCATCGTAGGCCACATCAGCGCCTTGCCAGGCTAGTAGCGTCATCATGGTTGAAATGTCGCGTAAATGAGGGATTCGATGATAGACCACTGGCCCATCGACAAGAATTGCGGCGGCCAGCAATGGCAGCGCTGCATTTTTTGCGCCGCTAGCTTCGATGGTGCCGGAAAGTGCTATACCGCCCTGAATAATGATTTTGTCCATGATTACCTACCGTTTAAAAGATGGCAACGCTAACGGTAGAAAGCTGGCCAAACAATGCCCGTGAATTTACCTGGTGAGACGGCCTTATCGCATGTTGAAATGGGTGAATATAAAGTTGACATGGCAAAGGGCAACAATTAGCAATGCACCTGTTGTCGGTATTGTCTTCCGGCTTTTCGATCTCCCCTCAGGACTTATTGTCAGCTTTAACTGTCAGCTTCCCAGCACCCAATTTGTCCATCATTGTATCGTTATTAGAATACTTGGAGTATTTTTATGTCTCAAACTACAGAACCAACACAGGATGTGGTGGCATCAAACGCAGCCGATGCTGTCGCAGAAGAGAAGCCACGTCGCCGTGGACGGCCACCGAAATCTGCAGCTGAAAAAGCTGCAACATTAGCTTCGAAGGAAAAAGCTTCGAAAGATGCAGAATCAAATGATAAGCCTGTTGTGAAAAAACGGGCGGCAAGAAAACCTGCAAAAGCCAAGGCTACGACGAACGAGACTGTTGAAAGCAAGACCAAAGCTGCAGCCAAGGATGTTGGCACAGAAGTTGAAACAAAAGCTAAACAAGAAGCTGTAAAAACTACTCCAACAAAAGCTACTCCTGAAATGCCAAAAGAAACGTCAAATGAAACAGCCAAAGAATCGGTCAAAGCGCCTGCCAAAGAAGCTACAGCAGAGCTTACTAAAGAGACTTCAAACGAAGTGAAAAAAGATAAACCTGAATCAAAACCACGACGCAGAGTCAGACCGCAAAAGGGTGATCAGGCTGACAATGCACAGAAAGGTGGAGAAACGAAACAGCACAAAGATGGCGCTGATAATCATGCTAAAGAAGACAATCAGCATGGCTCAGAGCAGCAGCCACGTAAAAACCGATGGAAAAAGGGCGACCGCAATAATAACAACAAACAACGTGGTCGCCGTGAAGAAGTGGAAGAAAAGATCTCTGATGAAATGCAGGGTGTTTCACTGCATCTGAAAGAAATTTCATCCAAGACTCCGATGGAATTGGTGGAGCTAGCCGACACCTATGGTCTTGAAAATGTAGCGGGTCTGCGTAAACAGGAACAGGTGTCTGCGATTCTGCGTGCGCATGGGTTGCGCTGCGGTACGATTTACAGTGAAGGCGTGTTGGAAATCTTACCGGATGGTTTTGGTTTCCTGCGTTCAGCTGATGATAACTATCTATCAGGCCCTGATGATGTGTATGTTTCATCGCATCAGATTCGCCGTTATTTCTTGCGTAAGGGTGATACCGTCTCCGGTGAAATTCGCCCTCCCCGCCGTGGTGAAAAGTATTTTGCCCTCAAAAGTGTTGAAACCAGTAATGGTGAATCACCTGAAGTGGCACGTACCAAGGTATTGTTTGATAATCTAACGCCTTTGTATCCGGATGAACGCTTGCATATGGAGATCGAGAATCCGACCAAGAAAGATATTACCGGTCGTATTATTGATATTGTATCCCCAATTGGTAAAGGCCAGCGTGCATTATTGGTAGCGCCGCCGCGTACTGGTAAAACAGTCATGATGCAGTCCATTGCGCATTCGATTGAAGCCAATCACCCAGAAGCTGTGCTGATGGTATTACTGATTGATGAACGTCCGGAAGAAGTGACCGATATGAAACGTTCTGTGAGGGGGGAGGTGATCTCATCCACCTTTGATGAACCTGCACAGCGTCATGTTCAGGTCTCTGAAATGGTGATTGAGAAGGCCAAACGCTTGGTTGAGCATGGTAAAGATGTGATTATCTTGCTTGATTCTATTACCCGTTTGGCACGTGCGTATAACACGGTTGTTCCATCCTCCGGCAAGATTCTAACCGGTGGTGTGGATGCCAATGCGCTGCACAGGCCAAAACGTTTCTTTGGTGCGGCGCGAAATATTGAGGATGGCGGCTCACTAACCATTATTGCTACTGCGCTGGTGGATACCGGTTCGAAGATGGATGAAGTGATTTTCGAAGAGTTTAAGGGTACCGGTAATATGGAGATCAAACTCGATCGCAAGCTCACGGATAAACGTGTGTTCCCATCGATTGATATTGCGCCATCTGGGACCCGTAAAGAGGAGTTGCTTACCCCGCGTGATGATCTGCAGAAGGTGTGGATTTTGCGTAAGATTCTCTCGCCGATGCATGCTGTTGATGCAATGGAGTTCCTGATCGATAAATTGACTCCTACCAAGAACAACGCTGAGTTCTTCGATCGGATGAATCAATAAGAAGCAGTGAAAACAGTAAAAAGGCCGGGCTTAGAGCCCGGCCTTTTTTTTGCGACAAAATCACTGTTCTTCTCTGATGTGGAGTAGAAATCGAACTGAATGGCTGCTCCTTTAATCGGACCCATTCGTCAAGCTCCCACATTTAACAGGATATAACGGGGGTTGTCTCTGTGTGGGTCAAGCTCCTTTCCGCAGTCGGCTGGTGATCCTGATCCAGCTCGCTGCAAGCAATAGTCGGACAGAATGGAGAGCCTGGCTTTCGGACGCGCTTGGTTGGCGCAGCAGTCATTTACGGCTTCATCCAGACATTCGTCCACACGAGGGACGTTTCTGTTACAGCTCTAAGTCAGTTCATATCGCAGTCTCCTTAGATCCATAACGGAAATCAGAGCCATCGACCCACATCTTGTGGAGGATGACAGCAAGCTTTCGTGCCACTGCGATCACAGCGCGTCTGTAGCCTTTGGTTTTCATCAATCGTAATCCCCACACCTTGAGTGATGACCATTCAGTTGAACGAA
Source organism: Mariprofundus sp. EBB-1 (assembly GCF_003665155.1). Taxonomy (GTDB): domain Bacteria; phylum Pseudomonadota; class Zetaproteobacteria; order Mariprofundales; family Mariprofundaceae; genus Mariprofundus. Next base: position 91,266 of record NZ_RCFQ01000005.1, on the reverse strand, counting down.
TTACCAGAGAGTGAGCGGCTACGTAAAGTGCACAACGCACATCGGTATCTCCAGCCTTGGATATGTGCCCTGGATTATCAACTTCACCGGACTGGAAACGCCTCGGTGTTAAACCGAAGTGTGCAGCCACGGTTCGTGAGCGTTTGAATCTGCTTGGGTCATCAACAAAGACATCAATCACACGAACCGGATTATCTTCGCCAACATAATCATCAAGAAGTTCAGGAAATAATGTGCTCTGGCTGCGGCTTTCGCCTTCAATGAAACGCTTCATGAAAAACACCCCACCAACGTTATGAGATAATCATACCATTAATGTTCAGCGTTTTCACACGGTCCGGGCCGAAATACGCCATTGAGCAATAAAGGCACCTGACTTGCAGATATGATATTGATTAGGCATGACTTACTATTCAGGGATCTGTAAGTGGCCAAAGCGTGTGAAAACGTAATTCAAACAGTGATTCGGGGGGATGTGCTGCGAAGGAGTGTGGATTGATGAATAAGCGCTCCATTTGCATGGGTTGGTTCATCGGGCTCGACTTTTCTGTGTGGATTTCGTAACCTGCGCGTCGTTAAAACAGTGAGGTAATCATACATGGCGGACTCGAATATTGGGGCGATATTGGTATTAGCTGACGGACGTGTTTTTCGCGGTGAAGCTATTGGTGCTATCGGAAATACAGTTGGTGAAGTTTGTTTTAATACATCTCTGACGGGTTATCAGGAGATCCTCACAGATCCTTCTTATACGGATCAAATTATAACATTTACCTATCCACATATTGGCAATGTAGGCATTAATGAAACAGATATGGAGTCCGATGCGATTTCAGTTCGTGGTTGTATAGTGCGCGCACCTGCTCGTATTACATCCAATTATCGAAGCGAACAGGATTTCAATGCATGGTTATCTGATAACGGTGTTGTCGGTATTGCAGGTATTGATACGCGTGCGCTGGTGCGTCATCTGCGTGATCATGGTGCGCAAAATGGTGTGATTGCATCTGATGGTATGTCCGAAGCTGATGCGCTAATTATTGCTCAAGCCTGGGATGGTCTCGATGGGCGTGATCTGGTTGGTCAGGTCAGTTGCAAGGCTCAATCCGAGTGGCATCAGGGTACCTATGATTTAGATCGGGCTGAGTTTCAAGCACCATCCAGTGAGAAGCATGTAGTCGCGTTTGATTTTGGTTGTAAGCGTAATATTTTCAGAAAGCTATCCGATCGTGGTTTGAAGGTGAGTATTGTACCGGCCTCAACATCTGCCGCAGATGTGTTGGCGATGAAACCGGATGGTATTTTCCTCTCAAACGGGCCAGGTGATCCGGCCGCTGTTGGTTATGCAGTGGAAACCATTCGTGAATTGCTAGACGCTGACACGCCAGTGTTTGGTATTTGCATGGGGCATCAATTGCTCAGTCAGGCCTTAGGCCTCTCAACCTTTAAATTGAAATTCGGTCATCGCGGTGGCAATCATCCGGTGAAAGATGAAACAACGGGTAAGATTGAAATTACCAGCCAGAATCATGGTTTTGCAGTTTCAGATGAGCGCGTTCCCGATCATGTGGAAATTACACATCGCTCACTTTTTGATGGTACTGTGGAAGGTTTGAAGGTGAAAGATAAACCTATTTTCTCCGTGCAATACCATCCGGAGGCCAGCCCTGGTCCACAGGATGCAGATTATCTGTTTGATCGATTTGCGGATCTGATTGTCCAATAGGTTGGCAAAGGTCGCCCTGTCATGGGGGTGACGGTGAACTTTTCTTTAATCTTGCGCTGTTCCTTCGGGGCTAAATGCTTTTCCATGCGTTACTAAAAAGGCTTCGATCATTGTATTGCTTGTGATCGATCCTGCTTTGTATATGAGCATGCCATAGTTTTTTTGCTTAATGTATTTAGCGGAAAAAGCGCTGGATATTCTTCAGTGTATTCATCTTTTAAGCTTGAGTTGCATTGATAATATGGATTTTCTGCCAAGTGTTATACCATATTTGCGTTGTAATGATGACCATCTTTCGGCTGTTAAACAGCGATACATCATCAAAGAGAGGGGCTGATCCTCCATGGTTGGCTTGATCTTTGCTTAACTGATTTGAGAAGGCTGTGCATATAAATCATAGTAAAAATTGACGCTTGTTTATTAGAAGCTAAACTTGACTTAATTGCTTATTATAAGATAACTTGCATGAGTTTGTGTTAGTAATGCTTAAGCTGCGGAGGGTAAGTGTCCTTTTTTTCAAATAAGTCTGAGGGTGTGATGGGAATCGACATTAGTTCTACTGGCATTAAGCTGGTAGAATTAAGTAAGGGTCGTTCTGGTTATGATCTGACTTCAATGGCCAGGGTGGCGTTGCCACGCGATGCGATTGTTGAAAACACTATTATTGATTCTACCGCCGTTTCTAATGCCTTGATTGAAGCAGTCAAACTCGCCAAACCATCAACTAAGAACGTAGCACTGGCTGTATCCGGTAATGCTGTAATTATTAAAACCATCCATGTGGCGGCAACCACTGAATTTGATCTGGAAGCACAGATTGCGTTCGAAGCCGATCAACATGTGCCTTATGATGTGGATGATGTGTTTCTGGACTTTTTTATTCAGGGTGTTTCTGCAGAAGATCCGGAAATGATGGATGTTGTACTGGTAGCCTGTAAGCGTGAGGTGATTGAAGATTATCAACTTGTGCTCAATGAGGCCGGTTTACATGCGAAGTTTGTCGATTGTGGTGTGTTTGCATTGGAAAATGCAGCTGAAATTACAGATGAACACACAGTCTCTATTGAAGATGAATATATGTCGCCGGACGAAGATGCAGAGGTGAATGCGCTGATAAATATTGGCGCCAATATGATGAATATCAATGTGCTTATTAATGGCCGAATGTCCTTTGTGCGTGATCAGTTTTACGGCGGTCAAAATTTAACTGAAGAAATTCAGAAAGCTCATAATATGAGCTATCACAATGCTGAGCAGTTAAAAATCAATAATTTTTCTGACATTCATGCTGATGCACTCGAACATTTTTATGTCGGGTTGACGTCTGAGCTGGTGCGTTCACTGGACTTCTATTCAGCCAGTCGAGCCGAGTTTCCGGTGCGTAAGCTATTTCTCAGTGGTGGTTGTGCATTATTGCCGAACATTACCACGGAGCTGGAGCAACGGCTGGGTATAGACACGATGATACTTAATCCAATGCAAAATATTAATATACCATCCCGCCAATTCAATGCGCAACAAGAGCGTGATTTAGGTCCGATGATGATGGTGCCGGTTGGCTTGGCATTACGGAATTTTGATACATGATTCGTATTAATCTTATTCCCTACCGGACTGCACGCCGCGAGTCTCAAATTATTCAGCATATCAGTGCTTTTATTGCTGTCATTGTGTTGGCTGCATTGCTGGGCTTAGGGGTGCATACGATGGCATCTTTGCAACTGGCTGATTTGAAAGAACAGACCATGGTGTTGCAGCAACAGAACATAGATTTGAAAACGAAGATTGGTAAAATTAAAGACTTGGATAGTTTGCGTACAAATGTTGAACGCAAGCTGGGGATTGTCGATGATCTGCAAGAAGGGCGTTTTCATTCTCTACATACGCTGAATACTATTGCTACAATGATACCGAAAAATGTCTGGCTCAAATCCGCTTCTGATCAGGGCCTTGATATTAAATTATCCGGTTTGGCCGAGAGTAATAAGGCTGTAGCAAATTTCATGCGTAAATTGGATCAGTCTGCAATTTTCTCGAATGTGCGCTTGGGTGAAATTACCAGGGTAGTCCAAGATGGATTGCCGTTGCGCCGGTTTAGTCTGACTCTGGCACGTGATGACGTGAAAAAGGCACAGGTATCAAAAGCTGGTAGCGGGAAAGGTTCCTGATGTTTGATTCTATGAAACTATCTATATACGAGTCATTGCGTCCTTTGCTGCCTTTACCGTTGTGGCACAAACTCTTGTTTTTACTGGCGACATTTGGCGTAATTATTGCAGTCTATTTTTATATGGGATGGATGCCCCTGCAGGAACAAATCTCCAATCAACAGTCAGCAATGCAATTGCAGAAGACTATGTTGCTGAGGAATCAACATCTGGCTCATGATTTGCCGCGCAAACAAAAGGAATATGCGACACTTGAGAAGCAATTGAAAGTTGCCTTGAATATGTTGCCTAGAAAATCACAAATCCCGGATTTGTTGGAAAATGTGTCGTGGGCTGGTAAAGATTCCGGTCTTGAATTTAAGGCATTTAAACCTGGTAATGAAGTGAACAGGTTGATTTATGCTGAAGTGCCTGTGAAGTTTCATATATCCGGTAGTTTCCGGCAGTTGTTAACATTTTTGAAACGGGTTGGAGAGATGCCACGTATTGTGGATGTGAAAAATATGAAGTTATCACCCGGTGACAAAGCTGGAGAGTTATCGGTGACAGGGTTGGCAGTGACGTATCGGTTTGTCGAAGCGAAAGCAAAGAAAGGCCGTAAGGGGCAGCGTAAATGAGTATGAAGTGTTCAACGTTGAGATACGTCCGGGAGACATGGATGAGGCGAATCATGAATAAAATTGCAATAACCCAACAAGCGGCTTGGCGTTATCTGTTAGCACTGCTAATGCTATCCCTGTGTTGTGGACACGTTACCTTGGTGCAGGCAGCTACCATTGGCAGTTTGCAGGTCCTTTCTGATGAATCAAGTGACAACCTGCGTATTACAATGGATGAGGCTGCTGAATATCAGGTGTTTAACCTTGAAGGGCCAAAGCGATTGGTGGTGAGTTTTCCTAATGCCACACTGTCTAATGGCGTAAGTGCGATCAAGGGTGGTGGCAGTATAGAAAATATCGTGCCTGTTCAGGATAGTAGCGGCGTTCGGATTGAAGTGGGCCTGGCTAGTGGTACTGCATATGAGATTATTGAAAAGGGAAATGATCTGCTGGTTAAGTTTTCAGGTCAGGCTCCATCGGCTAAAAACAGTAGCGGCACCGTATTGCAAGATATTGAAGTGCGTGAACTGGACAATGTCACTGAGTTAATACTGCGTGGTCAGCATATGGATGCGAACCATAACGCACTATTGAGCAATGATGGCGCTACCATGGTATTGGACTTTTGGGGTGGTAAATCCAGTCTGCCAAAAGAGTATTATACCTATACAGCACGACGCTTGAATCATGTTGCGATTGGTTCAGCGGAAGGGCGCATGCGTCTGGTTGTTTCCTTGCTTTCTGAAGCTGGCGTGAATCACCAAATTGATGCGAGTGCGAACGAAATGGTTATCCGCTTTGGCAATATCAAGCCAATTGCCCATGCCGGTACGATGCTTGTCGAGGCCATTGATTTTCAGCCGGATGACCGTATTGCACACCTGGTCATTCGTACGGATGAAAGTAATCCCATTATCAATTTGCAGGAAAAAGATGGAAAAGTTATCGTTGATTTGAAGAAGGCTCAATTGGCACCCGGTCAGGAACGTAGCCAGGATGTGCGTGCTTTCCCTGGTCCGGTACAGCAAATTGACAGCTATGCAGTGGACAAAGATGTGCGCATTGTCGCTCGCCTGCGTCAAAAAACAGTAGTGACATCGTACCAAACCGGTAATGTGTTAACGATAACACTCAAACCAGCGGATATGATTGCTGTAGCACAAGCTGATGAAGATGTGGCCAAGGATGAAAAGGTATATAGCGGACAAAAAGTGACCTTTCAATACAAGGATATTGATATTCGGAATGCCTTACAACTGATTGCCGAGATGAGTGAACTCAATATCATCATGTCAGATGATGTGACCGGTGTTCTAACCATGCGTTTGGTGGATGTACCTTGGGATCAAGCGCTGGATATTATTCTTTCTACCAAAGGCTTAGGCAAAGAGAAGAATGGCAATGTCATTAGAATTGCGCCATTGGCAGTCTTGAAGTCAGATGCAGATGCTCGTAAAGATGCTAAAATGAGTGCAGAGCAGGTTGCAACGCTAGACACTGAATTCATTCAACTTGGTTATGCTTCTGTCAATGATGTTAGTACCATTCTGAAAGGTGGATCGGTCACGTCGGCCGTGAAAACTGATCCTGCTAATAATCAGGAGAGCGGGATCGGTGGTGAGGGTGGTCTGAAGCTGTTGTCTAAGCGCGGTAGTATTTTGCTGGATGAGCGTAGCAATACCATGATTATAACCGATACCCGTGAGCGTTTGAATAACATCAAACTGCTGATTTCGGTGATTGATAAACCAATGCAACAGGTATTGATAGAGGCGCGGATCGTAGAAGCATCGGATACTTTTTCGCGTGATCTGGGTGTGAAGTGGGGTGGTTCTTATAATGATGCCGGTGGTAAATTCACCAATAATCTGTCTGGTGCCGCAGTAGGGACTAATGTCGTGGATCTGGGGGCTGTTGTGGGTGCTGGAGCCGGTGGCGCCGTAGGATATACGCTTGGTACCTTGAGTGGTGCCCTTAACCTGAATCTGGAGCTTTCTGCAGCTGAAACAGAAGGTGATATCAAGGTGGTATCCAGTCCGCGTGTATTCACCAGTAATCTACGTGAAGCACTGATTGAACAGGATGAGCAGATTCCGTTTGACCAGGTTACCACCACAGGTGGAGCTACTACAATCACGCCGATCTTTAAGAGTGCCAAACTGTCATTGCGTGTGACGCCGCAGATCACTGCAGACCAGCGCATCATTATGGAGCTAAAGATTAACAAGGATACACCTGTAACCAATGCGGGTGGTACTGCTACTGCGATTAATACGAAAACAGTAGAGACCAGATTGCTGGTGAATAACGGTGAAACGGTTGTGTTGGGTGGTATTTATACCCAGACCGAAGCAGATCAGAATTCCGGTGTGCCGGGGCTGATGGATCTGCCGTTGATTGGATCGTTGTTTAAACGCAAAATAAAAACCAAGAATCGTAGTGAATTACTCATCTTTATTACACCAACGGTAATCAATGCCGAAGGGACAAGTAAGAACCAATAAAAGCCATTATAGTACGCTAGCGGCGATTTCATCTGCCAGGGAGAGGCCCTTGCTGGTGAGATGGATTGCAACGTCATTGATTGCTAGCTGGTTACGATCCACCCATGGTTGAAGTGCTGTAGAGAATGCATCCCAGGCATCGATGGCGAAGCGTTGTTTGAATGCGGCGCGATTGATACCACCAGTACGTCGTAGCCCTAACCAGAAGGCTTCAGCTGCGGCTTGTTGGTTATTTAATGGGTCTTCTGAGTTGACTGCTTTGCCGTGTTGCAGTGCCTTTCTTATATAAGACTCAGGTGTGCGTATATTGCTGTAGCGGATGATGCCCCGATCCTGTTGATCCCACTTGCCGGATGCGCCGGCACCTATGCCAATATAATCATTGTACAACCAATAGCCGTCATTGTGTCGGCATTTTAAGTCTGGTTTGGCAAAATTGGATATTTCATAGGCGTGATAACCAGCCTTTAAAAGTTGTTGGCGTGTCTCAAAAAACATATGCAGTGCATCTTCATCATCGGGCAAGGCAATTGGAGCTATGCTATGGGTGGTGGCCAATTTTGTGTGTGGCTCAACGGTGAGCTGATAACAGGATAGATGTTCCGGCTTTAATGCGATCGCTCTGTTTAATGATATTAACCAGTTATCAATGCTTTGATCGGGTAGGCCATACATTAAATCCAGATTGATATTATCAAAGCCGGCCTGACGGGCAATGTTGTAGGCTTGAGTGGCTTCATCAGCGCTATGAATGCGCTCCAGCCATTGTAATTCTGCAGTATCAAAGCTTTGAACACCAATGGATAGGCGATTGATGCCAGCTTCTCTATAGGCACGGAAATTATCTGCATCGGCAGTACCGGGATTGGCTTCCATACTAATCTCAGCATCCTTATCAATGCCGCAATAGTGTGATGCTGCATCAATGACCGCTTTGATCAACGCAGGTGGTGCCAATGATGGTGTGCCGCCGCCAATGAAAATGGTATGTAATGATCGCCCCTTAAACATCGGGGTAGAAGCCCAGTGTTCAAGTTCTGTGATCAGCGCCTGCTGATAATCAGCCCAAGCAGGAGCACAGCGCTCATGTGAATTAAAGTCGCAGTAATGGCACTTGTGTACACAGAAAGGGATATGCACATACAGCTGTAGTGGAGAGGGTGATTTCACGAATTTAAGAAGGTGTTTATTTCAGAACGATTTCATAGTGATCAGGCGCGAAATTATCATCACTTTCCAATGATATCTCTTTATTTAAAAAGGACTCCAGTTGTAGTACACCCTCATTTTCTTCCCCAAGCATGAGATCTATGATTTCCGGGTGGGCGATAACCGTGAGTTTTTCACAAGGGTATGCTCGAGCCTCGGCAACCACTTCGCGAAACAGCTGATAGCAGATGGTTTTTAAGCTTTTTGCCAGGCCAATACCATGACAACTGTTGCATTCAGTTAGCAGTGTGCGACCAAGGGATTCCCGCGTGCGTTTACGAGTCATTTCAACCAGGCCAAGCTCCGAGAGTTGAACAATATGATTTTTGGCTTTGTCACGTTTAAGGGCATCAGCGAGCACTTGCATGAGCTGCTGTTTATTTTCCTCTTCCTGCATGTCGATGAAGTCGATGACAATGATGCCGCCCAGATTGCGTAGTCGAAGTTGGTGCACTATTTCATGCACCGCCTCAAGGTTGGTTTTGAAGCCTGTTTCTTCCATGTTTTTAGAGCCAACAAATGAACCTGAGTTGACGTCGATAGCAATTAAGGCTTCGGTTTGATCAATAACAATATGACCACCGGATTTTAATGGGACATGGCGCTTGAGTGCGAGTTCAATACTCGTTTCAACACCGTAAACGTCAAAAATAGGGCGGTCACCGGGATAATAGTACAGTTTTTTCGCGACCTCTGGCATGAAGCGACGTGCAAACTTTTTCATCGCGTCATAGGCGCTACGTGAATCAATATGAATTTTCTCAATGTCGCTATCGACATAATCACGCATGACCCGCAGATAGAGATTAAGTTCACTGTGAATCAATGAACCACGAGCGGAATTTTTGGAGCGTTTCTCAATATCCGCCCATAAACGCAACAGATAATCGAGATCCTGTTGTAATTCGGGTTCCTCTTTACCTTCGGCAACCGTACGAATGATGATGCCGCCCTGTTTTAGCTCCATCGATGTGCAGATGTTTAAAAGGCGCTCTCGTTCTTGCGGATCTTCAAGGCGTTTGGCTATGCCAATATGATCCAAATGGGGTAAATAGACCAGATAACGGCCGGGTAAACCTATCTGGCTGGTCATGCGTGGCCCTTTGGATGCAATGGGTTCACGCGATACCTGAACCATCAGCTCCTGATTATCTTTGAGTAGATTACCGATAGGGGGGGCATTGCGGCGCGGAGATGGTGCGGATTCATCTGCGTTGTTATCGTTTTCATCACTCTGCTCTATATCGTCTGTGAAGGTGGAATCAGGCTGTTTGGCTGTAGCGATATCACCGGCATAAAGAAAACCGGCCTTTTCCATACCTATATCAATAAATGCAGCTTGAATACCGGGCAGTACGCGCTGCACCCGGCCTTTATAAATATTTCCTTTCAAGCCGCGTTCGCGTTCAATGTAAATTTCTTCCGCCTGCCCGTTTTCTACCCGGGCTATGCGGGTTTCAAATGGTGCGACATTGACTAACAGTTCCACGCTCATATTGGTGATCCTTCGACTGAATGATTCATCGTATGCTAAGAGCTAGCGTGTCAGGGGCTCTATGATGATGAATTACGCAGGTATATTTTTTATTTCTGCTATCATATTCAAGGTGGTGCGAATGGGCAAACCAATTACATTATCCAGAGGCCCGTCAATGGATTCAATGAAACTGGCTGCACCGGCCTGAATGGCATATGCACCGGCTTTATCAAGCACATCATTGTGTAATAGATAGGTGTCGATTTCAGATTCATGCAGAGCCCGAAAGCGCACACCAGTACGCACCTGTTGGAAAAGGATATGCTGATTAAGGCGAACACACACACCGGTAAATACCTCATGTTCCTGTCCTGATAATTGCTGCAACATGCTTTTTGCATGCTGCAGATCAGTAGGTTGTCCGAGTGCCTGACCATGAATGCTAACCAGCGTATCGGCAGCAATGACGGGAATATCTATGGGGGCATCACATGCCATTGCCTTGGCCTGACATAAACGTTCGACCATCTGTTGTACCGATTCGTCGGGGAGCGGGGATTCATCGATATGAGATGGACATACCTCAATGGCAAGACCGGCACTTTGCAATAGAAGGCGACGGCGAGGGGAGCGAGAAGCAAGTATAATTTCCATATCTGAATGATAGCCTTACTTTGGCTTGACGGCACGGATTGGGCGCTTACGATGCACCGACTGTGAGTAATTCTATTTCTTCCCCATTAGAACGCGCTGTTGAATTGTGCAAGGCCGATATGGCTCTTGTAGATGCCTGTATCCATCACAATCTACAGTCAGATATTATGATGATTCCTGCTATCGGGCATTATATCGTCAATAGTGGTGGCAAACGTTTCAGGCCTTTGCTCTGTCTATTGACTGCACGCTTGTTCGGTTATCATGGTGAACGCCATATTCCACTCTCTGTGGTGGTTGAATTTATCCATACCGCATCCTTATTGCATGATGATGTGGTTGATTCATCCGATCAGCGTCGAGGTTCTCCTTCGGCTAACGGTGTATGGGGTAATCAGGCCTCTGTATTGGTGGGTGATTATCTGTTCTCTCGGGCGTTTCAGATGATGGTGTCTGATGGTGATATGGCCATGCTGAAACTGATGAGTGATGTTACCAACGCTCTGGCTGAAGGTGAGGTGTTGCAACTTTCACGCACCTTCCATCTGGAAATGACAGAAGCCGAATGTCTGGAAGTCATTGAACGCAAAACTGCAGTACTGTTCAAGGCTGCTAGTGAAGTAGGGGCGCATGCAGCGGATCAATCGGCTGAAACAGTAGCTACGATGGCTGAATATGGCATGTGTTTGGGTGTGGCATTTCAGTTGATGGATGATGCACTGGACTATCTGGTTGAAGCTGAACAAGCCGGTAAACCGGTTGGTCATGATCTGGAAGAGGGTAAAATCACCTTGCCATTGATTCATGCTATGCAGCGAGATGCAGTATTGGCAGCCAAGGTTGAAGAGATATCCGAACGTGGTTGTTATGAAGAGGGTGACCGGGAGTGGGTACGTGAGCGGGTTACGGCACAAGATGGTACCGGCTTTGCCATGGATCGCGCCAAAGATTATGCCGAACGTGCCAAACGCTTGCTGCCGGAAACTGCTGAAGTAGAAGTGCGTAAGCTGTTGGCAGAATTGGCTGATTTTTCAGCACATCGGCCTTATTGAAGCTTTTTTAAACCTGTCTGGAAAATGTACACCTACAGGTGAAGGAATTGCGTATTGTGTCCTGCGCTACATTTTCTTAAATTGTTCGCCGTAATATTCCCAGATGTATGTATTCGAGGTGTGATATGAAATTATTGATAACGATGACGCTACTATTATGGCTTTCCGGTTGTGCTACATCAACCTATGAACAGCGTACTACAGCTCAGGGTGCTGCTATTGGTGCAACCGCAGGAGCTGTGATCGGAGCACAAAACAACAGAGCCGTTGAAGGTGCTGTTGTTGGTGGTGCCTTGGGTGCGATTACCGGAGCAATCATTGCAGAGCGAAAAGAAAAGCGTAATCAGGCTAATGCCCGCCAAACGCAATATTACAATCAGCAAAGGGGTACTTACCCAGTTCAGCAACGTTATGATGATCGGGAATATGATGATCACGATGAGCATGAGCGCCATTCAAGAGATCATGAAGATGACGATTAAGCGTTCATTGTATTTACCACGCATACAGCCGTGGCTAGATTGGTGATGGTTTAACCAAAATCATTAGCTCTTCGCCTGTGAGGGTTTTGTATTCACCCGGTGCAAGTGCCGTGTCATCTAATGCTAATGCGCCAATATGGGTGCGCTGCAGTGCCTCTACGTGGTTGCCTACAGCAGCAAACATACGGCGCACCTGATGATAGCGGCCTTCATGCAATACCAGTGAGACATGTGTTTCATCATGAATGGTAAGTTCAGCAGGCAGGCAGGGTTTCTCTTCACCTTCGAGTATTAGCTTTCCATCAGAAAACTTCTCGGCTTCGGTTCCGTTTAACGGGCGATCCAGTGTCACAGCATAGGTTTTTGAGATATGTTTTTTCGGGCTGGTCAGTTGATGATTCAACTGCCCATCGTCGGTGATGATCAACAAGCCAGAAGTCTCTTTGTCTAGACGCCCGACACTGGAGAGAGCCGGTTTGCGACCTATCCAGCGTTCAGGGAAATCGGCATAAATCAAACGGCCATCTTCTTTGCGGGAGCAGACGGTATCCAGCGGCTTGTGATAGATGAGGGTGAGTCCATATGGGTGATCCAGCGGCTTTTCCATCAATAAAACCTGATCGGGGGTGACTTTCTTGGCAGGATTACTTGCAGGTTCTCCATCAATGGTAATCAAACCATCTTTGATCCAGAAGCGTACATCTTTACGCAGGCCGTAACCCAGGCAGGTGAGTAATTTATCCAGTCGTTCGGCTTTTACAGGTTTGGTATTCATTATCGTATCCCTTTGATGATCTTGAAACCATTGGCTTCGATGATGGTTTGGCATGCTCTTAGCTCTGCCTGCATCAATGTTTCATAAGCCAGTTTGCGATTGGCCACGACATAAATGCTGCCACCGCGTTTCAATTGTTGGCAGCCACGTTTCACGATATTCTTACCCAGCTCCACATCTCTTTGCTGAGCGGTGTGAAAGGGTGGGTTGCAGACAATCCAGGCCAGCTTTTCCGGCAGTGCATCATGCGTTGCATCGAGCCAGTGGGATTGCGTTTTCTGCTGCCATACGGTTGTGTTTTGTATGGCACAATCCAGTGCCAGTCGATCCGCTTCAACCAGATGAAGTCTGTCGACTTGAGGTGTTGTGCGCAGCAGATGTTCAGAAAGCAGTCCGTAACCACAGCACAGATCCATACCAGTGCCAGAGAGATTGTCGGGTAGATGATCAATTAACAGTTGTGAACCGATATCGGCATGATCCCAGCTGAATAGCCCGGGCTGAGCGATCAGTCCATGGCTTGGGATCGTCCTGACTTCTCCTGCACGCAACCACTGCGCAAGTAAGGCCGAATCCAGTGATGCTGTCTTTTTGGCCGAAAAGATGCGGCATTTCGATTTGGAACGGGAGAGTGTATTACCAGCCAATGATTGCAACGCTGACTCATAGGATTTCGCTCCGTGGTTATTAGCGCAAGCGATCAATAATGTGCCATTCGCATCAAGTGATTGCATCGCTTGTGCCATCCATGCCAAGGTCTGCTGTTTGTTTTTAGATGGTAGCAGGAAAATGGTGTCATAGGTTTCATCGAGCGCAGGTAATGTTGGAGAAACATTCAGACCTAGTTGATGAATGGCTGTATGTTCAGGCTTGAAATGCTGATGCAGGTCAAGTTGCTGGCACTTCTCTGATAGCTGTAACAACAGCGCATGGGCATGCGCATTGATAATCAATGTAGGCGCGCTCGGTCTATTGAGCGCGGCATGGTATAACAGATCAATAGCAGACATGTTGGGCACTGTATGAACTCCACTCGGCGCTGTCTACGAATAGCTACTGAGATGTTTATGCTCCAATGGATTTAAGCTGTCATGTAAGTATGGCACCGGGTTGAAACCGCTGACGAATCAGATCCTTTCTCCTAATCATCTCTTCATCGTGAAACCCCAGAGAAAGGAATCGTTCGATTTCAGGTAGTGATGATTGGCCAGTAAAGTAAGATGAAAATGCCTGACGTTTTTCTTTGCTGGCCAAGACTGTCGCTAGCGACCAATCGAGTAATCTATTGTCAGGATTGAGATGTTCGGCTGTGGATGAAACAGCAAGGAATGGTTCTGATGGGATGAAAATTTTCTCTTGTTCCAGATGTTGTGCAATTTGGTTCAACACCTGAACAGCTACGCCTCGATGACCTAATTCGCTGGCAATGCGAGTCAGGGTCATTAATCGTGGAATGGAAACGTGGATGTCTAGTAGGGAAACCATATTTATAAATGACTGTTGTAGATGTGAAAGTTTTGTTGCTGGTTGATCACTCGCTTGTGCTGAAGCGTACTGATTTAATGCAAGTTCATAAATTTCCCATCCTTCTGGGTGCTCCTCGGGTTGTTGTGATTGCCATGGATCAATTAATTCACTGGCATATGGGAAATTTGCAAGGTGTTGTTGCCACCTTGTAGTAGGACTATCACAGTTATCATCCACCTTAAGGATAAGAAAACCGTCGTCAGCAAGCTGTTTTGCTCTGTCCTCTTTACAGCAAAATAAATTGAGCAGATAGATATCTTGATGCTCATCAGGGCTGAATGGGGTGAGAATTTGTATTCCTGGCGTCAGGACGAATGAATGATAGTCCATACTCTCAAACTTTTGTATTAAGCCCTCATTGACTTGGTCTCCGTGTTTTAATTCAAACATGACTAGTGGTGAGAAGCGGGAAAAGAATTCTTGGCCACCTTCAAGAATACGTATCTCTTCACCTTCTGCATCCAGTTTGACAAAAGCAATATCCCGCCATTGATAGCTCTTAATACAGTCATCGAGGCGTTTTAATGGAACTGACTCCCTTGCGCTATTGCTAGATCCTGATGTTGAAATGGAATTTAATTCGCTGTTGGCCTGCAATAACAGTTCAGCAGTGCCTTCGCGATTGGATAGTGCCGCTTTTATCAAGGTAACCTGTTTAAAATGATTGATTTTAATACTTTCCTTGAGAAATGAAACTGTACTGTTTGCTGGTTCAAAGGCCCATAAGTGCCCTTTGTCTCCAACTAAACTGGAAAAGGTCATGCTATAACAGCCATAGTTTGCCCCAATATCCACAACTTTCATGCCCGATTTAATGATTTTTCTAATGAATATTATTTCGTCCTCAAACCAGTCTTGTTGTTCAGTTAATACATATGGAGTCATGAGATTCAGATCATTAGGCACCACAATTTGAATTCCACCATTGATGGACAGGGTAAGAGATGTAGAAATGCTTTTTACTTCTTGTTCTTGCATGTCAGTAGTGCCATCAAGCATATTGATAGTTGATGAGGCAGAATTATCGTGTGCTGATCTGGTTGGCAAGGGATCATTTTGTTGTTCTAGAGTGTTGTCTGAGGGTTGTTCGATTTCTGAAAGATCGAGGCCTTTTTTGTGGCAGGCTTCCTTGTATAGGTTTTCCAAATCATTTATAAATGGATGAATTTGTTTGACGGGAGAGTGCTGTAAAAGAATTGGCAATGATGATCGGATGATCCTTAAACCTTCTGGGTTACCTGCTAAGTTGACTGCTTTTTCAATATATTCTTGGTTACTGAAGGCGATAGTGCTTTCAAATCCAATATTTTTCAGGATTGAATATGAGACCCGATTGGCATGCTTTGCTCCAACCAGCGTAACGACAGGAACCCCCATTGCAAGAGCTTCACATGTGGTGGTGGTGCCAGTATATGGAAAGGTATCCAGTGCAATGTCGATGTCATTATATCCGAGCATATGCTCTTCCAGTGATGTGCGTGACAGGGTTGTTATCCGTGACGATTCAATGCCAAACTTTGCAAAGGCTTTATATAAATTCTTCTGGATGAGATCATAGTCACATCCGGGGAACTTTAAATGCATACGTGAATGCTTAACCTGGGAGAGGATTGAGCTCCATACTTCGACCACTTCTAGATTAATTTTGCGCCCATTATTGAACGATCCAAATGTAATATAACCTTTCTCTATACATGGTGCGTTCTCGGATCTCTTTAGATCCCAACTGACCCCGTAATTGAGAAACGTTTTAGGCATGGTTAGTAGCTTTTCAATATATTGGGTTCCATGATTTTCATCTTCACAAAAAGGATCTGTAATGTGGAAATCCATCGCCTCAAGACCTGTTGTGTTTGGGTATCCGAGATAGGATATTTGTACAGGTGCTAAGCGCAGTGCAAAAGCAGCAGTACGACTACAAGTGGTGTGGCCAGAGAGGTCAATGGCAATGTGGATATTATGCGTTCTCATGAGGTCGTGTAGGGCTTTATTGTTCATGTTTGTAATATCAAAGAATTGATCTGAATCCTCGATAAACTGTTTGGTCAAATCATCCTCTCGTCCGGAAAGATGAGCGAAGCAGTATACCTCAAACTCATCTCTGTTATGGGCAGGAATGATTTGATGCATAAAGTAGGCAACGGGGTGTCTGTAAAAATCGCCTGAGATATATGCGATGCGAATACGCCCTTGAACTTTGGGTGGTCTTATTTCAGGCACATTAGGATTGCTTTTTCCCCATTCCCTATGTAATTGAAAGTCTAATTCAGGAGAAATATTGGGGCGTCCATTGAGTGCTAAGAGCAATGCAGGTAGCACTTCGTGATCAGGATTATTTTCAGATGTGGCAAGGAGCATTTCATTTTCAAGCTTTGCTGCAGAGTCCCAGTCACAGGCCGACAGGTAGCATCGATAGGCAAGAATAAGTTCATTGTTATTTCTGGGTTGGTTTTGAAAAATATCAGAAAGTTCAATCATTTTAGGAAGGTTGCTTGAGTCTATATAACTGGCCATAAGCAGTGTCCTGACATCTTCATTGTCGGGAGCAAGTTTAATGGCTTGTTCCAATAATGGAATTGATTCCTGCGGTTTAAGTTGGTTATACAAAGAGCGTGCATACAGGAGGTGAATGGGAATGTTGTCGGGCTCTAGTGCAAGTGCTCTTTTGCATAATAGCTCTGCATCACTATACAACCCGCGCGTGTAAAGCTGGCTGATATCATTTATAAGTTTATGTGTTTGAACTTGTTTTTTGTTCATGGTTTTTTTCCTGTTTGAGAGATTAAACCAGTGTGAGCACATATTGTGCCAAAAATTAAAGTGCTCATTTTTTTCACCGATACTCTTATGTGCTAGTGTGAGAGAAAGTGGAATGAGAGAAGTTTGATAAAAATTAAAGTTGATCTTTTTTCTTCCGATACACATATAGTACAAGGGCTGAGGAACAGATCTTGTTAGGGGATAATCCCCACCGTGACAAGGCATGATGTCGTTCACGTATTAATATAACTCAAGGAGAGATACAATGGCATTAACAGTTCAAACCAATAACGCGGCAATGACCGCACTGAAAAATCTTAATACAAATAGTACCAACATGAATCAGTCGTTGAATCGTTTGTCATCTGGCTTCCGTATTAACGGTGCATCAGATGATGCATCTGGTTTTGCGATTTCATCCAAGTTGGATGCCCAGACATCACGCCTGAAAGCAGCCAGTCAGAATGCTACACAGGCAACTGCAATGGTGAAAATGGCTGATGCGGGCGTTAACGAAATTCAAAATATGGTTGTTCGTATCCAAACACTGGCAACACAGGCTTCATCTGCAAACAATGCAGGCGAACTGGTTAAACTGGATGCAGAACGCATCAAACTGGAAACTCAGATTGACAAAATCGCTGGTTCAACCAATTACAATGGCGTAAATTTACTTAACGGCATAGATGCTAACTCTGCAGCTGTCACTGGTGTTACTTTCAGTCTTGCTCAGACTACAGCGGGTACTGGTTCTGTAACGTCATTGACTACTACTGCTCCAACTGATGGTGGTGTATCCACTACTTATAGCTACACTGCATCTCAGACGAGTGTTGCTGGTGATACTCTTACCGTTGCCGGTGCTGATGGATCTGCAGGTACTGCAACTCTAACTGCTGGTGGCGCATTCACTGTAGCGATGGATAACGGGGCAACTCTAACCGGTACTGCTGCAGCTACGCTTGCAAATGCTCCTACCGCTGGTGTAACTACAGTAGTGGCTGATGTGACCGCTTCTGCTGCTGGCGCAGGTGTCTATACTTCGGCTCTGGCGTTCCAGGTTGGAGCAGACAATGATGCAGCAGGTAATAATCAGGTGACTGTGAATTTGCAGCAAAAATATACTACTGCAGGGCTTGGGCTTGCAGGAACGGCTGCAACCTCATTGACTACTCAGGCTGGTGCTCAGGCATACATCACAACGTCTAAGGATGCTCTGGATACCTTGATCACTCAGCGTGCTGATCTGGGTGCTACCCAGAACCAGCTGAGCTTTGTGCAGGCTAACCTGTCAACCAGTATCGAACAGTCCACTGCGGCTGTATCCTCTATCAGGGATGCTGATATGGCTGCTGAAATGGCTAATTTCACGAAGAATCAGATTCTTACTCAGGCTGGCACTTCAATGTTGGCTCAGGCTAATCAGGCAGCACAGAACGTATTGTCACTGTTCAGATAAGAGGCAGGATATAGCCCTCTCCCAGTGATGGGAGAGGGTTAAACCCTAAAAAGGCAAGGAGGTAAGACATGACTGCAATTCAAAACAATATCGTTCAATCTAGTCCTGTGCTTTCTTCGCTGAATGTGGGTTCTGCAAATGTTCGCCCGGTAAGCCAACCACAAGCTAGTCCGACTCCTCCGGTTCAACAGAATGTACAAAATAAAGTAGAACAGAAAGTGAGTACGCAGGATTTACAAAAAGCGATTCAACAGGCCAATGTTTCATCAGGATCATCGGGTGAATCGATTGCATTTGGTTATGAAGAGAAGCTTGGGCAACTGTTTGTTACCGTGACAGATAAACATAGCGGTGAAGTGATTCGTGAAATACCATCAAAAGACTTTATTCAACATAAAATCTTTATGAAAGAGATGGTGGGCTTATTGCTGGATAAACAGGTCTAAATTATGGCGGATACAGGAATTGGAAGCATCATTTCCGGCCAAGTGGCTGGATTTGATGTGCCTGCGGCTGTTGATGGTATCTTGGGCTTGCGCAAGTTTGAAATTAACCAATTACAACAGAGACAGGATAATCTTACAGCTAAACAAGATGCTCTTCTTTTAATTAACGATGCATCCAGAAATTTGCGGAGCACATCCATTGCGCTGGCTGATGAAGCTACATTTTTTGGGTATTCAGCTAGTCTGTCCAGTAGTTCTTCAACGGTTACTGCAGCATCTCTTGTTGATATTAGTGGCACTTCCGGTGTTTCAGCTGGACAACATAATATAGTTATAACCCAAACAGCACAGGCCGAACGTCTCTCATCATTGAGAGCAGTGAAAGATAGCGCTGGGACAGCGATTGCGGCTGCGACTACGGCGATGAATATAAGCGGTAGTTTTTTGATCGAGGGTGCTACGGTTACAGTTTCAACATCAGATTCTTTAAATGATATCGCCGCTAATATTAATCAACTCAATAGTGGGTCGTCCGCTACAGGCGTCACTGCATCGGTAATGAAAGTGGCTGATAATGATTTTCGATTAATTCTGGCTTCGGATGCTACTGGAGTGACAGGGTTTACGCTTAGTGGTACTGCTCTGGATGCAAATACGGGTGGCACCCTCTCTTCACTTCAGCTTGGTGCCGTTGGACAATCGAACGCCCATCAAGTGCTGCAATCCCCTCTGGATGCCCAATTTTCTATTGATGGCTTAAGTATGACCCGCAGCAGCAATACCATTACAGATGCATTATCCGGTGTGACCTTGAGTCTGAAACAGGCTGATCCTGCGGTTACAGTTGGTGTGAATATTAGCGTGGATCAGCAGGCTATACGTGACAACGTGCAATCCTTTATAGATGCCTATAACAGTTTACAGTCATTAATTGATGACCATTATAAGTTTGATGTGAATACTGGTTCAAGTGGTATCCTGGCAGGTGAACCGTTGCTCGCTACCATTAAAGGCAGTATGTCATCAAGTTTGCTTAAAACAGTGCCCGGACTGGCTAGTGATCGCAATAGCCTGGTGATGATTGGTATTGAGCCGGATATAAATGGACAACTATTGATTAATGAAGATCGATTCAGTACGTTTGTAGCGAATGACACCAGTGCCATTCGGGATCTGTTTGTTGCGCAAGGAAGTAGTGCTAATAATAGTCTCCAATTTCTCACAAATGGAGTGACTACCCCATCCGGATCCTACAGTGTAAATGTTACACAAGCTGCAGCAAAGGCGGCAGTAACCGGGGCAACTGATCTCTCTGGGGGGCTGGCTGCTGATGAGCTTGTTACCATTACTGATACCGGCTCTAGCAGGCAAGCCATTGTAAATTTGACTTTAGGGCAAAGCCAAGGTGCCATGATTACAGCTTTAAATGCTGAGCTCTCAGCTAATTATACGGAACAACATCAGTTATCTACGGCTTTGATTGCAAGCACGCTTCCGGCTACAGGGAGCACAAGTTTTTCAGCACTTGATGGAGTTGGAGTCGCTGCCAGTGATACCATATCAATCAGTGGTACGTTGCGCTCAGGTGTTTCAGTGAGTGGTACTTACTCCATACTCAACCCTGCTACGGATACAGTTTCTGGTCTGTTATCTGCAATTCAATCGGTTTTTAATCAGGAGGTAACAGCCAGTCTTGATGTCAACGGAAAACTTACACTGACTGATATTACAACAGGGGATTCTCAGTTGACCGTTAATCTGACCGCTAATAATGAAGGTGGCGGCTCTCTTGTCTTTGGCAGTGACACAGTTGTGACAGAAGGGCGTTATGCTTTGCCTGTGACAGCTGTAATATCTGGAAACGCCATCGCATTTGAATCTACTTCATTTGGAGCTAGTAGTGGTTTTTCTATTGCTCAAAGCGTTAACGGTTTGGGTATCGCAGATCAAGCTCTTGCTGGAGCAAATGTGACGGGTACGATCAATGGATTGGCTGCCACCGGCACAGGACAGATGCTTCTCGGTAGTAGCGGTAATGTTGATGGATTAGCGGTTCTTTATACCGGTACAGCGACAGGGGTTGTCGGTGATCTCTCTGTAGGCATTGGCATTGCTGCGGCCTTTGATGGCATACTAGATCTCTATTCAAATCCTGTTTTTGGGCTGATTCAAAACAGTATAGAGACGGATCAGACATCATTTGATGGTATCACAGCTAAAATAACCAGCCTAACAGATCAAATGGAAAGGCAGCGAGTGCTGCTCATGCAGCAGTTTAGCAGTATGCAGTCAGCTATGGCATCCTTACAGCAATCGGGAGATTTCTTAACGCAAAATATAAATGCTCAGTATGGAACGAATTAAGAACAAACTAAAATTTAATTTTAGTTTACTGAATAATAACCGATAGATATTGGTGTATGAGAGGGCGATGATCGCCTTTAAAACTAAAACGCATGGAGGCAGTATGACAGGTTATAAAGCTTATCAAGGCAATCAGGTGGATGGAGCAACTCCTTTAGGTTTGGTTCTTCTTACGTACGATGCATTGTACAAATCACTCGGCAGAGCACGGCTGGGAGTTGAAAGTAAAGATATGATGCTTGAGAGCGAACAGACAGCACGTGCGCTTGAGGCGTTGATTGAACTCTCTACCTCTTTGAATATGGAAGAGGGTGGTGAAGTAGCAGTCAACCTGGCTAGACTCTATATCTATATGAATGAACGATTGGTTAGTGACATGTGCAGTGGCTCTGTTGTGGCGATTGATGAAACCATGGCGTTAACGCAGACACTGCGTGATGCCTGGAAAGGACTGGATGATAGGCAGCGGAAGCCTGCAATGCGTTCACAGGCATCTATGGGTGGCATGCAAACTGCTACAGCGGCTTACGGCTACTAACAGTTTAGATAGAGTCTAGGAATGGCCAGAATGCGCGATAAAAGGATCTGATTTATTTAATGGCAGAATATACCATAGCTACCCAACTTGATCGTTGCGATGCAGCACTCAAATCATTCAGTCGTTGTATGAGGGAAAGGCAGTGGCAGAAGCTGCCAGCGCGTGTGGATCTAGTCAGTCGGGAAATGGAACTATTGCGCGCCAGAATGATAGAAATCCCTGACTTGGATGATGAGCTTTCGGCTCAAGTCAAATACCTTGAAATTCGTTTAAGGCGTACTCAGAGGCAATTGGCAGTGCATATGGGCGCTGTAGGTGCTGATATCGCTACGCTGAATAGTGGGATGCGTCAGGCCGATGCTGCAAAAGCACTACTAAAAAACCCATAAATATTGGGGCATATCTGTGGGTTTCTCCGCGTTTATTTAGCTAACCATATTGTATTCAACTTGGTGATTGAATCAGTTTTGGAAGTGCGGCTTTAGCTGTGCAATGCTACTGCGTTTGGCACGCTCAAAGCGGCATTCTCTACTCGGCTGTATCCGTTCCTTATGAACTGTTTGCCCCATTTTTCTTAACATTTAGCTAAAGTCCTCTTTCAGCGTGTCGATATATCAATTATGCAAGCAGTGCGATGATCGCAACTGCATATCTATGCAAGGAGGCAGTCATGGTCGGGTATCAAGCATATCAGGAAAACCAGGTAGAAGGGGCAGGGCCATTGGGATTGGTTTTGCTGAGTTATGAAGCACTGTTTAAATCACTTGGACGTACGCGTATGGCTATTTTGGCTGGAGATCTTTCAGCAGAAGCGGATCATACAAGTCGATCTATGGAGGCCTTGATTGAGCTATCCAGCAGTTTAAATATGCAAGAGGGTGGTGAGATGGCAGAGAATCTGGCTAGTTTATATGCTTATATGATGAACAGGCTTATCGAAGGATTGTGCAGTAGTTCTACCGGTCATGTTGATGAGGTGCTTAAGTTGGTGACAGAATTGCGAGAGGGTTGGATGCAGCTTTCAGTGCAGCAGAAAAAGCCGCAACACCTCGCTTTAGTGCGGAATGCGGCCTGAATAGATTTTCCCGATTTCTCATGGAGTTTAGCTGAAAATCGAATTCACAGTAGCCACGAATTAGCACGAATAAAGATTTTAAATCAGTGAGAGTTCCTGGAAGAAGGTTAATCCCCCAGGGGATACTCTTTTGAGTCAACTCAATTCACCTGATCGCGAAGTAAGAGAAGCTGCCCTGAGCATCAGTGGCTAATCAGTTAGACTGCTGTTGTTTCGCCGAGTTTATTTCGATCTGGATGCTTTCTCATCATGGCCGGACATGCCGAATCGACGTGCCAGTTCATTTAATACAGCTTCATGGGAAAGGCCTTTTTGCGCTAGCATCACCATACAGTGAAACCACAGATCAGCCGTTTCATAAATAATTTTATCAGCTTCGCCATTCTTGGCGGCGATAATCGTCTCTACAGCTTCCTCACCAATTTTTTCCAGCATCTTATCTGGTTTGGCGTACAGCGATGCCACATACGATGCATCTGCAGATTCGGATTTTCGTGTTTCCAATACTGCCGCAAGTTTTTTCAGAATATCGATATCCTGAGGTTTTGTTGAATCAGACATATCATTTACTCCAAAGGTTTTTCAATGCTTACCCAATCGTCTGCTTGGCGTTGTTTGTAAAAGCATGATTGACGGTTGGTGTGGCAGGCAGGGCCGGTCTGTTCGATTGTTAGTAAAATAGTGTCTCCATCACAATCGAGGTACATATCCAGCACTTTTTGTACATGTCCTGAAGACTCACCTTTCATCCACTGCTTTTGGCGAGAACGGGAATAGTAGTGGGCGAAACCGGTGGCGACTGTTTGTTGCACGGCTTCTTCATTCATCCATGCCATCATCAATACGCGGCCACTAGTGGCATCCTGAGCGATAGCAGGCACCAGACCGGCATCGTTGAAGGTAATGGTGTCGAGTAAACTCATGTAGAACTCCAATCCCCACAGGAGGTGGGGCGGGCGCATGCATATAAGCCCGGAAGTGAAGCATAACGACGCTTTTGCAGAACGGTCAATGCGGAAGGCAGGATGCCTGGAGTCATATCAAATGATCCTGGCGAGTGCGCGGCCGGCAGCAGCCATGGTGGCATCAATATCTTCGTCTGTATGGGCTGCTGAAACAAATGCAGCTTCATATTGTGATGGAGCCAGATAAATACCCTCATCCAGCATGGCGTTAAAATAACGACCGAAGAAAGCAAGATCACAATGCTTGCTGACATCATCACAGCAGGTGACTTCATCAAGATCAGTAAAGAAAATGGTAAACATTGCACCGACCTGATTGGCCACAGCAGGTACGCCTGCTGCTTTGCATCCTGCTAGTAAACCTTCCACCAGACGGGTGGTTTTGGCTTCCAGTGCATCATAAAAACCGGGCGCCTGCAGACGGGTCAGTGTTTCAAGACCTGCACGCATAGCCAGAGGGTTACCGGACAAGGTACCAGCCTGATAAACAGGACCGTCTGGAGAAATTTGACGCATGATCTCTTCACGACCGCCATAAGCGCCAACAGGTAAACCACCACCAATAATTTTACCCAGACAGGTCAGATCAGGCATAATGTTGAATCGCTCTTGCGCACCACCGGCAGCCACGCGAAATCCGCACATCACTTCATCAAAAATAAGCAGCGCACCTTCAGCATCACAAATGTCACGCAGTTGTTGTAAGAATCCATTTTCATACAGTTTCATTACACCGGTATTGCCGGGTACAGGCTCCACAATAATACAGGCGATTTCATCTTTATTTTCAGCAAACAGTTGTTTGATTGCTTCAATATCATTGAATGCAGCAGTCAGTGTTAACTTGGCATAATCAGCAGGTACACCGGCGGAATCAGGTTCGCCAAATGTGGCTGCGCCGGAACCAGCTTTGACCAGAAAACCATCGGCATGACCGTGGTAGCCACCGTCAAATTTGATGAATTTATCACGTCCAGTGAATCCGCGTGCCAGTCGTAATGCACTCATGGTGGCTTCAGAACCGGAGTTCACAAAACGGATCACATCAATTGAAGGCACCATATCAATAACCAGTTTAGCCAGATCAATTTCCAGTTCACATGGAGCGCCAAAACTCATGCCAAGCGCTGCGGTTTCCTGTACACCTTTAACCACATCCGGGTGGGCATGGCCGAGAATCATTGGTCCCCATGAACCGACATAATCGATATAAGAATTGCCATCAACATCCTGCACATAAGCACCACTGGCCGAAGCGAAGAAACGTGGTGTGCCGCCTACCGATTTAAATGCGCGTACTGGTGAATTGACACCACCGGGTAATATTTTTTTAGCTTGATCGAAATCGATTTGTGATTGCTGGATGTTTGGCATGGAAAGTCCTTGGGTTTTAGTGTGGCGCGACGTTAGAAAGTGCGTTGAAGTATGTCAATCGTGTTCCTGTTAAAAATAGAAAACAAGGTTCAATTTTTTTACACTTCAAACGTCGGATTTTCCAGTCATGATTGTATAGGTATGTCTGTGAGGGAACACCAAAGCGTAAATATAGAGTCGCTGCGATTGATCGGGCCAGAAAGGGTTACGCTGCCGCGTGGTGAGTCTTAGAGAATTGTTTGAATAGGCCACCTAAATGCCCGGCAAAAAGGGCCTCAGCATATAAACGATGCCGGTCACAATGAAAATCATGATCAGATTTAATCGGATACCGGCTTTTACCATGCTGTGCATGGGCACACGATCCGTTCCGAATATGATGGCATTGGGTGGTGTAGCAACCGGCAGCATGAATGCACAGGATGCTGCCAGCGTAGCAACAAGCAAAGTGGATGTGATATCCAGTCCACTGGCAATACTTGCAGCGGCAAGGATCGGCAACATCACCTGTGTGGTGGCAGTATTGCTGGTGATCTCAGTCAGGAAAATAATGATACAGGCGATACCGAGCATCATTAGCACTAAGGGCACATCACCAAGAAATTCAAGTTGCCCACCAATCCAGCCTGACAGACCGGAATGTTGCATGCCGTAAGCCAGTGCGAAGCCACCACCGAGTAGCAGTACAATATCCCAGGGTAGTTTTCTGAATGAAGCTGTATTCAATATTGGACCATGTTGTTTGCTGCGAAACAGGAATAACAGGCTGGCCATCAGAATAGCCACGGTGCCATCATCAATGCCCTTGTAAGGCAATAGCCCTGCCCACCCGGGGATGTCAAAGCTGTCCGTTTGAATGCCCTTGCGGCTCATCCACAACAGTGCCGTGATGGTGAGTACCCAACCAACCATCTTCTCTTCGAAACGCATGCGGCCAAGTTCAACGAGGGAATGATGGAGTGCTGCACCATCAGATGGTTTCCATGGTAATCGAGAGAGCTGCGGCCCTAACACTGCGAACAGTACAGCCAGTCCGACAATGACCATCGGTATGCCGATCATCATCCATTCCAGAAAAGAGGGCACAGATTCTGGAGCATAGAGACGTATGTTTTCTAAAAATACCAGATTAGGTGCTGTACCAACCGGTGTGCCCATGCCACCAATATTGGCGGAGTAGGCGATGATTAATAAAAAGCTGGTGGACATGGGAGCAATATCCTCAGCTTTATGATCATCCATCAATCGCTGCAGTAGTGGCAGGGCGATGGTTACCATCAACATGGTAGTGGCGGTATTGGATATCCACATGGATAAAAATGCGGTAGCACCTGCAAAACCCATGGCTAGCTGTAGGGGGCTGGCATGTAATCTGGCCAGCATGTTCAGGGCAATGCGTTTATGCAGGTGTGTGTTTTCCATGGCTTGTGCAATGAGGAAGCCACCAATAAATAGAAAGATGATGCTGTTAAAATAATGCGGGGCAATCTCTTTGCCAGTGGCAATACCGAATAGTGGAAAACAGACCAGAGGAATAAGTGCGGTCAAAGCTAGTGGTACGCATTCAGAGATCCACCAGATGGCCATCCACAACGCAATGCCAAGCATGGCAGAAGCTTGCGGTTGATCAGGGATTTCTATCATCGTAGCACAAATCAGGGCAATGGCGGGGCCACTGATGCGGGCCAATATTTGAGACCCGTTCAAAACGGTCGTAAACCCGTGTGGTTGCCCTCAAACAATGCGCTTATCCACCTGTTTTGCGAGCAGATACAACAATGCATCTACCCAACAGCATTTGCAGGGAATTGATTTGACTGATGATCGGGGCGTTATGTGTATCCAATGTATGGTATCGATTGCGCTCTTTTCTCCATACCAGTGCGCCGATGATCCGTATTGGTAAATAAAATAGCACAAGCCAGAAAATGGAAGGAAACTGGATTTTATCGACGTTGAGCTTTGGCATATCAAAACCTACGCTCATCAGCGCATGTGCCAGGTAAGGATAAGCAATCGGCGTGATATGGCCACCGGTACTTTCAATCGCCGTTTCACCGACATGCAATGGTCCGAACATGCTCCAAAAACCATTGGTAAGAAAACGCATGCGTGATTTCATATTCAATATGTTGGGGGTGGTGAGAACAATCACACCGCCCGGTTTTAGTATCCGATGAACTTCACGCACAATGGCGCGGTAATTCTCAAGGTGTTCGGCAACCTCTGTAAATGTAACCAGATCAAAACTGTTATCTGCATACGGTAAAACGCCGTCATTGAGGTCAACGATATCAACCTTAACATCATCCAAGGCCATAAATTCATCGGTATAATCGCAGGCAGAGCTGGTGAGATTATACTGCATGCGCATGCGACGGATTAAATTTCCGGTGCCGCTGCCAATGTCGAGATGATTGCCGGTAATGTTCGGGTAGTTATTTTTCAGGTTAGTCAGCGCGCCTTCCAGCGTAGCATCGTGACTAAGTGTGTTGTCATCAAGGTTTTCATGCATGCAGTGAAGCTAGCGTGATGATTTGATGCGTCCATATCCTTGTTACTGAATCGGAACATTTAACGGGTGCTCGCAAAATTTCATTGGATGGTTACATTGTTAATATATGATGCTGAACAGGTCTCGCAGAATGTGCTCATGGGCGATGTAGATTGGGCTAGCCGATCCTGTTGAACAACCGTGATGGCTACAGAGGCGTTGTATAATGATGCAGCGGGAGGAAATAGTTTATGAAAATAACCCATCTTGATCACTGTGCAGAGCAGGGATTATCGCATGATGCAGAGATTGTGAAAAAGATTCTATTCCACGAAAATGAACTGCCAGCTTCGGTACGTTTGTCGCATGCCGTGTTCAAGCCCGGTCAAAAGGCTTCTGCACACAGCCATGATGATCTGTATGAAATTTTTTATGTCATCGGCGGTTCAGGTCTGTTTCGCATTAACGAAGATGCATATCGGGTCACTACAGGTAGTTGCATGCGGATTGATCCGGGAGAGCTGCACGAAGTGATCAATGATAGCCATGATGATATGATAATGATCTATTTTGGCTTGGCTCAGTCTGAAGGAAATATAGCGTAAACAGGTTAAAACTACTGCCAAGGGTGTCAGATAATCGTTATAAAATGCTAAAAGCTTTTACCGCAAAGTACGCAAAGTAGAGACAACCACCGATGCAACCTCATCTCTTACTCTCTGGTTAGCTTGGTTATGACGTTATTAGAGCTCAACACCATCAAGTAGTTGCCGGATAGTGGTGCTTAAATCGACGATGCTGAATGGTTTCATCAATATATGCTGACTTCCTTCTTTACTAACTACCAGTTGCAAGGAATTGGTCATGTCATAGCCGCTGATGAACAGAACTTTCAAACCAGACTTAATTTGCGCTAGTTTTTGAGCAACTTGAACACCACCAATGTTAGGCATAACCACATCAAGCAATACCAGATCAATTTCATGGGCATGATCAGTAAAAACGTTGACTGCATCACGGCCATCAACAGCTGTCATGGTTTTGTAACCGAGGCTTTGCAGTACATCGGCTGTGGTATCGCGCACTGACTGTTCATCATCCACAATAAGGATTCGCTCTCCGTGGCCGAGAATCACCTCGCCTGCATCATCATCCGCAGCGGCTACCACTGTTGAATCTATAAGGGGTAACAAAATACACATTTCAGTACCCATACCTGCAGCACTCTCCACATCAATAGCTCCGCCGTGGCTTTTTACAGACCCGTAGGTCATGGATAGTCCAAGCCCGGTGCCTTCGCCCGTCGGTTTAGTCGTGAAGAAGGGTTCAAAAATATGTTCAAGGTGTTCCTCACTGATGCCGCAACCATTATCTTTGATGCACAAACGTGCGAAACCGCTGGCAGTAGGGGAGAGATTATCGTGACGGGCTTGCAGCGCCGCGTCATTAGTCAGCATGTTCAGGTGGGCAGATATGCTCGGTTGATCACATTCCTTGGTGGCGTGAATGGCATTATTAATAAGATTCATAATGATCTGATGCAATTGTGAAGCATCGCATTGTACCTGCATCTCTTGTTGGCAGACCTCGAATGTAAAATTGATTTTTTCAGGCACAAACAGATGCATCTGTTTCATAACCTCTTTGATATAACCGGTAAGTGGGGTGATTTTTTTGACCAATAAATCATTACGGGCAAAGACCATCAATTGAGAGACCATGTCCGCTGACTGCATGGCCAGTTGCTCAACATTGGATATGTGTCGAACAACATCCGGTATGGTTTTTGCTTTTGATTTGGCCAGATAGAGATTGCCGGTCATGCCGGCTAAGGCATTATTGAAATTATGTGCAATGCCACCCACCAGTGTGCCGATGGCCTCCATCTTCTGGGCCTGAATAAATTGATCTTCCATCTTTTGTAGTTCGGAGAGGTTTTCCTGAATGCCAACGTAATGGGTGATGTTATCGTGAGTATCGCGCACTGGGGAGATTGTTAGCATGGCGGGATAAAAGCTGCCATCTTTTCTGCGGTCTGTGATGCGGCCTTCCCAGACGTTTCCACTGGCGATGGTCGCCCACATCTGTTTATAGAAAGTGTTATCATAATTGCCGCTTTTAAGGATGCGCGGCGATTGACCGATAGCTTCGCTGGCGCTGTAGCCGGTGATGCGGGTAAAGGCCGGATTTACATATTCAATGATGCCGGCTTTGTCCGTGATGACGATTGATTCACCAGTCTGTTCAACACAGGCTCTGATCTTGTGTAATTCAGATTCGGCTTTTTTACGCTCGCTGATATCGCGAATAATGGCAGTGAAAAAATATTGATTGTCTTTTTGCCATTCCGAAATACAGACTTCAAGCGGTATTTCATGACCATCTTTATGGCGGCCATGAAACTGATTCACCTTTCCTAAAATCAGGTTGCCTTCGACGCCTTCTAAATGGCGAGTGAAGCTGAGCGTATGGGCCTGCTGGTATCGCTCTGGCATGATCATCGTAATAGCATTATCTGTGCATTCATCTTCGGCATAGCCGAAAATTCGGCACGCACCATGGTTCCATTCAACGATATTACCTGCCTTGTTGATGGTTATAATAGCGTCGGGAGCAGTGCTAAGCATGGTGCGTAAACGGGTTTCGGAATCTTGTAACTTCGCTTCGGATTGACGTCGTGCGTTAATCTGCAGTTGCAAGGCCTGGTTATTCTCATCGAGTTGGCTGTTCAATGTATCCAACGCTGTATGTGAGGATCTGAGTCGGAATATAAATTGCAGCACAGCGATCATTAGAAATGCCAACAGTGCCACGAAGATATAGATGCCATTAGAGAGGTTTTCATAGTGATTCATGTCAGTGTAAATCAGCTTTTGCAGCAATGTTTCCATCTGCATGGTCTCATCAATGATATTGTTATACACTTGATCGAAGCGATTATCGATCGGCGTGCCGATGCCGCTATGTTGTTTATCTTTGATTCGCAGTTGGGCGATGCTGCGTAATTGCTGAAGATCAGACATCACGTGTTGGCTTTGATGCCCCAATTCAACATTATCCACAGAGAGGTGAAACAGGCGGCCATTGTGCAGTGCTTCATGCTCATCTGCCTCGCTCAATATGCCGGCAAATCCTTTAGCATGATCGAAGTGTGGCCATGCTTTATCTGGACTGGTATTACTTTCCAGTGCTTCTTCGAGCCAGATATGAAATTCTGCAGTATGTGCTCTGGTCTCGATGGTGGCCTCAAGCAAAGGGTGGTAATGCTCAATGGTGTGATGTTGGATGGCACTTAAATAAATTAAAGAAGCCAACAGCATGCCAAACAGCATCACAACCAGACCCCATAAGAATCGCAGTTTGATAAAAAATATCGGTGTTGCCATTGCTGTCTCCTTAAATCAGTGAAACATCATGAACGGTTAAAGCATGTATTATGCCATAATGAGGGTTTAACGGGGCCTTATTTTTCAGTCTTTAGTATGCGGGATACGAATTCTTCAATTATGGCACTAAATATGCTCTCTTTTTATAGACTAGGGGGAATGAATGTATGCGGCTTGATTCGAATTCACCTGATCGTGCCTTTAAACATGAACAGGATGGCAACAGATTGCGTGCACTGTTGAATAATATGTTGTTTGATGTGCATAGTAAGCTTGGTAAAACAACCAATTTAAGTATTACCCTGTTGATCGTTGTCAGTGTATTTGTCTCCATGTTTGGTACCTTGAAAGGGCTGGACGCCGTAGATGTCCAACGGATTCAGCTGTTGGAGTTCTGGGTGACCGTTGTATTTGCGGTGGAGTTCTTAGCCCGTTGTTATTCCGCTAGAAATTTACGTGCCTATCTGTTCAGTTTTTACGGTGTCGTCGATATGTTGGCGATATTACCGATGTTGTTGATCGGCGATCCCAATATTGCCATTAGATTATTACGCATCGTTCGGCTGCTTAAACTGGTGCGTTATCTGCGTTCGATGCGGTTATTTATTTCATCGATGCGCGATACACTGGAAATGCTGGCCATGGTGTTTGGAGGCATTGCGCTTGGTGCAGTGTTAGCAGGCAATATTATTTATATGATCGAACCTGAAACATTTTCGAGTGCCTTTGAAGGGGCGTGGTGGGGCATCGTGACGATGACTACGGTGGGTTACGGTGATGTGGTGCCACATACGCTGGCCGGACGTGCTATCGCAATTTGCCTGATGGTGGTCGGCATTTGCATGTTTGCGGCGGTTACAGCGGTAGTCTCGGTTAAAATTGCGCGCAGCCTGCACCATGGTGTGAAATGTGAAGCTTGTGGAAAAGGTATTGCGCCAGAATTTCCTTATTGTCCATATTGTGCGACTAAGCAGGATCAGGAAGAGATTAATCATGAAACTAAAAACTAAAGTTAACCGCTTAACGATTCTAATAACCCTTGTTTTGGCACTATTGGTGAGTGCTGTTGTTTCAGTCCTGATTCGTGATTACGCCGAAAATCAGGCTCGCAAAGAGGGGTTAATTATTGTCGAGATGGCAAGGATCGGTTTATTGCACTCTATGCAGGAGGGTATGCTGCTTGCCGATAATAAGGAGCATGTGCGCGATGAAATCAGTCGTTTGTTTGATGAGTTTTCCAAAATCCCTCAATTGATTGAAATGCGGGCCTTACGTGGTGAGCTGGTTAATCGTCAATATGGAAAGCGTGCCGCGCAGGGTCAAATTGAAGCGGTTGAGAAAAGAATGCTCAATTCGGGGAAGTCTTCAGAAGAGATTGAAGTGAATGAAAACGGGATCAAGATTTACCACTATAATGGCCCCTTGATTGCATCATCTCATGGCGCCTTGAATTGTATGAAGTGTCACGATGCCGCTGAAGGTGATGTGCTAGGCGGGCTGTCTGTGCAGGTGGATTTGAGCGATGCTGAAGATGCGATCAAATCAGCTATTTATCAGTTGATTGCACTGCTGTTGTTTGTTGGTGTTTTGTTTGCTTTTGTTATGCGCAGAATATTTTTACCAATGATGGATATTGTCGGCCAGATTACATCCGTGTTTAGTAAGGCCAGACATGGTGACTTTTCACAGCGCATTGCATATGAGTCAAATGATGAGATTGGTGATATTTCAACTAGCACAAACCTTTTGATGCAGTCGCTGGAGGATCATATTGGTGCTATTGCGCGAGATATCGAAGGCTTGACCGGTGAAATGTTTAACGACAGCAATCTGGAACCTATGCAGCACATGGCCAACGTTGTACATAATCTGACATCGGCGGTGCGTTTCAAGGAGGAGATTGAGGCGGATAGAAATCTTGAAGAGGTCTATGAACATTTTCAGCGTATTTTATTGCATGATTTTGGCATTGAACAGTTTGTATTGTATGAAATATCCTCATTGAGAAATAGAAGTGTACCTGTTGCCTCGGCAGGTTTACCTGATGGACTTGAGGGTTGGTGTTCATCGGATGTGATGGAAGATGCACAGGCATGTAGAGCCAAACGTAGTGTGCGTATGGTGGATTCTCGTAATGATCAGGGAATCTGTCCGCCTTTCTGTGCCGACTGCAAAGAGTCTTGTGTTGGCTTGCGGCATATCTGTCTCCCAGTGCTCAATTCAGATGGTGATGGTGTAGTGCTGCAGATTATTTTTGATGTGACCCAACAGCCTGATATTGAGAAAAAAGTATCTCTGCTTGAATACTATTTGCGTGTGGCGGCGCCAGAAATCGAGGCCAAGCGTCTGATGCGCAGTTTGAAAGAATCATCGTTACGTGATGCACTGACCGGTATGTATAACAGGCGTTTCCTCGAAGAGTTTACCATGAGTATGGAGGCATCTGTCAGCCGCCGTAATTCATCACTTGGTGTGTTGATGTGTGATATTGATCTGTTCAAACAGGTCAATGATAAACGTGGCCATGCCAGTGGAGATCAGGTGTTGGTTGAAACCGCGGCCATTCTAAAGGATGCAGTCAGGGCCAGCGATCTTATTGTACGTTATGGTGGAGAAGAGATTGTTGTGCTCTTGATGGATGCTGATGAAGTTCGCTCACATGAAATTGCAGAGCGTATCCGCAAAAATATTGAAGCCTTTGAAATGAAGGATGCTCAGGGCAGTTTTAGCATTACCATGTCCATCGGCATGTCGATGTATCCGGCTAATGAGAGTGATCTGTCCGCTTGTATTGGTCTGGCTGATACCGCGCTTTATGAGGCTAAGGAGTCTGGTCGCAATAAAGTGGTCCGTTATGAACAGGTGGAAACCTGATCCGACCAAATTGCTGTATCATTTTCACACAGTGTGATCTTGATCACTTTATGATGGTTGGCTGATCGTAGCTTTCTGGTTATAGACACCAAAGGGTATGAAGAGGAGATCACTATGTTTGAAAAAATCAGCAAAGAAGAAAAACAGAGCGCTGAAAGTGAAAATAACGTAACGCGTGTGACTCATACATTCCCACGCCCTCTATTTAGCGATAAACATCAATCACCTTCTCCGGTTATGTCGATTCCGGCTTGATCTGTGTTGCTGAACGGATGTCTTTTTCATTAAACGTTCGTTTCTGCCTGCTGCTGGCACCAGGCACTCAGGCGTATTTCCAATAAGTTCAGTTCGCCCCATAGCTTTCAATGCATCTCTAAGTAGTGGCCAGTTTTTAGGGTCGTGATAGCGCAGCAGTGCTTTGTGTAGATCACGCTGTTTTTTGCGTTTAGGAGTGAATACCGATTCACTCTTTCTGGTAATTTTTCTAAGCGGGTTTTTACCCGAATAATACATCGCACTGGCGGTCGCCATCGGAGATGGCAGAAAGGCTTGAACCTGATCCGGTCTGAATTGATTGGCCTTCAACCAGAGGGCCAGATTTAACATGTCCTCATCGTTAGTGCCGGGGTGTGCCGCGATAAAATATGGGATCAGATACTGCTTTTTACCGGCCTTTTGCGAGGCTTGGTTAAACATCTTTTTAAAACGATCAAAACTATCAATGCCGGGTTTCATCATCTTGGAAAGTGGTTCATTTTCCGTATGTTCCGGTGCTATCTTCAGGTAACCTCCCACGTGGTGGGTAGCCAGTTCCTGGATATATTCCGGTGATTCAACGGCCAAGTCGTAACGCAGCCCTGAGGCGATGAAGATACGTTTAATGCCGCGTATGGAGCGCGCCCGGCGATAGAGTTTAATCAGTGGATTATGGTCGGTATTGAGATTGTTGCAGATGCCGGGGAATACACAGGATGGTTTGCGACAGGCTTCTTCAATCTCGGTAGATTTACAGCTCAAGCGATACATATTGGCGGTTGGTCCACCAAGGTCTGAAATGGTGCCGGCAAAGCCCGGCGTCTTGTCGCGAATTTGCTCAATTTCATGGATAATTGAATCTTCTGAACGGCTCTGAATGATGCGCCCTTCATGCTCGGTGATAGAGCAGAACGTACAGCCGCCAAAACAGCCACGCATGATATTGACCGAGTGTTTGATCATCTCATAAGCAGGGATGCGTTGATCACCATAAGCCTTGTGCGGTAGTCGTGAATAAGAGAGGCCGAATACGGCATCCATCTCGGCTGTAGTTAATGGAATAGCGGGTGGGTTGAGCCAGACATCACGTTCACCATGTTTCTGTACCAGGGCGCGCGCATTACCCGGATTGGTTTCCAGATGCAGCAGACGTGATGCATGGGCATAAAGCACAGGGTCAGCTTTGACCGCTTCAAACGAGGGCAGGCGAATGACGGTTCTGGCCCGATTCAGTTTGAGATGCGAGATGGGAATATGGATTTCATTGTTGTTTTGGGTTGCTTGAGCGCTGGATTTTGTGGCGCAATCGCTGCCATCATCAGGTTTAGCTATGGCATAAGGGTCGATGTGTTCAATCAGTTCACCGGGTGTATCGACGTCGGTTGAATCGAGTTCCGACCAGCCGGTGGGCACATCACGGCGCATCAAGGCCGTGCCACGAATATCCTGCATCGCCTTGATCGATTCACCGGCAGCCAAACGATGTGAAATTTCAATGATCTGTCGTTCGGCATTGCCGAAGACCAACATGTCCGCTTTGGAATCGGGCAACACAGACCGGCGTACCGTATCCGACCAGTAATCATAATGCGCAATGCGGCGCAACGATGCTTCGATGCTTCCAATAATAACGGGTACACCTTTAAAGGCTTCTCGGCAGCGCTGAGCATAGACTGTCACGGCACGGTCAGGGCGTTTGCCTGCAACTCCGCCCGGTGTATAGCTGTCATCGGAGCGAATGCGTCGTTCTGAGGTGTAATGGTTGACCATCGAATCCATATTGCCAGCCGTAACACCAAAATAGAGATTGGGTTTACCCAAAGTTCGAAAGTCATCAGCCGATTTCCAGTCTGGTTGGGCGATAATACCAACCCTGAATCCCTGTGCTTCGAGCACACGCCCGATCACGCCCATGCCAAAACTCGGGTGATCCACATAGGCGTCACCACTTACGATAATAATATCGCAACTATCCCAGCCGAGCTGTTGCATCTCGGCTTTATTCATGGGCAATTGCGGAGCAGGCCGCAAATCAGGCCGATATTTCGGCCAGTCCAGAATCGATTGTGTTTCAGGTGTGAAAGGGGAAGTCATGTCGCAAACGCTATCATCAATTCAGATAGATGCGCGGTAGTGGGAATTTTAGTTCAGTGTTTTAGTCTGAAATGGACATGCATCGCTTTGCTGACTACTGTTTTATCTGTCACATATTGCATGTCCGTGTGATGTGAAAGAGGAGTCATTGAACAATGTCTGATGAGAGCCATTCATATTTACATACCGCTGAAGATGGCATCAGCCGTTGCTGGTGGGGGAGTGATGATCCGGACTATCGTCGTTATCATGATGAAGAATGGGGCCGTCCTACAATCGATGATTTTAAGTTGTTTGAGAAGATCTCTCTTGAGGGTTTTCAGTCGGGGCTTTCCTGGCTCACTATCCTGCGCAAGAGAGAACATTTCCGGGAGGCTTTCGCCGGGTTTGATTTTAATAAAGTGGCTCTGTTCGATGATAATTCTGTGCTTTGCCTGCTTCAAAATGCGGGCATAGTCCGACATCGGGGCAAGATTGAAGCCACGATCAATAATGCCGGTCGTGCCTGTGACATCGTTGACGAGTTTGGATCACTGGCTGCGTATATATGGCAATGGGAGCCTGATGCGCCGGAGCCACATATCGGCAAGGGCGAGTACAATCATCCCATCCCGAGCATTACCAGAACTTCTCAGGCCTTAAGTAAAGATCTTAAAAAACGCGGCTGGAAATTTTTTGGCCCGACCACAGCCTATGCCTTCATGCAAGCCATGGGGCTGGTGAATGATCACATGGAAGGGTGCGCTTGCAGGCACGAGGTAGAAGCCTTGAGATTAGCATTTAAAAAACCGAAGTTACTCTGATATTACTGTAGTCATGAATTGAGTGGCTCGATAAAAGGCGCGATGATGGCGCGGGGAAATCAACAGAGGCCTTGGCTCGCTATGTAAAGCATATAGCCTTGCTGGGATGTTGTTATACAAAACGCTGGGATTTCTGTTTCTGGGTTTAGGGTTTGTCGGGGTATTTCTGCCCCTGTTGCCGACTACGCCGTTTATATTGCTGGCGGCAGGCTGCTTTGCTAAATCATCAGAGCGTTGGTATGGCTGGCTGCTGGCCAACCGTACATTTGGTCCGATGATTAGAAACTGGCAGGAGCAGCAATGCATCTCCTGTCATGTCCGACGCATTGCTGTGTTATCCATGTTGATCTTTGGTGGTTACGCGGTCATCTTCGCCTTTGAAGATCCGTACTTTATCGCCTTTGCTGCCACGGTTGTGTTGCTCTCTCTATTCTCGGTATTGCGTTTGAAACTGTGTGCACAATAAATAAATTCCTGATTACGCACAAAGTTCAGCTATTTTACGACCTGTTTATAAAGAGCGAAAATACACCCTTTAACTCAAAAACATAACTACAAGCGAGCCACGACACACGAATTTCCACGAATAAGGCAACAATCAGAAATAAGAATAAAAAATGGATGTGAACGTTGGATAAATAAGGGGTGTACACAGTTTAAACATAAATCACGAATTAGTAATTCGTTCCCTAGGGGAGCCTCTCTTGCTACGCATCACAGGCATTTCCTACAGTCACAATTCATCTTCTGTGCATTCGTGTGTCGTGGCTAAGATTATTTTCTTCTGTGGCTCTGTTTAATCGTTGCGTTTGAAGCAGTGTACCCAGACTTTGGCATCATCATTCCACTCCATGCCTTTATGCATCATCAGGATTAATGATTTGTAGGCATCCATCGATTCATAGCCTTCAGCGGTAGCACCGCGATCACCCATTTCGCCGAGGGTTTCGCGTTTTAGATCAGTGACAATAAACGGCACACCATCCAGTTCAAACGCTTCGCCAGGATAGGCGTAAACACCATCACGACGCTGTTCAGTTTTTTGACCGGAAAGGGCTGCGGCCACCAGTTTGGGATGACGAACCAGACGATCTATCTCGCATGTTTTTTCAGGGTAATTATTCATTCTTTCACCTAGCGTGAGTTATTTTATTTAATCATAATAGTTGCTTAAGAGATATAGATCATGTGCTGCTTTATATCTTTGTGGCGTCGAAATTCACGTCGCAAAACGCTTTGGCCATTTCGATTGCCAAGGATAAATGCTGACGTGCTTGCTCGCAAATATCATCGCCCAGTTCAAATGCATAAGTGCGGATACTCAATACATAAGCTGTCGGAGCAGGGCGGCCATACACCTGTTGATAGGTATAGATCAGCGCACCCGGATTCATGGCATGGGTGGTGTAGCTGTCATCTTTTTCAGACGGCAGCAGGCGCAGCGCGCACTCCTCTTCGCACGACATATCCGCATCGATAAAGAGAATGCGATCGCGATCCACCAGATCGGTGACATGCTCAATTTGCAATTGCATGTCCGTCAAACACTCAATATCGGCGGCACGACCGCTATCAGCCAGATACGTTTGCATAGCCTCAATCAAGGCTGGGCCGACAGCATCATCACCGCGTCCAGGGTTGCCGTAACCGAATAGCAGGATGGCAGGCGTGCTGCTTGCGATAGTCACCGTTTAAGACAAACGCTCGAATTTCCCGTCACTACCCTTGCTGAGCTGATCCACCATATTACCTGCGCTATCCACCAGTTCGACCTGTAGGGGCATTTTACCCAGCGCATGGGTCGCACATGATAAACATGGATCATAGGCGCGTACGGCGACCTCAAGGTGGTTGAGCAGCCCTTCAGTCACTTCATTGCCTTCAATGTAATGATTGGCAACAGAGCGTACGGATTCATTCATGGCTTGATTGTTGCTGGTGGTGGATACGATCAGGTTGGCTTTTTCAATCAAACCCTCTTCATCAATCTTATAATGATGGAAGAGGGTACCACGCGGTGCTTCAATCACACCAACACCTTCACGGCGTTTTTCACCGGTCACGACCAGATCATCACCGGAAATATCCGGATCATTGAGCAGGCGTTCAATCGCTTCCGCACAGTGCAATACTTCGATCATACGGGCCCAGTGATAAGCCAGTGTATCCTGTACCAATGCACCGCCGCCATAGGCTTTGAAGCGTTGACGTGCTTCTTCAGCCAATGGGGTGTTGATGGAATCACAGTTGTTCACTCGTGCCAATGGGCCCACACGATACCAGCCGTTCTCTTTACCGAGTTCGGTCAGGTAAGGGAACTTCATATAGCTCCATGGGCGAATCTCTTCACGGATGATCTCTTCATAACCACGGTAATCGAACTGGTCGAACAGTGAGTCACCATTGGCCAGGTTGGCACGCAGACCACCATGATAGAGCTCTAACTCACCCTTGGGGCCGACCATGCTTAAGAATGGTGTGTTCAAGGTGCCAAAACTCTGGTTTTCAGCATTGGTCATATGCAGCTGTTCATTGAGCAATACCGCATCCATAGACCAGGCTTTGATGTCCTCAATATCAGCTAATAGCGTATTGCGTTGCTCTTTAGTGAGTGATTTGTTCATGCCGCCGGGGATGGCTGCGGAACCGTGTACACGTTTACCCATGATCGCAGCGATAACCTGTTGGCCATATTTGCGCAATTTCACACCTTTGATGGCAACATCAGGGTGTTTGTCGATGACGCCGACAATATTGCGTTTGGCCATATCACTACCAAAACCGAACAGCAGATCCGGAGAGGAGAGGTGAAAGAAGTGCAAGGCATGCGATTGCATGGTCTGACCGAAATGCAGCAGCTCTCTTAATTTCAGACTTGTAGGTGTTAATGACTCTACACCGACCAGTTGATCCACTGCTTTCGCTGCAGCCAGATGATGACTGACCGGGCAGATACCACACAGGCGCTGAACAAAGGTTGGCACTTCCCCGTAGGGGCGTCCCTGAATGAATTTTTCAAAACCACGAAACTCGACGATATGCAGTCGTGCTTCCTGAATATGATTATCATCATCCATCAGCAGGGTGATTTTTCCATGACCCTCTACGCGTGAAATGGGATCGACGGCAAAACGACGCGATCCGTTTGCTGTGGTTTGACTGTTTACTTGGTTGGATGGCATAGCATATTCCTCGTTAATCGTAGTGCAGAATGTCTTTTGGCAGGCTGGGTTCTTTGCCTTCGAGCAGGTCGGTTAATACCTTCATGAAGGCGTCAGCCGGTGGCGGGCATCCGGGTAGATAATAGTCGACATGTACTACTTCATGAATGGGGTGAACCTTATTCAGTAGTAGTGGAATTTCCACATCGTTGGGAATCATGGGGTTATCGACGCCAACGCCATTCAGATAGGCTTCTTCCAGGCACTCGGTTAAGGTGAAATGGTTGCGCATGGCTGGCACGCCGCCATTGATGGCACAGGCACCAACCGCAATGACAATCTTACAATTCTCGCGGAACTCTTTGAGTACATGCACATTTTCTGCATTGCACAGACCGCCTTCAATCAGGCCGATATCACAGGTGTTACTACAGTGTTTGATGTCGGTAAGTGGGGACCGATCAAATTCAATGTGTTCGATGAGTTCGACAATACGTTCATCAATATCAAGAAAGGACATATGGCAGCCGAAGCAGCCCGCCAGTGAGGTGGTGGCGACACGAATTTTATTACTCATCAGTATGCTTTCCTTTGCGCAAGATAACCGGCTCAACACCGGGTTCAGCAACACTGTGCAGGTCAAAGGTGCGTCGGCCAATTGGCACTTCATAACCATGTTCTTTGATCATGATGGCACCTACCGGACAAATATGCGCAGCCAGATCATCGCGATCAATATCTGTATCGACCAGTTTTCCGGAAGGAGCGTTGACGATCAATTTAGCAGCGCTGCCACGGCCGGCAATATCAAAGACATTTTTGCCATCAACTTCACGGCTGGCGCGTACACACAATGCACACAGAATACAGCGGTCACGATCAATGATAATGCTGGCATGGGAAGCATCAACTTCGCGACGTGGATAAAATTGTGGAAAATGACCATCGAGCATATCCAGATGATATGCCACTGCTTGCAGCGTGCAGTCGCCGGTCTTTTCGCAGGATGGGCAGAAATGATTGCCTTCGACAAACAGCATTTGGGTGATGGTTTTGCGTACTTCATTCAGATCTGTTGTGTTAGAACTTATCTGCTGTCCTGCCGTGGCGGGCAGGGTACAGGATGATGCACTGCGCCCATCCACATCCACAGTACAGAGTTTACAGCTGCCGTGCGGCTTT
This sequence comes from Mariprofundus sp. EBB-1, assembly GCF_003665155.1. Taxonomy (GTDB): domain Bacteria; phylum Pseudomonadota; class Zetaproteobacteria; order Mariprofundales; family Mariprofundaceae; genus Mariprofundus. The sequence goes on along the minus strand of NZ_RCFQ01000005.1, from coordinate 49,863 downwards.
AAGCCGGGCCTGTGACATAGGTGTGGAATATAGATGTCCGCTTCGAGGGCGGCATCCATAATAGTTTGTCCTGCTGTGAAAGGAATCTCACGGCCATCAATGGTGATGGTTTGATTATTGCTGTCACTCATTAGAGGTGTGCCTCCGCATCATCGCGTTTGGTGAGCTGGCGTGCTTCTTCAAGCGCTGCATCCAGGTCAAAATGGGGTTCATAGTCACTGTGTACCAGTTTTGCATTAAACAACTCAGGGAATCGTTCCAGAGCATCGAGAATCGGGTTAGGGGCAGTTTGGCCCAGTCCGCAGTGTGAGCGGCGTTTGACCAGTGCTGCCATGCGCCGCATCTCATCGACATCATATTGCGTGCCGCAACCTTTGCAGATTTTATCCAGTCCATTTCTGAGCAGCGTGGTGCCGACACGGCATGGTGTGCAGAAACCACAGCTTTCATGGGCAAAGAAGTGAGCAAAATTTTGAATGACCTTGAGCAAATCACAATCTTTACCGAAAATCATGAATGAGCCGCCGGTGGCAAGGTCTTCAAAACCAAGTTTGCGTTCGAATTCATCGGGCCCGATCAATGTGCCCGATGGGCCACTGACCTGAATGGCTTGTACATCTTCTGCACCACAATCATCCAGAATCTGTTGAATACTGACCCCGAAGGCATACTCATATGCGCCGGGATTGAGGCAATCACCGCTGATACTTAAAATTTTGCTACCTGCAGATTTATCAGATCCGTGTGCGTTGAACCAGTCGCTGCCATGCACGGCAATGTGAGCCGCAGCAGCTAGTGTTTCAACATTGTTCACAACAGTGGGTTGGCCGAGATAACCGCAGGTAACCGGGAACGGGGGACGTACACGCGGGACGCCGCGTTTCTGCTCCATCGATTCAATCAGGGAAGATTCTTCCCCGCATATATAAGCACCAGCACCGATAATAATCTCGATGTCAAAGTTGAAATCCTGTTGTGCCAAGATTTTTGTGCCAAGCAGGTTGGATTCTTGACGGTTAGTCAGTACTGCCTGCAGGACGGGTAACATATAACGGTATTCTGCACGCAGGTAGAGATAGCCTTTTTGCGCGCCGATCAGATAACCGCAAATGGTCATGCCTTCGAACACCGAATGGGCGTGGCTGGTGAGCAGGATACGGTCCTTGAATGTCCCCGGTTCACCTTCATCGGCATTACATACGACATAATGCGCATCGCCGACTGCTTCGCGGCAGAACTTCCATTTCATACCGGTACTGAAACCGGCACCGCCGCGTCCTCGCAGACCGGAGTCATCAATGCTGGCAAGCATGCTTTCGGCACCTTGCTTGATTGCAGCCAGCAGACCAGAACCCGGTTCAAATGGTGCGCTTAACAGGAGGCCATTTTTGCGCACATTATCATGCACTTCAAACCATTCGACGGGCCACTGTTCAAGCGGGGTACTGTCCTGGATGTATTCAGCAATCAGATCCAGTCGTTGGTTGGAGAGTTGGGTGATCGTGCGCCCGTTGATCAGTAGCGCAGGCCCCTGATCACACATGCCTATACAGGATGCATCGCTAATGCTGACAGCTCCATCGGCCCTGGTTTCACCTGGCATAACGCTCAACTGATCACACAGGTATTGCATCATTGTCATATCACCGCAGCTGGTGCAGTTGCTGAACATGATATCAAAGCGGCCACGCGCACTACGGTGGAAAAAGGCATAGAAGTCGATGGCAGCTTCTATCTGGCTGACAGGTAGTTTCAGCTCTTCAGCCAGATCCGTGATGCTCTGTTTCGGAATATGGTGAAGCTGTTGCTGTATGTCATGTAGTCGATGCAGCAGGTGATTATTGTAGAGATGATCGCTGTTCTCATTGCTGATGAGATTTGTATGGGTGTTTAAGCCATGATGTGGTTTCAAGAGAGGCTCCTTTTGCGCGGGTGCATTATAGCGAATAAAATAGAAGTATGAAAGGGGGTAACCACACTTTTTTTGTATCTTTTTAAAATATGTTTTTTAAGGTGGGTTTTCATAAGAAAAGCCCGTTGTTTGTTATCCCGACCATCATGCTGCAGCCGAGGAAGATAGTGGTTGTTCCAATGCCCATCAGCAGATACTGATACAGGCCGTTATAGCGTGTGCTGGTGTGACGGAGAGGCAGTATGATGGCGATGGAAAGTAGCGCCATGCCTGCAATAGAACCGATGCCGAACAGGGTAATATAGATAAGACCCATTGAAAAAGAGTGTACACTTTGCAGTGTTAATACGATCAGAGCAGCAGAACCTGCCATGCCGTGCATGATACCGACCAGCAGCGCACGCATGGGGAAAGGGGTGGAAGGGTGGCGATGTTCATGATCGCTGTTGGTGTGTGTTGTGGTGTTGATGTGCGTATGTGCATGAAAATGCACCGTGCCATTCTGGTGCTGATGGGCGTGGAAATGCAGATGTTTTTTCATGGCGCGCCGCAGCACATCCACACCGAGTACGACCAGCATGATAGCAACGAAGAACTCCAGCATCATGGCGATCTGTTCGGGAATCATGTTGTCGAGCAGCATCACGGCAGAGCCGAAAATAAACAGGGTGATCGTATGGCCTACGCCCCAGACTGAACCCAGACGGATGGATTCACTTATACTGGAAGAGCGTGTTACCAGTGATGCCACTGCCGCCACATGGTCTGATTCGATCGCATGTCGCATGCCGAGCAGAAATCCGATAAACAATATCTCAAGCATCTGTTGCTCCTGATAATCGTGTTGCTGCAGCGATAGCAGCCTGACCAAGCGAGAGCCCGCCATCATTGATGGGAGTCTGTTGAGCGATCAGTACGTTGAAACCCGCAATTTCAAAACCGGAAGCCAATGTTTCGAGTAGCAATCTATTTTGAAATGCGCCCCCGCAAAGTACGATGCTCTCCACCGCGTGCTTACGGCATAACTGCGTGGCTAACTCAGCAACTGCGGCAATGACAGTGTGGTGAAAGCGGGCGGCAATGATGCTTTTATTGACATCGATTTTGAGATCGTGAAGCAGGTCGCGCCACATGGACTGCCAGTTGATCTGCATGATGCCATCGTTACTGCTATCGCTTTTGACGCAATCCAAACGGTATGCATAGGCAGCCGGTTGCGTGCTAAATGCCTGTTGTGCCAGAGATTCAAGTGCAATCGCAGCCTCTCCTTCGTAGCTGGTGCCGTTCAGACAGATGCCCAGTGCTGCGGCGACCGCATCAAACAGACGACCGCAGGATGAGGTGAGCGGACTGTTTATACCTTGGTCGACCATGTTGCGCATAAGTGTTAATGGTTTTGTGGATAGAAAACGCAGCAGATCCGTGTCGCTGAAGTCGGATTCGCGTTCATTCCAGCCCAGGCCAAACAGGTGTGCTGCGGTATTGCGCCATGGCTCACGTATCGCTTGTGTCCCTCCCGGCATGGCAACCGGCTGAAAGCAGCCCAGACGCGTGAATGATGTGAAGTCGGCCAGCAGAAACTCTCCACCCCAGATGGTGCCATCTTCGCCAAAACCAAGCCCATCCAGTGCGATACCGAGCACGTTACCGGTAGTTACTGGCATGCGATGTTCGGCCAGTACCGCTGCAATGTGGGCATGATGATGTTGTATGCTGAGCAGATCTGTTTCAGAAGTTTCTGATATCTGTTGTCCCAGTTGGGTGGAGAAATAGTCCGGGTGTTTGTCCACAGCAATCAGCTCAGGCCTGAATGTAAACATCTGCTCGTACAGCGTGAGTGTATGCCGGTAATCATGATGGCTTTCAGCGTGTTCCAGATCACCCAGATGTTGCGATACAATAGCCTGACCATCACGCAGTTGGCAGAAGGTGCTTTTGAGTTCGCCGCCCATGGCCAGGACGGGTGCAGCCGATGTGAAACTGTCATGCAGCAGTACAGGAGCAGGCGCATAACCACGGGCACGCCTTAACAGGCGGGTGTCATGATGCATGACCATGGCGACGGAATCATCCAGTCGATTGATGATGTCGCGATCATGTAGTAGAAAATAGTCGGCGATACCAGAGAGGCGTTCGCGGGCATCTTTATTGGTGATGCATTGCGGTTCATCGGAACGGTTACCTGAAGTGAGGACTATCGGGCCATTCATTTGAACCATGAGCAGATGATGCAGGGGAGAATAGGGTAGCATAAAACCGAGTCTGGACTGACCGGGTGCAATGGCTCCGGAGAGTTTGCTGTTTTGCGGTAGAGATTCAAGCAGTACGATAGGTGCTGCTGAAGCGTTTAACAGAGCTGATTCCTGTGCTTCTATTTTGGCATAATGCGCGATGCTTTGTTGATCTTTCGCCATCAGTGCAAAGGCTTTGCTATAGCGTTGTTTGCGTGAGCGCAGGCGAAGCACGGCATTGTGATTGCTGGCATCGACGGCCAGATGGATGCCACCAATACCTTTGATCGCAACAATATGACCTTGATGTAGCAACGCAGCTGTCGTTGTAATGATTTGCATTGGCGATGTTGCATCCGGTAACAGATTACCGGTTGCATCTTCGAGTGTTAGTTGTGGCCCGCAATCAGGACATGCGTTGGTTTGGGCATGAAACCTGCGATCGGAAGGGGTGTCGTATTCACGCTGACAGGCGGGGCACATGGGAAACGCATCCATGCTGGTGTTGGCACGGTCATAGGGTACTGCTTGTACAATGGAGAGGCGCGGGCCGCAGTAGGTGCAGCTGGTGAACGCATAAGCGTGATGACGATCGTTACTGTTGCGAACCTCTGCCAGACAGTGGGGGCAGGTGGCTGCATCCGGGGTGATCGCGGCACTTACCCGGCCTTCGGTCTGACTCTCTGCAATAGTAAATATTGATGGTGTATCGCTTGTAATAAACGATGATGTTTCCATATGATCAATGCGGGCAAGTGCTGGGCTTTGCGTCACAATCTGATGCTGAAAATCTGTGAGTGCACCCTCATTGCCCCATGCGTGAATGACAACACCTTCAGCATCATTCCAGATACTGCCGGTGATACCTAATGCAGTGGCGAGGTGCCACGCAAAGGGTCGGAAACCGACGCCTTGAACCAGACCATGAATGCGGATGGATAGTGCCATGATGATACTTCAGTTGTTTTAGCAGATGCGGGGCAGTTGTTCGCTGGCTAACCAGTCGACAATGCGCGAGCCGCCGAAAGATGTTTGCATCTGTACCATATGATGATCATCAGCTACTACTGTACCAATGATGGCTGCATCACGCCCAAGTGGATCCGCTTGCATGGCAGCGATCAGGGCATCGGCATCGGCTGCATCACAGATACAGATTAATTTACCTTCGTTGGCAACATATAAAGGGTCCAGTCCGAGCAGTTCACATGCGCCCGTCACTGCAGCTTTAACGGGGATGGATGATTCCTCAAGCAACATGCCGACAGATGATTGCAGGGCCAGCTCATTGAGTGTGGTGGCCAAGCCACCGCGGGTAGGGTCACGCAGACAATGGATGTCTGGAGCAACCTCTACCATACGTTTTACCAGCCTGTGTAGTGCAGCAGAATCGGATTGCAGGGTGGTTTCAAAGGATAAGTTTTCACGACTTGAGAGTACGGCCATGCCGTGATCACCAATGCTGCCAGATAAGATAATCACATCACCTATGCATGCACGCTCGCCGGAGATATTGATGCTATCAGGCACAACACCTACACCGGTCGTGGTGATGAACACGCCATCACCATTGCCTTTCTCAACCACTTTGGTGTCGCCCGTAACAATGGGGACACCGGCTTCACGCGAGGCTTTGGCCATGCTGATGACGATTTGTTCCAACTTGGATAGTGGAAAACCCTCTTCCAGAATAAAGGCGGCAGAGAGATAGAGTGGCTTGGCGCCGGACATACAGACATCATTGATGGTGCCATGCACGGAGAGGGAGCCGATATCACCACCGGGAAAAAACAGGGGTGAAATCACATGGGCATCGGTACTGATCACCATGCGTCCTGCCGGCACATTGAAAGCCGCCTGATCGTTTTGTTGACGCAGCAGTTCGTTGTCGAAATGAAACATGAATATTTGATCGATGAGTTGCGCCATGGCACGACCACCACTGCCGTGGCTCATGTTGACAAGGCCGTGCTTGATATCAAGTTTACCTGAATAGGGGCGCATTATGCTGTTCTCTCCTGTTGCGCTGTTGCTGTGTCGGGTTGGCGAAAACGGCCATAACTCCAGTATGCAGCACATGAACCTTCTGATGAAACCATGCAGGCACCCATCGGGTTTTCAGGCGTACAGACCGTACCGAACAGTTTGCAGTCGGTGGGTTTGTTCAGGCCACGCAAGATGGCAGGGCAGAGGCAGCTTTTCACATCACTGCTGGTAATGTGTTCGATAGCAAAACGTTGTTCTGCATCCCACTCGGCATAGATATCACGAATTTGCAGCGCACTGTTCGGCATCATGCCAAGCCCGCGCCATTCAAAGATTGGGCGCAGTTCAAACACTTCCTGCATCAAAGCCTGGGCTTTACGATTACCTTCATCGGTGACGACGCGGGTATATTCATTTTCCACTGTAACCCGCCCACTATTGAGCTGGCGAATTAACATCAGCGTGGATTGCATGACATCGAGTGGTTCAAAACCGGCAATGACGATCGGTGTATGAAATTCAGTGGCACAGAATGCATAAGCCTGACTGCCAATAATGGTGCTGACATGCGATGGGCCTAATATGCCATCGATATTGGCACTTTGATCGCCATCCTGTTGCAAGATATGACGCATGGCAGGAGGGGTGAGCACATGATTACAGAAGACTGAGAAATTGTTTAAGCCTTCCTGTTGCGCAACTTGCAGAGCAACAGCTGTGGGTGGTGTGGTCGTTTCAAAGCCGATAGCAAAAAAAACCACCTGTCGATTAGGGTTCTGACGTGCAATTTGTAGTGCATCCTGGGTGGAATAGACCATGCGGATATCGCCACCATCAGCCTTGGCTTTGAGCAGGCTCATCTGTTTAGTGGCAGGTACACGTACCAGGTCTGCATAGGTGCAGAGGATTACATTATGGTCTTGAACCAGTTTGATGGCATTATCAATACGCCCTTTGGGTAACACACATACAGGGCAACCCGGGCCATGCACAAAATTCACGTTTTCAGGCATCAGATCCTGAATACCAAAACGGAAGATAGCATGGGTGTGACCACCGCAAAATTCCATCAGACGGTAATCTCTATCGCTCTCCACTTCGTTGGCAATAACTCTGGCTAATTTGGCCGCGACATCACCATTACGAAACTCATTGACGTATTTCATGAGGATGCCTGTTCATCTTGATTGTTCATGACTTCAAGCTCTTCAAACAGGGCCAGCGTGCTTATGGCTTCCTTTTCACTGAGTTTATGCAGGGCAAAACCCACATGAATCAGGAGGTAGTCACCAATGTTTACATCATCCACCAGCACGGTGGAGACATCTTTTTGTATGCCGGATAAGTCGACGGTTGCCATTTCACTGCTTTCATTCAGTGCGATGACAATGGCTGGAACTGCTAAGCACATATTAAGCGTCCTGGTCTATTGTTATTTGCTGTGCTGTCGTTGTCTGAATGGATTGATGCAGATCCAGTAACCATTGATACCACTGTTCCATGCCTTCACCGGTGGTGGCTGAGACCTGCAGGATCGTAATGCCCGGATTAACGCGTTGGGCATAGGCGATGCATTGATCAACATCGAAATCAAGATAAGGCAAGAGATCTGTTTTGTTCAGCAACATCAGACCTGCTGCATGAAACATGTCCGGATATTTGAGCGGTTTATCTTCACCTTCCGTGACGGATAAAATAACCACCTTGTGCGCTTCACCGAGATCAAATGAAGCAGGGCATACCAGGTTGCCTACATTTTCAATAAACAGCAGGCTGTTATCTTCGGGCTTAAGGGATTCAAGGGCGTGGCCGACCATATGCGCATCCAGATGGCAGCCTTTGCCAGTGTTGATCTGAATCGCTTTTACACCAGTGGCACGAATACGCTCTGCATCAAGCACTGTTTGTTGGTCACCTTCTATGACAGCCAAGGAAACTTCACCCTTGAGATCATTCAGGGTGCGCGTGAGCAGGGTGGTTTTACCGGAGCCGGGGCTTGAGACCAGATTGAGCGCCAACATGTTGCGTTGGTTGAAATAGCCTCTGTTGTCTGATGCATAGGCATTATTTTTACTGAGGATATCCTGCTCTATTTTTAAAATACGTGAAGGGCTGATACCAGCAGCATGTGTGGCCATCAATGCATTTTCATGATGATGCCCGTGGGAGTGGTCGTGGGAATGATCGTGGTCATGCGTGTGAGCATGCTCATGAGTGTGGCCTTCAATGGTTGTGTCGCCTTCAGCGCAACCGCATGTTGTGCACATTATTGCACCTCCAGTTCTTTAATTCGCATCTCTTCACCTGCTAAAATATTCAGAGGGTAGTGTCCACATGCAGGGCAGAGGTCAAAACGTGCCGAGACCTCTGTCTGCTGTTTACAGAGTGGACATGCTGCATGCCCCTGAACGTGAATAATTTCCAGTTTGGCAGCATCTGCGATCGTGTTTCTGGCGATGGCATCAAAGCTGAAACGCATCGCTTCGACTTCAACACCTGCCAATGCACCGATTTCCAGCCACACTGTAGTGACCTTGTTAAAATCCTGCTCATCTGCCTGTTGTTCGATCAATTGTATAACGCCTTCGCACAGTGACATCTCATGCATGCGTGAACTCCATAACATCGCAATTAACATTTCTATTCTGAATGAGCCGCATAATTATCCTTGATGATTAACCCATGATTAATCTGTTGAATAGAATGACGGAAGAGCGGGAGTGATGATTCCCGATCCTCTTCTCGCGGTGATGTTAAGTCAGCTCAGGTGACAGAGATATAGCCTTCGAGTTGCTGGATAAGATCATCCTTTTCCTGCAAGTTGAGCACAACAATATCCCTGAGTGATATCAGTCCGATAAATTCATCGCCATTGAATACCAGCAGATGACGACATCGTTTCTCTTTCATGATTTGCAGTGCTTCATCACATGTCGCTTCAGGATCAATCTTCAGGTGATCGGTATGCATCACGCCTTTGATTTTAACATTGCCCGGCTCACGTCCTTTACCAACGACCTGCATCATCAATTCACGCTCGGTGAAGATGCCAACAACCTGAGCATGACTGGTAACCACAACTGAGCCAATCTGATTTTCTGTCATCAGCTGTGCCGCTTCCAGCGCTGTATGATTTTCGTCAATGGTAGTGATAGTTTTATTGATGCCTGGATTGATTTTCATGGTTTTTTTTATCCTTTTATGAATCGACGTAAACGATTAAAACGCATAATATATGAACAGATGTGCGCTGTCATTATTTATTGCGCGAAAAAAAATAAAGAGGCATCTCTGCAATGAAAAGAGTGGAATACTATATGAGGTCGTAGTTTTTCAACATTTTCCCGGATAAGATGTGTGACAGTGAAGCGGGAGGATATTTAAATGGTGGCAGATCGCGTGGATGCAGACGGAGGAGGGGGCAATGTTGCAGATGCCCCGATAACTAATAACTGGCTAGAGGGTGTTCAACAGCTGTTCAAACAGAGCAGAGTCGCTTTGATCGCAACGACGGGTATGCATGGACCAGAGGCAAGCATGGCCCCCTTTGCGCTTCACAAGGCTAACATCCTGTTGCATCTCTCTGCTCTGGCGAGACACACTGGCAACATTGAACGCGATGCGAATATAGGCCTCATGGTTTGCACGCCTGAATCAGTAACTGAATCACCGCTTGCCCTGCCACGAATCACTATGCAAGGTAAACTCACCCCGGTTGGGGATATGGATATTGCAGCAGCCAAAGCCGCCTACCTCAAATGCATACCGGATGCAGAACAGCTCTTTGCATTCGCTGATTTTCGACTGTTTAAGTTTTCTCCAGCCCGTATCCATTGGGTCGGTGGATTTGGTAGTGCAAGAAAAGTGTCATTCGCGCAGTGGGAAAGCCTGACATCACTGGTGTGATGGTTGTATTTTAGGGCGGTACTGATTTATTGGCTCCTGCCAAACAGAGCTCGCAAAAGGCAAAACGGAAACGCTGACTACATCAGCGATTCCTTAATGGAACACCTTTTTCATACGTGTGAAAATACTGGATTCCAGACCAAGGTTTTTGGGCGAGACTTCATACAGTGTACTCACACCTACACCTTTGAGTGTCATGTTTTTTGGTTTCCCAATGACAATATCTCCAGAATAGTCGCGGATTTTTGTATGAATCAATCCGTACACAATTTCGTCGATCAACACCTGATTACGCAGTGCATTGGTTTGAATACGTGAGCCTTTATCCATGGCATGGCCGATATAGTCTTTATTTCTACCGGGAATCTGTTTTACATATCCGCAGGTGATGCCAATGCGATAATTCATAGGGCCTACGAGTTTCTTCAGCTTTTTACGGTTCGCGGCAATGCTGCGTTTAATTAATAAGGATGCGAGTACAGCATCAATGGCATTTTCAAACACCACCATGACACCATCACCAAGGCGTTTAACAACATGGCCCTTGTGTTTTTTTACCGCATTTTCGCAGATGTCACAGAATAGACGATTGCGCATATAGCCTTTGCTATGGCCCATTTCACGTTTGTATTCGGTTGAGGATTCTAAATCGGTGAACATGATGCATTTATATTGATCATCATTGGTGGCGATAGCATGAGACACTTCTTCGATAATGGTATCAATCTCAAGCAACTCACTGTCCATACGATTGGCAGGCTTGGATGCTGTCATTGTAGGTACTACAACCAGATCTACGACACCATTTGTGTTTGTTTTTTTTGCACGTGTTCTAGCGGGAGAAACAGGAAGTGCTTTTAATTCTCTATTGGACGCTTTTAACTTCGCTTCAACTGCCATGATATCCTCCGGTAAATACCGATCATTAGTTTGGCGAAGGCTGATCATAGAGAGAGGGATTAATGTGACAGACCGCACAAAATGCAAGATGGGTCACTTTTTATATCTGTTAGCGCTGTTGAATCGGTTGCGAAGTGTATTCCATTTGGAAGGCACTGATTAATAAGAGGGAAATGCGCCTGAGGCAATATCGTCAATGCGGTTGCGTACTTTTTCAACGGTAGCATTGCAGATCATTCGATTATCAACCAGCACCAGTGGAGCATTAGGGCACTGCCCCCGGCAGTCACCAATGATCGATTTCATGCCGTTTGCTTCGAGCTCTTCTGAAAGCGCTCTGCCTCCAATATCGCTGCACTGAGGGCCGTGGCACACTTCTATTGTTAGTTCCTGGTCAGGAGATGTTGTTGAATGATTCATCATATGCTTCCTTGCTGAAAGATGGCTTTGATTGCGGGTAATGATTCAGGTAGATGATCAAAGCGGTGTGATCCGTTTTCAAAAAGGTGCACGTCTGAGTGCTGGCTGAAGCGTGCAATTGCTTTGTTGTAATCAAGTACATCATCCCCTCTGTCCAGCAGCAATAGTGATGGGGCAGAAGGTTCCTGCATCTCTGCGCTCATTTGATGCAGACAATCAGCATCGCTTTGATCCATGATGAAGGTTTCATCAGTATAATAGTTTTTGTACTCACCAAGCGCATGACTGGTCAAATCATTCACATCAGCAAGCGGGTTGATCAATACCGTGGGCCAGGCAAATTTTGCGCCGTAATAGGCTGCGAAAAATCCACCTAGAGAGGTGCCGATCAGGCCGACAGATTCACCTTTCAGGTCAGCAAAGAGTTTGTCCAGAAAACGTGCGGCATCGGATGATTTGTTGGGTAGATCCGGAGCAGTGAAATCATCATCACTGATATGATCACGTAACCAGTGACTTTTGCTGCTATTGCCGATGCTGGCAAAACCATGCAGATAGATCAGTTTCATGTGAATGTTCTCCTGAACAGAATGATGGGGAAGATATGCGTGAATGGCCAACTCTGCCAGTCACAGATGATTACCGGCATGCTTGTTGTGATTCATGTAAGTATTGAACCTTGATCACCATCGCCTTTATGAGCACCGTGTTGTCCGATTTTTTGCCTTCTATCGATGTCTTGCTATTGCCTGTTCTACTCAAAGGTATGACGCAGTATGGAACATTAAAGAATGTTGAATATGCAATCAAAAAACCCGGCACAAGGCCGGGCTTCTTATTGCATTACTCACTGTTTAGTGGTGATCTTTTTTATCTTTATGATCACTGTCTTTGTTGCTTTTGTCATCTTTATCGGCGTGTTTGCTTTCGCTCTTATCATCTTTTTCAGAGCCATAGCCTGATGATTTTTCGGAGTAACTCTTGGAGTCATGTCCATGATCTCCAGCGTATGAGGCTGGTACTACTGCAAAAGCAGATGCCATAAGAAATGCGAACAGCATGATGAGTTTATTCATTGTTATTCTCTCCTGAGGTTGATGTGAATCTCAACGTGTTGTGATAGTGCCGCGAAGGTATCAGCTGGATTGATCATGATGGTAGTGTAAAAAAAGCACCGGCTGGGCGCGAAAGGAGATGTACCGTTTGCGTAAACGCTTGTATGTGACGGTTTGTGTGCCCAATGCTTTATAGAAAGTTTGCAGTTTCGGTTGTTGAACTAATTAATCGGAAAAACTGTAATGCAGGGAGAATGTAAAACTGAAATCTTGAGTGGTCAGTTGTGTTAGGCCATTTTCGGTGAAAACCAATGTCCATCCTAAACTGTTATCTGTTTCAGCTTGTATGCCAAACGAGATTAGCATGGGTTTACTATCGAGTTGCTGCATAGGTGTTGAATAAGGGGATGTGCCGACCTGAACTTGCGCGATGGCAGAGAGTTGTTGGCTATATTTCCAGCCCAGTGTAGAGGATACCCGTGTATAATAAGGTTGGTAATCCCAGCCAAGAATGTACGCAGGACCAGTGATGGATGCATTGAATTGTGTGCCCGGCACATCATTGATGAAGGGGTGGATTAGCCAGCCTTCAGCATGCATGAACCAATGCTCACTGTTGAAACTGGCGACTGCACCAAGGCCTGCATCGGGTTTACCACTACCCCAGCCGCGTTGCTTCGAAGCAGTTGGCAATTTGACCGCAGCAAGTGCCGCAATGGCCCAGCCATCGCCATCAATAATCTGCTTGCGCAGTGAAATAGTTGCATTGCCCAGTTCCCATCTGTTTTTACCTTGCCAGCCAGCACTGCCACCCTGTTTGAGGTGGTATGCAAATGTATTGTTTGGTCTGGTTGAGCGATTGGCGGCAGGTATGTTCAGGAGCTTATGGAAGTCATTGATGAATGGATCCAGCACACCATTGAAAGGGCGCTGTACTGGCAATTGAATCGACACATCCATGTCGTTGCTTAAGGATTTGCGTACGGTCAGGTCTGCCACATACATTTCCATATCGACCATCAAAAAATCAATGGTGCCATGGTTAATTTGGTGAATGTTGGCCAGATGTTGATCCAACTTGATATCCCAGTTGCTGTAATCGCGTAAGGCGGAGTCTGGCATCGGATCAAGGAAGCGCATCATGGGTGCATAGAGGTTGCGAACAGGTAATGGTGCAGTAATAAAGCTTCCAGCAGCACTGATAAATGAGTGCGAAAACATTGAAATGACAATGATTCCTAATAGATGCATATATATTTTTTTAAACATATATCGCCACGAGCACAATGTAGCGAAAGGGCCATAGGATTTAAAGAAATATATTTGGATTTTATTGAATAGAATGAATGTCTTCAATCAAGGATGCCTTTATGCACTATAAATACCATGGTTATGCATAGTGGAATCAATGAACTTTCATTGCTGCATAGTATTAAAGACTTGAATAGTTGTGCGAATATATAATGATTAAGTCATGATGACACGTATCGTTATGCGAGAGACCTGATGTCTGGACATCATCACCATTCATCGGGTGAACATGTGCATCACCATCATTTGGATATGGCGCTGGCTTTAACGGCCTTGTTTGCCGTGGTGGAGTTTGCTGGTGGATGGATATCAAATTCACTGGCCTTGTTGGCCGATGCTGTACATATGAGTTCTGATGTAGTGGCTCTGGGTATTGCCGCCTTTGCAGGGCGAGTGGCTTTAAGACCAGCACATAGCGGCATGACCTATGGATATGGCCGGGCCAAGGTGCTGGCTGCTCAGGCCAATGGTGTGGCACTTTGGTTCTTGAGTGGTTGGATTATCTGGGAGGCTTTTGGACGCTTGGCAGAGCCGCCTGAAGTAGGAGGTGGAATTGTCATTGCGGTGGGTTTTGTAGGGCTCATTGTCAATGTGGTGATCCTGAGATGGTTGCATGGTGCGCATGATATTAATAGAAGGGCGGCATACTGGCATGTGCTTGGCGACATGTTGGGCTCCATAGCCGCGATTGTTGCCGGTGTTGTCATCTTTCTCACCGGCTGGATGCCTATAGATCCGATACTTTCATTTCTGGTGGCTGCTATTCTTGCCTGGGGAGGGTGGAACCTCTTGTGTGAGACAACATCTGAATTGATGGAAGCAACACCGGTAGATATCGATGTGTCGAAACTGGAAACGGTAATACATGAGGCAGATGGCGTATTGGCTAGCCATCATCTGCATATTTGGACACTGCCTGGCGGCGGGTGGGCAATGTCTGCACATATTGTAGTTGAAGATTTACAATGCTGGGATCAGACACTTGTCGATCTACAGACTATATTACACGAAGCGGGGGTGAAACACGCCACCCTGCAGCCAGAATCAGGTGCTACATATTGCAATCAGCACTGTTGTGAACCGTGTGAGCATGAAAAGGTGGTATGATCTTTCCCGTGAAGAGAAAAATAGTTGAATACCTGATGTGGTTCAGTTCATCGCTCTTATTGGCTGTTGGCATTGTTTTGCCGATGTTCTCATTTCAAAAGTTTTATATATTTAATGATACCTTTTCATTGCTCGGTGGTGTTCTTTATCTATTAGATCAGGGTGAGATCGCGCTGTTCTTAATTTTATCTGTTTTCAGTATCGTGTTACCAATGTATAAAATGGTGCTGGCTTTTTTACTGGTGAGTAACCGGCTTAAGGATACAGAACAAAACATGAGAACGGTAAAACGCTTGGCAGTTATCGGGAAATGGTCGATGACCGATGTGTTTGTGATTGCTGTACTGGCGGCTACAGTCAAGTTGAACATGATAGCTAGCATAGAAGTGCATGTCGGTTTGTATGTCTTTGCTGCGGGGGTGATGATTAGCATGTTATTGGTACATACCCTGCTTTCAGATTATGAATTAAAACCTATTGCTTAACAGTTGAGCCATCTTTTTATTGCCCTACATGCACATCTGTTTTGACCTACCGCGCCTACCCGACAGGGTAATCGCATTAATATGTTTAAAAGCATTTACAGCAGAGTGATGCAGAGAAATTGGTATAATGATCAAACAACATCGCGTAACCGGAGAGCAATAGATGAGGATTGCATTGTTTTTTGTCTTTACTTTGCGTAACTGTTGCTCTGCGGTAAAATATACTGAGTAATGACTGTAAAACAGAGGTTATTTAATGCGATTGCCTGCCAGAGCAACCCCATTGCTCTATTTTTTTAGACCTATCGTGCTAACCAGAGCAACCCCATTGCTCGATCTGTTTTGAACTATCGCACCTACCAGAGCAACCCCATTGCTCTGGTAGGTTTGCTTAGGTAGCGTGCCGATTCCATAAATTGGCTGGATTTGACTCTGTTCATACGATCCAGCCTATTCTTTAATACTGGGGTTTATAATGCTCGAATCGATGCGTAAACATGCGAAGTCTTGGGTCGCAAAAATCATCCTTGGCGGTATCGCACTATCGTTTGTTTTGTGGGGTGTTGGTGATTATTTCACAGGCGGCAATTCAGAGCCGGTAGCCACCATCAATGATACTCCAGTGAGTAATGCTGAGTTTTATCAGGCTTATAACCGCCAGATTAACTATTACCGCTCTATGCTGGGTAAACAGTATTCCAAGGATTTGATCAAATCACTGAATGTGAAAGACAATACCTTACAAACGATCATCAACCGTAGAGTTATGCTCAATACCGCCACAGAGCTAGGGCTTACGGCACCGAATGCGGTGGTCTTGGCAACAGTTACAAATAACCCCTCATTCCAGTCTGCTGGTGAATTTGATCCGAAACGTTATCAGGCACTGACCCGCAATATGGGCTTTGGTTCAGAGCAGGATTATGAGAATGATGTGCGATTGAATGTGGTGGTTGATGCACTGCAGCAAGCGATTGTTGGCTCTGTGCATGTTAGTGATGCTGAAATTCGCGAACGTTTTGATCGTGAATATGAACAACGCGTATTGGTGGCTATTGTTGTTGATCCGGTTTCAGTAATGGATCAGGTGACAATCTCTGAAGCCGATGCCAAAGCCTGGTACGAATCACATAAAGGTGATTATCAATCACCACTACGGATTAAAGTGAATACTGTAGAGATTGATCCAAATGCTCTGGCTGTAGATATGAGCGTTGATGAGTCAGAAATTCAGGCTGCATATGATGCGAAAAAAGGTGATTTTGTTGAAGCTGAACAGCGTAAAGCGCGTCATATATTGATTAAACTTAAATCGGATTCTTCAGAAACCGAACGTCTTGCAGCCCGTGTGAAGATTGAAGCTGTACAGGCACGTATCAAGGCTGGTGAAGATTTTTCCAAGATCGCTAAAGAAGTCTCTGAAGATTCTACTGCCGAAAAGGGCGGGGATCTGGGCTGGTTCAAACCGGGAGCTATGGTAAGTGGATTTGATCAGGCGGTGTTTGCGATGGAAAAGGGCAGTGTCAGCGGTATTGTTGAGACGCAGTTCGGCTATCATTTGATTCAGTTGGATGATATTCGCCCAGCCACGACCAAGAGCTATGCTGAAATGAAAGATACTTTACGTGTTGGATTGCTTCAGTCCGCTGCCAATAATGAAGCGTACAATCTATCACAGAATTTGGATGATGCCCTGGGTATGGAAGACTCATTGAAAGCAGCTGCCGATGTGCTGAATTTGAAAATGAACTCAAGCAATGCTGTTAGTCTGCAAGAAGCTGAACTGGATCCGATGTTCACCGATGTGGAGATTCGTTCGAAAGCATTTGCTACATTGCCAGGTCAGCCTATTGAGATTGTGGAAGCCAGTAATGGCAGTTTTGTTGCTCTGGAAGTGGTTGAACGCATTGAACCGGATACCTTGCCTTATGAAGACGTGGCGGCAAAGGTGAAAGCCAACGCTAAAGTGGACGCTGCCAATAAAAAGGCGCGCGATATTGCCGATACAATTCGCACGTCGTCGGGTAAATCGCTGGATCAATTGGCACAGGAATATGGTCAGGCCAAATACATTTCTAAACCACTACGCAGCAATGGTGAAGGTGACAGTGCGTCATGGTTGAGTCGTAGTTTGTTGAATCGTGCTTTCAGTACTGCTTCAGGCAGCTGGGTGTCTCAGTCTATTAAGGTAGCTCAAGGCTATGCAGCGGTAAGGGTAGAGAAAACCATCGCTCCTGCTACTGATGCATTCAATGGAAAAAAAGAAGAGATTCGTAAAGAGGTAGAGAAAGCCAAGGGCAATGTGCGTTTCGCACGTTTTATGGCTTCTGTGCGTGATCGTTCTGAAATTGTGATCAATCAGAGAGAGCTGGAACGCTTTTAAGCGCTAACCCTACGAACAAAGAAGAATCATGAAACCCTGTCGCTTGCGGCAGGGTTTTTTCGTTGCGGTAGATAATGTTGAATGGTAGATAATAGTTCAGCTTCTGCATGACCTTGTTGCGGTAATAACCATAAGGGGCGCTCTTTAGGCCACAGACTTTGCAGTTTAACAGCATCCTTGGCTGTGATAGCGATATGTTCGCCAAGTTTTAATATGTCGCTGACATCACTGGCACTGAATGCATAATGATCCGGATAGGCTTTGGTGCCGATGAGTGAGAGTCCGCTGCTTGTTAAATCATTGAAAAACCGCTCAGGCCTGGCGATAGCCGTTACAGCATAGACATGCTTTGGCGTTGGTATACCTGTTTTCATGAGATCAATGATATCGAGTGGGGCAGTAAGCCATTGCCATTCATGCCAATCGCCCAGTTTCTCGCATAACTGTTTGTTGGAGGTGCTGCCGGTGCGGATAATAATGTCGGCACGGGCAAGTGCTTGCACAGGTTCGCGTAATGGGCCAGCTGGAATACCATGTCCATTGCCGATGCCTTCAACTGGAATGAGCACGATATCGCAGCAACGCTGCATATGTCTGTATTGAAAGCCGTCATCGAGAATAAGGATATCACCCAGTTCGGCGGCCATCTGACTAGCAGCGATTCTATCAGCTGCTGAAATCACCGGGCAGTTGGAGAGATCAGCTAGCATTTTTGCTTCATCTCCAACGTATGCCGCTTGATCATCACGACTGACACGTTTGCCGGATCTGTTTTGACCACCATCACCACGGCAGAGAATAACCGGTCTATAACCCTGAGCTTTCAGTTGTTCTGCCAACCACAGTACAAACGGTGTTTTGGCACTGCCTCCGGCGGTGATATTACCAACGGAGATCATCGGTAGGGCAGGTGTAGTTATATTGGCAGCGCGCCTGTTCAGATGGATTTGACTGATGCCCGAGTACAAAGCTTCGACAACGCGCAGCCATAAAGGAGGTGGGGAAGGACGCCACCACATCTGTTCAAACCAGTGGTGTAATTTAAACATCGGTCCGTTCTGTGTCTGTAGCTTGCTTTGTTGCGGGTAGATACGCTTTGATCGCATCCAACATGCGATCGAGCACATGTGAACGGTCTTCAATAAAAAGGGCAGCATTGGCATGCAGGCTTTTAAGCTCTTGCGGATGCATGAGCAGACGACTCACGGCTTGTTCGAGTTCATGATCATCACGGCAAACAATAGCCGCTTCTGCTGTTTGCATATCGGCCATAATTTCGCGGAAATTTTGTATATGCGGTCCGCTGACAATGCCGCGCCCACATATGGCTGCTTCGAGGGGATTGTGTCCACCGATATGTTCTAAACTACCGGCAATAATGACGGCATCAGCAACCGTGTAGAGATCGGTGAGTAAGCCCATAGCATCCAGCAGTACTACATCATTATTGATCGCAATCGAAGATGGGTCAGACCAGCGTGATAAAGAGATACCACGTTGACGAATTAAGGCCGCTACCTGATCAAAGCGTTCCGGATGGCGCGGTACGATCACAGTAAGCAGTTCAGGGCAAGCCGTGTGCCACTTCGGCCACATATCCAACAGGCGTGCATCTTCACCTTCATGCGTGCTGGCGATGACCAGGATAGGGCGAGAGCCGGAAGCATCGAGTTGTTGGCGCAGGGCGGTAGCGTCCACATTCGGAGGGCTGATGGCATATTTCAAATTTCCCACAACCTGTACATGGGATGCTGCAATACCCAGCGCGATCAAACGATTACGATCAGTATCACTCTGTGCCAGAAATAGATTCACGGGAGCCAGCCAGCGTTTCCACAACCATGATGTGGCCCGATAACGTGGGAATGATCGATCTGAAATGCGTGTGTTAATACCAATGACTGGAATATGTTGTTGGCGACAGGCTGCTAACATACCAGGCCAGAATTCGGTCTCAGCCAGTAAAAGCAGTGCCGGTTTTAATCTACTGATCATGCGTGACATCGCGGTAGGTAAATCCCACGGTAAAAAGGCCACAGATATAAGGTTGGCTGCAAGTTCTGTTTGCAGTAGTCGTTCAGCATGGCTGAAGCCGGTTGCTGTGACCACGGTCAGATGTACCTTGTGACCTTGTTTTATCAGAGCCTTGATCAAGGGAAAGACGGAGCTCACTTCACCAACGGAGCAGGCATGCAACCAGATACAACCGGGTTGCGGCGCTGGTAGATCAAGGGTGAATTGTTGTCGCCATTTCATGGAAGGATCACGCATAGGCGTATTGGAACAGGAAGAAGTGCATTGTACCAGTTTCTCGCCACACGATAACATTCAATTGTGGCCTGTTTATTGCTAATGTTGTGAAGATACTGCACATAAGGATGCCTCTATGATCATAACCGTACTTTCTATCGCTGCAATTCTATACCTAGCACTGCAACTGGAAGATAAAATTAGCCTGCCTTCACCTGTTGGTCTGATTGCCTTGTCTATTGGGTTTCATGCCTTGTTCGGTGATCTGTTTTTACTTACCGGGGATGCAGAACATTTTGCAGCCTTGGTGATTTTGTTACTGCCAATTCTCCTGATTGCAGACTCGCTTGAGTTGAAGTTGGATGATCTCAAAGAGCATGGCCTGAGTCTATTTTATCTGGCCGTGGTGGCGGTAGCACTTTCTGTAGTGACAGCTTTGTTGGTTGGGGACACATTGTTTGCCGAGTACAACTTGTCATTCGCAGCTATTATCGTTCTGTTTGCCATGGTGCTGGCGACAGATCCGGTATCGGTAGTCAGTATATTCTCCAATTTCGCGTTGCCGCACAGATTGAAAATTCTTTGTGAAGGTGAAAGTCTGTTTAATGATGCGACGGCATTAATTGTGTTTGTATTTATTGGTCTGTATGCACTTGATGGTGGCGAAATTACATTCGGGTATGTGGCAGAAACCAGTGTCCTCGTGGTAGTTGGTTCTGCCTTGTTTGGTGTGTTTATTGGTTATTTGGGATTGATCGGTATGAAAACAACGACCAACCGTATTGCGGAGTTGTTGGTGTTGATACTGACCGGTTATGGCGCATTTGAGTTATCGGAACATTTTTATGCGCTATTGAATTTATTCGGAGCTCATTCGCATATGCATCTCTCTGGTATTTTAGCTTGTATTTTTGCAACGGTAACAGTGCATCACGTTATGACTAAGGAGATTGCTGCTGATAATGTGCAGCTTGAAATTGAAGAAAATGCTTTGCAACGTGAATCGATGGCTGAAAAGTCTTCACGTAATTTGATTCAGCATGCTGTTTATAAGATCAAAGCAACTGTGGAAGAGCGGGATCGTCATATGCGTACCAAGGAAGATATTCAGTTGCTGGCGATTGTGGCCAATACCATGCTGTTTGTAGCGATGGCCGAAATCGTCGATATGGATCTGTTATGGCATTATAAAACAGAAATTTTAGTGATGTTCTTAGCCACTACAGTGATCCGTGCGGCCATGATGGCCAAGTTTGCTATCATCACCAATCAAACGGATAAAATGACCAATGTGAATTTCCGCTGGTGGGGAGTATTAACTTTTGCTGGCATTAAGGGCGGTTTATCGGTGGTGATGTTGATGATGATTCCATCCAGCTTTGAACATCTGGAGATGTTTAAAGCCATTGTGGTTGGTGTGATCATGCTTTCTACGTTTATTTATTCATTTATTCTGTTGGCGATTATCGGAAAGAACAAAGAGATATTTGCACAGGAGCTGGAAGAAGAGGGTGGTCATCACTGATTACACGTTTTTAAGTTCCCTTCAGTCAAAACGATAAAAGGCCCCGCGATCGCGGGGCCTTTTTTTAAACGGTGTCTGATGCCTAAGGGAGGGGAGGAGGGTGGCACCAGACAGGTCGAACATTAGGGTTGAGCTATGAGTGATGTGTTAATTGCAAATTAAAATTATTTTATATTGCTCCTGATTCCTTCATTAGCGCATATATTGTCTCCGCTATAAGCTGATAGCCTTTACTGTTGGGGTGAACACGATCTGATTTCAGAGCGTGATCGGCAACGATATGTGATATGATTTTATCTTCGATAGGAATATGCATCTGTTCAGCAATATTCAGATAAAAGTCAGCTGGCGATAACAATATACCGAACTCTGGTACGGCCATGATGAT
This sequence comes from Mariprofundus sp. EBB-1, assembly GCF_003665155.1. Classification (GTDB taxonomy): domain Bacteria; phylum Pseudomonadota; class Zetaproteobacteria; order Mariprofundales; family Mariprofundaceae; genus Mariprofundus. The sequence continues at coordinate 28,004 of NZ_RCFQ01000005.1, read as the reverse complement.
CACGGCTATGCCGCGTTGTTGTGCAATATTCACCATAGCCCGCACATTTAACTCAGCCTGTCTGAGTGATTTCCTCCTCAGAATATCATTGGCACCGTGGCAGATGATCATCAACTCTGGCTGTGTCTCATCAAGCAGTTTGGGCAATCGTGCCAGCCCAGCATCACTCTCTTCACCGGGGATGCCTGCATTGATCACGGTATGGCCTGTTAAGGTCGATAATATTGAAGGGTATGACTGCTCAGCTTCAACACCAGTGCCGTACGTCAGACTATCACCAAAGGCGAGAATCACCGCATCAGGAAATAATTTTGGCAGTTGTGCAGCCTGCGAACAGGATAACAAACAGCATGCCGCCAGCAGATAAGATAGATGCGCTGCAATAGGTTTGAATATACGTTTTAGATTCATGTTAACAGTTCTGGCAGACCAAGAATGGAAGCCAGCAGATGATCCTGTTTGTACCAGTACAGTTTGCAAGCCTGCATCATGGGCACCGCCAATATCTGATTCAATATCATCACCGACATCAAACAGAACTGCTTTGATACGGTCTTTTCTCAGTTCACGCATAGTGCAAGGATATCACTAAATGGCTATTGCTGCTGACTCAGGTGAGCCTTGCATAATAGATGGGGTGACTCTCTCAAATGGGTCAGTGTCAGATGCTCATGCTGAGCTTACGATGTAAACAGAAACATCATTGCGACTAGAAAAGTGGTGGAGATTCAAAGGTCTGACTGGGGTTTCGTAACGTTGTCGTGCTACCCCACCCAGCTAGCCATCATGAGTGGAGATTAAAAATGGGAGGGCAATTGCCCCTCCCATTTTTTTAGTCTATCTGTTACATCTATTGTCCGTTGTCAAAGCGATCAAGGTTCATCGTTTTGACCCAGACAGCAACAAAGTCATGCACAAACTTCTCTTTCGAGCTATCAAATGCATAAACCTCTGCAACAGCACGCAACTCAGAATTTGAGCCGAAAATAAGATCTACAGGCGTAGCAGTCCATTTAAGTTTACCTGTCTTGCGATCATGCCCTTCATACACACCTTCAGACTTGGTTGATTTTTTCCATGTTGTAGACATATCAAGCAAGTTAACAAAGAAGTCATTATTCAGCGTTCCCGGCTTGTTTGTGAATACACCATGTTTTGATTTTCCGGAATTGGCGTTGAGTGCTCGCATGCCACCGACCAAAACCGTCATCTCAGGAACACTTAGATTCAACAGGCTTGCTTTGTCCACAAGCATTTCCGCGGGTGATCTATCATTATCACTAGCGAAGTAATTGCGGAATCCATCTGCTTTTGGCTCCAGCACTGAAAAAGATTTCACATCAGTCTGTTGCTGTGATGCATCTGCACGGCCTGGCCTAAATGGAACATTTATACCGTGTCCTGCATCTTTCGCTGCTTTCTCTATAGCAGCAGATCCAGCAAGAACAATCAGGTCGGCAAGTGAAACTTTGGTTCCGTCTTGCTTCGACTTATTGAACTCCTTTTGAAGCTTCTCCAGGACCTGAATCACTCTCTTCAGTTCAGCCGGATCATTCGCCTGCCAACTGTTTTGAGGTTCAAGACGAATGCGTGCGCCATTTGCACCACCACGCATGTCACTGCCACGGAATGTTGACGCGGATGCCCAGGCTGTTCCGACAAGCTCAGGCACAGTCAAACCCGATTGCAGTATCTTTTCTTTAAGATCCTGAATGTCTCCTGCATTAATCAGCTTATAATCAACTGCCGGAATGGGATCTTGCCAAACAAGCGTTATATGTGGCACATCAGCCCCGATATAACGTGCCTGCGGCCCCATATCTCGGTGTGTTAGCTTAAACCAGGCTTGGGCGAAGGCGTTTTCGAAATCTTCCGGATCCTTCTGGAAGCGCTTCGCTATTTTTTCAAAGCTTGGATCAAACTTGAGAGCCAAATCTGTGGTGAACATAATCGGAGCATGAGTTTTACCCTTTATATGTGCATCTGGAACCAGATTCGAAGCAGACTCATCGGTTGGTATCCACTGGATGGCTCCAGCAGGACTCTTGGTTTTCTGCCAATCGAAATTGAACAAATTATCCAGATACATGGTAGTCCACTCAGCTGGAGAAGATGTCCATGCTCCTTCAAAGCCACTGGTCACTGTATCTTCAGCATTGCCCTTACCACATCTGTTTTTCCAGCCAAAGCCTTGTTCTTCAATAGCGGCACCAGCAGGCTCAACACCAACACATTTGGGTACATCACGAGCACCATGTGCTTTACCAAACGTATGGCCACCAGCAATTAAGGCTACAATTTCTTCATCATTCATCGCCATGCGGCCAAATGATTCACGAATATCGTTTGCCGCAAGCAGCGGATCAGGGTTACCGTTTGGTCCTTCTGGGTTGACGTAAATCAGACCCATCTGAACAGCAGCGAGAGGTTTCATCAACTTGCCGTCTTTGTCGTGACGTTTATTATCAAGAAACTTGGTCTCAGGGCCCCAATAAACCAAATCAGGTTCCCAGTCATCCTCACGACCACCAGCAAAACCAAGCGTTTTAAAGCCCATGTTTTCCATGGCGACATTGCCGGCTAGAATCATCAAGTCAGCCCATGAAATACTCTGTCCATATTGCTGTTTGACAGGCCAAAGTAATCGACGTGCTTTATCAAGATTTCCATTATCAGGCCAGCTATTGAGGGGCTCAAAGCGTTGTTGGCCACCGGCCGCACCGCCACGTCCATCAAGTGTGCGGTATGTGCCTGCGCTGTGCCAAGCCATGCGAATGAAAAATGGACCATAATTACCGTAGTCTGATGGCCACCACTCTTGTGAAGTGGTCAACACAGTATCTATATCTTTCTTTACAGCTTTAAGATCGAGGTTTTTAAATGCTTCCGCATAATTAAATGTTTCGCCATAAGGGTTTGACTTTATGTCATGGGCGCGAAGAGGGTTGAGATTGAGCTGCTCAGGCCACCAGAATTGATTTGGCTTTGCTTCGCCTTTACCTAAATCTGGGGATGCTAAAACAGCAGTTGATAGCGACAGGCCCATCAAACCCGCGACTATTGTAGCCATTAGTATGTTGCTTTTTTTCATGGTTGATCCTCCTTCTGGACTTCATTATTTAGCTCGCTGTATTTATGAATAATGCGGACTAGATATGAATTATAGAAACATCATCAGCATAAATAAAATTGGATATATCAATGATAACGATTCATTATTTAGATCGATGATGATCTCGGAGGTGTATAAGTGATTCCTACAATCAAACAACTGAAGTATTTAATCGCACTCGATGATTATCTCCATTTTGGCAAGGCGTCTGCGGCCTGTTATATATCACAGTCTGCCTTCAGTATTGCCATTAAAGAGCTGGAGACGACGCTGGATGTGCAGTTGGTCGATCGTTCCAATAAAAGCGTGATTATGACAGAGGCCGGTTCTGCAGTTGTCAGACAGGCACGTCTGTGTATCGGCGATGTGGAGGCTCTGGTTGAAATCGCTGCAAGTGGACAAGCGCCTTTAAGCGGGCGATTGACACTTGGTGTTATTCCAACCATTGCACCATTTTTGTTACCGCCTTTCATTCCAGAGGTTCTGAAACGATTCCCAAAGCTGCAACTGTATCTGCGTGAAGATAAAACAGCCGTGATTCACGAGCAGTTGCTCGATGGCAAACTTGACCTGATTCTGGTTGCTTTGCCGTTTCAAATGAGAGGCGTGACTGTCATGCCACTATTTGATGACCCCTTTCTGCTTGCCTGTAGACGAGACAGTAAATGGGTAAACGCCACGAAAAATAAACTGGATTTTGATGCACTAGCTGATGAAAGTGTATTGTTGCTCGAAGATGGACATTGCCTGCGCGATCATGCGTTAGCGGCATGTGATGTTCGCGAGACCGATCAGGTCAGTCGTTTTGCTGCAACAAGCCTGCAGACCCTGTTGCAGATGGTAGTGGCTGATCTGGGTATTACATTTCTTCCCGCGATGGCCCGGCACTCATTGATAGGGGGAGAGTCTGATCTGGAGCTTCATCCCATGCCCAGAAAGAGTTTTCGTGAGATTGGTCTGGCCTGGCGCAAGGGCAGTAGTCGTAGCGATGAATTTACTCTGCTCGGTGAGTTGTTAAAGGAGCTGCATTCAGCGTCATAAAGAAAAGGAGGCGCAAGAGCCGGATACCCTTGCGCCTCGCAGTTTATGCTTTCATAGCCTGACGAATACGACGGCCATAATCGGCATCGCAGGCATCAAAATGCGGTAGCATACGCTCCTGTACAGGGGTTGAGCACTGTTGAAGACCACCTGCAATATTGGTTACCAACTGCTGTTTCTGATCCTCTGTCATTAGTTTAAACAGAGCTCCAGCCTGGCCATAGTTGTCATTGCCCTCCTGATGGTCGTAGCGATCCGCATCACCACTGATACGTAGCGGGGGCTCGCTTAGGGATGCCGTTTCTACAGGCCCGCCTTTGGAGTTGGGGCCATAGTTAACTGCTGGGCTGGCACCGTCGCTTGTGCCATGATTAAACGGACATGATGCTCCCGCCATCGCTCCGGCACGCTGATAGTGATGTGCCGATGTTGCATGCGGGCAGTTCACAGACAGCTGATTGTAGTTGGCTCCAATGCGATAGCGCTGTGCATCCGGGTAAGCAAACAGCCTGGCCTGAAGTACCCTGTCAGGTGAAGCGCCTATGCCGGGAACCATATTACCGGGTGAGAAAGCAGCCTGTTCGGTTTCCGCAAAGTAATTATCAACATTGCGGTTGAGTTCCATGACACCGATATCGATCAATGGATAATCGGCATGTGGCCAGATCTTGGTGAGATCAAAAGGATTGAATGCACATTGTTCGGCATCCATCTCCGGCATGATTTGAATCTTGACGTCCCAACGGGGAAACTCACCTCTCTCGATAGCCTCTACCAGATCACGCTGGGCATGGTCAGGGTCACTGCTACGAATCTTGGCCGCCTCTTCTTCACTCAGATTTTTAACACCTTGAACTGTTTTGAAATGCCATTTCATCCAGAAGCGTTCACCACCACTGTTCCAGAATGAGAATGTGTGGGAACCAAAGCCATGCATATGACGATAGTCTTTAGGAATACCCCGATCAGACATCAGGATAGTGATTTGATGCAGTGCTTCCGGATTCAGTGACCAGTAGTCCCAGACCATTTCAGCTGATTTTAGATTGGTGTGCGGGTCACGTTTCTGGGTATGGACAAAGTCAGGGAATTTTTGAGGGTCACGTATAAAAAACACAGGTGTATTATTGCCCGCCACATCATGATTGCCCTGTTCTGTATAGAATTTCACGGCAAAACCGCGCGGATCACGCTCTGCATCGGCTGAACCGGTTTCGCCGCCCACCGTTGAGAAACGAACAAAGACTTCGGACTGTTTACCCTCTGCTCGTAGAAAATCGGCGATGGTGTAATCAGATAAATCCTTGCTCAATGTAAAGGTGCCGTAAGCACCTGTTCCCTTGGCATGCACAACACGCTCAGGAATCCGCTCCCGGTTAAAGTGCGCCAGCTTTTCAAGCAACGCTACATCCTGCATCAAAATAGGGCCGTTAGTTCCGGCGGTGATTGAGTTTTGATCATTGGCTATTGGTATGCCCACCGATGTAGTTAATGAATTGTTTTTTTTCATTCCGCTCTCCTTGTAAAGCTTATCTGCTTCTGTAGAGACACTGCTTCTGTAGAGAAATTGTAAATGGGTGAGTCTTTAAGTAAAATTGAACGTTTTAATGATAACGATTGTTTTTATAGATGATGTACAATGGCAGCGAAGAGTAGTTATTGAACTTATTCTTTGTCAAAACTGTCTACAATAATTGCACCCATAGATGCTGGCATAGTAATCACTATGATGCGTTTTATCGATGTTACAGGATCGTCCAGTAGAGGTAGTTTATCGAGGCAGAGTAAAACCAAGCCAACAACCAGAGCTGTCATCAAGTACGCTATCACGATACGAAATATGAATACGAACAAACGAGATTTAACATTTTTCTGAAACACACTTTGGTAGGTGAAAATGGTAAGAAATAGTAATGAGAGCACAAATAACATCATGATATTAGGAAAAGGCAGTGTTTCTCCTAATCGCCATGCCTCTTCAGAAAAGGAGATTGGCACTGCCAGCGCAAATGCGCCGACAAAGACCTGACTTGCATCTTCCATATTGAAGCTGAATTTCATTTTATTCATCTCTATTTAGCTCAGATTAAAATGCTGTCCAATGATACTATACCTACGCATGATAATAGATAGGAGTCTCCAGCGGCATTGTAAGCGGCGCTAAATAAAGCGTTCCTGTGTAGGCTCTTTAGGGCGAGGTTCAATGAGAATGCCTTTGCCATAGGTGATCGGGCCGAAGATGGTATCAATGGTTGGGCGCACTTTTAGGGCTACACCTTGTGGAATAGCACCATCTGATCCGGCAAAAGCCAGGGCCAGATCAAGCATGTCCATGGCTGACTTTTCATTAAAATATTCGAACATATTCAGACTGAGGCTTAGTGGGATGGATTCCACTTTTCCTGCTGTCAGTTTGATATTGTTATGCATGGTGCCACTGACGGTGTCGCGGCCATCAAGCACAAGTGTCCAGTCAATGCGTATAAGTTTGGCAGCGACCCTGTTGGCCAATGGGTTCTCTGATTTCAGATGAAGGGTTAGATTCAAAGGCAGATTTTCTCGCGATACAGCCAGTGTGGCGCGGGCAATCTGGAACATATTCAGGTCTTCAGGGGATTGGATATGTGTCAGATTGATGCCTGCAACGCTGACATCTGAGATATGATCAAGCGTGAATTTTACTTTTGACAGATCGCTGTGTTGCGACATGGTCGCACAGCCGGAAAAAGAGAGCAGGGCGATGATGCCAAATATTGTTTTTATACGACAATATTGTGAAATCCATTGCGTCATGATGATAGTCTCCTGTCGGTAATACTGAGGAGAGTATAGAGCTGTGTGGCAGCTATGCGCTGTGATTTAATGCACTATAGGGTGCAAAAGAGAAATGTCGCAGCGGGTTTAAGGTGCAGTGAGCAATGTTTCTGCACGTTGAAGATCAGCCGGTGTATCCACACCGATACAGTGAAAATCACCCACAGTCACAGCGATATCGTAACCATGATGCAATACACGTAACTGCTCTAACTGTTCGGTCTGTTCACTTTCACACACATCCAGTGAAGGATAAATCAGCAGAAATTCTTTGCGATAGGCGTATAGGCCCACATGTTGCAGGGCTTGCGCAGCAGCACTGCGCGGGAACGGGATAGGGGCACGACTGAAATACATGGCACGGCCTTTGGCATTGCATACGACTTTTACCACATTGGCATCGGTCAGGTCGTTTATGTCACGTAGCGGGTGAGCCAGTGTGGCCATCGGTAGATAAGCATCATCTTCAAACGGCTTTACCACCGCACGAATCGCCTCAGGATCAATCAGAGGCTCATCGCCCTGCACATTGATAACAATGTCGCAGTCGAGCTCTCTGACTGCTTCAGCAAGGCGATCACTGCCGCTGGGATGATCGGAACGGGTCATGACAGCAGATGCTCCGGCACTGCGGGCAATGGCTGCAATACGGCCATCATCGGTAGCTACAAATACAGGTCCTAAATCAGCAGCAAGCGCTTTTTCAATGACATGTGCGATCATCGGTTTACCAGCCAGCATGGCAAGTGGTTTACCTGGGAAACGGGTGGAGCCCATGCGGGCAGGAATACCGATAGCAATATTCATCATCAGTGTGTCTCTATTTCAGACCAGTTGGCAGTGGCAGTACCTACTTTGCCTACCACAACGCCGGCTGCTCGATTGGCCGTTTTAGCCGCGCTCAAGGCATCATCACCGCGTGCCAGACAGGCTGTGAATACAGCAATCACCGTATCGCCGGCACCGGTGACATCAAACACATCACGCGCTGCGGTTGGAATATGGTGGCTAAGCTTACCGTCAAACAGGGTCATGCCGCGCTCAGAACGGGTGAGCAGTACATATTGCAGATCAAGCTGATCATGCAGTTGGCGTGCAATCGCTTCAGCCTGCTCATCGCTGTTAATGGCCTGCATACCGACCATGGCGGCAGCTTCAAAGAGGTTGGGGGTAATGACGGTCGCACCACGATAAGCGTCGGTATGTTCAGGTTTGGGATCAACCGCGATAATGCCACCCTGTAACTGCGCAATGAGTTGTCGGATAAAGTCAGCTGTTAACACCCCTTTTCCATAATCGGATAAAATAACGGCAGTCGAGCTTGGCAATAGTTCGTTCACTATATCTGTTAAGTGTTGGTGACTTTCCGGCTGTGCTGCCTGGGTCCACTCACGATCATAACGAACCACCTGTTGATGACGGGCAATCACACGGGTTTTTATCGCAGTGGGGCGGTCATTGGTTTTGGTAATGACACCACGGTTATCCGAATCCAGTTCAGCAAGGCGTTGTTTGACCCACTGGCCTGGTTCATCATCACCGACAATACCGAACATGGCTGAACTGGTGTCGAGCGCATGCAGATTGCGTACCACATTGGCCGAACCACCAAGGCGTCGATCTATTTCGTTGACCGATACAACCGGTACGGGTGCTTCAGGTGAGATGCGTGTTACATCGCCCCAGATAAATTCATCTACAATGATGTCACCAATGACAAGAATCAAAATCGTACTCCGTATATACTATTTTTGGCTACACGAATCGACACTATAGAGCGCTGGCTGGCAACTGGGTAGTTGTCTGCAAACTCAGGCTCTGTGCCGGTGCGACAATGATCATCGTGATGCATATCAACAGGCCATCAATGTTTGGCCGATAGATATGAGCTTTACTGTTGCCAATACAGGTAGGCATTTGTGCCTTGCAGTCGCCAGTGTTTGATCATTTTACCGAACAAGGGTTCTTCGACTTCGGTTAGAATGAATACCTGTCGTTCTTTGCCATTATACCAGTGAATAAATTGGTCATGCGGCGTGCGTACATTGATGTAAGCGGCAAGGCTGAGTCCAATCGAGACATCATTTTGTGTACGAAGAGGCTTCTCACCAGTGAACTGCATGATCTCTTCAGCAACAATTTTGATGTCACGTTCAGGTCTCCAATCTTTGATGTAAGGGAGAATTCCAAAGCTATATGGCACTTTGATGATAACAATGATGACCATGATTTTGAATGCCAGCTTTAACTTATCATGATCCAACTGCAGAACCAGCCCGGTAAGAAGCAGTGCAAACAGTCCGTAAAATGGGATCAGGTAGCGTGGCGTAGCAGCAGCAGAGACCCAGAAAGGTGCAATACATGCAATCAGCAAGCAGATGAGCGTGATCAGGTAGGGTGAGAGTTGGTAGCGTTGTTTGTTTTTCCACATCAACCAGACCAATAATATTGTCATAGGAAATGCACGGGCAATGAAGAGCAGCGGGTAACTGATCCAGTGGTACACATAATCAAGTATGCCGAACCCTTTGAAGTTCAGCATGGCATGAATAAGGGTGTCACTGGTGCTGGATCCAAATTGAATAAAGTAGGTTTGATATGCCCAGGGAAAAGCCAGCCCTAATAAGCCCAGGGCAAGGAAAAGCGGGTTGGATAACATATGCCAGCGTTGAAAGCGGTGCAGCAATACCATGCCGGCTAGGCCATAAATCGCGTAGCAACTGAAATTTTTAACCAGAAATGCGAGAGAAATGAGCAGCAGAGAAACTATAAACCATTTCAGCTTATTATCTTCAATAGCAATCCATAAACAGATAATGGCGGAAAAAATGAAAAAACCGAATGTGGCATCGGCATAACCAAGCCAGCCATACCAGAAGAAAACTTCGCCCATTGTCAGGTAGATTAATGTGGCCAGCCAGGGTGTGGTGTCGTGGCCGGGGAACAGTCGGCGAGCCATCAGAAACACGACACATGCAGAAGCCCATGTGCTGACAACAGAAACAATCCTCGGGGCGATTTCAAGATGCTCCCATCCGATTACTTCTGCTACAGCAATCGTCAGCCAGTTAAATAAAGGGGGTTTGCCTAAATCCCAGCCAAACAGGGTTTGGTGCCACCATTTATGGTTTACGAACATTTCGTAGGCACTCATGGTGTACCAGCTCTCTTCACCGATATATTGCATCACAGGCAGAGGTAACAGCATGGCTAGGGCGGCGAATAGAACAACTATTTTTAAGGTGTCGGGTTTGATCATTGCATCATACCAGCATTAGGTTCGATCATTGTATTGCACCGGCATCAGGTTCGAGTTCCCTCATGAGAATTAGTTGTTTGCCATTGAGGCGTTGGTGTTTAAAAAAAATAAATGCATTGTCGATTGTTCGCAATGGTATTGTTCATGCCTAAGTTTGTCATTAATGCAGTATCGGTGGCCGAGATCAAACGCATGCGTTTTATTGCAAGCCTGAGGCAACTGTGATGGGCTTGCTGACATAGATGAGATGAGGATATCCATGAACGTGTTATTTAATCTGCCTTCGAGAGAAAATGCTTTATTTAGGGATGAGATCGACAAAACGATCAAGGATGTTCTCGACTCTGGATATTATTTGCTGGGTGCGCATGTAAAGGCCTTTGAGCAGGAGTTTGCAGATTACTGTTCGGTTCAACATTGTGTTTCAGTTGGAAATGGTACTGACGCGTTAGAAATTGCACTGCGGGCGCTGGGTGTTCGGCGTGGTGATGAAGTGATTACCGTGGCCAATGCCGGTTGCTATGCGACAACAGCCTGCAATCTTATCGGAGCAGTTCCGGTTTATGTGGATGTCTCTGAGAGCGATCTGTTGCTCGATATTAACAAGGTGAATGCGGCTGCATCTCCAATCACGCGCTGCGTGGTGGCAACACATTTGTATGGTCAGGCTGTGGATGTGCCGGCCTTGCGTGACGCACTGGATCAGGCGGGGCATAGTGATGTCACCATTCTGGAAGACTGTGCTCAGGCACATGGTGCCATGATGCATGGACGCATGGTGGGCGGTCTTGGGGATGTGGCGACCTTTAGTTTTTATCCCACGAAAAATTTAGGTGCGCTCGGTGATGGCGGGGCCATTGTGAGCAACAATGAGCAAACAGCGCAAACCTGCATGCAGCTCAGACAATATGGTTGGCAGGGTAAGTATGAGAGTACGCTGCCTCTGGGTCGGAATAGTCGGCTTGATGAACTGCAAGCCGCCATTCTACGCGTTAAATTGAAAGCGTTGCCAACACTCAATGCACGCCGACAGCAGGCCGCTGCGTATCTGCAGCAGCATTGTCATGGCATTGTGGAGGTGGTGACGCATGCATCACCTGCTTATGTCGGTCACTTGTTTGTGGTGCGCCATCCTCAGCGCCAGTTGATTCGGGATGAACTAGCCTACCATGGCATTGCTACCGATATTCATTATCCGGTATTGGATACAGACCAGCCAGCTATGCAGATGCAGCCTTTCAGATCGATGGGGTTGGATCGCTCAATCGCCGCAACGGCCGAAATTTTCTCATTGCCATGTTATGCCGGTATCACCGATGATGAACTTGAACATATCGGAAAGGTGTTTGATTTGTATATCGCCAAAATGGTGTAGGCTTGGCCCATGCGTAAACCCGTTCATTCACTCATCATTCCGGTATACAAGAATGAGGAAAATATTCCTGCTCTGCTTGTTGCCCTTGGTAATCTGAATCAGAAGATTGAAAATTTGGAAGTAGTATTCGTTGTAGATGGTTCCCCAGATCATAGTTATGCGATGTTGCTGGAACAATTATCGACCCAGCCATTCATGTCTCAGTTGATTTTATTATCGCGAAATTTTGGTTCCTTTGCGGCTATCCGGAGAGGCTTGGAAGTTGCCCGTGGTGAATTGTTTGCTGTGATGGCTGCTGATTTACAGGAACCACCGGAATTGATTGTCGAATTTTTCGCCTTGTTGGCCGGGGGGCAACATGATGTTGCTGTTGGTGTTCGTGCCAAAAGGGATGATCCATCGCTGACAAAACTGTTGTCGAAACTGTTCTGGACTTTTTATCGCCGGCTGGTGATCAGAGATGTGCCCGATGGTGGTGTTGATGTGTTTGCCTGTAACGACAAGGTCAGATCTTCACTACTGATGCTGGAAGAGAGTAACTCATCCCTGATCGGGCAGTTGTTTTGGGTTGGGTTCCGGCGTGGTTTTGTCACCTACGAGCGACAGAAGCGTGAACTTGGTCAATCTGCCTGGAATTTCAGTCGTAAACTGCGCTATATGCTTGATAGCGTGTTTGCCTTTTCTGATCTGCCCATTCTTATGTTTCTGTGGGTGGGTGGATTTGGTATAGCCATATCCTTTGTGGTGTCGCTGGTGGTGACCATTTCCTGGATGTTGTCGCTGATTACAGTGCCCGGTTATGCGCCGATTATTCTTAGTATCTATTTCATTGGTTCCTTGTTGATTTTAGGGCAGGGCATCATTGGCAGTTATGTTTGGCGCTGCAACGAAAACACCAAAAAACGGCCCATTACATTGCTGCAGGAGAAGCATCAGTTTGATGGACATGAAGGATGATGCCGGACGATACGGGCGTTTGAAAGCTGAAGTCATCCGTTTTGCCCTGACAGGTGGCCTTAATACATTACTGACAATTGCACTCTACCAACTGCTGGTCACCTTTATAAATCCGGAAATATCCTATGCTGTTTCCTGGCTCGCCGGTTTTGCCTTTATCGCCATTGCATATCCGAAGTATGTGTTTCGCAGTGCTACTACCGGTGTTCGCCAGATAGTGTTACTGGCTCTGCTCTACCTGCTTTCATTTTTTCTCGGCCTGTATCTGACATCTGCGTTTGTCGCCCTGGGAATGCATGCTCGCTTGGCTGTATTTGCAGTCATTGCGATTACATCTGCATTGAACTTTATCTTTTCCAGGCTGTTGTTTGCTGGTGGAAAAAACTATTCTGCCGGTAGTTCTGAGCGTTAAGGGGTGTTAAAGGGGTTGTCTATGAATTATTTTGTACATGAACAAGCTATTTGCGAGAGTAGCCAGATTGGTTCAGAAACACGCATATGGGCTTTTGCACATGTGCTTCCCGGGGCCGTGATCGGTAGCCAGTGTAATATTTGTGACGGCGTGTTTATTGAAAACGATGTCAGTATCGGTGATGGTGTCACCATCAAGTGTGGCGTACAGATTTGGGATGGCATTCGCATTATGAATGATGTCTTCATTGGCCCCAATGCGACCTTTAGCAATGATAAATTTCCGCGCTCCAGACAGTATCCGGAGCAATTTTCCTCTAGTGTGATTGAACGTGGTGCCTCTATTGGTGCCAATGCGACTATTCTGCCCGGTATCAGGATTGGCATGGAAGCGATGGTTGGGGCAGGGGCAGTGGTCACCAAAGATGTACCACCAAAAGCTATTGTGGTTGGTAATCCAGCCAGAATTGTCGGTTATACGGGCACAGGTAAGCAGCACAGTGTGGTAAGCGAAAGCGAGCATACGGCCTCGAGGCCCGCGCATTTGGGCGTTGGTGGGGCAGAGCTGTGGCAGCTTAAAAAGTTCGAAGACATGCGCGGCTCCTTGCTTGTGACAGAATTTTCCGATGATCTTCCATTTGTCCCGGTTCGTACCTTTTGTATCTATAATGTACCTTCCGAAGATGTCAGAGGAGAGCATGCCCATCGCGAGTGCGAACAGTTTCTTGTTTGCATGAAGGGCAGTGTCAACGTGGTGGTGGATGATGGTTCCAATAACAGGGAAGTCTGTCTGAATAGTCCGGATATGGGGCTGTATATGCCTACCATGACCTGGGGTATCCAGTACAAGTTTTCAAAAGATGCATTATTGATGGTGTATGCGTCGCATGCCTATAATGCAGATGAATATATTCGTGATTATGCGCAGTTTGTATCTGAAAAGTAAGCTGTCATGAAGGTACGGCACTTAGGTGTGTTGGATCGTTATATTTTACCCGTTTGTAGTGGATGCTGTATGTTTTCCTGAGGATGAATATCAGGTTGGCTGATGCATTGTTGTAGCATCTTTCCAGGTGTTATTTCGTATATCCGCTAAAACATCCTATTGGCTGGATAATGATCCGAGCCCTTTTCCTTTTTAAATAAATAGATTTTGTGTTTTGCCATATATGAAAGTGCTGCGTAGTGCGATTCATAGGGGGAGTGTAAGGCAATCTATTATGTTGGTTTAAATTCACAGATAAGAAAAGTAAGCTGCGCGCCTTGTGACTCATACTGATGCATAAAATTGGATGTGTGGAGAAAATTATATGAAACTTCTGGCTCAAAATATTATTGCCCACGTTGCCTTTGAACGTTTTATTATTGGAATTATTTTGCTCAGTGCGGTGTTGATTGGCATGGAGACATCGACTGATTTAGTGGATCAATATGGACATTGGATTACGTGGGGTAACAGGATTGTATTAACGATATTTATCATTGAAGCTACGTTGAAGATCTATGCTGTTTCTCCGAAAGTTGGTAACTATTTTCGTGAAGGTTGGAATGTATTTGATTTTACCATCATTTTATTAGCCCTGATCCCGAGTACGGGTGAGTTAGCCATGCTGGCACGATTAGCGCGTCTGTTGCGAGTGCTGCGTTTGATCTCTGCTATTCCCGAACTGCGTTTGATTGTGACTACATTGATGCGCTCCATCCCAAGTATGGCCAATGTCATGCTTCTGATGAGTGTGATCTTTTATATTTATGCCGTAGCTGGGCAGCAACTGTTTCATGCGCATGATCCTGAACATTGGGGTAATCTTGGTATTTCACTGTTAACGCTGTTTCGCATTGTCACCTTAGAGGACTGGACTGACCTGATGTACACCGCCATGGCCATGCACCCCTTGAGCTGGATCTATTTTGTGTCGTTTGTAATTATGGGCACGTTTGTGATCATCAACCTGTTTATCGCTGTGGTAATCAATAATCTGGATGAAGCCAAACAGGAGCGTCTGAAAGAGATGCGCGTGCCGCCAACGCGTGATCAGTTGATGGATGAGTTGCATGAAACACAACAAGCGTTGGAGAAGCTGCGCTTTCAATTGAGTAAAGCAAAACCCGATGAATCATAGGTAGTAGTACAACCGGCTAGCGGAGCAATAAGCGTTTATCTTGCATGGTGCTGAACGTGTTGTCGGCAGTTAAATATTTGATAGGTCTGTAACTGAGCTACTATGATCTGTTCAATGCTTTTATTTGCCCGTTTGAATAACCACATCAATGCGTCGATTCATGGCGCGCCCTTGTGGAAAATCATTGCTGGCAATGGGACGTACTTCTCCATATCCAAGGGCTTTCAAACGTGAACTGTCAGCGCCGGAAGAAATTAAGAAATCACGTACAGCCTCAGCTCTTTTCAGTGATAATTGCTGATTGGGTTTTACTTCACCAAGGTTGTCTGTATGTCCTTCAATGCTAAGGGATCGATCCTGATAGATTGCCATGGCCTGTTTAAGGCGTTCCAGCATATCATAATATTTTGCATCGACTTTACTTCTGCCCGGGGCGAATTGCAGACCAGAAAGTCTGATTAACAGTGATCCATCAAGGTTAACCAGAACGCTGGCTTCATTTTTCTTGAACAGTTTATGCAATTTAGCCTGTCTTTTGGTTTCAAATGTCTCTTTTTCAAGCTGTGCCTGACCGCGTTCAAGTTTTGCTCTATAGGCATCTTTGATGGTGGACATGCGTTGTTGTTGGGTCAATGTCATACTTTCAGTTTGCAATGAGAGTTGGCGTTGGAGCTCTTCGGCCGCCTGCTTTTTCAACAGCGCAATAGTTTGCTTGTGTGCGGTACGTTCATCAGCCAGATCCCGGTTAGCTTTTTCCAGAGCGGCCAAAAGATCTTTCCCTTCGATCTCAGTGAGCATGGGGTTGGTGGCAGAACTGATATGAAGTGCATTGGCCAGTTTCAGTTTCAAGCTGCGCTGAGCAAGTACTATCTGTTCATGGCTACCTGTTTTTTTGCGCCATAATTTCACCTGCTCCGACATGTGTTTGGCTTCACGAGCCAGATAAAGGCCATCTACAGGCCGTGATGGCATTACCTGACTTAAACCATCCATAAAATTACGCAGTTCAGCCAGTTTCTTTTTTGAACGTTGATATATTTTCGGAGCATATTGCTTCGCACCGCTATTGGCCGCTTTACCAACTACACTGGCAGTTATTTCTGTGAGTTGTGGAATGGCATCGGAGATGATTTGCGTAAAGAGTTTCTGCGCCTTGTCGGCATAAGCCTGTGTTTGATTCAGCTGTCCCTGTTCATGGCTACTGATCGCTTGCATCAATGCGTCTCTGGCAGGTTTGAGAATTTGCGTTGGTGAAATATAACCAGACGATTGACCGGGTGAGGCGACAATTTCTGCGATCGACTTGGCATCGTCACGTAATAAGATGAGATCATTGAAGCGTCTTTTAAACGCAGTGGCAGTCTGTTTGGCTTCAGCCAGTTTTGCTGTGGCCAGTACAACCGCACTTTTACTCTCTTCCCGTTTTAACTGATCTTTGGCCAGCATTGCCGCACCAACTAAGGCATTGGCCCGATCAATAGTTTGCGGGGCAAACATAGCGAGTTCACTCTGTTTAAAGTCATCTAGCTGTTGTTGCACCTGTTTCAGACTATTTTCTGCGGCATTCGCTGAGCTAACCAGAAAGAGCAGAGATAGAAGTAACGAAGCGAGTGGTGTGACAGCTTTATACAAGGTTCAACATCCTTTCCAATGATAATTTGCCCCAGCGTTGTTGTTCATGCGGTACAATAATTTGATTGCTTACAGCCTGATCGTGTTCAATGGCTTCACGTACAGAAGTGAGCGCAACAAGCAGATGCTGCGGGTCGGTACGAAACATGGTGGAGCACATGCAGATCATCGGTGATAAAAACCAGATCGGTTTGTCGGGGAATTCAATACGTAGCCTGTTCACCAGATTCAATTCAGTCGCAATGGCAAATTTACTGCCAGAGGGTGCGCTCTCGACATGCTTGATGATCATTTCGGTCGAACCGATGAAATCGGAAACTTCACACACAGCACGCGAACATTCCGGATGCGCCAGTATTTCAATACCGGCATGGTTCTGGCGCATGGTTTCAACATGTTCAGGTTTGAAGAACTGATGTACGGAACAAAAGCCTTTCCACAAAATAAGACGGGCTTTCTCAATCGCTTCAGCTGTATTGCCACCGAGTGGTTGGAAGGGGTCCCAGACAATCATATCTTCATCGGGAATACCCATAGCTACGGCGGTGTTTTCTCCCAGATACTGGTCAGGGAAAAAGAGAATCTTTTCGCGGTTTCCCCAGCTCCACTCCAGCACCTTGCGCGCATTGCCGGAGGTACAGACGATGCCACCATGTTCACCACAGAAGGATTTGAGAGATGCGGTTGAATTGATATAGGTGACCGGAGTGACCTTTAATTCTGGGTTAATCACTTCGGAGAGTTCAGCCCAGCAGCGTTCCACCTGTTCATCGTTGGCCATATCAGCCATTGAACAGCCAGCGGCCAGATCAGGCAGAATCACGGTTTGTTCGTCAGATGTGAGAATATCGGCGGTCTCAGCCATGAAATGCACACCGCAAAAAATAATATAGGGGGCAGTGGTTTCAGCCGCCTGTTGCGAAAGCTTGAGCGAATCACCGCTCACATCAGCAAAGGCGAACACCTCTTCGCGCTGATAGTGGTGACCGAGAATGAGCACCTGATCACCGAGTTCGGTTTTCAAATTAGTGATTTGTTCAAGAATATCTGTTTCGGGGGTATCGTATAACTGCGTAAGCAGTGTCTGTGCATTCATAAGCCAAAGTTTCAGGTCGGATGGCTGGCTTGTCAAACCCGGTGCCGATCTTTCTATACTCGGACAGCCTTCGGGTTTAATAATATTATCTGTTTATCCAGCAAAGAATGGTCACCACACAGCCATACATATCATACAATCATTAATTTTATACGGTGGTTTAAATCATCAAATTGCACGGGTTTGGTTAGAATTTCGCAATGCGGTATCTGCCCTTTATCACCTAAGACATGCTCTCGGTCATAACCGGTCATGAAAATCACTGGCAGGGCGGGGCGGAGCACTCTGATGCGGCTGATCAGTTCAAGGCCGCCACAATGCGGCATCACTATATCCAGTATGGCGATAGCGATCTCATCCTGATGGGCCATAAACAGTGTATATGCCTGTTCTCCGTCGCTTGCTTGCAACACCGTATAACCGAGCTCTGTCAGTACTTCAGCTGTGGTCTCACGTACATTTTGTTCGTCATCAGCCAGCAGAATGGTTTCTCCGCAAGCTGTTTCGGAAGCTGTATGTGGAGCGGGGCAGAGCGGGAGTGATGATGGGACAATAAGCGGTAGATAAATATCGAAGGCTGTACCGCCATCTGTCAGGCGTTCCACTTCAATACATCCCTGATGGGTTTTTACAGCGCCATACACCATGGCCAGACCAAGTCCTGTACCTTTTCCCTGCTCTTTGCTGGTAAAGAAGGGTTCGAACAGATGCTCTATCCGTTCTTCAGGAATACCACAGCCGTTGTCCTCAATCCGCAGGTGTGCGTACTGGATCATCTGGAAATAAGGGTGTTGTTTTACAAACGTATCATTGGCATCAAAGGTATTCAGGCGAATCGTAATACGGGGCCGGGTGGTCTCTTCAAGCGCATCACGTGCGTTGGTAATCAGGTTCACCAGTATCTGATGAATCTGGGAGCTGTCAGCGTGTACAAGGAGTGAATCGTTGCAGATATTCTGATCCATTTCGATATTTTCAGGGATGACCGTACGTAGAAATTTCAGTGTTTCCTTTATAAAGGGTGTTAGTGGTAAATCCTTCATACTGACATGACCCTTGCGGGCAAACGTGAGCAGCTGTTTGATCATTTCAGCAGCGCGTAAGGAGAGGCTTTCAATATTATCCAGTTTCTGTACTGCTTCCGGTATTGCCCTGATACGCTGCTTGGCCAGATAGAGATTGCCGGTAATGCCAGCCAGAATATTATTGAAATCGTGGGCAATGCCACCGGCCAGTGTGCCAACGGCTTCCATTTTTTGCATCTGAGAGAGCTGCATCTCCATGGCTTCGAGCTGAGTTAAATCGGAATGTGAGCCAACATAATGGGTAATATTACCGTTATCATCGATGATCGGACCAATGGTCAGCATAGCTGGAAAAAGCGTGCCATCCTTGTGCCGGTCAATCACCTTACCATGCCAGACGTGACCATTGGAAATGGTCGTCCATAGGTTTTGATAAAACAACGCATCCTGTTTGCCGCTTTTAAGGATGCGGGGTGTTTGGCCCTTAATATCATCCGGGCTATAGCCAGTGATTTGTGAAAAGGCCGGGTTCACGTATTCAATCACGCCTTCGTGATCGGTGATTAATATCGATCCGCCGGACTGGGTCACAGCTTGGGAAAGCATCCTGGCTTGATGTTCAGCATGCCTGCGTTCGGTGATATCCCGAAGCACAACCAGATCAGCCGGTTTGCCTGCAAATTCAATGTGATTACCTGCACTTTCAATCCAGGCGATCTCTCCATTATGTTTGATCACCCTTAGAATATAGGGTGTATTACTGCCGTGATTCTCTAATTGGAGATGATAGTTGTTCATGACCTGAGCATGATCATCCGGGTGCACCAGCTCCAGAAAGGCTTTGCCTGTCAGTTCTTCTTGTGTGTTTCCCCATACCTTCGTGGCAGCAGCATTGGCAAAGACAATGTTGCCGTCTTGCAGAATGACAATGCTGTCAAATGCACCATCAACCACTCTCCGGTATTTGATTTCACTTTCGTGCAGTGCCTGCGAGTTTAGATCACGCTGCAGACGATAGCGGGCCAGCAACCAGGCCAATAGAATGCTGGCCAGCATTAACAATGCACAGGTGATGGTCACACTATAACGCGTCCGTGAAGTCGCTTGGGCAAAACTGGCTGCGGATAGTCTGGAAGCGATGATATAACGATCATGTCCGCTTACTATCGCCTGATCCAGGCCGGTTTGATCCAGCAGATTGAGTAAATCAAAAGAGATGAATGTGAACAAGTCACTGCCAGCCTCAACTTGGTTCTGGCTCTTTTTGTTCATCTGTTGCCAGGCATGTGGAAATTTCACCGCGAAGTTTTGTTGATCCTGACCCGGAATCATGAATCCCCAGTTCCATTCGGGATGTGGACTTGAGAGAAAAAAACCATTCTGGTTGAGCAGATAAGCTTCGCTTGCGGCTTTGTCTGCCACCTGCTGAAAACGTAACAGTGTCTTGTTTAAGTTCAGGTTAAGCACAGCAACACCTGCTTTTCTGTCCCCCTCAAATAGTGGCATGGCCAAACGAATGACTGGTTTGTGCGGTAGCTCCAGTTGGCCATGTTCGGTGTTCAGATCCAGTGCGGAGAGATACATCTGGCCTCGGGACAGGCGCATGGTTTCAGTGAAATAGTAGCGATCAGATTTATTCTGGAGTGCTGCATCAACCACAATATCAGGGGCATCGTTATGCTGGTTAACGCGGATAAGCTCTTTCCCCTGATGATCAAGAATGCGCAGTTGGTCATAGGAGGGGGCCGATTCGAGAATAGAGAAACTGTCTTCGGAGATCTGCCACTGACCTTGCTGATCAGAAAACGGGTGATGTCGGTACACCTGAGAGGCAATAAAAGAGAGTGAACGAAAGGCACTGGCCAGAGTGTCGGTCAACAGGGCTTGCTGAAAGGAGTGCAGGTGCTGGTCTTGTTCGATGATGTGCTGTCTTTCTTCTTGAATTTCAAGTTGATAAAACAGAAATCCGAGCAGCGATATTGTCAGAGCCATGCTGATAAACAGCATGACAAAATTACGCCAGAATCCGGCATGGTGCGCGGACAAGGTACTTGTATCCTGCATCGACATCTCTCCTTGCAATCGGAGCACAGCATACACAATAAGGGCGATGACGGGTAGAGAGTCTGGGGCGAATCGTTCAATAAGCACGCAGTGCAATACATATCAGATGGTGCTCATAACACCAAGATCATGTATCAGTAACATGCATTGGCGCTAGTCGGTGAACTCACTTTAACTTGTATGCGTGCATCAGTCAGATGCCTTCGCTACGCTTCGGCTACCAATTATCGGAGGAATCTAATGCCTGTTTACCGTTCCAGTACATCCACCCAAGGCCGAAATATGGCCGGTGCCCGCTCACTCTGGCGTGCAACGGGTATGAAAGATGAAGATTTCTCTAAACCAATTATCGCGGTAGTGAACTCCTTCACCCAGTTTGTGCCGGGCCATGTGCATCTGAAAGATATGGGGCAGTTAGTAGCGCGCGAGATCGAAGCGGCCGGCGGTGTAGCCAAAGAATTTAATACCATCGCGATTGATGATGGTATCGCCATGGGTCATGGCGGTATGCTCTATTCATTGCCAAGCCGCGATCTGATTGCCGATTCGGTGGAGTATATGTGTAACGCCCATACTGCCGATGCCATGGTTTGCATTTCCAATTGCGATAAAATCACACCGGGCATGCTGATGGCAGCATTGCGCCTGAATATTCCTGCGGTGTTTGTATCCGGTGGCCCGATGGAAGCCGGTAAAGTGACCATCAATAATCGTGAAAAACATCTGGATCTGGTCGATGCCATGGTGATGGCGGCTGATCCGAATGAAACGGATGAAGATGTGGCTGCAGTTGAACGCTCGGCATGCCCAACATGCGGTTCTTGCTCCGGTATGTTTACAGCTAACTCCATGAACTGTCTGGCCGAAGCACTCGGTCTGGCGCTGCCCGGTAATGGTTCGCTTTTAGCGACACATGCAGATCGTAAAGAATTGTTCCTCGAAGCAGGTCGCACTGCTGTGGCATTGTGTGAACGTTATTATAAAAATGAAGACCACTCTGCACTGCCGCGCTCTATCGCTACCTTTGAAGCATTTGAAAATGCCATGGCGTTGGATATCGCTATGGGTGGTTCCACCAATACTGTTCTGCATCTCTTGGCCTGTGCGCAGGAAGCCGGTGTTGATTTCACCATGGCCGACATTGATCGCATGAGCCGCAAGGTGCCGAATCTGTGCAAGGTTGCACCTGCTGTTCAACAATACCATATGGAAGATGTACATCGCGCCGGTGGTGTGATCGGTATTCTTGCCGAGCTTGATCGGGCAGGGCTGATCCACAGAGACGTACCGACGGTACACGCAGCTACTCTGGGCGCGGGCCTGGATGCCAACGATGTGATGAATGAGGCCAATAGTGCGCCGCGCGAAATGTACCGTGCTGCACCGGGTGGTATTCCTACCCAGACAGCATTCTCACAATCTGAACGCTGGAAAACACTCGATACAGATCGTGAAGCAGGTTGCATCCGCAGTTTAGAGCATGCCTACTCGAAAGAGGGGGGCATTGCCGTGCTCTTTGGTAATATCGCAGAGCGTGGCTGCATCGTAAAAACTGCCGGTGTGGATGAATCAATCTGGAAGTTCACTGGTCGCGCCCGTGTATTTGAATCACAGGATGACTCTGTGAGTGCCATTCTCAACGATAAAGTCGTACCCGGTGATATTGTCATCATCCGCTATGAAGGCCCCAAAGGCGGCCCGGGCATGCAGGAGATGCTCTATCCAACCTCATATCTGAAATCAAAAGGCATGGGCAAGGAGTGTGCGCTGCTCACCGATGGTCGTTTCTCCGGTGGTACGTCCGGTCTCTCTATCGGTCATGCTTCCCCGGAAGCTGCTGAAGGTGGCGCTATTGGTTTGGTAGAAGAGGGGGATTCTATTGAGATAGATATCCCGAACCGCACCATTCATCTGGCCATCTCCGATGATGAACTGGCTACCCGTCGCGCTGTCATGGAAGCCAAAGGTGCCGATGCCTGGAAACCGCTTGATCGCCAGCGTCCGGTCTCCAATGCACTCAAAGCCTACGCCGCACTGACCACATCCGCAGATAAAGGTGCAGTTCGTAACCTCGATCAGCTCAAGTAATTTTTAAAGTTCCACTAAATCAAAGCCCTCTGCTGATTCTTTGTTGATTGGCAGGGGGCTTTTTTTTGCCATTGTTGTGAAACCACTGCTTGAAGCCAACCTCCACTCCAAAGCGGGAAGGGTGATGCATGATTTAAGCCCTTGTATCTGCCCCCAAAGCTCCTAAGGGGTAATGGAGATAAAAACAGGCTGTGGAATTTAATCCTGCATACATATCTGCTGCATTGTTAGGGTATGAACCGATGGCTATACAGAGAAAAATAATCCATGTGGATATGGATGCCTTTTTTGCTTCGGTGGAGCAGCGGGACAATCCGGACTATCGTGGTAAGCCGCTGATTGTTGGAGGCCAACCGAATAGCCGGGGTGTGGTGGCGGCTTGTAGTTATGAAGCGCGTGAGTTCGGTATTCACTCGGCCATGTCCTGCGCTCAGGCATTTAAACGCTGTCCGCAGGCGCTGTTTGTGCCGCCACGGTTTGAGGCATATCAGCAGGTATCCAAACAGATTCGGGAAATATTCTGGCGCTATGCGATTCAGGTTGAACCGCTCTCACTCGATGAAGCCTATCTGGATGTGACCTATACCGAATCATGTGGTGGTTCAGCCACAAAGATGGCGCAGCAGATCAGAAAAGAGATTCTGGCCGAGACCGGTCTGATTGCGTCAGCTGGTGTCTCATACAATAAATTTCTCGCAAAGATTGCCTCGGACATGGATAAACCCGATGGCCTCTATGTGGTGAGACCGGAAGCCGGGGAAGCATTTGTTGCGAGCCTGCCAATAAAAAAGTTTTACGGTGTAGGACCAGCCACAGAAAAGAAACTGCACAAACTGGGTATCTATACCGGCAAAGATTTACAGACTTGGAGTAGGGAAGATCTACAACAGGTGCTGGGCAGTTCGGCAGAGTATTTTTACTTGGCAGCACGCGGCATTGATCACAGACCGGTTAAAAGCTCCCGTGTGCGTAAATCATTGGGCAAAGAGACCACCTTCGCCAAAGATATTCTGGATCGGGAAGAGCTGTTGGAGCATGCAAAAAAACTGGCTGAGAAAGTATCGCTTCGTCTGCAAGCCCAGAAGCTCATGCCCAAAACGATTACCTTGAAAGTAAAATATGGTGATTTCAAACAGATCACGCGGGCGTTCTCTCAGCCACAGCCGTTCACCAATCTGAAAGATATTGAAGCACAACTCCCCAAACTGCTGGATCAAACAGAAGCAGGTCAGTGCCCCGTTCGCCTGATTGGCCTAACCGCCAGTAACTTCGATAACGGAGAGGATGATCACTCCCCACAGCAATTAATCCTGGAGCTATAAAACTTCTCCGACTCTCGAATTCATCCAAATGAATTGCCCAAAATCAATTTTTTACCTCTATACTTAAAAATAAGTGCGTTTTCTGAATCACAAACCAACAGGACAGTTGATTTGGACGAGCTTCAGCTCGCCTACTGGGTGAGTGCCAGGATGGCACGAATCACTATTGATGATGAAACGCTATTGGTGTGCTGCAGGATGATGTGCTTCAATGGTAAAGGGTGGAGGAATGCAATAATGCGCGAATCAAGACCCAAATATCCTTAAATGTCATCTTTGCTACCCTGGAGCCTCAGTTCTGACTGATCTGTTCTAGCCAGAAAGGCTGAAATATCTGTAACTGTTTTGATTTTCCTTTCGTTCATCTGGATAAGCATCCCCGTATGATGAACAGAACAACTGCGATTTCAGACTCACTTCATATTGGAAAAGACTAGGTGTTGATCTTTTGTCGGTTAAAGTCTACTTTAAATATAGGTGAATAATCTGGTGGTTAAGTGTCGTGAAGGTGGTATGTACTGCGAAGTAATGATCGACGCAGATCCATTGGATTTTCCGAGGGGATAGAAGAATGAAACGAGTAATATTATTTTTAATTGTGATTGCTCTACTGGGAGCAGGTTGTTCACAGGATGGGCAGGATGAAAATGTAAATAGCCGGGATAAGTATATTGCTGCTGCTAAGAAGGGGGATGTAGAAACTTTCAGACCACTTTTACCTCATGTGAAAAAGGCATCCAAAGCTGATGTTGGAAAAGTGCTGCATGCGCTGCTGCTGGAATACGATATAACCAAGAAGCAGGGGGAAACACTGGATCAGCGTTTGGGTCGTTTGAATGCTGTGCATGACGGCAAGCTCAAGATACTTGATTTACTGCTATCAGATCAGGGCATTCCTGACGCAGTAGGCTCTGTCCCAGTCACGGGAGAACAAACCACAGAAGCTATTGTATCGACTCTAATCGATAACAGCCGAGGTAAAAGCAGCCGCGCCTCACAAGCAGCACATCAATTTGCCAGTGCTATGAATGACAAAATCAGGTCAGCAGGGCTTACTATTGAGATGGTGCGTATTCCAGCAGGAGATTTTCGCATGGGGCTATTGGCTGGTAATGGTTATATAAATGAAGAACCTGCACATGCGGTTCACATTAATAGTTTCAGGATGAGTAAATATGAAATTACCCAACCACAGTGGAAGCGTATCATGGGAAGTAATCCGAGTAGCTATAAAGCAGATGACCGCCCTGTAGAAAGTATAAGTTGGGACAATGTTAAAGTATTTATAGTGAAATTAAATCAAAAGACAGGTAAGCATTATCGGTTACCTAGCGAAGCTGAGTGGGAGTATGCAGCCCGAGCGGGTACAAGCAGTCAATACCCTTGGGGCAACAGTGCAAGTCATGACTATGCGAATTATGGTAAAGATAAATGCTGTGAAGGGCATGCATCAGGCAGAGATCAGTGGGTAAACACATCACCTGTAGGCTCATTTCCTGCCAACGGTTTCGGCTTATATGATATGCAAGGCAATGTCTGGGAGTGGGTTGAGGACTGTTACCACGAAAATTATAAAAGGGCGCCAGCAAATGGTGAGGCTTGGACCTCAGGCGTATGTAGTAAGCGTGTTTTGCGCGGCGGCTCCTGGTTCGACATTCCGAGCAGCCTGCGTTCGGCCTACCGTTACGGGTACTCTACAGATGCTCGCGACGACGATAGTGGCTTTCGTCTCGTCCAGGACTAATTTTTCTTTGCCCTTTGTACTTTTTTCCTTTGCGTGATTTGCGACAGAAAATCACCCTCCCTCCCTTTAGGGAGGGCCGGGGAGGGGCCTTTAGCGGCGTAGCCACTCGAATAGATACAACATAAGGAGTTATCGATGATGATAACCAAAATTAAATTTAACATTGTGGGTGCTTGCCTTCTATGTCTGCCACTTTTTTCTCAAGGTGTATTGGCAGCCTCGAAATATGAATATAGCGATGAAGGATCGTACAGCCTCAATGTAGAGGATGCTCTCGGGGATCTAACTTTGCGCATCAGAATGAGAGTGAAATGGAAAACCTGGACGATTCTTGGAGAGCCAGTGGTTAACTGCTGGCAAAATTGGACAGCAGGGTCTGGTATGGGTGAAGGCGGTGGTGGGGGGAGTAATTATATCAAAGTGGGGAATGATTCACTTGAGTTTTTCTGGGGTGAATTACCAGAAGAAGTTCGCCGAAAAACTCGGGTTAATGTTGAAGCCTACTTGATCCAATCAGATAGGTTGAATGGGTACCTTGGAACTGCTTTTGTGTGCCAGAATGGCATAGATGCCGGCGCGGGGAAATGGTCATGGAATATTCCAGCAAGTCCAAATTGGAATAAATTCCTTACCGATGGGAGTGTCTTTAATTATCAGTTTAATGAGCCTCGAAAATCCATGACGGCGTTGTATCGGCAGGCTGCATCCCAAGGTTATCTAAGTACAGATGCTGCGAAAAAGCTGTACAAGAATTTTAAAAGCTATGAAGACTACGAAACAAAAATTTTACCCGCAGGGGCTTCCATCGATAGTTATTACATCAGAAAGTGGGCAGTTAAGCAGATAGCAGCGAAAAAAGCGGATAAAGTAGAGCAAGCAAAAAAGAAGGCTGCTACAGAGTCTTTGAATCAACTGGATGATCTTTTTTCTGATTTTCCTGAAGAGGGAGGTACTGGTTCTGCGGGATCATCACTGGGGCAGTTGGATGGTCTGTTTGAAGAGTTTCCAGAAGAACAGCAAGCCCGTAGGGCCGATGAAGCTCGCCAATTAAAAGCAGAGCTAAAGGCCAGTGAAGATCAGCATAATAAATTCGTAGCCAAACAAAAGAAGAAAGAACGCCAGTTTAGAGGCTGGGAAGTTCAGTTATCTGAAGTCAAAAAGGGCAAACGAAAGGTTAAGAAAGGCAGCTCTGATACAAGGCAACGGTATCTGGCTTTGTTTAAACCTAAATATTCAGGAACAATATCTGTATCATCAGTGAATAATAATCAATCCTTTCAAAAGAATGTTGTTAAAGTGTCAGGTAGTGTTAGTCGTTCTCTCATTGGAAAGGGTATACTTCAAGTCAATGTGAACGGTTATACTCAACATATTGGCGTAAGCCATGATGGTGGTTTTTCCTCTCCAATTGTCCTTGCAGCTGGAAATAATAGTGTGAAGTTTGAATTCATTGCAAATAACTCCAAAGAGATAGCGGCTCGAAAAAACTTGAATCTATCCTATGAAGGCAGGCGAACTAGATTGCGTGCGACACTGACATGGGATGGGAGTAGTTCAGATATAGACCTGCATGTAAAAGGGCCAGCTGGTCATTGTTACTATAGCAACAAGAGTGTCGGTAATATGTCGCTTGATGTAGACAATAAAAGTGGTTACGGGCCAGAAAATATTTCTACCTATCCAGGGTACCCAGGAAGTTATTCGATTGAAGTGGTTAATTTTTCCAAAGGTCGTGGAGATACTGCTAGCGTTTATATTTATGTGGATGAGCGGCTTGAAAGTGTTAAAACGCATACATTCAGAAATAGCAAAGAGACATGGAGTGTAGATACTATTGTACTAAACTGATTAAGACTGGATGTACAGCCAGTACAGTTGGGGTGAGGGATCTTTAAGGCTTGCTCCGACTGACGGGGCCATGACGGGGCCAGGCTTTGGTTA